>JBKQWE010000001.1:0-4086 GCA_052139675.1 Candidatus Brocadiia bacterium
CTTGCATTATCCGCGCCAAAAGTCCCTTGAGAACGCGCCTTGTGCAAGTTCGTCACCCTGAGCGCAGCGAAGGGTCTCATACGCATAACTCAAGAAATGCGTGTGAGATGCTTCGCTGCGCTCAGCAAGAGCGCGCAGCTTACTGCGCGCGACATGACTTCGATAAGGCATCATCTGAGTGAAACACTACATTAGTTGCGCAAATCGGCGTACCAGTTTACGCAACTACACACGGTCCAACGGAACGCATAACTCAATAAAGTTACAGGGCTTAGCGCGGCCTTCTTCCTTGCGGAAATAGGAGTCCTATTTCCGCAAGGAAGCACTAGGTTTTCCAGCGTTCCACCCAGGCCCGGACGCGGTCCGGGCTGACGCCCTGAAGGCTCACGCGCTTCCGGCGCGAAACGCCGCCGGCGACGACCTTGACCGCGCCCGCGGCGAGGCCGAACTCCTCCGCCAGCAATTTCTCCAGCGCCCGGTTCGCCGCGCCCTTCTCCGGCGGCGCCGCGACGGCGACCTTGACGGCGTCGCCGTGCAGGCCGACGATCCGCTGCCGCGAGGCGCCCGGCTGCACCCAGATATCCACGGTGGCCGATGCGGGACTCGGGCGGAGGTTCCGGGTCACTTGGCCGGGCCTCCGGCAGCGGCGGCGCGCGGGGCGCCGAACGCGGTCGGCGCGCAACTGGTCAGCAGCCGCGCGAGGTCCTTCTTCAGCTCGCCGCGCGGGACGATGCGGTCAATGAAGCCGCGCTCGAGGAGGAACTCGGAGGTCTGGAAGCCGGCCGGCAGTTCGGCGCGGATGGTCTCCTTGATGACGCGCGGCCCGGCGAACCCGATGAGCGCCTTCGGCTCGGCGAGGATGATGTCGCCCAGCGAGGCGAACGAGGCCATCACGCCGCCGGTGGTCGGGTTGGTCAGCACGGTGATGTACAGCCCGCGCGCCTGGTTGATCCGGGCGACCGCCGCGCCGGTCTTGGCCATCTGCATGAGCGCCACGACGCCTTCCTGCATGCGCGCGCCGCCGCTGGCGCAGACGACGATCAGCGGAAGCCGCTCCGCGACGGCGTCCTCCGCGCAGCGCGTGACCTTCTCGCCGACGACCGATCCCATGCTCGCCATGAGGAAGCCGGAATCCATCACGCAGAGGATCACCGGGCGCCCCTCGATCCGCGCGGCGCCGCAGAGGACGGCGTCCTTCAGCCCCGTGGCGCGCTGGTATTTTTTCAGCCGGTCCGTGTAGCTCTGCAGGTCCTTGAACTTCAGCGGGTCCGCGGAGGCGAGGTTGGCGTAGCGCTCCTCGAAGCTGCCCGCGTCGGCGAGCTGCTCGATGCGCTGCCGCGCCGTGAGGGTGTAATGGTGCTGGCACTCCGGGCAGACCATCAGGCGCTCCTCGACGAGCTTGCGGAACACCGTCTCGCCGCAGCCGGGGCAGCGCATCCAGAGCTGTTCGGGGATGTCCTTCTTCTTGGAAATCGCGGCGGCCATGGGCGCGGATCACCTACCCTTCACACGGATCGCAGAGATAGTTCTTTTTGAGGGTGGCCCGGATGCGCCGGATCGCGCCCCGGAGCGAGCCGGAGCGGTACACCGCCGCGCCGGCGACGATGACATTGGCGCCGGCCTGCGAGCAGGCGACGAGCGTTTCCTCGTTCACGCCGCCGTCCACCTCGATATCCAGCGCCGGGCCGGCCTTCGCGCGCAACTCGCGGATTTTGCGGAGCGCCTTCGGCATGAACTTCTGGCCGGTCCAGCCCGGCTCGACGGACATGACGAGCACGAGGTCCACCTCGTCGAGAAACGGGAAGACGGCCGAGACCGGCGTGCCGGGCTTGACCACCAGGCCGGGCCGCGCGCCGAGGCGGCGGATTTTGCGGAGCAGCGCCCGCGGCTTCGGCGCGACCTCGATATGGAACGTGATGATGTTCGCGCCGGCGCGGATGAAGATCTCCGCGAACCGGGCCGGGTCGGTGATCATCAGGTGCGCGTCCACCGGAAGCGTGGAGGCGCGCCGCACGGCCTTGACGATGTCCGGCCCGAAGGTGAGGTTCGGGACGAAATGGCCGTCCATGACGTCGACGTGATGCCAGTCCGCGCCGGCGAACTCGGCCGCGCGGACGGAATCGCCGAGGACGCGCAGATCGCACGCCAGAATCGAAGGGGCAATGATGCAGCGCATACCGACCCCCGGCATGGACGTCCGTCATTTACCACGACGACACGACGAGCACGACGAACGGCCGGGAAGGTCAATCCATTTCATCTCCGCACGTCGTGCCCGTCGTGTCGTCGTGGTGAGGCATTGCTCAGTGCTTCGCGTCGGTCAGGACGGCGAGGCCGGGGAGTTCCTTGCCTTCAAGGAATTCCAGCGAGGCGCCGCCTCCGGTGGAGACGTGGCGCATCTTCTCGGCGAGGCCGAACTTCTCCACCGCGGCGGCCGTGTCGCCGCCGCCGACGATGGTGACCGCCTGGCTCTTCGCCAGGGCCTCGGCGACGGCGCGCGTGCCCTCGGCGAAGGAGTCCATCTCGAACACGCCCATCGGGCCGTTCCAGACGATCATCTTTGCGCCGGCGATCTTCTGGCAGTAGAGCTTCACCGTCTCCGGGCCGATGTCCACGCCCATCAGGCCGTCGGGGATTTCGTCCTGGACGATCATCACCGTGGCGTCTTCCTTGAACTCGCGCACGGCGACGTGGTCCACCGGCAGCAGGATCGGGATTTTCTTCCCGGCGGCGTCGTCGAGCACCTGCCGCGCCACGGCGACCGGGTCCACGCCTTCGGTCTTCTCGAGCTTGGACTTGCCCACGTTCTTGCCGTTCGCCTTGAGGAACGCGTAGGCCATGGCGCCGCCGATGAGGAGGCCGTCCACGTTGCCGAGGAACTTCTGGATGACGGTGATCTTGTCGGAGACCTTGGCGCCGCCGAGGATGGCCCAGTAGGGATGCTCGGGCGATTCCAGCGCGCGGGAGAGGAACTCGATTTCCTTCTCGACCAGGAAGCCGGCGGCGGCCTGGCCCATCGCCTTGGGGACGGCGACCATGGAGGCGTCGGGCCGGTGGCAGGTGCCGAAGGCGTCGTTGACGTACAGGTCGCCGAGCTTGGCGATCTGGGCGGCGAAGGCGGCGTCGCCCTCCTGCTCCTCGGCGTGGAAGCGGAGGTTCTCGAGGAGGACCACGTCGCCGGGCTTGAGCGCGGCGCAGGCTTTTGCGACCGCCGGGCCGACGCAATCGGGCAGGAGGCGGACCGGCCTCTTCAGCAGCTCGGAGAGCCTGGCCGCGCACGGCGCCAGGCTGAATTTCGGGTCGGGCTTTCCTTTGGGCCGGCCGAGGTGCGACATGAGGACCAGCGAGCCGCCCTTCCTGAGCACCGCCTGGATGCTCGGCAGCGCGGCGCGGATGCGCTTGTCGTCGGTGATGCGGCCCGCGTCATCCTGGGGCACGTTGAAGTCCACGCGCATCAGCACGCGCCGGCCCTTCACGTCCAGATCGTTCAGGCCCAGCTTGCGGTTCATGGAGGCGCCTCCCCGGTTTGGAAAGTGCGGAGCCTAGACCTTCCAGGCGAACTCCATCAGGTCCACCACGCGGTTCGAGTAGCCCCACTCGTTATCGTACCACCCGAAGATCTTCACGAGCGTGTCGTTCTCGAGGGACATGGTCGAGTCGGCGTCGAAGACGCAGGAGTGCGGGTTGCCGATGATGTCGCTGGAGACGATCGGGTCCTCGGTATATTCGAGGATGCCCTTGAGTTCGCCCTCGGCGGCCTTCTTGAACGCGGCGTTGATCTCCTGGACGGTGGCCTTGCGCTTGAGCTCGGCGGTGAGGTCGGTGATCGAGCCGTCCGGGACGGGGACGCGCAGCGAGAGGCCGTCGAACTTGCCCTTGAGCTCGGGGATGATCTTGCCGATGGCGCTGGCGGCGCCGGTGGTGGTCGGGATGATGTTCAACGCGGCGTAGCGTGCGCGCCGCGGGTCCTCGTGCATCAGGTCGAGGATGCGCTGGTCGTTGGTGTAGGCGTGGCAGGTGGTCATGAGGCCGCGGACGACGCCGAAGTTCTTGTGCAGCACGTAGACCATGGGGGCGAGGCAGTTG
>JBKQWE010000002.1:0-3769 GCA_052139675.1 Candidatus Brocadiia bacterium
GGAAAACGGGCCGGTCCCGATGCGCACCATCTCGCTGCCGCTGAAGAATCCCCGGCAGGCTGCCAAAGGACTGCTCAGCGTCTTCGGCGAGGAATACGTCCGCAAGCTCGCCGCCGAGCTGAATCTCATTCTCCAGAACAAGAAAGGATCGTGAAACCATGAACACGGGAAGCAAAAACAGCGCCGCCGAAATCAGCACAAGGTACATGGACGTTACGCCCGACTTGGCCGCCGATTGGCTCGAAGGCAACGTCCGGAACCGGCCCATTAACCAGGCCCATGTCAACCGCCTGGCCGAAGAGATGAAGGCCGGTCGCTGGAAGACGACTCACCAGGGCATCGCCTTCGATGCCGACGGCACGCTCGTGGACGGCCAGCAGCGGTTGTGGGCGATCTTCGTGTCGGGATGCACCGTCCGCATGGCCGTCTCCCGCGGGCTGTCGCCGGACAGCATTGAGGACATCGATTCGGGACGGGGCCGTTCCGCAACCGACCGCATGTCCATCAGCGGGCGGTTCGGGCCGGAGAAGGTGAACAGGAACCACGCCGCGACGCTGCGCGAGATGGTCTGCGGCCTCAATCTCAGGGGCCGGCTCACGTACCACCAGGAGGTCGAGCTGATGACCCGGCATATCGAGGCCGTGCGGTACGCCAATTCGCACGTCGCCACGATGACGCGCGGCATCAACGTGGCCTGCGTGCGGGCGGTCGTCGCCCGGTCCTGGTACTCGGTCGACCGCGAGCAACTCGCCCGCTTCTGCCGCGTGCTGTGCGCCGGAATGCCGGAGTCGACCAACGACGCCCCGATTATCAAGCTCCGCGACCTGTTGATGGCCGCCGGAAATCACCGCAACGGCGCGCTCCGTCGCGAGCTCTACGGGAAGGTCGAGTGGGTTCTGGCGAACTGGCTCAAGGGCGAGAGCCGATCGGTTCTGCGCACGGCCGCGCAGGAATATTTTCCGCTGCCCGAAGAGGCAAAGAAGGGTGGTGAAACAAACAAGAGCTGAACGCCATGCGCATTGATTATCAAGGAATCCCTGGAAGGAGAAGAAAACACGTGACCGCCACAATGACGCGCCCCGCGCCTGTGCGCGCGCCGCAACCGCCGACTCCGCACCGCCGCACGCTGTGCTTCGAAAAGCCCGCACTACATGCCGGACACCGGATCGTCCTCTACGGTCCTGGCGGCGTGGGCAAGACCAGCCTCGCCGACCTCGCCCCGGGGCCGGTCGCCGGCTTCGACCTGGACGATTCGCATGCCGTCCTCCAGCCGAAAAACACGCGCCGCATCGGTGGGGTTGAATCGTGGGACGACCTGCGCGCCGTCCTCAACGGCGACGGCTGGGATGAAGTCAAAACCGTCGTCATCGACAGCGCCACCCGCGCCGAGGAATTCGCGCTCGCCTGGACCATCGCCAACGTCCCGCATGAGAAGGGAAACCGGATCAGCCGGATCGAGGATTACGGGTTCGGCAAGGGGTATCAGCACGTCTATGAAACGTTCCTGACGCTGCTCGGCGACCTCGACCGCCACGTCCGGGCCGGGCGCAACGTGATCCTGATCTGCCACGACTGCTGCACCACGGTCCCCAACCCGCAGGGCGAGGACTGGCAGCGCTATGAGCCGCGCCTTCAGTCGCCGTCGTCCGGCAAGGCGTCCATCCGGCTGCGCGTCAGGGAATGGGCCGACCACGTCTTCTTCCTCGGCTACGACGTGGACGTGAAGGACGGCAAAGGTCGCGGGAGCGGCACCCGGACCCTGTGGCCCGTGGAGATGCCCCATTGCATGGCGAAGAGCCGCAGGCTCTCCGACCCGATCCCCGTGTATCCGAACGATCCCGCCGTGTGGAATGCGCTCTTTGGCGCCCAATCGAAGAAGGAGGAATAGGAGTCATGCAGGCCAACCGTGAAGGACGTTTCCGCGCTCGCGTGATGGACGTCGGCGTCAACGAGACCGGCCCCAACAAGCTCTGCACCGTCGTGCTGCGGTTCGCGCTCGTCGAGGAATACGACAAAGGAGAATGGAACAACATCGAGTCCGAGGAACTCGACGCCGTCGCCTACTGCTACGTCGAGAAGCGCGACGGGAGCCTGAACGACTTCCAGGTCGCCGCCCTGAAGGAGGCGTTCGGCTGGCCGGGGATGGACCCGTTCTGGTTCGAGGAGACGAAGGAGTTTCCGCCGGTTCAGGTCACTCTCGAGTCCGAGGAGTACAACGGCAAGGACCGCATCAAGGTGCGGTTCATCAACAGCTACGATTCGGAACCGGGCGGGATCACCCACGCCGACGACGACACGCGCCGGGCGCTGATGGCCCGATTGGGGCACAAGCTGCGGGCGCATTCGGGCGGCAAGCCAGCGCCCGCGCCGAAACCGACCGGCGCGCCGAAACCTCCGCCGAAACCCGCTGCTGCTCCGCAAGCGCCCGCCGCGCCCGCGCAGGCGGCCAAGTCGACCTCCACGATGGACGCCGTCTGGGCGCTCTTCGCCAAGTGGGCCGAGACCAAGGGCGCGAGCCAAGACGAGCTGAACAAGACCTGGTTCGACGCCATCAAGGCCGTCTGCGGCCACGAGGATGCCGAGAAGGTCACGCCGGAGCAGTGGGCGCAGGTCGCCGACAAGCTGCCTGTTCCGTTCTGATCCTCGGCGCAGGGGCGGGTCGCCGGCAATCCTACGCCACTGGGGACACCGCCGGGGCCCGCCCCCTGCGCTGAAAAATTCCGAAATGGAGACGCGATGAAGATTGCTTACATCGCCGGGCCGTATCGCGCGCCTACGGTCTTCGGCCTGACGGAAAATATCCAGCGGGCGCGCGAGGTCGCGGCGGAATTCTGGCGCATGGGGTATGCCGTGATCTGCCCCCACATGAACTCCGCTCTGATGGACGGTGTCGTCCCGGACGGGATGTTCCTCGCCGGCGACAGGGAGTTCATCCGACGGATGCGCGCCGGCGATGTCTTCGTGTTGCTCCCCGGCTGGCCGGAATCCGCCGGGACGAAGGCCGAAGCGGCGCTGGCGTTCTCACGGGGGCTGACCATCGTCGAGTGGTTGGCGGTCGAGAAGAAACCCAGGAAGCTCGCTCGGGCCGGAGTGCGCATCGTGGAGGCTTTTGCGTGATCCTGCGCGACTACCAACGCAATGCCGTGGACCGGGTGAAGGCTGCCCTCGACAAGCGGCCGATCCTCGTCGCGCCGACCGGATCCGGCAAGACCGTCATGGCCGTCGCCCTAGTCCAGGAACTCGGCCTGCCGACGCTCTGGCTCGCTCACCGCAAGGAACTGATCGACCAGGCGGCGTCGCACCTGCAATCGCTCGGTCTCTGGTGCGGCCGCATCATGTCCGGATATCCGACCGAGCCGCTGGCGCCGGTGCAGGTCGCCAGCGTCCAGACGCTTGTTCGGCGCGCCATGCCTCCGGCGAAGCTCATCATCATTGACGAGAGCCACCACGCCACGGCGGGCAGCTACAGCCGTGTCCTGGAGAACTATCCGAACGCCTCCGTCGCCGGCTTGACCGCAACGCCGTTCCGCCTCGACGGGCGCGGATTGGGCGACGTTTTCGGCGAGATTGTGGTCGCGGCGTACAGCGACGACCTCTGCAAGGCCGGCGTGCTGCACGACCCGAAGGTGTACGCCGGAAAATCTCCCGACCTTCGGCGCGTGAAGATCAGCATGGGCGATTACGCCCTCGGCGAACTCTCCCGCCGCGCGAACACCGACGAACAGAACGCCGACATCGTCAAGACCTGGCTGGAGAAATCGCCGGGCCG
>JBKQWE010000003.1:0-143086 GCA_052139675.1 Candidatus Brocadiia bacterium
TATCTTCTCCTGAACATCCACGGCGGACTGGCGGCGGCGTGGAAGATCGCGGGCCAGGCGGGACGGCTGAACGTGTTTAACTTCGATCTGAACCTGGCCGACCCGAAGACGTTCTGGGCGGGGACGACGAACGCGTTCTTTGTGGCGCTGGCGGTATTCGGGGCGGACCAGGAACTCGTGCAACGGCTCCTCACGGTGCGGACGCGGCGGTCGAGCCAGAAGGCGCTCGTCGCGACGATCCTTGCCGCCCTGCCGCTCCTCTGCTGTTACCTGGCGCTGGGGACGCTGCTCTTCGTGTTCTACGAGCAGCGCGGCCAACCGGCGCTGGGAAAGCCGGACGAAATCGTCGGATATTGCGTGACGCACGCGCTGCCCGCCGGGCTTAAAGGCCTGGTCCTCGCGGCGATCGTGCTGACCAGCATTGACTCGCCGCTGAGCTCGCTTTCCACGTCCTTCGTCACGAACCTGTACCGCCCGCTGATCCACAAATCCGGCTCGGAGAGACATTACCTCTGGGTCTCGCGCGCGGGCATCCTGGGCTTCGGGCTGATCCTCATCGCCCTGGCGCTGGCGTGCCGGTCGGTCGAGAAGGCGCTGTGGCTGGCGTTCCAGATCGTCAGCATCCTCAGCGGCAGCACGCTGGGCGTTTTCCTGCTCGGCATCCTGACGAAGCGGCGCTCGAACGCGGCAAACGTCGTCGCGATGGTCCTCAGCGCGGTGACCTGCGCAGAGCTGTTTTTCCTCTCCGCAACGCACGTCATTTCGCTCGGCTGGAGCTGGCTGATCGTCATCGGCACGGTCGAGACGTTCGTGCTGGCGTACCTGCTCGGGCCGGAGATGGAGCGGGAAGCGCCGCCGGCCTGATCAGCGATCGAATGCCCCCTCTTTGCTTATGCACCAATAGAAGGTACAATATAGTCTGAAGCTTCGTGACGCGCGTGGCCCCGGTCGCGCGGAAAATCCGATTTAAGCTGAAGGGATGGCAGATGGACAAGTTTCCCCGAACCATGGTCGGCGGTGTTTCCATGCCGCGGATGATCGTCGGGACGAATTGGTTCCTCGGCTGGTCGCACCAGAGCGGGGCGAAGAACAATTTCATCAAGTCCTTCCAGACGCGCGAGCGGATCGCCGAGCTGCTCGGGGTCTTCCTGGACGCCGGCGTGGACGCGATCATGAGCCCGATTTCGCCGATGCTGCGCGACGCGATCCGCGACGCGGAAGACCGCGCCGGCCGCAAGATGATCTCGATCCTCACTCCCGATTTCAACCTGACGGCGGGCGGACCGCCGGAGCAGGAACCTGAGCGCGTGTTCGACGTCTGCCGCGAAATGGGCGCCACGTTCTGCATGCCGCACCAATGCGTGACCGACGCGCTCACCGACCGGCGCGCGCGCGTGATCCGCGACCTCGACCGCTACACGAAGATGATCCGTGACCGCGGCATGATCCCCGGCCTTTCCACGCACATGCCGGAAGTCGTCCCCTACGCCGATGCCATGAATGCGGACGTCGAGACCTACATCCAGATCTACAACGCCGCCGGCTTCCTGATGCAGATCGAGGTGGACTGGGTCATGAAGATCATCGCCGAGGCGAAGAAGCCGGTGATGACCATCAAGCCCTTCGCCGCCGGCCGGCTCATCGTCCCCGTCGGCCTCGCCTTCGTCTGGAGCACCATCCGCGAGCAGGACATGGTCACCGTCGGCACGACCACGCCGGACGAAGCGAAGGAAGTCATCTCCATTTCGCTCGACCTCCTCAGCCGCCGTCAACCGTCCATCGAACTCCAGAAGTCCCGGAGCAAACGGTCGCTCGAGCCGGCGAGGAGCAGAGCGTAACCGCCGGCCGCGCGGCCGCAATTGGAGGGCGCTCAAATGGGAAATCCCGGACCTGCGGACGGACAGCCGATGGAGGCCGAGGCGCGCAGGACGCGGCGCGATTTCCTCGTCGCGGCGGGCGCGGTGGGCGCGGGAATGCTGCTGGCCGGCTCCGGCGGCGTCGCGGCGGCGGCGGATGAGAAGAATGCCGGGGAAAGGAGCGAGCCAGTGGCTGCGAGAAATACCCTCAACGTGCGAGACTTCGGCGCAACGGGGGACGGCAAGACCGACGATACCAAGGCGATTCAGAAGGCCCTGGATTCCGCGGCCGGCGCGCAGGGAACGGTTTTTGTGCCGGAAGGCTCGTACATGTCCGGCGAACTGAGAATGTCGCCCGGCACAGCCCTGTGCGGTTTTCCGGTATGGAGCTATCGCCACAGCCAGGGCGCCGTCATTCGCCTGAACGACAGCTCCGCAAAGTGCCTGCTGAATCTCACCGGGGCTTACGGCGCCCTGGTGAACGGTGTCTGCTTCCACGGCGGCAAGCTCGGAGGCGAGCGCGCGATCCACGGCATCATGATTGACAAGCCGGATTACGGCTCGCAGGAGGACACGCCTCGGATTGACGGATGCCGGGTCGAGCAGTTCACCGGCGACGGCATTCGCCTTGAGCGGATCTGGTGCTTCTCCGTCCGGCACAGCCACTCCGTCCACAACGGCGGCTGCGGCCTGCGCGTGCGCGGCTGGGACGGGTTCATCCTGGACAACTGGTTCTCGGGAAACGCGATGGCGGGTTACGGCGCCTACGACGAGAGCGCCTCGAACACGCTGACCGCGAACCGGATCGAATGGAACCGGCAGGGCGGGATACTGATCCACGGCGGCTCGACTTATAACATCACCGGAAACTACATTGACCGTTCCGGCCGATGCGGCATCGCCCTGCTGCCGAGGGGCGAAAGCCACTGCGGCGTTATCACCGCGACCGGCAACGTGATCTATCGGAGCGGCAAACCGGACTGGGGCAAAGAGAGCGACTACGACAGCGCGCACGCGCGGTTCGAAGAGGTGCGCGGTCTCGCCTTCATCGGCAATGCCATGACCGCCGGAAGGGATGACGGCAACCGAGGCGCGTTGTCGCCCGATTACTCGATCGTGGTCCGCCGGTTGGCCAGTTCGGTCATCAAGGACAACGTCATGCACGAGGGATCGCTCAAAGGGCTGGTCGTTGACCTCGGGGAACATGACGCCGAGACGGTGGTCATCAAGGACAACGTCGGCACATTGCAGAAGGCCTGAAAACCCGGCGAGGTTGCGACGCCGGACCTACCACTCCAGCGCGTTGGGGAACCTCGGGATGAGGAACTGCTTCTCCTCGACGAGCCCGGTCTGCGAAAAGAGCTTCGCGGTGAGGGCGATGTCGCCTTCGGGCGGGATCGGGATGACGCAGGTCCCCTCGCGCGCGCTCGGGGCGAAGGTGTAAAGCGACGTGCCGCAGACGATCTGGATGCGAAGGCCGCCGAGCGCGCGAGCGGCGACGTTGAGCCTGAAATCCATCGGCAGCGCGACGGCGCCGCTGGACAGCAGTTCATCGCGCGGATGGATGTCGAAGGCGTTCTTCTCCTGCACGGTCACCGATCCGGTTTCAGCCAGGAACCGGACTTCAAATCCCCGCGGCTGCGGCGGCGGCGTTTGGCAGCCTGCGGCGAGCAGCACGAGCGCCAGGCCGACCCACCATCGCACGCGCGCCATTCGCTGCCTTTCGGTTTCAATCGAGGCCGTCTTCATCTCGCCGCGTCCATCAACTTGAGAATATGCCACGCCAGCCGGCCGCGCCAGATTTGGGCGGTATCGGGCGAGACGACCGTCACCGGATCGCGCTCATTGATGGAGAACCGCGCGATCATGTCCGCCAGCTCCTGCCGGGCCACCGCCACGTCGTCCGGCTTCGCCCCCTGCTTCTCGCGGCAGAGCCGTTCGAGCGTCCGCACGTAGCGCACGTCGTCCACCGCCGCGCGAAAGCCTTCCCATGCCACCGTCGGCAGCGGGCCGTCCGGGCTCGGATAGGCGAACGATCCATGCGCGCCGGGCGCGTTGAACCGCGCCGCCGTGCCGTTTTCCGGACGAGACGCGCCCGTCGCGCTCGACTCGCCGGCGAACAAGTCGTCGTACATGCCGCCGGGTCCGGGCCACTGATACGCCCATTCCAGCGCGCCCGCCGCGCCGATGCGCAACAGGTACCAGCCGAACCGCATGCGGTTGAAATGAGCGTCCGTGAAGCTGGCCGCGCCGCAAATCCAGACCTGCTTCACGCCGGCTTGCTTGTCGTCGTCGAGGACGTGCGATCCGATCGCATCGCTGTGGCAGGCCACGTCCAGCTTGCCTTTGAACCGGCCGGACTGATCCGCGCCATGCGGCCCGCCGTTGACGAACAGGAACGTGAGGTCGTCGAGTTTCCGCGCCACCGCCAGGTATCGCTCGCAGGCCCTAGCGAGTTCCTCCGTGTCGCTCGGCCTGCCCAGGACGCAGACGTACGGTTCCGGGAGCTGCGCCTCCCTGAACCGGCCGACGCCGGCGCTCAGAGCGGCATCATAGATGCGGTCGAACAGCCCCGTGCCGGGCCGGACGCGGTCCGCATCGAAGAGCTTCGGGTCCTGATGATTCCAGAGCTGCAGCAGCTCCTTCGAGAGCTCGGTGAAGTCCGAATCGCCGAACCACACGCAGCGGGTCCGATCGAAGCCGGCCTCCCTGGCCGAGTTCAACTCCTCGTCGAGAGAGGTGAACGTGGCCAAGTCGCCCTCGCCGGGCTGCGAGGCGTCGAACACCGGCTCGATATCTTCGCCGCTCCCGCGCAAAGCCAGCTTCATCGGCGACGACACGGTCAGGCAATTCATCCCATGCTCGCGCTGATCCACGAGGTGTTTCATCCGCTGGCCGGGAATCACCTCGCCTTCGCCGAACGCCTTGAGCCAGTCACGATAGAGCGCGTAGAAGACGCCGTAGCTAAGGCCCGGAGGATCGAGCTCGAACGGCAGCACGCGCAGCGCGATCTCACGAGTGGCCGAAGGCCGGCCCTTCGCGCGAAATGTCGCCGTGCCGCGATAGACGCCCGGAACCGCGTCCTTCGGCGCGAACAGCGTCAGCCAATACTGGCGCGTCAGGCCCTTGGCCATCGCGGTCGGATGCGCGGCTTCGAGAATTTCAGGGACGAGATGGTACGTTTTCGCCGCGCGATCCGCAGCCCGGCGCTGAATCCAGAGTTGCCGCACGTCAATGTTCTGCGTCCCGAGGAGTTTTCCGCCCGGCCCGACCAGGTCGCTCACCGTGAGCGCGGCGTCCTCGAGGTCCTCGAGCGGTCGGACGCAAAGCAGGATCGGTTCGTATTGGCCGAGCGCTGCGAAGGTGATGATCGGCCGGTCAATTTCGAATCGGAACGGCACGTCGCAGACCTGCGGCGCGCCCATCGGGTTGCGTGAGAAAAGTACGTAGCCGGCGGCGCGTTCCGCGTCGGTCAGGGCCGGCAGAACGGCCGCGGCGGACGTGACGTCCTTCCAGCCCCGGGGGTTTTCCAGGCGGTCCGCGTAACCGGGCACGCGCCGGCCGAACGCCTGGAAACCCGGCGGTGCCTCCTGCGCGCCAACCGCCGCGCACAGGACGATCCCGGCGCCGATCACGCCCCACTGAATCCGCATCTCGCTATCGTCCTCGCTCGCTCCGCTCCAGCGTCCCGCAACCTTGGATGCGAGGAATCTTACATCCCGCCGTTGCAAACATCAACATCCCCGTCCGCTCGCTTCAGCGTTGCCGCGGCCTTGGAGCCCAGCAGAAGGCCGAGAAAATGCTTGACAGCGGCCATCCGGCCGTATAGTCTGGAGTCGTGTGGCCGACTGTCCATGGGGAGGACAGTCAAAACGGGAATCCCGGTCGAAGCAGGGACACTCTGTCCTTCCCGCTGTGTAGGGCGTGCCTTATCCATGATCTCGAAGGATAGCGCAACTGCCGACGAGGTGCACCAGGGGGGAAACGGCGACCTCGTGATCCGGCCGGCGCATGACCGTGCCGAACTCGAAAGCGCCTACGAGCTGGTCTATCATAACTATCGCCCCCGCGATTACATTCCCGCCAATCCTTTTGGCCTTCGCCTCACGATTTTCAACGCGTTTCCGAGCAGCGTAACTTTCGTCGGAGTCATCCACAACCAGGTTATCGCCACGGTCTCCCTGATTCCCGACACGCCGATCGGGTTGCCCATGGACGAAATCTACCGCGAAGAAGTCCAGGCCCTGCGCGACGCCGGCCGGCGGCTGGTCGAGGTCACGATGCTCGCCGATCGCCGCCTGACGATTCGACGCTCGCTGGCGACGGTGCTGACGCTCATGAAGCTCGTCTTCGACTGCGCGGCCCTGTCGTTGAAAGCCACCGATCTGTGCATCACCGTCAACCCCCATCACGACAAGTTCTACCATGAGTACTTGCTCTTCAGCCCGCTCGGCGGCTTGCGCGCCTATCCGAGCGTGAGCGGCAATCCCGCCATCGCCCGGCGGCAGGACCTGGAGCGCGTCGAGGAGGAATTCCGCCGCCGGCGACCGTCGCTGTTGCACCGTTTCTTCGAGGACCGGACGCCCACGAGCCTGTTCGAACAGCGGTATCGCATGACGGCCGCCGACCTGCGCTACTTCTTCGTCGAACGCACGCACATCTTCCAGGAGTCGCCCCCCTACATGCTGAACCGGCTGCGAGATTACTACCCGGATTTCGACTGGGACGCGCTGGGGGCCGGTCGGTTCAGCGGATCACACGGCGATTCCTGAATGACCGACAGTGGGCCTGTTGAAGAAATCTCTGCGTCATTCCCGCGAATGCGGGAATCCAGAACCGGCCGCTGACAGAATCGCCTTCAGACGCTCCACGATCGTCTCCACGCGAATTTTCTTCATCCCTTCCGCGCTGAGTTTCTTGTCCGGCTGGAAGGTTTCATAGCTCTCGCCCGGCGGCAGAACCGTGTTCGACTTTTCCTGCGCGTACGGACCCCAGCGCATCGGATGGCAGGCCGGGACGGTGCAATAGAAGCCGAGCAGCCGCCGGTTGAGCGCCCGCGCGATGTGCAGCGGGCCGGTGCTGTTGGAGAGGAACAGGTCGCAGCCGGAAATCAGCGCCACAAGCTCGCTGAGCGAAAAAGCGCCCGTCGCATCCAGGAGCCTGCGCTTCGCGGCGGCGGCGAGTCCGCGATACAGCGCGGATTCGTCGGAGGTCCCGGTGACGATGATCTCGCCCGGAAACTCAAACGCGTCCATGAGCTTGCCGAAAGTCTCCAGCGGGAGGTCCACGGCGCTTTGGCCGCTGCCGGGATGGACGATGGTGTAACGAGCGATCTTCCTCTCGTCGAGGAACCGGCGAACGCGCAGCAGCGCCTTCTCGTCCGGCCGCAGGCGGAATTCAACTTCCTCGCGCGCCGGGACCGGGACGTAGCCGCGAATCATGTCGAGATTGTAATCCAGCTCGTGCCGCTTCGGCTGCCGGCGGCGCTGGAAGACCGGCACGTTGTAGCGCCAGGAATGCAGTCGCAGGCCGCTGCCCATCCGGAACGGAATCTTCGCGTCGCGGACGAGTCGCGCCACGTCGCCCTTGCTGTGGACGACGATGGCCAGATCGTACTTCTCCGTCCGGATTTCGCGCAGGCATCGGTCGTATGCCGCGCGGTCCTTCAGCGAGTCCGGGACGACCACGACCTTGCCCACGTCGGGATGGCCCGCCGCCAGAGGCGCGGTATAGCGCCGGAGCAGGAAGTGCACTTCGGCCTGCGGGAACCGCCGCCGGATCGCCGTCGCCATCGGCAGAGTCAGCACTACGTCGCCGATCCGATCGTTGCGGACGATCAGGATTTTCTTCGCCTCGTCGAGGCGAAAGCCGCCGCCGAAAATTCTCATGCCGGGCCCGTCCGCCTTGACTCCTGCGAGCCGAAGATTATAATAGACTCCAGCCTGCGCTGAGGATTGGTGTAATGGTAACACACCTGACTCTGGATCAGGCATTCCAGGTTCGAGTCCTGGATCCTCAGCCATTGCATGAAGCCCTTGTGATTCGCGGTTTATCTTGGAATCACAAGGGCTTTCGTGCTTCTTGGAGTACCCCCTCCCGCTGTCCAGATTAGTCCGATGAAGTCCGGCTTTGTCCGCCGATTTGGCAAAGTGACGGCAAAGTCGAGCGCCGTCGACATCATCCGTCCCCGTTGCCCGTAGCGCCTCGGCGGTCAGCGCCTCGAGGTCGGGCAGCCCGGTCAGGGCTTCGGAGCGGTCCGCAATCACGGTATGCGTGTACCTCGACAAGGTGAGATTCACGTCTGAATGCCGCGCCAGGTCTTGGGCAGTTTTCGGATGCACGCCAGCGCGCGCAAGATTCGTAATGAACGAATGCCTCAACCCGTGAAAGTCGGCAACCTGCCCGGAACGGTCCACTTTTGTGAGCGCATCCGATTCGGCGCGCTCCTGCCGCTCTGCGCCGTGCGCCGCCTCGATCCACGCCGCGCGCGCCGATGCCAGGTCAGCTTGGAGAATCTTTGCGCCCATGCGGTTTGCGGGCATGTGCGGGAATGCGCTCGCGGTATCGAGGCGGTTCTTCAGGAAACTCTTGAGGCGTGCGGCCATGTCCGGGCGGATCGGCAGCGTGTCCTCTCGCCGATGTTTGCTGTACGCCGCTCGGACTGTGACCGTTGGCGGTTTTCCGGCAAGGTCAAAGTCCCCGCACGTGAGGGTCCGCAGTTCCGACCAGCGCAGCCCGCTTTCCATCGCCAGGAGATACAATACCGCGCGTTCGGCCCCAGGCATCCCGTATTCAACCCCGCCGGCCATCGCCGTATTCACCAGCGCGCCCAACTCGAAATTAGACAGCGCCCTTCGCCGGCGGCGCACGTCCACCCGCTCATTCTGCCGTTGCAGGTGATGGACTGGCGATTCCGACGCGCGGCCCGCGCGGACCATCCACGCGCAAAAGCTCTTGAAAGCTACAAGGTAGGAGTTCGCCGTGCGCGCGCCGGCGCCCCTCTCGCGCAGCACGGCCAGGAAGCGCAGTACCTTGCCCGCATTTACGTCGCCCCACAACTTGAAGCCGCATTCCTTGAATACCCGCCGCACGGCCGCCTTCGCTTCGGTAACATGGCGCGATGAATCTCCCTTGCCGCTCAGAGCCGCCTCGTAATCGTCCAGGTGACAAGGCGCGCCCGGTTTGTCCGTGTGCAAGGGCTTGACGGCGCTGGATCGTTCAGGGTCCAGAAGGCCCGCACCGGTCAGCCGTTCAGTCAGTTCACGAGGGACCGTTTCAAGCCACTTGGCGACTTCGCCGGACGGGCGCGCGTCGCCAGCCATTTGTGAGGAAATCAGCAGTTCGATCTTGCGTCCGAGTTCAATGGTCGTCTCCCGGTCCGTCCCGCCCGGCCAACGGTAGCGCGTACCGTGGTGATCGGTGAAGTCAATCCACCACCTGGGGGACTTCCGTGCCTTGCCTTGACGGTTCCGCCATCCGGGCTGATACAGTCGCATGGTCATTTCCCCTTTCGCCAAGGTCGCATGAGAACGTCCGTCGGGGTAATCCCCAGGCGGTCCGCCTCAGCTTGAATTGCCGCTCGCTCTGCCTGCGTCATGCGAAGATTGAGGAAGGCGCATCGGCGCTTCTCCGGGTCTATCGGCGGCCGGCCCATCCGCGTTTTCCTTTCTTTCACCATGCCCACATCGTAATTAGTGTGGCGCATTATGTCAAGCTCCTTTTCGGATCATCCAGGCCGTGCGCCCAGGACACCCGGCGGCAACCCACGCGCGCAATTCGTCCGCGCGCCAGTGCGTCAGCCCGCCGACTTTCACCGGCGCAGGAAGCACGCCGCCGGCGTGCCAGGTCCAAACCGTGGACCTCCCGACGGCCAGCAGTTTCCCGACCTCAGCCGCGCCCAGCAGTAGGCGCGCGTCCGGGTTCGTCGCCATCATCGTCGGGATGTTCACCACCTCAGCCATGACCTATCTCACAGCGGCCTCAGAAACGCCGCCAGAGGCGCACAGGGCGGCCCCAGGGCGTGCCGGATGGGCCAGGACGTACTCAGGCACACGCTCGCCAATGTTACGAAGAATCCCGCGTCTCCGGTATGGAATCATTCGGGTTCCGGCCCCCACCCCGCCGCCCTGCGCGCGGCGAGCCAGTCCGCAAGGAGCACACCATCCGACAGCGTGATCTTGAATCTCTGCGCCGCGCGCGTCCAGCGGCCGCACGCGTCGTCCAGATAGGTATCCGGCGCTTCCGAATCGGCCGCCGCGTCGGGCCCGGGGCGATAACTTTTCCAAGACTTGTCGAGCAGGCAGGCCAGGTCATCATCGTCCAGGGCGCGGGCGTCCTCAGCCGCGCGGCGCATCCGGTCGCGCCATGCGGCCCCGTGCGGCGGAAAACAAGACATTGCACCGTGCGCGATTTCGTGCGCGATTACGGCGCGCGCCGGGTCCGTCGCCGGGTCAAGTTTTTCGTCAATGAGCATGTAGCGCTCTTCCACGCGGCACAGCCCCAAGAAATTGCAGATAATCCCGTGGCCGGAAACCGCCGCCGCGTAATCGGCCCACACCCGCGCCACAAGAAGCGGGTCCGCGCCGGGGGCGGCGAGCCGGCTAACACGGCCAATCTCGAAAAAGTCGCCGCTCCCAATAAAAAGCCGGCGGGATTCCAGGACTGTCAGGTGTTGAAATGCGCCGATCTGCCAGGCGGCCGGCAGTTCTGGAAAAAGCCGATCTGCCAGGTCAGTGGCAACAGCGGCCAGGGCGTCATCATCGCGTGTCAGTGGTGAAATCATCGCATCCTCATTTCGGCCAGCGCCGGGGCGAAAGGAGCAAAGCCCCCGGCGCTGGCCTGCCCGGTCACTCAGCGGCAGGGGGAGCGCCGCTTTTGAGCAACGCGGTCACTTGGGCGTCAGCATCAAAGGGAGCCGCCAAGACATTCTTAGCGGCCGTCCGGCGCTCTGCGTTGTCTGGAAGGCCCGCAACGGATTCGACGGCCTCCCTGAGCGCCCGCGCCGTCGCGTCGCCGCCGTGCGCGGCGGCCTCCATGAACTGCCAGCCGGTCACACCGGACGGGAACATGGCACCCGTAGCAACGTCGCAAAGGGCCAGGGCAATCACGGGCGAAATCTTGTGCCCGCGCCGTTGAACGATCAGCCGGAGCAGCTTGACGGCTTGCTCCGCAATCTCAGCGGAAATTTTCGCGTCCGCCGTCGCGCACTCCGCGAGTTCCTTTTCCGCCGCGCGCCGGGCGTCGGCATGTTCCGATTCCAAGCGCGCCCGCAGTTTCGCTTTCAGGGCGTCTATGCCGCTCTGCATGGCCGACACCCGCAACCGCGCGGCGGCCAGGTCCGCAGCGCCTTCCTTGACCGCCTTTCCGCCGGCCAGCGCGTCAAGCGCGTCAGCCCGTGCCGCGTTCTCAACCTCTCCGGCCCGCGTTTCCGCTTCCGCGAGCGCCTTTCCTGCTTCGCGCACGTCAGCGGCCAGGGCCGCCGAAGTCCCGCCGTCACCCTTCAGTGAGGCAAAGGGGTTTCGCATAACACGTCTCCTTTCGACAAAGCCTATTCTTCACCGCCGACACCGGCGGATGTTGCGTCCTCATGTTTCGGAATCGTGCCGGCCTCAGCGTCATCCTCGGTCGGCGTCCAACCCTCCGCCAAGGCGTGCAACAAATCGCGCGTGCGTTCCTGGATTTTGTTTTCAATTGCTCGCGCATCCGGCAGGCCCAAAAGGTCACGCCCCAAGGTCCGCTCCCACGCAAGCAGACTGTTCTTGAATAGGTAAATGCGTTCGAGCTGATCGCGCTGGACTTCGGTTTTTTCGACGAGGCGACCGGCCTCGATCCGGCGTCTCTGTCGTATGGCGAGTAGGCGCTCGCGTTTCAGCTGAACCGTAACGGCCGCATCCTCGGCATTAAGCGGTGCCTGGGGTCTCTTCGCTCGTTCGGCAGCAAGCCAAGCGCAGACTTGGATGAGATTGAAGGTCCGATCCGAATTTCTGGGGAGCCCGGCAGCGAGCCAGTGACCGATAGCATTGGGCGTCAGCTTGACGATGCCGGTCCGAGACAACACCCCCGCCAGATCAAGCCGGCGCAACGCCAGCGGATTGAGCCGACCTGAAGGATTATCTTGGGGTCGTTCCATCTACGTTTGCTCTCATAAACCACTCAACATTGGGCACTTACGCCAGTGTCATCTCCCGTTCGCAACGGGGGCCGCCTGTGCGCGCCGCAGGCAAAAGGGAAAGGAAACCTGAAAATTCGGAAAAGTGAAATTCTCGTGAGAACCGGGGTTTGCAACAGCGCTGATAGGCCGACCGGCGGCGGAGTACCTATAGCCCCTCCACCGCTTCCCGTTCGCCTGATGTTGCTGTTCACTTCGTGAACGGATGGCCTTGATGCTTGAAAGCCGCGTGGAGGATTAAGGAGGATGTGGAGGTTTTTCTCGGTCTTCTCGCGTAGAACGTTATTTCGTCCTAATAACGTGAAAGCGAGGTCGTATCCTCCCTCCCCTAATGAAATCAAGGGTTTCTGGAAGGCCATATCCTCCTTAACGCGCCTGTCAGGGGTCATCACGCAGAGCGATTTCATGGGGGAAATCCTCCTTAACCGGCCTGTTCGCGGTCGTCCATGATGCCTATCCCGTTATATCCGATCAGTCCACCGACCTTTTTGCGCTCGAACATTGCCCCAATCCGCCTGCCGAATGCCTGCATGGTCAACGTCTCACGCTCCCGCAGTCCGGCATCGTCGGCCCATGCTCGATAACGTTTGTAGAGTTCAGATGCCGTCGCCCGCGCGCCGGGCACCCGGACGCAGCACTCGCCGAGGAAGCCAGACAGAGGATCGCTCTCCGCCTGGTACTCTGCCGTCGCCGCCTTCACCGCCGCCGGAGCTTCAAGTCCGTGCTTCTGCCAGTCCAGCGCGCCCCGGACGGCCCAGGTCAAAATCCCCTGCGCCTCGGCCTTCAACTGCTCGTCGAGGTGCTTGTCGTCATCCTTGCCGGTGAACGTCCGCAGGAACGGAATAAGCCGGACGCGACGCCAGAAACCGAATGAATCATCTGACACGCGGGGTTTATGATTTACGGCCAACCACAGCTTGCACACAGGCGAGAAGGTGAAGAATTCTTTATACAGCAATCGCGCTGTGATCGGGTCGCAACCTGTCAGCGCCTTGACGCGCGCCTCATTCAAACGTGTGCCCTCGTTCGTCTCGGATGATGTAACGAACCGCTTACCATCCAGGGCCGCGACATCGTTCGGGACACTGACGCGGGCGGTCAGTTCAAACGTGGTGAACGGCGTATCGCTCGCGTAGGGTCCGAAGGCATGACGGATCGTTCGCATCAAGATCGTCTTCCCGTTAGCGCCAATTCCGTAACACACGAAGAGGCACTGTTCGCGCGTGATCCCCGTCAGAGAGTAGCCGACTGCCCGATGAAGGTAGCGGATCAGTTCTGCATCGCTGCTGAAAATTTCTTCCAGAAAACGAAGCCAACGGGGGCATTCTGCTCGCGGATCGAAGTCGTGCTCGATATGGCGGGTGATCCTGTCCTCCGGCTTGCCGTCGCGCAACGTTCCAGTCCGCAGGTCCACGACGCCATTGCTCACCCCAACAAGCCAGGCATCAGCATCCCATCCGTCGCCGATGTCCGCGATGGGGCGCTCCACTTGTGCAAGGGCGATCATGGCATCCTGCCGCGAGCGGTTCTCACTGCACAAAGCGAACTTGATTTCAGACTCACGCCCTTCGCCATGCTCCATTTCCAGCGCGGCAGCCAGGCGTCGGCGGGCAGTCGCTTTTGCGAGTCGCCGGACTTCGCCGTCATGGTCATCAGACCACCAGTGTTTGAGCCACACGAGCCAACGTCGCCGACGATGATCGTAACGGAGCTTGTCGCCGTGCAGATGCGCTAAAAGCTCTGCGTTGCCCGTGTCGGTGCGGAGCAGCTTGCCGCTGCCTTGCTCCGGTTCTGTGGGAGTCACTTCCACGGGTGGCGTCCACAGCGGCGCGGCGTCGGCGAGCGATTCGATCCATTGCCGGGATTCCTCTTCGCTCTTGTCCCCCGCAGGGCCGTCCGGCGCGAGCCAGTCAACGATGTCCTGTCCGCTTCCGGAAAGAAGGCCGGGCAGCCGGACGATCCTCACCGTCGCCGGGGGCGTCAGCTTCGTGAGTATGGCCGCGACCTCGGCGGCGTACCGCTCCCCCGCCTCGTCGCTGTCAGGCCAAATGGCAACCGCTCGCCCGGCCAGGGGCTTCCAGTCCGTCTTGTGCGCCGATTTCGCGCCATGTGCGCTGGTAGTGGGCGTCAGCCCAATGAAGCGGGCGGTCTCGCACTTCCGCTCCCCCTCAAAGGCGTTGATGCGCCGTGCGCCGTCGAGTAGATGCAGCCCGTACAGCGGCAGTGGTCCCGGCGGGTCGCCCACGACCCACCGTGTGCCATTGAAATAGACGGGCCGAAATTGTTTGCCGCCGTCAGGCAGGTTGAACCGGAGCACGCGGAAGCATTCGGAGCCATCCGCGTTGTGATACGTCCACGACGCGACGTACTGCCCTCGAACCTTCCGCGCAATGGCGGCCCTCGCCGCCTCAATGCCGGAGTACGTGAGGTGCTTCCAGCGCGACTTTGGTAAATGCCCTCCGCCCTTCGGCGGAAACAGGTCCGCAACTCGGATGCCCTTGGCGGCGCATATCGCCTCAGTCGAGCAACCGCCGAAGTCGTGAAGCAGCACGCGCCCGTCAGCGCCTTCGGAAATACTCAGGCTTGGGTTCTGGTCCGGGTGGCAGGGGCATCGCGTCTTCCACTTGCCCGCGCCGGCGGGCTTCGCGTTCGGGAACAGCGCGAGAATTTTGTCAATCGTGGCGCTCATGCCCCGCCCCCCGGCTTCCAGGTCCACCTGCTACGCGACGGGCAACCTGCGTGCGTCCAGTCCTCAAGTTCAGCCGCGCGGACTCTGACCGCGCCGCCCAAGCGCACCACTGACGGCCCGAAAGTGCCGTCGGCAATCCTGCGCCAGACACTCGCTGGCGACACTCCCAAAGCGGCGGCGGCTTCCGGGAGCGAGATCAATAACTTGTCCTTCTCTTCCATCGGATTTTCTCCTGCGCTCTACTCCTCGTGTCCTCACCCTGCACCGTCGCCCATTATGCACAGAGTTCACGCGGTCTCAATTTTTCGCGTTGAAAACAGGGCACGAAAAAGGGCGGCGGGAGTTTTCGTTCCCGTCGCCCTTGATTCAGCTAGAAATGACGTGCGTTTCCGTGAAGGTGAAAAACCGTCACGAAAACTATTTTCGTGCCCGGTTTTGCCTGTCTTTTTGCGCCCTGAGCGCTTTTAGCTCCTTATCAAGTTTTTTGGGGTCAGGCCGATCCCGCGCGTCCAGCAATCTATATTCGTTCGCTACCTGGTTTTTCGCAGCCTTCCGACTCTGAGGCTCCGGGCCGCTCATAAGCTGGTCAAGCTTCTTCTTCATTGCTTCCCGCCGGATCAACAAGTTCCTCTTGATGCTTCCGGCTGGTCGCCCTCCCGTGCCGCTCTTGCTTTTGCGCTTCTTGCCCGCGCCGCCCTGCGCGCCCTTTCTCGCCCCATGCACGCTGTTTTGCACAGCAGCTCGACGGCTCTTCGCGCGATACTGTCTTTCCGCAGCCGCTAGATCCCCGTCCATCTTGGAGCGCAGCTCCAAGAATCGGGCGTCAGAGGGAAAAGGAATCGCAGCGATTCGTTTTATGGCCCACTCTGAGCAGCCCTCCGCGACAACCTTGGGAGTCCAACGCGCCGCGAGTGGAGGACCACTTGGCGGGTCGCCAAAGTGGTAACTTGGCGTCCACACGTCCCAGTACTCCCGCGCCGTGGCCGGCATTAAGTGGCGGGACTCCGGCTTCGAGAAACGGAAGCAGCAGTACACCATGCAAAGGAAATCGTCGGCCCAATTGAGCGCCCGCCCGATTGCGGTTCTATCGAACCCGCCATCGAACGCAGTCGTTTGACCCGCGGGCGTCGGTATAGCCGCCTCGTGACCTTCAAGCGCATGGAGTCCCTCCTGGATATTCTCGGCGAGAATGACGAAAGCTTGTTGAACGTCCGCCACGACTGAGTCCCAGTAATTATCGCAACGGGGATGCTTTTTCATGAATGTCGCCAGCTCGTGCAGGTGTTCCGTCCAACCAAGAGCCACCGGAGCGAAATGATGTGCCCGCATCACTGCCCAGACCCCAGAAGATTCGGGGACCATATCACGGTCGGCGACGTATCTACCTCGTTCAGTTTCGTACCAAGTAATAACCTTCCCGTCATCGTAAATCTCCGGCAATGGTGGCTCTAGAGAATGCTTGCGCGGGTAGGACTGAATCTCTTTCCGCCATTCCGTGCGGAGACTTTCAACCTCGTTGACCCCCAGGGGAATCCGGAGGGGGCCCGAGAAACGACGCGAGTGCGGAAACGCAGGTGCGTAGTGCAGTGGAGGAGTCTCGAAGTTTTTCGTGGACTTCCGGCGATTCGCGGTCGGCATGTTGCACCTCGCATTGTGCATTCTCGCATGAAGAAGGAAGAGGGGCGGCAGCCTGTGCGAGTCAGGCCCGGCGGCCGGCCGTTGCCGCCCCGCGCGCTATTCTACCTCATACCCCGCCATTCGCCAAGCTCGTTTCTCTCGGCTCAGGACCGCGCCAGGTCCTCGCCACGCAAGGCCAGCGGATTCAGTTGTTCAGCGGGCATCGCCACCGCGCATCATCCGACTACACTACACAAGGCCAAATTCCAAAAGGCAGATTCTCGTAAAATATTGGGTCTGGAACATCGCGGACAGCCGGCCCGGTCAGGAAGTACCCCTAGCCGAGCCAGTGCACGACTGCTTCCCGCGTGATCAGCCGACGTGCGGAATTCCGCATTTTCTCCCTTGCATTCTGCCCGAGAACATGCCCTGATCGTCGCTGTAACTACTGGCGCAAAGCGTGTTACAGCAAGGAGGACACGATGGCGGCGACGACGCGAAGCGACCTGCACGTGAGCGCGCAGTACCGGCGAGACCCATGGGGGTACGCCGGGATGGTGGTCCGCATCTACCGGCCCATCGTGAAGGGGCCGGCGCGCATGAAGCGCCTCTACGCCATGCGCTCGCTGAAGGGCCTGATCGCCACGGCGCGGACGATGGACGCGCTGGCCGACCTCGCCCGCCGGGAGCACTGGGTCGCGAGGTATCGGCACATGGACGCGGATGGCCGCGAGGTCTGGGTTACGGTCCCGGAATAGGAGGTCTCGATGAGAACGCGGAAGACGGACGATGCACTCGAAGGGCACGTGGACGTGAAGGATGCCTATCGCATGGCGCAGGACGACGTCGGCGCGCTTCTGCGCATGATCCGCCTTGAGACGCGAATGCATCGGCGGTATGCGGGGAAGAACGGATTGACCTTCGCTCTGGTTGGAGACCTGGCCGCCGTGCGCAGGTCCCTGGTCGAGGTCTTGGCGCAGCTCGCGCAGCAGGACGAGCAGTTCGTCTGGAAGCGCGTGGCCGAGGCGCGCGCAGGAAGGAAAACATAAGACGACCGCCCTTCCGCCCACCGAAAAAACGGTGGGCGGGGATGGCGGCCGGCAATGGGCTGGCCGAGACGAAGCAGCAGGAACCGTTTGGGAGGACGTGCGATGAAGCTCGAGAACGTGAAGGTCGGTGAGACGTACACGTTGGCGGTCGGGAAGAACGCGGTCCAGGTAACGGTCACGGGCGTGGGCGAGAAGGGCAAGATCACGGTCACGACCGCAGGCGGCAAGACGATCACCGTGGCCGACGCGGGCCGTCTGGCCGTCCACCGAGAGGGGCGCGCAAGCGCTCCCGACACGAACGCGCCGCAGGCCGCCCACGGCGCGCACGGGAAGGCCGCCGCGCCCAAAGCTACCAAGACCGCGTCCGGGCGCAACGTGCGCGAAAAGGGCGCGCCCCGGGGCGAAGAGAAACGCCTGGGTCTGGTGGACGCCGCGATCCAGGTCATGCAGGAGACCGGCGAGCCGATGAACTGCCGCGACGTGGTAAAGGCCGTCCTTGAGCAAAAGCTCTGGACGACCGACGGCAAGACGCCAGCGGCCACGTTGTACGCCGCGATCTTGAGGGAGGTTCAGAAGAAAGGCACCGATGCCCGGTTCAAGAAGGTGGAACGCGGACAGTTTGCGCTGACCGCCTGATTTGACTACGCTCGTTTCCAAAAAACCCCTGCCGACACAGGGGTTTCTCTTCGGCCGCAGCGGTGGACACGCGGCTGTAAATGCCGCCACGGGACGATGACATCAGTATCCGCCACGGGAAGGAACGCCCTGTACGCTTGATTTAAGAAGTTCCTTTTCGTTGTCGCGCCATTCCTCGAAGACCCACGCGGCACCGGCGGCGTCTCCTTTGTCGAAAGCCTTCTGGTATAGCATGCCATAAGTAATGTTGGTCTTGGCGATCTCCGAATCAGCCGTCTTGCCCTGGAGAAATTGCTGAAAGCCCGGCTTCGCGGTAATCTGCTTCCAATCCGGGACGAGTTCGGTTAATTTGGCTTCGAAGGCAGCACGGCGTTTCTCGGCAATTGCTTTATCCTTCGCGGCTCTTTCGGCGGCGGCCTTAACGGCAGCGGCGTCCTCCTCGCGCTTCTTCTTTTCTTCGGCGGTGACCCACTTTTCCCCGTCGCGGACAAGGCCTTTCTGCGCCTGCGCCTCCAGATAGGCTTTCTGCTCTTCGCGTATGCGGAGACCGAGACCCTTTCTAGTTTCGTCGGAAAGCGCGTCGAGCGATAACCGAACGGCACCCAACGCATCCCCATCCGCGTAGCCGAGCAGGACCGTGTCAATGCCTTTGGAGATGACGCGGACCTGGTCATAGGTTTTTCCGTCGAGTGTTTTGACCTGAACGGGGGTGGAGTCCTCCTTCACTTGAGGCCCCTCGCCCGCAAAAGATAGCGCCGCTGTCATCCCCAAAAGCGCGACAGTCCACAATGCGGCCCTCATCGCGTACCCTCCTTGTTTCTAAAGCCTATTTGCTTTCCGCCTGGCCTGCCTCAGCCTCGGCGCGGTATCGCAGCATTCCAGGCCAGGAACAGTGGAGCGGGTCACTGCCTTGGGCCGCCTTGACTGTCCCTGCGCTTCTGAAGCTGCCAGCATCTGGGCGCCTCTGCCATACGCAGGTATCTCTCACCATCGTCTATCCTTGAAACCGGCCGTCCCAAACCTCTGGTGCCGAACGAGGCTTCTTTCCGAATGCTTCGTCGAGAAGGCGTTTCATCCTTGTGCCTGTGTCTTCGGTCGAGTGGCGAAGAAAATCAGAGCTATGCGGAAATGCAGCGAGCAGATCATTCACATCTTCGGCCAGAGAAGGGGCGCGCCTCCTGATTCTTTCGGCGAGCGCATGGACTTGTTCTTGCGTCACTCCATATTCGCGCAAGTGATGACCTTTTAACCTCAGCCAAAGCCCATTCAGATAGTGCTTGAGGCGGTCGGTGACAAGGGCAGATCGGGTCAAATCCACGGCCCGATCCCACGTTATTTCGGGATCCACTTCAACGCCGAGCTTCGCAAGAATTGCGAGCTGCCTTGGCGTCGCAGATTCATCTTCCAGGATGAAAGGTATGTACCAACTGTCGCGTTTCTTCTTTTCTCGGTTCAGCGCTAAATGACAGCCCCAGCAAACGATGTCACCGTACCAGAGACAAGCCTTCTGTTTCGGCCCGATGCTTTTAGAACAGCGGGTGCACGTTTCTGAAGGGACGAGATCGGCGTGGCCCACATTTCACCTCTCACCCGTGATGCCACCAAGCCTGCAAAGCCGCGACGACGCCTTTTGCGCAGCCGATGACCATGATGAGCACGCCGACAATTAGAACGGGATGGGGCGTTTCCCTCACGTAATCACCGCGTTCACTCAGCACGCCTCCGACAACTGCGACGATGACGCCGAGGCCGCAGATCATCGCCCCGATGGCCATCTGCTTCTTGTAGCGCTTTGAGGTCCGCTCGATCATTGTCGTCGGCTGGACCGTGGGCGTGCCTTGCTGATTCATCGGCCTACCGCACCCCGGGCAACTCGGCGCGAGGCGGGAAATCTGCCGGTCGCAATCGGGGCAGTTAATCAACGCGCTCGTCCTGGCGGTCCCTGCTGTCGGTGCCGCGGGGGCCGGCTGACCGGCCCATTCTTCCGGCGTGTTGCCTTCCATCTCGCTTTTCATTCGCGCCCTCCTTTCAGAATCTCGTCACGCCTCTTTCCCTTTCGAGGCTGTACGCAGGTCTCCAAGTTTATGGACCTGCCCTCCCGAATCCCGGACCTGCCAGAAGTCCCAGCCGTTCGTGGACATTTCCTCGCCTGTGACAGTCCTCTTGGCCTCCACTCCGGCGGCGGAAGGAGTTGAGTAACGGGCGCCACGGAACTCAATCCCACCATCGGGCAAAACGGTCGCCTCCAACTCGGTGTTTTTGTACTGTGCAAACACCTTCTGAGACGCCGTCAAGATGCCAGCCTCGACCAGCTTGGCCAGGCCGCCCCCGCCGCCTTCCTCGCCGCTGCCCCCACCCCCGTCCTCGCCGCCGCCGGAGTCCCGCTGCGAAACTTTCGAATCGATCTTGATGTCCAGCCGGGCGAACGAAGCAATGATCTCATTGCGCGTTAGTTCGGGAACCTTCTTGCGGACAAGACTGACCATGCCCTTCTCCGGGGGATTCAGCAGTTCGCGCAACGCGGCCTTCACCCGGTGATCCACGAAGTGGGCGGTCGCCTGTTCCTCGATCAGGGGTCCGTCTAAATTGCTGCGCGATAACAAAGCCAGCGCGTTGACTGTGTCATCTTCATTCGCTTCAGACAGGCGTATCCGGCAAAATTCTTTCTCTTCGGCCTCGCCCCGCGCGGTCGCCTTGTAGAACCGGTACTCATCCCCGTTCGACAGCACGAGCCATTCCACGTCAGCCGCCGTGGCGTAGGTCAGCACCTGGATAATCCATTTGCGGTCCCCCAGGTTCTCGCCCAGGGCTTTGGCCTCGATAAGAAGCCTGGGCTTCGCTTTAATCTTCAGGGCGTAATCCACCGGATTGTCGCCGGCCTTGGCCCTGAACTCATGATGAACCTCATCCCAATCCCGGACGTTCCATCCCAGAGCCTCCAGGACAGGATCGATCAAGCCGATCTTCGTATCCTCTTCGCTCATCCGGCGGTCACGGTCCCGGAGAATTTTGGGCACGATGGTCTTCAGCACCTCTCTAAGCCGCGCGTTTTCCTGGTCGGTCATAGGACTCTCCTTTGAGTTAAAAGAATCGGGAGCGTCAACCGGACCGCTCCCAGCAAACAGGCCCACTACGGCCTCTCACAGGAAAGCAGACACGGCGACGCTCCCGAAAACGGGAGCATCGGCCAGTGCCTTGCTGTCTCCTGTGAGCTTCCGACCCGAAGGCCGGAAGTAGTGGTTTGTTTGCTGAGACACCAAAGCTCTGAATCGAGCTTCTCAGTATGTTGCGCGTTCCTTACGTTCTGTCGGCAGTTCCTCCTTTATCCGTCTGGTCAGTACCCGGCCAAGCGTAGGCGTGGGCCTTCGCAATCGTGTAGTTCGCGTCCAGGATCGGTTGCAGAAGGACGATCCGCGCCAGGCGACGGGCCATGCCGGTTACTTCGCGGGCTTCTTCGGCCCGAAGGGCGCGGCCGAGCAATTCCTGTTCGCGGTAGCTCAGCCACTTCTTGATTACCTGATACCCGCCGATGTAATACTCCCACACGTTCGCGGGGATGTTCTTCCAGTACGCCACGTCATTCAAGTACACGTCGCAGGTTTCCGCTCCCAACAGGGCAATGGCCTTGCTCAGCGAAAGCCCGCGCGCTTCGGCGGCGTTCCGCAACGCTTCCAGTTCCGCCTTGTCATACGGGCGTTGCACAATCCGTCCCTTCGCCGGCATGGTGACGCCTTCCTTGCCCGCGTGTCCCCAACCGGCGGTAACGGCCAGGTCGCCGGCGTCCGGGTCCAGGTTGCCGCCGCCCACTTTCGTCAGGACGCCCACGGTTCGGAAGATCGGCTCCAGGTTGCCCGCCGTGACGGCGGACACGTCGGCTTCGGTATCGAGCAACGCCGCCACTTGCCGGCCCAACGCTGCGGACGCTTCCAGCGCCTTGCGCGTGTCGGGCAGAGGAATGCGCGGCCAATCGCGCCGGATTCCGTCGGCGTTTTCGCTCAGGTACGCCGGCGAATACCCCACGGCCAGGGCGTGAAGCCAAATCGTTCCTGCCGCGTCCGCCCCGGCGTCGGGGTCTTTGACGCCAAGTCCGGCCAGGTACGCGCGGGCGGCGGCGGAAAGATTCGCCTTCGGGGCCGCGCTGGACGGCGCGCCCAAGAATGAACCTTGGCCGCCCGTCTTCTTGGCTTTGGCGCTCGGCATAAGAAGCAACGGGAAATAATAGGCGTCTTTGTGCAGCGAATGCTGAAGGCCGATGGTGGTCGTGTGGCAGAAGGGCAGTGCGGATGGATCACCAACCCATTTACGCCGGCTCATGAAACAGGTGTTTTTGGCGCGAACCTGCTCTTCGAGCGCTGGCCTCGGTTCGTTCCAGATCGGTCTGACGGCAGTGTAGTAGCACCAACGGTAGTCCATCGGTGCTACAAGAACTCTGCGCAACCGTGAGACGTCGAAGCTTTCTCTTGAAAGTATCTTTGCCCGTGCATTCTTTGCGTTGAAGCGCGCGGCGTCACACGTTAGGCCGGATGCAGTCAGGGATTCCCATTCAACTTCCGGGTTGAGGTATTGCTCCATTCGTCGCTCAAGACAAACCTTGTCAATATCTATGAGAGCGTTCCTTCGATTCTCAAGAATTCCCAAAGAGGGTCGCAATTCGGATATCTCGTTAACGGCCGCCCAACTCATGTAATAGCATTCGACCTTCTCCGGGCGGAAAGAAAAGCGGTTTTCCTTGCAGGGCGTGGCCGTCGTGTACACGGCGTCAATCCGCTTGGCGGCCAAACTGTCCAGCAGGGCTTGACGCTTTGTAACGCCCCAGAAATGCCGGAATCGGACGACGGGTTCCCTGTCGCGCTTCTCCTTGCGGACGACCACAGAAATGGCCGTGCCGACACGAATCCCTTCGCGGTTGTAATCGGTAGAGAATACCGACGGGTCCGACTCTCCGTCCGGCGTCAGCTTGCCGGTTTCGCGGCTGTCGCCGTTCATGCAGTCGAACCACAGCTTGTCGAACTCCCCCAGGAATCGCTGCCGCATGACGACATAGGATGGGTCGCTGAGGTACGAGAGGTTGGAAATGAAGGACACAACGCCCTTGCCGGTCATTTCGGCAATACGTCGCTCGGCAAGTCGGAAGAAGCGGACATACAGGTCGTCGAGGTTGAATTTCTTGATTTCCCAGCCCCCGGCGGCGGTCGGTTTGTTCAGCCCTTCCTTGTACGGCTCGACAAGCCCTTGCTCCTCTTCGGGACTGACGCCGGCGAAGGCGTTGTACGGCGGGTTGCCCAAAATCACCAGCACTCGCGCTTCGCGCTTTACCTTCTCGGCGGCGTCCTTTTCCTGTTGCAGTTCTTCCATGAACGCCAGGACCGTCTGCTTCGGTTCCCTGGGCGGCTCCCAGCCAGTCAGAGAATTGGTCAGGTACACGCCGACGCGCTCATTCCCCGTGGCCGACAGCGGTGCGCCCCAATCGTGAAGCATCAGGCCCAATTGCAGGTGCGACACGATAAAGGGGGCGGGCAGAATCTCAAATCCGAATACCCGCGTCATGGCGGCCTTCTTCAAGTCCGATGCAACCAGAGCGTCGCCGCCTTTGGCTTTCAGCGTTTCGGCGATCCTCTGCAGCACTTCCAGGACATACGCCGCCGTCCCGCAACAGGGGTCCAGCACGACCACGTTGGGATCAGCAAGGCCATCGGCAAGGCCCAACTCTTCACGCAGGACGGTGTCCACGCGAGCAACCTGGTACTTGACGATTTCGGGCGGCGTGAACCAGACGCCCAGCTCCTTACGCAACTCCGGGTCGAAGGCTTCAAGGAACGGCTCATAGAAATACTGGACGGCATGTTCACGCTGAAACTTCTGGAAGAAGGCGGCGCGGTCCACCCGGTTCAAGGCACCGGTTGTCCAGTCCAGGACTTCCACAAGCCCCAGGTCGCCCAACTTCCTGGGCGTGGCGACCTGTTCATACAGGGCGCGGATGAAGGGCACACGCAGAGAGAATGCGCTTTCATGCCAGTTGAAATCGTCGGTTCGTTCGGGGCGCTCCCGATGCCAGAGCACCCATGCCGAAAAGACGCCGTAGAAGATCGTCTGTACCAGCGTTGAACGGAAGAAATGCTCCCCCTTGTCGCCGGTGAATTTCATCCCCAGGGCTTCTTCCAGCGCGCCGCGCACGGCGGCCAGCGTCGGCAGGTCTTTGTGGGTTTCGACGCGGGCCTTGGCGTCGCGCGCATAGGACGCGAGAAACCAGGCCAGGTCTTGCGGCGCGGACAGCGGCGCGTTGGACTGCATCACGCGCGCCAGATATTCGCAGAACCGCGCGCCGTGTTCGTCGGCGGTCTTCTGAGGATGCCCGGCGGCCTGCCAGAAGGCCGCTTCGTCGCCGGCCAGCGTGTACGCCTCCATCGGCAAGGGGTTGCCCTGGGCGTCGCGCCCAAGCAGCAGGAAGTCACGGTAATTGGTGACGAGCACAACGCCGTACTTCGCGGAGTACCGCTTGACCTGTTCACTCCGAGCGATCCTCTTCACGTCTTCGGCAGGGCCTTTGACTTCCACCACGCCACGGGCGGGAAGCTGGCCTTGCATCGGGTTCGGATCGTTCTTCCGAATCTGGTCCGCCGTGAACAACCCAACGTCAGGCAGGCCCGCGCCACGGTTCGCCGGGTTGACAACGCAACGGACTCTGGGCTTGAGGGTCTTGCCGATTTCGTTCAACAGGCTCGACAGGGCGGGATAGAAGGAAGTTTCGGCAACGGCAGCGCCCGTGCCGCGAATGTCGCGCAGTTCTTTCAGGTAGGCTTCAAGCGGATTCGTCACGGCGTTGCATCCTCGCTTCTGCACCCTCGCGTGAAAGAGAACGGGACGGTAAGCCGTGCGAATGACGGTCTTTGTGCCGGCTTCGGCACATCTGGCAGTAGATTACCCCTCTCGCCCCGGCAGGTCAACCCCTTCCGACAAACGCGCCCCGCATGAACCGCCCCGGAAGGTAAGACCCGCCCCGATGGTCCATGAGCAGCGCCGTCTTCCGGCCCTGGCCGTCACTTCCGCGTACCTGTGACGGATCGCGGCTGAGGCAAGGTTCACGCGCCGCTGGCAGCCTTACCTTCCGAGCGTCGCCCGGACCATCGCCACGATGCCCGCCTTGATCGGCGCGGGAAGGTCCGGCCAGGCGTCGGCGACGGAGCGCAGGTCAGCGTCCTTTGGCAAAGTGTCGGCAAAGTGAGGCGGAAAAGCCTTGTCTTTATTGGCCTGGGCACCCGACTCTGGATCAGGCATTCCAGGTTCAAGTCCTGGATCCTCAGCCATTCGACTCGCTTCGCTCGCTCATGGCCTTCGGCCGGACAGCGGGCGAGGCGAGTTGCATTTTAAGGCCGGCGGGTCCGGGAGGCAAGCGAATCGAATGGCCTTGAGCGAGCGCAGCGAGTCGAACGGGCCATTGCCCGCCGCGCCGCCTCTCAGGCCGCCCCGGAATTCTAAGACCTTTTCCAAATTGTTTCACGTGAAACAATCAGACTAATCCTGATATGCTTGCCTCCTTCATGCCGCTTCAATGAGGCCGGGACGGGTCGGAATGGCGTCGCACTGCCGGCGCATGGCCCGCGTATTGACCATTCATTGCCGGTATTACGGGCCGGGGCGAAGAACAGGTCCTCCTGCGCGTCCATCTGAAAAAAAACGAACCCGACTGCGCCGTGGACCGGACGGAACCAGGACGATGAATCTCCCTTCTCCATCTGAAAAAACGAACCCAGCCGCAGCCGCCCCGCGCTGGATCACCGGGCTTGCGGCAGAGCTTCCTCCGGCCCGACGTGCGCCTTCCGCGCCGCTCCATCGGCGGTGAGCCGCGGCAGGCCCGACTCGGATTCCTCGATCCCCGGGTCGGCCAGGATGCCGTGCGTCTCGAAGCCCGTCGCCGCGCTGAACCCCGCCAGGTCCGCGCCGCCCCATTCCCGGTGCCGCACTCGCCACGGCACGCCGTAGAGGAATCCCTTTTCCCCGGGCCCGGCCCAATACAGGTTCCCGTCAATAATCATCCCCTGCTTGAGCGGGTCGAACCACCGCGCCGGCTCCTTCGCCCGCACCGACTCCTCGAATGCGCTCTCGCTCTTGAACGCCTCCAGGTCCGCCGGATGCCGGCCGAAAAACGGCGTATCGTACCAGAGCCCGAGCTGGTACTGCGCGTTGAACGCGGAGACGTTCCCCGCGATCACGTGCCCCGAGTTCAGGAACGGCCCCTTGTCGAGTCCCGGCTCGTCGAGATATCGCGGCCCTTGCTCGTGCAGCGACAAGCCGTCCCGATTGCCCACCAGCAGGTTCTTCGCCACCACGCAATTGCGGCTCTCCGCCAGCGTCAACCCGGCGTCCGCCCAGATCCCCGGCAAGCGCAGGCCGTTGCGCACGAAAACATTGTTGAGCACGTAAATGTTGCGGCTGATCTCCACGGACAGCCCCGAGCATTCGTTATTCTCGAACAGGCACTCCCGCACCACCACATCCGCCACGTCCACGTCGAACCAGAGCCCCGGCCCGCCGTTGTTGCGGAAGACGCACCGCTGGAACACGCCGCCGCGCGAGGCCGTCAGCTTCGCCCCGCCGGCCTCCCAGTTCCGGTTGATCGGCTTGCGCGTGTTTTCCTCCCAGACATCCCCCTCGTTGAGAAAGTTCCTCCCGTACGCGCCGTCGCCGACGTGCCCGCAGCGGCGGACCGTGCAGCCCCGCATCACGCCGTCCTCCGGCCCCACCAGCGCGCCGCCGCCGGCCATCCACTCCACCACGCAGTCCTCGAGCCGATTCCCTTTCCCGAGCAGCCAGACCGCCGGCCGCTGCGGAAACGTCGCCGCGTAACGGAACGTGAACCCGCGCACCCACACGTATTCGAACCCCTTCGGGCGCGCCCACGGGTTCGACCCGAAAATCATCCCGCGCGTGCACGCCTCGATCCGGTGAGCGTCCGGGTTCGACCCGTCCTTCAGCCACAGGCAGAGCCGCCCGTTCTCCGGGTCCGGGAAAAACGTCCCCGGCGACATGTCGGCCAGGCTCAATTGAATCTGCGGATAATCCCAGACCTCGCCGTCCACGACCATCTGCTCGGCGCGTCCGCTGCGCACATGCTCCGCGTCGTTCGGGTGATGGCGGATCGGACGGCCGTTGATCGTGTCAATGATGAAATCGCTGTGCCATGCCACCTCGTAAATCGGCCGCGCACCCTCGATGCGCCGCCAGCCGGTCACGACGTCCGCGCCGGTCGCCACGACGTTTTCGCCGGGCGCAGCCTCGTACACGATCGGCGCGCCGGGCAGCCCCGAGTTCCGCGGCTCGACGTACTCGCGATAGACCCCGGCATGGACAATGGCCCGGTCGCCCGGCTGGAGCATCTCAGCCGCCTTGCCCATCGTCTTCCACGGCCGCTCAGCCGACCCGGGCCCCTCATCCGAAGCCTGCGGGTTCATCTGCGACACGGAGTAAGTCGCCGACCACGCCGGCACGGAGATCAGCAGCGTAACAACCGCCCAAACCCGCCACCGCATGTTGCACCTCAGTTCGTACAATGCAAAAATAGGTGCCTGTCCCCGGTTCTCCCCTGTTCTCTACGCCACTTCCCAACATTGCAGTGATCTATTTCACCGTAAGTCTGCAAGGCTCGACTGAACATCGCGAAGTTCGGAGGCCGTGATCTCCCAAACGGCAGCGGCCTGCTCATCTATCTCGGATTCTACCCGCCCCAGCCGCGTCTGCCCGGGCTTCGTGGCTTCAGCTGCGATTTGATGAGCTGCTGCACTTAATTCCGCCAACCGCTTGTGCGCTTTTTCCTTCTCATCATACTTAGGCAATCGGACGTACTCCAGAACATGCGTAGAAGTTTGTGTTTCCAGTCCGTAGCTTTTGACGACAAGGACGCTAATGGAAGAACTGAGCATTGCGCAGACGAAGTGTGCTTCCTCTCTGTCCTGGAGCGGAACGAACATCAACTTGTGGTCGGGAATGACGACTTTGCTCTTGCCCGCGATTTTGGCGCTCCCGCTGACGGCACAGGTGAAAAAGTCCGCCTGTTCCCGCCAGCACACCTTGTGCGGTGCAAGCGTATACTCGCCTATGTTGTAGAGCGAATAAAACGGCGCAAACGGCTTGCCTCTTTCGTTGCAGAAGTATTTCCTGAAGCCAGAGCGTTGGCGTAAGAGTTTCTCAAACTTCAGCAAGAAGGTGTAAGTCAGAGGTAGCTTGCTCTTGAGCCATTCCTCATCATAGCCTTGGCGTTCCATTGCGTCTTGAACGTTAAGCAATTGCGCGGAACTCTCCATCCGCCATCGCCCAACATCGCGGCCGCGCACCAACGGGTAAAGCAAGTCTGGTTCCAGCGCTGCCTCGACTCGTTCAATGCCTTCGCGTTTGCCGACATCGCTGAGGTTGCGGACGATGACCTGGCCCGCGTTGTTCTTGCCGGTAATTTCAAGCCAATAGACACCATTCGCCCACGTGCATGAGCCAGCGTAAGCTCGGTATGCGGATTGCCCGACAGCCTTTTGCACAGCTTCGAGGGCTTTTCGACGCGCTGTGAGCCAAGGGCTTCGTGGTTCGTCGCGATTGATAGGCTGCGCCTGCCAACGTTTGGTTTCAATCTTATCCAGCACCACGTCAAGGTCGTCGTCGAGATTGACGGATTGCCCTGCCTTCTTGCGCCAATACACGTAAGGCAAGGGATACTTGGTCGGTCTTCCTTTCTGGAAGGTAACAATGGCCGTGCGGTTTGTCGCGCCCTCGAACGGCTGGAAATCGCTGAGGTCGTCCACCTGGAGGGCTTGGAATGGCGCGCCTTTCCCTAATTGAAAACGACGAAAGCCATCGCCTGCGCCCTTGGTCTTGAAGAGGGTCTGCGTAATAATGAAGCCGAGGCGCCCTTTATCTTTGACGTAATTATCGAGACACGCGTAGGTGAAGAGCATCGCCAAATCCTTCTTGCCGCCGCCAAGCCTCGCCGCCTGGCCTTTCAGTGAAAAAAGGCCATACTTTGCCCAGAGCGGCCACGTCTTTGCGCGGTAGTCGTCGGAGAGGCTTTGCCAATTGACCCAGGGCGGGTTGCCTATGACGTAGTCGAAGCTCTGCTTGCCGACGAAGACGGGCGCGAACTGGTTCTTAAGAAAGCGCGCCCAGATGCCATTGCGTCCTTCCGCGTTCAATGCGGCGATGCGAGCGAAAAGATAGGCCAGAATCTTCTCGGTCTCGGCACCAAGCGGGCCGATCCCCGAGCGCAGCTTTTCAATGAACTGCGACCTCGTGCGATTAAAAAGGACGGATTCCTCAAGCAGGCTGCAGACGATTTCGATTTTGCCCTTATCGATGACGGCCGCCGGGAACCAGAATGAGCCTACGCAAGTATCAACTCTGCGGTCGCTGGGCCTGAACTTCAGGCCGCCTTCCTTTGAGAACTCCGCGGGTGTCAGAATAGAGTCGCAAAGATAGACCGGGATTTCGACTTGCGGAAGTTTTTTGATGAGTGTGCCAAGGCTTAACAGGAAATTTGTCCTGGCGGCGATGACCGCCAACGGATTCAGGTCGAAACCGACGATGTTGGTAAGGATCTTATGCGCCAGCTCATCGGGGCGTACAAGGTAGCGGTCTGCGTATTCGAAAGCTCTCCGAATGCAGAGTGAAAGAAACGTGCCGGAGCCACAAGAGGGGTCAAGAACGCGCCTGTCGGGATTGCCGTCGTAACCGATTTGATTGATAAGGCGTTCGGCCAACCAATCGGGCGTGTAGTATTCACCGAGGTCGTGGCGGACGCGTCGCGGCATAAGATACTGGTAAAGCTTTTTTAGTAGGTCGCGTGTTGCGTCAGGGTCTATCGTCGCCGTCGCGGGCTCGAATTGCTGGAGCGAAATCGCGATGTGACGGATGTTCTGAGCGATAGAAGGGTCCCAGACGTCAAGATACCACCGAAAGAAGTCGCCTTCGAGAAAGTTGATGATGTTGAACTGCTTGAAGTGGCCGCCATTTTCGAGGTTCTCAACCTTGAATTTCAACAAGTCGTCGCCGGCGGCCTCGATGTCGGCGGTGAACGAGGCGAACCAGGAGCCTTGCTGTAAGGAGATGAGTTCGGCCGCGAGCATTTTCATCAAGAGTACGTAATAGGTGTGGACGGCGAAAAGGAGTTTCTTGAGATCAGGCTTGTCCTCGATCTTGTAGAGCTTCGCAAGCTCACGAGCGACAGTGTCACTACGCTCAAGTTCCTGGCCATAGATAATTCCAAAAATCATGTCCCACTGCTTGAAAAATGTTTCGACACGGCGGTCTTTAGTTCTCAACATTTTGTGATATAGCGCATTGACCACCTTCGACGCGATTTCACCATCGGGGCCGAAAACCTCTGCCAGCGCGTGCGGTTCAAGCGCCCGGCGCTGGAAGAACTGGAGCGAATAAAGAAGCCAGTCTACGCTGGCCTCGTCAATCGGCATTGGTCCAACGACTTGAAACCCGCCGCGCGGCAGTTCCTTCGTGCGAACGAAGTTCAACTGCGTGTTGAGCGAAATCGGCTGGAAAAACTTAGCCCGGTTTTCCGACGAGGCGAAGCGCAGGTACATGATCTGTTCACCATCTATGGCGATGCCGAGCATTCTCTTAGCGGCTTCACGTTGTTTCTTCAGGCCATACTCACGCGCTTGACCTGCTAGATATGAAGAGAGTTGTTCGATGACTTTATTTCGGCCGCTGTCCGTGGCGAGAACACCAGGTCGCTTGTACTCGATGATCCCGAACCCATAGACGGCGTCAGCGCTTCCCGTGCCTTTGAGCAAGGTAATGGGACGCTCGTAACGGGCTTGCGTGGAAATGCCGAGTTGAGCCAAATACTGCTTCAGCTCTGCCTCCACGTTGAGCCGGACATCTTCTTCGCTTTTTGCCGTCTTGCCAATGGCACGGATTTTTTCGGCGAGCGGCTTTGCGATGGCAGGATCGATTTTTCTTCGTGTACTCATGGCACAGAAGTCTACCCCACATAAGTAAGTAGTACCTAGGCGCGGCCTCCCGCAATGACCAGCAAAAACACGTTGAGCCAGAGTTGGTATTTGGTAAAGATTCCGTGGCGGTTTCCGTAGTTGCTAACGGGATTTATCATAATCAATCATTCGCTGCATCTTTCTCAAACGCCGCGACCAGTCCCTTGAAGAAAATCTGGTGCCCCCGGTCAATTGGATGATTCAGACACGTCCCCAGGAGAACCATATAATTCAACCCTTGCCGGCCTGCATCCTGCCACCCACGGTAATTGTCCACCAGGCAGCAGTGCTTTGCCTGGGCCACCTGGCGCATGGCCGCGGCGTAATCGCCCATGTTCCCCACTGTCGCGGTCCATTTCAGATTCTTCATGCTCGGTGTCATCAAGATCACTGCCGCACCGCTCGCCTGAGCCTTGTCAACCATCGTCTCCAGGTTCTTCTTGTACGCCGCCGGCGGCACGCTGTTGCCGCTTTGCCCACGGTTATTGTCGTTCACCCCAAGCATGATGGACACCACGTCCGGTCGGTGCGCCGTCACGTCCGCGGCGAACCGCTGGAGGGCGCGCGGCGTGTCGTCGCCGCCGACGCCGGCCTTGACCACGACGATCTGCCTATCCGCCGCCTGGACCACCTTGTCTTTCGGCGTCACCACCACCTTGCTTTGTGGATACATAATCTCCAGCCATTTTACAAACCGGTCCACATACGATCCCTTGCCGTCGCGGAAATCCGCCGCCGTCTGAGCCGTGATGCTGTCGCCGAGAAACACGATCGTCACCGGCTTGCCCGCGGCCATCTTGTCCCGCGCGGTCTGCAGCACCGCCCTGTTCGCGACCGGCGGCACGCCTTTATAGGCCGGATCGATCAGGTTGATGTTCTCCATCGTCAACTTCATCGTATTGGGCGGCAGATAGACGCTGAGCAGCGGTGTCGCCCCGGCATCGGCCTCCGGCAACTGCGGCTCGCACTTGTCTTCGACGCCCTTCTTGAGGACCACTTTTCCGGCGGCCGTTCGCTCCATGAGGTCCAACCGTGTCTTGGTGTAATCATATTCGAAGTGACATTTGCGTCCCGCGTACGGACTGCCGGGCAGCCCTGCAACGCTCCACAAATCCCAGTCCACCGCATAATCGGCGCCCTCGACCAGCTTGACCTGGGGTTTGTCGGCCGGCGTCACGACAAGCGACTTCGGCCGCAAGGCGCCCGATACCCACGCCACGCCCGGCAGCATCACCGGGCCGTCGTACGAGAGCGGCCCGGCCTTCAGCTCGCCATCCCAGCGGCCGTGAGTCACGGGGAGGGACGCGATCATCACCGATTCGTGCAGCGGCATGATCGTCAGCTTCATACCCTCCAGCTTTACATCTGCCGGCGTAAGCACCGCGCCCCAAGCCGCAGCCGCCAGCCCCGCCACTGTGACCATCGCCATCGTTGTCTCTTTCATCATGTTGGATCCCTTAAGCTTTGTGGGCCGGTCGTAGTCCCATCCATTCAAGAACGAGGACGAGAACGCCCAGGACGAACGCCGTGTTACCGTCCGGCAGACCACGGAGGATTATAGCAACCCGTCGTAGAGATTCTCCAGCTCTCCCGACAGGAAAGCAGCGTTGTATTTAGCCTCGACGTGCGCGCGTCCGGCGCGGCCCATCTCGGGCCACTTCTCCGGATGCGTGACCAGAGACTCCAGGCGGTCGGTCAGCGCGTTCACGTCCTTCTCGGGGGCGAGGTAACCGCTCACGCCGTCGAGCACGACCTCCGGGATGTCGCAGTGCCGCGAGGCGAGGACCGGCATGCCCGCCGCGCTGAGTTCGATCACCGCCACCGGACAGCCGCCCTCGGCGTCGCCGTTGGCGGCGATCACGCTCGGCGCCAGGTACAGATGGGCCAGTTCGGCGAAGCGCAGATATTCGTCATAGGGCATGCCGCTATACCAGGTCACGCGGTCGGCGACGCCGCGCGCTGCGGCTTCGGACTTGAGCGCGTGAACCAGCCGCAGGTTGTCCTTCGATTTGGCGCATAAGATGCAGTCCAGCCGCAGACCGCGATGCCGCTGGGCCACGTTGGCGAACGCGCGCAGGCCGTAGATCAGCCCCTTCTTCTCCATGGCGCGGCACGCGATGAGGCAGCGGATGATGCCGTCCGCGCCGGGCTGCCGCGGAATAAAACGCACCTTCGCCAGGTCCACGCCCATGTGCAGGATGCGCACCTTTTCGGCCGGGCAGCCGAGCGCGATGATTTTCTCCCGCATCGCGCCGCCCTCGGCCAGGAACGCCTCCGATTCACGGAATAACTCGGCGTATCGCCGCCGCCATTCCGCCAGCATGCCGAGCTTCCAGATGTCAGCGCCGTAAGTGGAGATCACGTGGGGCAGCCCGAACCGGCGCTTCAGCGGAAGGTCGTCATACCCTGAGGAAGCGAAATGGCTGTGGAGCAGCGCCACGCGCCGGCGCTCGACCGCCTGGAGGAACGCCGGGAAATGCGGCGCGACCCAGGCTTTGGCCGCCTTCTGATACGCGTGGCTGAGCGGACCGGAATAAGCCGCGACCACCTCGCCGCCGATGGCATCCAGCGGGAAATACGGCAGGTTCACCGTCCGTTTGCAAAGCACCACCGGGCGGTAGCGGCTCAGCCGGCCGATGACCGTGTGGATCCAGTTGCTGCCGAAGTGCAGGTACTCGGTGACGGAGTGAGCGACGACCGGCATGGCGCCCATTCCACCGGGAGTTCCGGGGCCACCATACATAACGATCCCCTCTGCGTTTTCGGGTCGGCTTTCTGCTTGTGCAGGACACGGCCGACGACCCCATCGCGCCGACAGCATCCTAACCTTAAGCCGCCGGAAGTCAAGATGTCAAGTGGTTTCCCGGCTTTTCCGGAGGATGGTCCGCCGACGCACGCTCTCTCGTTCTCGTCCTCGTCGTCGTCCTCGTCATCGAACAGCGGTTCATCACGACCGAGGACGAGGACGAGGACGATTTACAGCGCGACGGTGATTTTATCTGCCGGACTGGCCGGGCCCTTTGGGTTCTTTGGCCATGGCCGTTCGGTAGTAAGAATCGTCGTGCTGCTGCCGCCAGCCGTCAATCGGGGGCATGCCGGGAGCGGTGCGGTATTTCGCCCAGATGGTGACCACCCATTGCGTCCAGAAGCACGTGCCTTCGCGGCAATAGTCGTTGTCGTAGTCGAGGCCGGCGGCTTTGAGGATTTTGCGGGAAGCGGCGTCGTCTTCGTACATCCAGCGATCCACGTAATCGAAGAACGCATCGTGGTTCCAGATTTTTTCGGCGTGCAGGAGGTGGAGCGCCAGGGCCTGCGCGACCCAGGCCGAGCTGGTGTTGGCGCGGCGGTAGCCTTCGCTGGTCAACTGGCCTCGTCCCCAGGTTGAGGGCTGCGTGTGTTCGTAGGGACCCCAGGCGTTGGGCCCGCGGACGTAGTTGCGGCCGATGCCGGTGGCTTCGTCAATGCCGGAGTGCCCGGTGAAGACGACTTTGGCCCCGGTCCAGCAGTCGCCGTAGGCGGTCTGCTCGTCTTCGCCGAAGCCGGCTTTGGGGAAGGACTTGTTGACGTTGGCGAGCTGGTCGTCGCCGAGGAGCAGCCCCGCGAAGACGATGGGCAGCTTGCGGCCGCTGCCGTGGCCGCCGAAGCCCGGCCAGCCGGAATGCCCGGCGCGGATGATGCCGCCGAGATCAATTCCGACCTGGACGAAGTTGTCGAGCAGCGGCTCTTTTTGCTCGGGAGTGAAGTCCATGCAGAGGAGCAGCGCGGCGTCGCCGGTGCATTCGCCGACCTGCTGGCCGTACCAGGGCATGTTGTCCGCAGGCTCCTCGAAGCCGAAGAAGCCGGTGTTGACCCACGGGCGCTGGGTGTAGCGGACGTATTCCTCGATCGTGGCCGCGTCGGCGGGACGGACGAGCGAGGGCAGGAGTTCGCGCTTCAGGTTGCGCGCCAGGAAGATTTGTTGCGTGCGGTCGCAGAACGATGGGCGGAACGCGTCGGCCGGCAGCGGCTCGGCGACGCAGGTCAGCACGGCGGCGTCCTTGACGGGGCTGGAATCCTCCACGCCGCGCGATTCCGTCTCGTTGCTGTTCTGCAGCGGGACATGGAGGACGACGCCCAGCTTCATGCTGATGGTCGAGACGAGCGAATCGCCCGGCTTCATGGCGACCGGAAGCCTTTGGATCAGGGCCGGGTCAAACCAGTTCTTGACGCCGCTGTCGTAAGAGACTTTGTCCTCGGCGGGCGGATTGAGCATGAAGCCGTTACGCACGCGATTCTTTTCCGGCTGGAGCTTGTCCGTCTCGTCGAGCTCAGCGGCGGGAATCTCAGCGCCGTAGAGAGGTCGAGGCGTAATCTTGGTGATCGTCACCGGGCCGACCACGTAAAAATCGCCGTTGACGAACTGGCCGACGCGCGCCGGCTTTTCGAATTTCCAGGTCATGCCGTATTGCGAGAGGCTGTCTTTCAGCGGAAGCTCATCGAGCTTCGGCGCGGCCGGGGCGTTGTCCTTGGTGTAGATGACGGTCGGCTTCTCCTGGCTCCAACCCGAAGTCGCCAGACCAGCGACCATCACAGCCGAGAGACCGAGCGCTAACATTTTCCCGAACATGATACTCCTCCCTTTCGTTTCGCCAAGTAAGAAAGTCAATGGCCACAGTATCACTCGAAGCACCGCAAGATCAAATCGGCGTAGATTTTGTGTCCGTTCTTGCCGGGGTGGTTGAGCCAGTTGTGAAGTTGGGAGAAGGGCGGAATGCCGCGCGAAGCCTGGTTGGCGAACTCGGTCCAGACGTCCGCCGCAGCGACGTTCTCCTCTTTCGCCACGTCCAGCATGGCCTGGCGGTACGCAGGCCAGCGTTTGAACACATCGGGCTTGAGCCACGGGTTCGACCGCTCGCCGACGATGACGAGGACCTCCACGCCGGCGTCCCTGGCCTTCTGAATCATGGCCCGCATGTCCGCCTTGAACTGCTCGGGCGGGTTGTTCGGTTTCCCTCCGATGGGCCCCGAGACGTCGTTGCCGCCGAAGTCAATGAGCACCACGTCGGCCTTGGCGGGGATGACGGTCTTGTCCATCACCTCCAGGCCGTACTTGGTTTGCGTTCCGCCCTGGAAGGCCGCGATGGGCGTGACGGTGGCCTGGGGAAACCGCTTGCGCAGGCCCACGACCACGCGGCTCGGGAAGCCGAGGTTCTTCTCGGTCCAGAGATCGGCCCACCACGCCGGGGCCTCGGCTCCGACGGTGACACTGGCGCCCATGAAGGCGATCTTGAGTTCCCCGCCGGCGGCGAGCTTCTTCACGCTCCGCGCGAGGGCCTCCTTATTGACCGGCGCCACCGGCGGCGCGGGCTGGATCGGGAAGATCTCGTACGGCGTGATGGCGTATGTGCCGGCGACCTTAAGCCCGCCGGCGGCGTCGTAGTTAGGATTGTCCGCGGCCGTCCAGCCGGCGATGTAGATGCCGGCAAGGCCCACGCATCCTGCATCGGGCGCGGGCAGTTCCGGGCAGACTATGCGCGGCGCGCCCTTCTTGACGCTCAGCCGGCCGTCGGGGCCGACCTGGACGAGATCGAGCCGCTGCGTGGCATACTTGCAGGCGACCTTCAGCTCGGCTTTAAATTCCTCGCCAAGGCCGCCCTTGAGATTGGCAATCTGGCCCCATTCGGCGTTGTATTTATAATCCTCGTTCATCTTGTACGTCTTGGTGCCGTCGGCGCTGGTGACGACCACCGAATCGGCAATGACCTGGCGGAACAGGTCGCCGAGGATCATTGTGCCCTCTTCATCCACAGCGGCTCCCAGGTTGTCGTCGCGCGACGAATCGTTCTCGGCGCCTGCCGGCTCCTTGGCGACGTGGGGTTTCAAGTCTATGGTGTCCATGTCTTGGCTCGGCCACGGATCCCAAGGCTCGTACCACGAAGCGAAGTTGCGAGGCGCCTTGGCGTAGAAGCACAGCCCGCGGATTTCGGGGGGATCGAATTTGAACTGCGCCGCTTCGAACTGAACGGTTTTCCCGCCGGGCAAGGCCGTCTCGCCTGCCGCTATGCGAACGGTCAGGTCGGGCGGGTCGGCCGGAGTGATTTTGACTTCCGCCGCCAGGATCGTCGAGGTAAGCAGGGCCGCGAGGAGCGATGCGACGATGCTTTTGCTCCTATCCATCGGGTTGGTTCCTTTCGCGATTACTTCATTCCTGTCCCGGACCGAGCGCCCGAATGACCGTCGTTGGCGCTGTGCTGCACGAGCCACATGTACGTATTCGCGCCGAGACCGCCCAGGCGCCGCGCCAGGAAGTCGGAATCCACGTGGCCGCCGGCGCGCGGTTCGGCGTCGTAGTCGCCGAGCGCGAGCGGCGCCGTCGTCTGCGCACCGCACGTGCAGGCTAAGGCCAGCGCGAAGGCCAGGCCGATATTTCTCAGAGCCGGTATGAGCGCCTCCTGGCTTTGTGCCACGGGCGCATGGCCATTTGGAGAAACAGCAGAGGCAGCCGCGGCAGCAGGCCGGGAATAAAAGCGAGACCTCCCTGGCGGGCCCCTTTGCCCAGGATTTGCAGCACCTGGCCGGCGGTGTAGAATTCGCGATTGATGCGGCCTCGCAACTGGCGCAGTTCCTTGATGGAGAGCTCGTCCGAGAAGACCTTGCCGTCCTTCGCGAGATGGTAGGCGGGGTTCGCCGCGACGAGTTCGTCCAGGCCCGAATACGGCCTGGCCTGCAGGATTGAGAATATGACGGCGTCCAGTCCCAGTTCGTGCGCGAAGGGGGCGATCTTGAGCATCTCCTGCTTGCTCTCGCCGATGTTCCCCAGGATGAAATAGCCCAGGAGGGAAATGGGGTACTCCCTGAGCACCGCACAATATTCCCGGATTTTGGCGGTGTCGAACCCCTTCCGCATCGAGCGGAGCGTCTTGTCCTGCGCGGACTCGATGCCGACCAGCAGGCCGACGAAGCCGGCGCGCACCATTTTGCGCAGCACGTCCGGGCGGCGGGCGACCTCGAGCCTCGCATTGCAGACGTATTTCTTGCGAATCCCGCGCTGGACGATCAGGTCGCAGATCCGCTCCACCCGGTCCATATCGCAGGTGAAAAGGTCGTCCACAAAGGTCACGACCGGCGCGGAGACGGCGGCCAGTTCCTCGACCACGGACTCCGGCGACCGGCCGGACCACGGGCGCTTCTGGCCCCAGGGGTTCCGGCTGAACGAGCAGAAAGTGCAGTTGAACGGACATCCGCGCGAGCCGGAGACCAGCTCGACCTCGATGCCGAAATTGAGGCCGCCGAGGTGCAACGGATAAGGCTGCCGGCGCAGGCGGCGCAACGGCATGATATCGTCACTGATCGGGCCGAGTTTCCGAGCGGCGTTATGGACGGTCCGGCCATCCCTGCGGAAGCTGATGCCGGCGATGCTTTCCAGCGGAACGCCCCGGCACAGCTCCTCGACGATTTCTTCCCCATCGCCGCGGACGACCACGGACGCGTTCGGGCAGAGCGTCAGCCAGCGTTCAGGGTCTTCGGAGGCGTGCCGGCCGCCCAGGACGGTCAGTATCCCCGGAGGCACGGAGCAGATCTCGTCGCGCATGAACGCGGCATCGCAGTCCCAGTTGATCGAGAAGCAGACGAGGTCCGTCTCCGGCCGGAGAAAATCCCTCGTGCGGCGCGATTCCTTGCGCAAGTCCACAAGGTCCAGGCTGCCGGCAAACGGCTCGATAACGGCTGCGATGTACTCCAGCCCCAGCGGCGGAACGAAGCCGACGCCCCGCTGGTCGCGGCGGTAGGGATAGACGCAGAGAACGTGTTTGAAAGCCGGCTCAGTCTTGAGCGTCAACATGATCAAGGTCGCCCATCGAAGGTCGGATTCTGACCGTCACACTCCCGCGTTTCACGGGAGCCCTAAGGTTGTGTCCCAGATATAACTCGCATATTTTTTGGTCATTCCGAGCGAAGCGAGGAATCTCATACGCAGCGCGTCGCAACGGTTTATGGTGTGAGACCCTTCGCTGCGCTCAGGGTGACTTTTATAACGCATCACCGGGATAGAACACTAGCGGGCGCCTCGCTCGCCGACGAGGGAATTACGGCGTGCCGGGCGACTTCGCCGCCGCCGCGCGCGCGGGAAGCTCCTCGCATGTCCTCTCGATCACCGTCCGGATGTATTTGGCCATTTCCGGCTGCAGCGCCTCGCCCGCGGTGGCGCCGGGCGCGGCGCCGGCGATGCCGCCGATGACCGGCGCGGGCGGCTTTTCCTCGACGGGCACGCCGGGGACGGCGGGCGGCGCCTCGATGCCGTACGCTTCCATCACGGCATTCAGAGTGACGACTCCCTCGCCGGACCAGAGCAGCGTTCCGGTCCGCACGTCCAGCATCTGCGCCTTCAGGGTGATATCCACTTCGTCCTCGTCCGCGTAACCGTACCGTTCGCGCCAATGCTCGCCGACCGGCATGTGCACGTTCACGACGATCACGGCGGAGACCTTGTCCCGGGCCAGCTTCGCGCGTCCTTCCGGGCTGGTGATGCCGGAAGCGCTCTGGAACGCGGCTTCGCGGGTCAGGTCGGCGAGCTTGGGGCGGTCCACCACGTCGTAGTTTTTCTGAAGGACGTGCAGCGCGAACAAGTCGGCGACCTGCTGCTGCTGCTCCGGCGTGCCGGCGTTCATCGTGATGAGCACGGCGACTTTGCCGACGGACTGGAAGTCGTAGCCCGGCTTCACGAAGGTCGTCGAGCACGCCGTCAGCGCGCCCAGGCCGGCGCACAGGGCGAGAATCGTCCATGTTCTGAAATGCTTCAGGGTCAAAATCTGGCCTTCCTCCCAAAGAGGGTCCGTTTACAGACCTAAGATTATAGAATTGAGCAACCGCTGTCAATTAGCTTCTCGGCCGGCGCGCGAAGTGTCCGTCGCCGTGTCGCAGGAGCCGTCACGCGGTTGAGGATTCGACTACACTTTTCGGCGGTCTGCTTCCATAGCCCGCCAGGCGCATACGGCTGCAACCGGCGGTAATTATGAGGCTTACGACTCCAGGCCGATCAGGTCAGTATACAGGCACGGCGTTTGCTGACCGATTGCCGGTGAGCGGGTGACGGTCAATTCAGGAAAAGGAGAAGTGCCATGCGCAAGCTCGTGACGACGGTTGTGGCAGTGGCAGTCCTGTGCGGCATGACGGCGTTTGCGCAAACGAGCACGCCTGCGACCACGCCGGGCGAAAACCCGGAAGGCCGCTTCAGGCCGGGCGGCCCCGGTGGTGAGCCGGAGATGCAGCTCATCGCTAACGCCATTAGAGAAGCCGCGCAGAATCCGGCGCTGGCGCCTCTGATAAGCCAGGCGCTGACGGATCGGACGGCGCTCCTTCAGTCGGAGCTCGCCCGGGTGGCGCAACTCCAGGCGCTCCTGACGGCGGTTCAGGGCGGCAATAAGGCCACCATCCCGGCCGCGCGCGAGGCCGTGAAGACCGCCACCGAAACCGTCGAGGCCAACATGAAAACTTTCCGCGAGGATTGCAGGGCGATCCGCGAACATATCCGTCACTAGCCGATTCGTTCGCGCGAGTTTCCATGCGGAAGCGGGGAAAGGAATCGTCCTTTCCCCGCTTCGTTTTAATCTGATCGCCCTCCCGTCACACGAGCTATTTTTGCTTTTGCCACAAGCGTGGTACTAGAATGTGCGCCATAGGATTGCGCCCCGGGCGGGCGTGGTTCACTGTCCCTGAAGGATTCCGCCCGGCGACGCCCCCGGCGGCGAATGCCGTCCGCATGGGCGAAAAGTCTGATGAAGGAGGCGTGCAATGGGACGGAAAAGCTGGATTTTGCTGGCCGTATGCGTGGCGGCGGTGGCGGTCGGGGCGATATTTTATGTGCGGTCCGGCCATGACGGGTTCGTGGTCCGGAAGGTCCAACCGCACCTCAACGCTCCTGCGGCTGTGCCGGTCGCCGAGACCGCCGGAACTCAAGCACCCCAAGCCGCGCCCGCCCAACCTGCCCAGGCTGCGCGCGTCGTGACCTACACGGTCAAACGAGGCGACACCCTCGGAGCGATCAGCCGCCGCTTCCTCGGCAGCACCTTGAAGTGGCGCGCCATCGCGAAGGAGAACGGCATCCGCGGCGAGTTCATAAAGCCGGGCATGAAGCTGCACATCACCGTTGCCGCCACGAGCTGAATGCGGCCCGGGAAGCGTTCGGGCAGCGGCCCTCTAATCGTCCTTCGTCTCGCCTCGCAAACGGGTGACCAGAGCGTGCGCGCGGCGGATCGGCTCGGTGACGCGGTAGCCGGCGCAGCAAGCCATGACGAGCCGGATCGAATCGGCCAGGTTCGATTGGTGCCCGGCCGAGACGAACAGCGGCTTGACGTTGCGCCGCGTCCGCAGTACGGCGCCGATGACGCGGCCCTCCAGCGTGAGCGGCGCGTGGTCGCCCGGCGCCGGACCCGGTTCGGCGGCCTCGCCGATCAGGCGGCTCTTCGCGCAGCCGACGGTGGGAGCGTCGAGCCATAATCCGATGTGCGCCGCGAGGCCCATCCCGCGCGGATGCGCGCGGCCCTGCCCGTCGAAAATCGCCGCATCCCACCGGCTCCGAAGCCGCCTGAACGCCGCCAGCACCGCGGGCGCCTCCCGGAACGTCAGCAGACCCGGCACATACGGATACCGCGCGCGCCGGACGACCCAGCTTTCGGCCACGGTCTCCAGCCCCGGCAATCGCAGAACCACCACGGCCGCGATGAGGTCATTCGTCCGCTTCGCGTATGAAATGTCCGCGCCGGCGACGAACTCCGGCCAGGGCCGAATCGGACAGTCCACGACCCGATCGCGCAGCCGCGTCTGAAGCGCGATGGCCTTCTTCGGCGACAGCCGCCAGGAATGCAACGGTGCATTTTTCACGAAGACACTCCGAACGGGAAAAATAATTTGACCGCGAAAACGCGAAAGCGCGAAAAAGAACTACGGATATTCCGTTTTTCTTTTTCCTTTTTCGCGCTTCCGCGTTTTCGCGGTCAAAATGCCGTTGCTTTTCGTTTTTCGCGTTTCGCGGTCAAGTTGAAAGATGTTTGCGGATTTTCTGCGCGTTCGGCCGCCGGATGATCCCGCGTTCGGTGACGATCGCCGCGATGAGCCGGGCCGGGGTGACGTCGAACGCCGGGTTGTACACCCGCACATTCGTCGGCGCGGTGCGGCGGCCGAAACCGTCCGTGACTTCCTCGGCGGCGCGCTGCTCGATCGGGATTTTCGATCCATCGGAGATCGAGAGGTCGAACGTGGACGACGGCGCGGCGACGTAGAATGGAATCTTGTGCGCGTGCGCCAGGACGGCGACCGAGTAGGTGCCGATCTTGTTGGCGGTGTCGCCGTTGGCGGCGATGCGGTCCGCGCCGACGATCACGCGCTGGACGCGCCCCTCGCGCATCACCTGCGCGGCCATGTTGTCGCAGATCAGCGTCATCTCGACTCCGGCCTGCGTCAGCTCCCAGGCCGTCAGCCGCGCGCCCTGCAGCAGCGGGCGCGTCTCGTCCACGAAGATGTGCAGCCGCTTGCCCATCTCGTGCGCGACGAAGACGACGCTCAGCGCCGTGCCGTATTCGGCCGTCGCCAGCGCGCCGGCGTTGCAGTGAGTCAGCACCCCGTCGCCGCTCCGGAAGAGCGCCGCGCCGTGCTCGCCGATGGCCCGGCACATGGCCGCGTCCTCGTCGCGGATCCGCTTGGCCTCGTCGAGCAGGCGCTGCTTCAACGCCGCCGCGTCGAGCGATGAATTCTCCTCTCCGACGCGCACCATCCGGTCGAGCGCCCAGCTCAGGTTGACGGCCGTCGGGCGCGCGGAAGCGAGCTGCGCGGCCACGCGTTTCAGCTCGGCGACGATCTCCTGCGAGTTCGCACGGGCGAGGTTCCGGATTCCCAGCACCGCGCCCATCGCCCCGGCGATGCCGATCGCGGGCGCGCCGCGCACCTGCAGGCGGCGGATCGCCTCGAAGACCTGCTCCGGCGTGCGGCAGTCCATCATCCGCACCTCGCCCGGAAGCGTCGTCTGGTCAATGATCCGCAGGCAGCCGTCGAGTCCGCCGATCCATTCCACCGCGAGAAGCTTCGTTCCCAAGGCCGTCCCTCCTCATCGCGAAACCTGCGCCATTAAATCACCCCGCCGCCCGCCTGGTCAACTCGCAGCAGTGGAAAGGCGGGCCGCAGGTTCCTATAATGCTAGTGCTTCCTTGCGATTCCGAGTGAACCGGACACTGATCGAGCCACGTTGAAATGATCGGATTCCTGATACTGCTGGTGGCGGCCTCGATGGCGATCTCGCTGTTCGGGACGCTGCTGGTGATGCGGTACGCGCCGCGCCTGGGCCTGGTCGCGCATCCCGGCGGGCGGATGATCCACAAGCAGCCGACGCCGGTCGGCGGCGGGACGGCGATCTTCCTGGGCCTGTGGCTGCCGATCTGGATCTCCGTGGCGTTCTGTTTCTTCCTGCGCGCGGCCAACTTCCCGGCGGCGCTGCCGATCCCGGAGAACCTGAAGATCCAGGTGATGGGCGTCCTGGACAAGGCGCCGCAACTGGCGATGATCTTCCTCGGCGGCGTGATCGTCTACCTGGTCGGGCTGGCCGACGACCGATGGAGCCTTTCGCCGTGGCTGCGGCTGGTGATCGAGGCCGGCGTGGCCTTGATGCTGGTGCTGAGCGGCGTCAGCGTCGAGCTTTTCTTCGAGAGCCGCCTGCTGCGCGGGCTGATCACCGTGGTCTGGATCGTGGCCCTGATCAACTCCTTCAACTTCCTGGACAACATGGACGGCCTGAGCGCCGGGGTGGCGGCGATCATCGCGGTGTTCTTCAGCGTGGTGGCGTTCCAGACCGTGCACTACTTCGTCGGCGGCGCGCTGTGCTGCCTGATCGGCGCGCTGATGGGGTTCCTGGTCTTCAACTTCCCGCCGGCGAGCCTCTTCATGGGCGACTGCGGCTCGATGACGATCGGGTATTCGCTCGCCGTGCTCACCGTCCAGTTCACCTTCTTCCAGGCGGAGCGGCCCTATTTTGCGATCGTGGTGCCGTTGATGATGTTCGGCGTGCCGCTGTTCGATACGATCACGGTCATGTGGATCCGGATCCGGGCCGGCCGCTCGCCGTTCGTGGGCGACACGAACCACTTCTCGCACCGGCTGGTGGCGCTGGGGATGAAGCCGTGGCAGGCGGTGCTGACGATCTACCTGGTGACCGCGACCGTGGCGCTCGGCGTGACGGTCCTCTACTACATGGCCAGCTCCGTGGCGATCCTGGTCATCTTCGCGCAGACGGTGGCGGTCTTCACCATCATCGGGATTCTGGAAACGACCGGCCGGCGGAAGAGCGGCGCATGACATGAAGCGGAAGACGACTGACGCCGGACGCCGCGCGCCGCGCATCCCCAGCGCCGCTCCGCCTCCGGAATCCGCCGCCCTCGCGCTGCGCGTCCGGCAGATCGCGTTCGCGATCACGCTGGTCGCCGCGGGCCTCGGGCCGCTGGCGCCGAATTTCGAGGGCAACCCGGTCCTGCGGCTCATCATCCAGATGTTCTTCATCCTCTCCGGCGCGCTGTGGGTCATCGCCATGGCGCTCGAAGGCCGCGTCCGGATTCGGAGCACCGGCCTGGAAATCATCCTGCTGCTCCTCGCCGGCGCGCTGGTCTGCGGCTGCGTCAACGCCGTCTATAAGTACCCGGCGATGCTGACGCTCTTCTCGTGGCTCTCCGCGATGGTCGCGTTCGTCTTCCTGGTCAACGAGACGCGCTCGCGGTGGCGGCGGCTGATGGTGCTGCTGATGATCGGCGCGGCGACGTTCACGATCTCGCTGGACGGGCTGCACCAGATCACGGTGGACCTGCCGCGGGCGCGGGCGATCTTCGCGCAGGACCCGGACGCGGTGTTGCGCGACCTGCGGCTGCCGGCGGACGCCGCCTTCGATCTCTACGGCCGGCTGGAGAAGGACCGGATCTTCAGCACGTTCTTCCTGCCCAATTCCCTGGCCGGGTTCCTGATCCTGCTGGCGCCGGCGCTGATCGGGATGACGATGGACTGGTGGAAGAGCCGTCCCACTCGCATCGGCGGCGAACGCGAAGGCGATGCGCCGGGCGGCCGGGCGCCGGCGCGCGAATTCTCAACCGTCAGCCTCGCGATCCGGGCGGGGTTGCTCATCCCGGTGCTGCTGGCGCTTTACTTCACGAAGTCCAAGGGCGGCTGGCTGGCCTTTCTGCTCGCGGCGGCCGTCTTCGCGGTCTGGGCGTTCGGGACGCTGCTATGGCGCCGGCGGCTGCAAGTCATGGCGGCCTGCGCGGGCCTGATCATCGTCTGGGCCGCCGCCCAGGCCAGCGGGCACCTGCCGGCGCTGGGAGACTACTTCGGCTCGACCTCCGTCCGTTACGGCTACTGGCGCGCCGGCGTTTCGATCTTCGCGGAACACCCGCTGGTCGGAATCGGGCTGGACAATTTCGCGGATTTCTACGCGCAGAAGAAGCAGGCGGAGGACCAGGAGGCGCGCCGCGCGCACAACGACTACATTCAACTGGCGGCCGAAACAGGCCTGATCGGAATCCTGACCTACCTGGCATTCCTGGCGCTCTTCTGGCGAAAGGTTGCGCACATGGGCGCTGAACCGGTCCTCGCGCAGCCGGAACCGGCCGCCTTGAATGCGACCGCCACGGCGGGCCTCCTGGCGCTCTCGGCGGTGATCCTGGGACTGGAGGAGCTGTGCGGCGGCGCGCTGCGAGCCTCGGCGGGCTTCTGGAGCTGGCAATGGCTCGCTGCGCTCTGGCTGGGCTGGATGGCGTATCTCCTGCTGAACGCCCGGAGGCAGGACCCGTTCGCGCTGGGCCGCTCCTCGTACGCGACCCTCGGCGTCGCGTGCGGGATCATCGCCTTCCTCGTGCACAGCCTCGGCGATTTCCACCATTACATCGGCGGGACCCTTCAGACGGCGTGGATCCTCATGGCCGTCCTGCTCTCGGCCCGGCTCAGCGAGGAGAAGGAATCGTACGCGGTGGATCGCCCGATCGGGCCCGGCCAGCGGCTCGGACTGGTGCTCGGAGCCGCGGCGGTGGTCCTGCTGGTGCTCTACGGCTTCGTGGCGCGCGTCGCGGAGGCCAACGTCCTGCGCGAGCGCGCGCTGGAGCCGCGCCGCCCCGAAGAGGACTGCCGGCGCGATCTTGTGGAAGCCGTCCGGCAATTCCCGATGGACGCGGAGAACCACGCGCTGCTCTCCGATTTTTACCTCGGCGAGTGGCGCATGGGCCGCCGGCGCACGGAGCAGAACGTGTCGGCGATCTCCCTGGCGATCTACAGCGCCAAGGCCGCCATCGAACTGGACCCGATGCGCTCCGAGTTTTACGCGCGGCTGGGACGGCTGTACGAGATTCAATGGCGCGAACGCCGCCTGCCGCAGGATTACCAGGACGCGCTGGCGGCTTACGTGCGGGCCGAGGAGCTTTTCCCGAGCAACCCGGAGATGCCGCTGAACCTCGGGCGGTTGTACGACGCGGGCGGGAATGACCAGGCCGCGCTGCCCAAATACCTCGGCGCGCGGCGGCTGAGCGAGGAGCAATATCACATCCCCCGCAAGTTCAACGATCTCGAACTGGCGGAATTGAGCCGGCGGATTCAGCAGTTGCAACAGGCCGACGTGGACCGGACGCCGCCGCCGCCGAACGCGTTCCGCCAGCCGCGCCTGCTGGGATGGCCGCGCGGCGAAGCGCCGTAACTTTGCCTTGACCCTTGACGGAGCGTGCGGCTATAATGCGCCCTCGCGTCATTTTCGTCAATGTTGAGAGACTCAGCGGCGGCCGGAGAGCAGCGTGAACTACGACATCCTCGTGGTCGGCGGCGGACCGGGCGGCTACGTCGCCGCCATCCGCGCCGCGCAACTCGGCGCGCGCACGGCGCTCGTCGAGGAACGCGAACTCGGCGGCACCTGCCTGAACCGCGGCTGCATTCCCACCAAGGCGCTGGTCGAAAGCGCGCGCGTGTTCTCCAACGCGCGCCGCGGCGCGGAGTTCGGCCTCGTCTGCTCCGACCTCCGCCCCGATTACGCGCGGATGAACCAGCGCAAGGACGAAGTCGTCGCCCGCCTGCGCAATGGCGTCCAATCGCTCCTCGCGAAGAACAAGGTGGAGGTGATCGCCGGCCGCGGCAAGCTGGCGGACCGCCACACGGTCGAGGTGGCCTCTTCGGGCGAACCGCGCAAGGTCAGCGCCCACCACCTGATCCTGGCGACCGGCTCCGAGCCGCTGAAACCCGCTGGCTTCCCCTTCGACGGCAAATCGGTGCTGACGAGCGACGACGCGCTGCGGCTTCAGGAGATTCCTAAGAGCCTGCTGGTCATCGGCGGCGGCTACATCGGCGTTGAGTGGGCCAGCATCTTCGGCGAGCTGGGCGCGCGCGTGACGGTCGTCGAGATGATGGACCAATTGCTCCCGCGCAGCGACGCCGACCTCGCGAAGGAACTCTTCCGCATCTTCAGGAAATCGGGGATGGACATCCATCTGCAGACGCAGGTCAAGAGCGTGAAAGTCCAGGCCGATGGCGTGACGTGCGAGCTTTCCAGCGGCAAGAGCGTCGTCGCGGAGAAGGTGCTCGTCTCGGTCGGCCGCGCGCTGAACTCGCGCGAGATCGGGCTCGAGGCCGCCGGCGTCAAGTCCGAGCGCGGCGCGATCCTCATTGACGACAACTGCCGCACGAGCGCGCCGAACATCTACGCCATCGGCGACGTGACCGGCAAGATCCAGCTCGCGCACGTCGCCTCGCGCCAGGGGATCATCGCCGCCGAATGCGCCACCGGGCACGACCGGAAAATGGACTATCGCGTCGTCCCGTCCTGCGTCTTCACGCACGTCGAGATCGGCTCGGTCGGCATGACGAGCGCGGAGTGCGCCGCGGCGAAGATCGAGGTGAAGGAATCACGTTTCCCGTTCATGGCGCTCGGAAAGGCGGTGGCGGTCGGCGAGACGCAGGGCTTCGCGAAAATCATCGCCCAGGCGAAGAGCGGCGAGGTGCTCGGAGTCCACGTGATCGGCGCGCACGCCTCGGACCTGGTCGCCGAGGCCGCCCTGGCGATGGCGATGGAGGCCACCGTCGAGGAGATCGCGCAGGCGATCCACGCGCACCCGACGATGCCGGAGGCGCTCTCCGAGGCCGCCATGGCCTGGCTCGGGCGCGGGATTCATTATTAAAATCGTTTCTTGCACGAGGGCTCTCAGATGCCGGATACCGAAGTGAAACTGCCTTCCCTCGGCGACGGCGCGCCCGACGCGGCGAACCTTTCGTTCTTCTTCGTGCGCGAAGGCGACGACGTCAAGGAGGGCCAGGATTTCTGCGAGATGTTCACGGACAAGGCGACCTTCACGGTCCCCTGCCCGATCAACGGGCGCGTGAAACGGATTCTGGTCCAGGAGAATCAGTCCGTCAAGGTGGGCCAGCCGCTGGCGGTCGTCGAGACGGCCTGAGCGGCGCGGCTCGCGTGGAGCCCGCCATCGGCCCGGCGGGCAGGCAGGAGGAACGGCGCGATGGAATCCACGGTGAAGGAAATCCCGGTCGTCTGGTACCAGGCGGCCAGTTGCAGCGGCGATTCGGTCTCGCTGCTCAACAGCGCAAGCCCGAACGTGCGCAACATCCTGATTGACGAAATCATCCCCGGGCATCACATCAACCTGCTCTTCCAGATGACCGTCATGGCCGGCCAGGGCGAGCCGGTCATGGAGATTCTCCGGGACACCGCGGAGACGCGCAAAGGCGGTTACATCCTCGTCGTCGAGGGCACGATCCCGACGGCCGCCGGCGGCGCGATGGGATCGGTCGGCGAGAAAGGCGGCAAGCCGCTGACGATGGTCGAGGCGGTGGACCCTCTCGGCCGCAACGCCCTCGCCGCGCTGGCGGTCGGCACGTGCGCCAGCTTCGGCGGCATCTTCGCCGCCGAGCCCAACCCGAGCGGCTCGATGGGCCTGGCGGACTTCTTCCGCAGCCGCGGGATCAAGACGCCGGTCATCAACCTCCCCGGCTGCCCGATGCACCCGGACTGGTTCACCGGCACGGTGGCGCACATCCTGCTGTTCGGCCTGCCGCGCGCCGACCAGCTCGACGACGCCGGGCGCCCGCTCAGTTTCTTCGGGTCGCAGATTCACGAGAATTGTCCGCGGCGGCCGTCCTTCGACGCCGGGAAGTTCGCGAAGAAGATCGGCGACGAGGGCTGCCTGTACCTCGTCGGCTGCAAAGGGCCCGTGAGCTACGCCGATTGCCCCGCGCGCGGGTTCAACAACCATACGAACTGGTGCATCCAGGCCGGGTCGCCCTGCCATGGCTGCACGGAGCCCGGCTTCCCGGACAAGCTCTCGCCGCTCTATCAGAAACTGACTGAGGAGCGCCTGGCGCGGTTCTTCCTGAGCTGAGCGCTCTGGATTCCCCGGAGGAGATTGACCGATGCAAAAGATCGCCATTGACCCCATCAGCCGCGTCGAGGGCCATCTGAAGATCGAGACGATGGTGGACCAGGGCGTCGTCAAAGAGGCCTCCGTCAGCGGCACGATGTTCCGCGGGTTCGAGATCTTCCTCAAGGGCCGCGATCCGTGGGACGCGCAGCGCCTGGTGCAGCGCGTGTGCGGCGTCTGCCCGGCGATCCACGGCGTGGCCGCGGCGCAGAACCTCGACGCGGCGTTCGGCGTCACGCACCTCGTCCCGCACAACGGCCGCCACATCCGCAACCTGATCCTCGCGACCAATTACCTCCAGTCGCACATCCTGCATTTCTACGTCCTCGCGGCGCTCGATTTCGTGGACCTCGCCGCCGTGGCCGACTACACCGGCGACGACGCGGACCTGAAGGCCGTGCGCCAGTTCCTCGACCGCGGCGCGGCGGCGCCGTTCCTGCCGCGCTACGAAGGCGACTACCGGCTGACCAAGGAGCAGAACGTGCTCCTCGCCCGGCACTACGTCCAGGCGCTCCGGATGCGCGCGCTCGCGCACGAGGCGATCGCCCTCTTCGCCGGCAAGATGCCGCACGACGTCGGAGTCGTGCCCGGCGGCGTGACGGCCGGCCCGACCGCCGACAAGATGCTGGCCTACGTTTCGAAAATCCGCACCATCCGCGAGTTCATCGAGAACGCCTACATCCCCGACCTGCTCACCGTCGCGCGCGCGTATCCCGACTACGCCGAAATCGGGAAAGGCGTCGAGAACTATCTCGCCTGGGGCGCGTTCGACGAGGACCTGCACGTGGACCTCGGAGTGCGTCAGCGCTATTTCCCCGGCGGCGTCCTCCTCGACGGGAAGCTCAGCCCGGCCGACCCGCACAAGGTGTTCGAGTACGTGAAGCATTCCTGGTACACCGAGGACTGCGCCCGCGCGCCCGCGCAGGGCCAGACCGCGCCGGCGCCGGAAAAGCCGGAGGCGTATTCCTGGCTCAAGAGCCCGCGCTACGCCGGAACGGTGTGCGAGGTCGGACCGCTGGCGCGGACGATGATCGCGTACGCAGCCGGAAACCGCGAATGCAGGACGGAGGTCAACGCCCTGCTCTCGGAACTCAAGGCGACGCCGGCGGCGCTGAAATCGGTCCTCGGCCGGCACGCGGCGCGCGCCATCGAGGCGAAGCGGCTGGGCAAGATGGCTACGGATTGGGCGCTCGTGCTGAAGCCGGGCGAGCCGTTCTGCGCGGAGAGCAAGGTCCCCGAAAAAGGCGCCGGGTTCGGCTGCGTGGACGGGCCGCGCGGCGCGCTCGGGCATTGGATCGAGATCGAGAACAAGAAGATCGCGCGGTACCAGTTGGTGGTCCCTACGACGTGGAATTCATCGCCCAAGGACGACCGCGGCCTGCCGGGCCCGATGGAACAGGCGCTGATCGGCGCGAAGGTCAAGGACGCGAAGAACCCCATCGAACTCGCGCGCATCGTCCGTTCCTACGACCCGTGCCTGGCCTGCTCAGTCCACGTGCTGGACGCCCGCGGGAACCTGACCGGAGTGGCCCGCATTGTGTGATCTCGCAACATCGGCGCGGAAGGACTGCATGACCGGCGCGATCGCCGTCGTCGGCGTCGGCAACCTGCTCATGGGAGACGATGGCGTGGGCATTGCCGTCATCCGGGAACTCGACAAGCAAGCGCCGCTGCCGGGGCGCGTGGAGCTGTACGATGCGGGCACGGCGCTGCTGGACGTTCTGCCGGAGATCGAGCACTGCGCGCGCATCGTGCTCGTGGACTGCTGCCGCGCGGGCGGCCAGCCCGGAAGCATTTACCGGACGCGCATGCAACTGGACCAGTGGCAGGCGGAGCCGCTGGGCGAATCGCTCCACGACCTGAACGTGCTGCACGCGCTGCAACTGCACCGGATCGTCACCGGGAAAATGAACGAGGTCGTCCTGATCGGCGTCGAGCCGGAGAGCGTCGCGATGCGCGAAGGATTATCGCCCGTGCTGCGGGAGCGCCTTCCGGCGATCGTCGCGGCCGTGCGCGCGGAACTGGAACCGCCTGCAAAAGGCAGGCGAGGAGGAATCGAATGAATGCCACGTCCAAAAAGAAGCTAGCCGAGGTCGTCACCGCCTGCGGGCCGGCGAAGAACATCCTGCTGATCGGCTGCGGCGGCTGCCCGGTCGGGATGGAAACCGGCGGGCCGCAGCAGCTCAAGAAAGCCGCCGCCGCCCTGGCCCAGGCGGAGAAGACCGTCACCGGCCAGATCATGATTGACATGGTGTGCAACAAGGCGCAGGTGGGCGTGCGGCTCGGCCGGCACGTGCAGCAGGCCAAGGCCGCCGACGCCGTCGTCGTCTATTCCTGCGGCGTGGGCGTCCAGTCCGTCGGGAACGTGCTCCTGCGGCGCGTCGTCCCCGGCCTCAACACCATCAACGTCGGCGGCCTGCAGGGGCTGTGGCCCGGCAAGGAACGCTGCGGCCAGTGCGGCGACTGCCTCCTGGCGCACACCGGCGGCATCTGCCCGATCACTATGTGCACGAAGAGCCTCGTCAACGGCACCTGCGGCGGCACGAACCGCGGGAAGTGCGAGGTCAGCAAGAACAAGGACTGCGGCTGGTACCTGATCTACGAGCGCCTGAAGGCGCTGGGACAACTGGCCGAGCTTCAGCGCCCCGCCGAGCCGCGCAACCACGCCCTGCAGGACATCCCGGACGACCGCCGCGGGACGATGCTCTGGGCGCTCGAGGCCGAGGAGAAGGTGCCGCCGCCCGGCCCGCCGAAGAAGAAATTGAAGAAGAAAAAGAAGGGCGCCAAGGCCGCGAAGAAGGAGGCGAAGGCATGAGCAAGCTCCAGGAATCGCTCCAGTCGGGGAAATTCACGATCACCGGCGAGATCGGCCCGCCCAAGGGCACCGACATTTCCCACTGCATGCACGGCGCGGACCTGATGAAGTCGAAGGTGGTGGCCGTCAACGTGACGGACATCCAGACCGCCGTGATGCGCGTCGGTTCGCTTGCGGTCAGCTCCAAGCTCGTCGAGCGCGGCATCGAGCCGGTGTTCCAGATGGTCTGCCGCGACCGGAACCGCCTGGCCTTGCAGAGCGACCTGCTGAGCGCGGCGATCCTGGGCATCGAGAACGTGCTGGCGCTCACCGGCGACCACACGCTCATGGGAGACCACCGCGACGCCAAGCCGGTTTACGATCTCGATTCCGTCGGCCTGCTCCGCGCGATGGTCGCGCTCGAGTCGGGCCGCGACCTCGGCCGCGATTTCAAGGGCAACCCCAACCAGCTCGAAGGCGCGCCGAAGTTCCTCAAGGGCTGCTGCGTCACGCCGTGCGCGGAGGCCGTCGAGCCGCAGATCATCAAACTCGAGAAGAAAGCCGAGGCCGGCGCCCAGTTCTGCCAGACGCAGGCGGTCTACGACCCGGCCGCGTTCGAACGGTTCATGAACGACGTCCACCGGCGCAACATCAAGATCCCGATCCTCGTCGGCATCGTGGTCCTGAAGAACCTGGGCATGGCCAAGTACATGAACGGCAACGTCCCGGGCGTCGTCGTGCCGGAGCCGCTGATGAAAGAGCTGGCGGACACGCCCAAGGAAGACATGAAGAAGAAGGCCATCGAGATTTCCGCGCGGCTCGTCCGCGGCATGCGCGCGATGTGCCAGGGCGCGCACTTGATGACGCTCGGCTGGGACGACACGGTCGCGCCCATCGTCGAGCAGGCTACCTAAATCATTTCACCACGACGGCACGACGGGCACGACGAACCTCAACGCAGCGACATGCTTTAAACGCAGTTCCGTCGTGCTCGTAGTGTCGTCGTGGTGAAAGAGAAGAGTTCATGCCCATGCGCATCCACGTCAGCGAGTCCGTGGACGAGACGCTGGCGCTGGGCGAGCGGATCGGCCGCGCGGCGATGCCCGGCGACGTCGTCGCGCTCTTCGGCGGACTGGGCGCGGGGAAGACGGTCCTCGCGAAAGGCATCCTCCGCGGACTCGGCGGCGACCCGGACGACGCCACGAGCCCCACCTTCACGCTCCTGCGGCAATACCCGGCGCGCCTGCAGTTGAACCACTTCGACGCCTACCGGCTCGGCGCGCCGCGCGAAATGCTGGAGATCGGCGCCGAAGAGGCGTTCTACGGCGGCGGAATCAGCGTGATCGAGTGGGCCGAGCGCGTGCTGGAGGTGTTGCCGCCCGACCGGCTGGAGGTTCATCTGGAAGTCAGCGGCGAGGCCCGGCGCGAGGTCCGGCTCCGCGCCGCCGGCCCGCGCGCGGAGGCGCTGCTCGGCCGAATGGGGCCGTAACGTCACTCCAAACGGCGCATCAGGTCGCGCCAGCCGGTGACCTCCCGGCCGAAGATCCGCCCCGGCATGATGCTCGTCACCCGCCAGGCCCCGTCCGACTCCTTGCGGAATTCGACCGCCCATTCCGTGGTGCCCGACCAGGCCGGAAAGTCTCGTCTCGTGCTGGCCGAAATGCTCACCTGTGCGCGGGCGAACACGCCTGAAACGTTCACGGTCATCCACTGAATTTTCGTGTTCGCGGCGCCGTAGCTTTCGAGGTACTTCTCCGCCAGGGCCCTGATCTGCGCCCGGGACATGTCCTGGCTGTCGTAGTCGGCGGAGACGTGAGAGAAAAGGAGGTCAACGTCCCCTTTCCTCGCCGCCTCGGCCATATCCTGCACGGTCCGCTCGACGCGCTTCTTATCGGTGACGAGGTACCGGTTCAGCAGCATCGCCAGGACCATGGCGCCGAGGATCGCCAGCGTAATCCGCACCTGGTTCCACGAGATAGTCACAGTTTACGTTCTCCTCACCGCATGCTATCATCCATTCCGAAAGAACTTCTGTCAACCTCCGGAGGCGGCGTGCGGATCCTGGGCATAGACTACGGCGACCGGCGGATCGGGCTGGCCGTGAGCGATCCGGGCGCCATCATCGCGCGCGGTCTTCCCACGCTCAAGAACGAGGGCGAGGCCGAAGTGCTCGCGGCGATCCGCCGGCTGGTGGAGGAACACGGAGTCGCCGAGATCGTCGTCGGGCTGCCGCGAAACATGGACGACTCGCTCGGCCCGCAGGCGCAGAAGACGATGCGGTTCGCCGAGGGGCTGGAAGTCCTCGGCTGCAAGGTCCATCTCGTGGATGAGCGCCTGACGACGGAGCAGGCGCGGCGGGCGATGACGGACGCGGGACTCTCGCGCGAGCAGCAGCATCTCCGCGTGGACCGCGTGGCCGCGCAGCTCATCCTGCAGATCTACCTGGATTCTTCCCGGAGACCGAAGCCGGAGGATTGAAGCCTCCGGAAAAAACCCCGCGCAGCCTGAGAGGGTTGATTCTCCCGGGACTGCGCAGGGCTTGCCGGCGCGTTCGGCGCGATTTACTTCTTGGCCTTCCTCGCCGCTTTCTTGTGCGCCCTCTTCACGAGCGTTTTCTTCTTCGCCACGCCTCTCACCTCCTCTTCCCAAAGGAAAAGCCCGCCGGTTCACTCCGCGTGCAGGTCGGGGATGGCCACCTTCGAGTCCTCGCTGACGCCGTTCCGCGCGAACCAGCCGAGCGGCATTTCCAGCGCAAAACGGCACTCCGTGCGCGAGCGGTGAGTCTCCAGCGAGTACGGCTCCATGTGCGCGATGTTGGCGATGACGCCGTCGGACTTGATGAAAGCGATGCTGAGCGGGACCGGGGTGTTCTTCATGTAGAACGCCAGTTCCTCGTCGTGCGGGAAGACGAAGAGCATCCCCTCGTCGGGCTTCAGGCTCTGACGGTACATCATTCCCATTTCCCGCTGCGGGGGCATGCAGGCGGCTTCGACGGCCAGCTTGCGGCCGCCGAGCTCGATCTGGACCTTGTCGAGGCGCTGCGGCTGCGGCCCGTGGTCGCACGCGACCGCCAGCAGCAGGCAGAGCGCCGGCAGCCTACGGACGAGCTTTCTCAGGTTCTTCATGAATGAGGACATCCACGTCCTTCGGCGGATCAAACTCGAAAGTGGAATCCCGGATCGTCCCGTTGAGGGCGATATGGCTGAACGTGTGCGTCTCGACGACCTCGTCGTTGCTCTTGTATTGGCGCACCTGGACCGGCAGCCAGCTCTTGGTATCTATCCAGAAGATCACGCGGCCGCGCGTGTAGGTCGTGCCGCCCTCGGGCGTCATCTCGAGCGGGATCGTATCCGCGTCGCCGATTTTCTCCTTCGGCAGGAGCGTCAGCGCGTACCCTTCCCGAAGCCCGTGCATGTCGCGCGCCAGGCCGTATTCGAGCGGGTTTCCGGCCTTTTCGTTCTTGTCAATGTCGGCGAGGCGGATGCGTTCGGCCTGCTTTTCGCGCGGCCGGTAGACCCAGCCGAACTTCTGGCCGACGTACGAAATCGTCTCGGCGCCGTTCTCCGTGTTCTTGAGATCGAGCTTCAGCAGGCGCGGCGACTTGAACTGGATCGTGCCGGTGAAATGGCTGTCGTCCAGGCCCGCCGCCTCGCGCAGCTTGGCGACGTCGGCCTTGAACGTCTTGATTTTCTTGCGCACCGCCTCCATGTTGTCGAGCACCTGGTCCACCGTGAGCGCCGCCTCCACCGCCGGCGCGGCGGTCTCCGGCTGTGCCGCCCGCGCCGAATGCGGCAGAGCGAAAACGCATCCCGCCAGCGCCCAGGCGCCGAGCGCCGCGCAAATCCCCATCCCGGCGCGCTTCCGCGTCACGGTTTTTCTTCCTCCAGAATTTTCTCGATGATCGCGCGCGCCTCGTCGAGCGACGCGGCCTCATGATCCGGCTGCGCGGTGAACTTGTTCCGGTGCGGCCCCTGCACGAGAATCGTCCTCGCGCCGGCCGCCTGGCCAGTCTGGATGTCGTAAAGATAATCGCCGACCATGAGAGCTTCGCCGGGCTGCACGCCGAACCGCTTGCAGATCAGGAAGATGGGCTCCGGCGAGGGCTTCGGCGCCGAATCTTCGCGCGAGACGATGAAATCGAATTGCAACTGGTGCCGGGCCAGGACGGTGTTGACGGACTGGCGGGAGTTCCGCGTCAGCAGCGCCGTGCGGATCCCGCGCGAGCGGAGGAAACTCAGCATCTCGATCGCGCCCACGCAGAGCCCGCACGTCGCGGCCGCGCGGCGCTCGTGGCGGTCGAGGATCTCATCCACGCGCTGCTGCTCCGCCTCGCCGGCCGCGGCGCGGTACTCCAGGATCGGCTCCTCGGTCCCGATCTCCGCCCGGATCGCGGCGAAGTCGAGGTCCGAATCCACGATCGTATTGTCCAGGTCAAAGATCACGCACCGCAGCATCCGCGCGCCGCCCTTCGCTCTCCTAGAACAGCCCGACCACCTTCCCGGTCTTCATGTCGAGGTCCACGTCATAGAACACGGGCCGGCTCGGCAGGCCGGGCATGGTGCGCATGTCGCCGCAGAGCGGGTAGAGAAAGCCGGCGCCGACGGAGGCGCGGATGTCGCGCACCGGGATGCGGAAGCCCTTCGGCACGCCTTTCAGACCGGGGATGTGGCTGAGGCTCAGGTGCGTCTTGGCCATGCAGATCGGCAGGTTGGCGTAGCCGAGCCGCTCGTACAGCGCCACTTTTTCCTCCGCCACCGGCAGGAAATCCACGCCGTCGGCGCCGTACACGCGCGTGGCGATCGTCTCGATCTTCTTCTTGATCGGCATGTCGAGCGGATAGAGGAACTCGAACCGCGTGGTCTTGTCGGCGGCGGAGAGGACCGCCTCGGCCAGTTCGACCGCGCCCTTGCCGCCCCTGGCCCAGTGGTCGGATTTCACCGCCGCCTCGGCGCCGGAGCTCTGCGCGATTTTCTTGAGCAGCTCCACTTCGCGGTCGGTATCCGTGGAGAAGGTGTTGATCGCGACGACGACCGGCACGCCGAAGAGGCGCGCGATCTGGATGTTCTTGACCATGTTCGCGGCGCCCTTTTCGAGCGCGGGCAGGTTCTCCTCGATCAGCTCCTTCGGCAGCGGCTTGCCGGCGACGATCTTGCCGACGCCGCCGTGCATCTTCAGCGCGCGGACGGTGGCGACGATCACGACGCAGTTCGGGATCAGCCCGCTGATGCGGCACTTGATGTCCATGAACTTTTCCATGCCGATGTCCGCGCCGAAGCCGCTCTCCGTGACGACGTAGTCGGCCAGCTTCAGCGCGATCTGGTCGGCCACGATCGAGTTGTTCCCGTGCGCGATGTTGGCGAAGGGCCCGGCGTGGACGAAGGCGGGCGTGCCTTCGAGGGTCTGCATCAGGTTCGGCCGGATCGCGTCGTTCATCAGCACGGTCATCGCGCCGGCGCAGCCGAGGTCCTCCGCGGTCACCGCCTCGCCGGAGCGGTCGGTGCCGATCACGATGCGGCTCAGGCGCTCGCGCAGGTCTTCGGAGCTGGTCGTCAGCGCAAAGATCGCCATGACCTCGCTGGCCACGGCGATGTCGAAGCCGGTCTCGCGCGGGTAGCCGTTGTCGCGGCCGCCGATGCCGCAGACGACCTGCCGCAGGGAACGGTCGCTCACGTCCAGCACGCGGTTCCACGTGATCGTGTAGGGGTCAATGTTCAGCCGGACGAGCCGCGAGCGCTCTTCCACCTTCATGTCGGAGGGCTTCTTCGCCTTGATCCCCAGCCGCCGGGCGCGGCGGAGCAGCGAGGGGGCCCATTCGTCCTTCGGGAACAGCGCCCTGAAGAGCTGCTTGTCGGTCATGTTGCGCTCGTGCATGATCCGCGCGTCAATGGCCGCGGAGAGCAGGTTGTGCGAGACGCCGACGGCGTGGATGTCGCCGGTCAAGTGGAGGTTGAAGTCCTCCATCGGCACGATCTGGCTGTAGCCGCCGCCGGCGGCGCCGCCCTTGATGCCGAAGGTCGGGCCCATGGACGGCTGGCGGATGCAGGTGAAGACTTTTTTCTTGAGCTGCGCGCCGAGCGCCTGAGAGAGGCCGACGGTGGTCGTCGTCTTGCCCTCGCCCAGCGGCGTGGGCGTGATGGCGGTCACGTCAATGTACTTGCCCTGCGGCTTGCGGGCCAGGCGGTCGCGCACGCTCAGGTGCACCTTGGCCTTGTAGTTCCCGTAGAACTCCAGCTCCTCCGGCAGAATCCCCGCTTCCTCGGCCACCTGACGGATCAGCTTCATCTTGCATGCCTGCGCAATATCAATGTCGCTGGGCACAACGACCTTGCTGACTGCCATGCTCGCTCTCCTTTATGGTTCCACCGCGGCCATCCCGCCGGCCAATCACGACGGGATGCAAGAATTGGATTGTATCAGAGATTCGGCACACGTCAAGTGTCCTCGCGGCAAACGCGAAGCGCCGCAGGGGCGAGAATGCCGATTGCGGGCAGGATTGCGATCAAGAAATCGGATCGAACTGCGGCTCTTCAGTCCGGCCGGACCGCGCCGATCCACTCGACCTTGGCGTCCTTCTGCGCGATCTGCTGCGCCTCCTGCGTCCGGGCGTCCACGTATTCCTTCTGCAGGACATCGAGCACGTCGGGCCCGGCCATGGCCTCGCGGAGAACGATATGATAGCCCCACGGCGTTGCGATCGGCTCGGAGTAATCGCCGGGCTTCAGGACTGAGACGGCGTCGGCGAACTCCTTGCCGAAGGCGTCAATCGGAACGCAACCGAGGTCGCCGCCGTTCACGCGGCTGACGTTGTCCTCGGAGACCTCCCGCGCGACGTCCTGGAAACGCTCGCCCTTTCGGAGGCGCGCCATGGCCGCTTCGGCCTTCTTCAGGGCCTCGGCGCGCACCTTGTCGGGAGCATCGGCGAAGTCGGGTTGCTGGAACGTGTTGAAGAAAATCTGGTAGAGCTTCGCATACCGGCGCTCCACGACGGGCTGTTCCTTCTGCAGCAATTCGGTCCGCTTCGCGTCATCGGGATAGCGCGTCTGCCACATCGCCAGCGCATAGCGCTGAAGCCCCTCGCTATTCCGGATTTCCTGGCGCAACTCGTCCAGCGTCAGGTACTGGCTCTGCATGAACGCATCCAGGGTGGGAAAGCGGCAGCAGGGACAGCCGAGCGACGGCGGGTTCTTCTTCATATCCTGCAGGACTTGCTCGATCAAGTCATCCGGGACGGAGACCGCGTTCGAGGCCAGGAATTGGCGAATGGAGAGCAGCCGGATGCGGCGCTCGAGCCTGAACTCCTGCACCCACGAGGCGTCAACGTTGGATGATCCGGGCGGGACGGCCATGGCGACGTCCTTCTCGAGCACCGGCTCGCCGTTGACCTTCACCAGCACCGCGTCCGCAGGCAGCGGCGGCGATGCGGCAACCGTCGCCGCCGGGGAGGACGCGGCGCGGACCGGGGCGCGGATTGCAACGACCGGCTCAGGAGCCGGCGGGTTGAAGTGCCGCCAGAGCAGGGCCGCGCCCACCAGGACGAGCAGCACGCCCGCCGGGATCAGCAGGAATCGAATCTGCATGCCATGATCGTCTGCCATACGCCGCCTGTTTCAAGATATCGGAAAATCAGGCCGGGCCGCCGAGCGATGCCCGCCAACCCTTCTGTATCCAGCCTACACGCTCCGGCGAGCAGCGTCAAGATTGCGTCCCGCGAGGGCCGCCATTTTATTTTCGCCGGCCTCTTGACACCGCTCACGCGATCTGGTACGTATTACGATATCATACGTATTACATTGTAATATTCAGGCATCCGGGAACGTTCCTGTTCAGGAGGATGACGAGCCATGAAGCGAACGCCGGCCTTCGCCTTGTGCGCGGCCGTGGCCATGTTTTCATGCCTTCAGGCCGCGGCCGATGAACCGACAAACGCCCCTTCCGCAAACCCAGCTGCGCCGCCCACTGTCGCCCCTTCGACGGCAACAACCAACGCGCCCGCGCCGGCGACCCCGCCGCCTGCGGAGAACGCCGCGAACGAGACGCAACTGCCCGAAATCAGCATCTACGGCCGGCTGGACCAGGCCCGCAACCAGATCCTGCCGAGTCTGGGGGCGACCTCCTATTCCATTAATGAGTCGCAACTAGACCAGATGCCGCAGGGCGAGAATGCGCCGATGAACCAGGTGCTCCTGCGCGCGCCGGGCGTGGCTGAGGATTCGTTCGGAGGGCTGCACGTCCGCGGCGAACACGCGAACCTGCAGTACCGCATCAACGGCGTGATCATACCGGAAGGCATCACGCTCTTCGGACAGGAGCTCGATGCGCGTTTCGTGGAGACCCTGGCGCTGACGACCGGTTCGCTGCCGGCCGAATACGGCTATCGCACGGCGGGGATCGTGGACATCACCACCAAGACCGGCATCATCGAGCCCGGCGGCGAGGTGGGCATTCAGCTCGGCACCTGGGACACGGTGCGGCCGTTTCTCGCGTACGGCGGCTCCGACGGAAAATGGACGTACTTCCTGGATGCCAGCTACGATCAGAACGGCAACGGGATCGAGAACCCCACGGACACCGAGGTCGCCGACCACGATAATACTGAGCAGTACAAACTGTTTTCATACCTGTCGTACGTGCTGGACGACTCGAGCCGAATCAGCCTGATGATCGGCGCGACTCATGAAGATTTTCAGATCCCCAATACGCCGGGCCTGCCGCCGGGCCTTCAGCCCAATGGCAACCCATGGTTGCCGGGGACGTTCAATTCGCGCGATCTCAACGAGAACCAGTACGAGCAGAATGATTACGCGATTTTGAGCTACCAGAAGACCTTCGGGGACCTGAATTATCAGATCTCCGGGTTCGGCCGCTACAGCGCCGCGCACTTCGTCCCCGACAGCGTCGGCGACCTTTTCTTCAACGGCGTGGCCAGCGACGTCAACCGCATGCTTTCCTCCGGCGGCGCCCAGGGCGATGCCAGCTACAAGCTCAACGACCAGCACACCCTGCGCGGCGGAATCATGGTGGTGGATGAGCTCCTGACCTCCGACACGACCACGACCGTCTTTCCGGTGAACGGCGCCGGCAATGAAACCGGGCCGGCATTCCCCATCACGGACGACAGCCATTCGCAGGCCCTGTTCGCCGGCGCGTATTTGCAGGATGAGTGGAAGATCACGCCCAAGGTCACGATTAACTATGGCGGGCGCTTCGATGTTTTCAACTCTTCGTTCGATAACGAGTATCAGTTCAGCCCGCGCGTGAACACGATCTACAAGCCGACCGATGCCACGACGCTTCACGCCGGCTACGCGCGGTACTTCACGCCGCCGCCGCTGGAAAACGTGCCGACCTCGGGCGTGACGGTGTTCAACGGCACGTCGAACGCATCCCCGATAACGCTGGACAGTCCCGTCAGGGCCGAAACCTCGGATTATTTCGACGCCGGGGTCACTCACAAGTTCCTCCCCGGATTGCAGGGCGGCGTGGACGCCTATTACAAATGGGCCCACGAACAGATTGACGACGGTCTATTCGGGCAGACGCTCATTCCCTCCGCGTTCAACTATGAGAAGGGACAGGTTTACGGCGTGGAATTCACGGCGTCGTATATCCACGAAGGCCTGTCAACCTATGCCAACGTGGCGCTTTCCCAGGCGATGGGCGAAAACTGGGACTCGGCTCAGTTTCTGTTCAATCCCGCCCAGTTGGCCTATGTCAAGAATAATTGGATCTATCTGGACCACGACCAGACCGTGACGGCCTCCGCCGGCGTTGCTTACACCTGGAAGAAGACCTTCGGCGGCGGGACGATGGCGTACGCCGACGTGCTTTTCGGAACCGGCCTGAGAGCGGACCAGGTGACCTCCAGCGGCGAAGTCATACCCAACGGCGATCACGTCCCCAGTTACTACTCCGCGAACGTGGGCGTGGAACAGAAGTTCAAAGTGCACGACAAGCAATTCGTAAAGGCCCGTCTGGACATCGTGAACGTGACCGACAATTCCTACGAACTGCGCAACGGCACCGGCGTCGGCGTCAATGCCGCGCAATATGGCGCGCGGCGCGGCTTCTTCGTCACACTGGCGTATGACTTTTGAAGGACTCCGCTCCCACATGGACCTGCGCCGCAATTCGAAAACGATGACTGATGCAGCGACAATCGCCGCTCCAGAGGCCGACCTCTCGCAATTTTGCCTGGAGCCGGATCCGACGGAGGCGCACCGGGTGCTGGCGTGGGTGAATTCCATCTGCCTCATCTACCTGGTGATCGGCGTTCTCGGTCTCCATCCGGCGGCGCCGGTCATCCACAGGGCGCCGGCCGCAGGACTGGAAGCCGCGCCGACGATTATCGAACCCCTGGTCAGCGCGGCCCAGACCGATGCCGCCAATCCGACTCCCGAGGAAGCGCTCACCGACAAGCCGACCGACGAAAACAGCGCGGCGGTCATGGTGACGTTGGATTCGCCGGCGGTCGCGTTTTCCGTGCCGACGATCGGAAATCTTCTGGTGCCTCTGGCCATGGCCCCGGCGCCGCCGCCGAAGCCCATGGAAAGCGTCATGCCGATCAGCGCGCCGCCCCGTGAACCGCTCGGCGCGGCCAATGCCGGCGCCGGCCGCCCGCCGCTTCCGCCGATCGTGCAACTGCCGCGCGTCGAGCAGATCAGGGCGACCGGCCTCGAGGGCAACCGTCCTGCGCCGCCTTATCCCGAGGAATCCCTGGCGAACCGGGAAGAGGGCCGCGTGGTGCTGCTCATCGAGGTGGATGAATCCGGGAAGATCACTGCCGTAACGGTCAAGACTTCCTCCGGCCACCCGCAACTGGACCGCGACACCGCCGATTACGTGAGGCGGCACTGGCTTTTCGATTCCGCAGATCGCCCGCGGAAGTTCGAAGCGCCGATTTCTTTTCACCTGAGCCATTAACTGAAGGACGAAAGCAGTCATGGGAAACACGGTCGTCTCGCTCTTCGTGAAGGGCGGCCCGGTGATGTGGCCGATTCTGTTGTGCGCCCTGGTCGTGGTCGCGGTGGTCGGCGAACGCATACTCTGGTGGCTGCGCCAGTCCCGCCTGCGGGACCACAACACGCTCATGAAGATCATGGAGGCGCTGCATAAAGGCAACGTCGGCGACGCGGTCGGCCTGTCCAAAGGCTCGCGCGACCCGGTGATCCAGATGGTGTACCAGGGCCTGAACGAGCACGATTCCTGCTTCCAGGTGGCGATGCAGGCCTCGGCGGGCGCCGTGCTGCGGCGCGCGGGACGGTTCCTCCCGGTCATGGACACGCTGGTGACACTGGCTCCGCTGCTGGGGCTGCTGGGAACGGTGACCGGGATCATGCGCTCGTTCACCTCCATCGGCAGCTCGGAGCTGGCCGTCGGCAAGGTCACCGGCGGCATCGGCGAGGCGCTGATCGCCACCGCTTGCGGCCTGTGCATCGCCATCGTCTCGCTGCTTCCGTTGAACTACTTCGGCGGCAAGGTGGCGCAGTTGCAGTACGAGCTGGAGACCACCGCCTCAAGCGTCGAGGTGCAGCTCAACCGCATCGTCAGCCGCAAGCGTCAGTCGGGGAATCACGCCGGGAATTGAGTCACCGCGGCTTCGGCCGCAGGCGGGAACCATGCGCATCCAATCGCCCACTCATCGCAAGCACGCGCGGATCGAGATCATCCCGCTGATTGACGTTATGTTTTTTCTCCTGGCCTCCTTCATGATGGTCAGCCTGGACATGACGAAGATCGAGAACATCCGAGTGAACGTCCCTTCCGCCACGCAAGTGCAGAACGACTTCGGCGCGGACCTGGTCCACATCGCGGTGGACAAGAGCGGCAAGTGCTGGGTGGAAAAACAGCCGATCGCGCTGCCCGATTTGTACACGCTGTTGCAGAGCCGGTTCCATGAGAATGCGCAACTGCCCGTGTACATCGGCGGCGATGCGGACACGCACCACGGCGACATGGTGGCGGTGCTCGATCTCGTGCGGCGGGCGGGCATACAGAAAGTCGCTTTCACCGTCACCGCCGAGCCGCCGCCCGCCTCGCCCGGCGCGGGAGGCTGATTCGCCCGTGGAGCTGCCATGAAAATACTCTCCCCACTGCCCCGCAAGCGAGGACGGCTGGAGATCATCCCGCTGATAGACATCATGTTCTTCCTGCTGGCTTCCTTCATGATGGTCAGCCTGACCATGCAGCATCTCATGAGCATCAGCGTGAGCCTGCCGACGGCCACGCAGGCGAAGTCCACGGCCAAGCCCGACATGATCGTCCTGACCGTTGACCGCTTCGGGCAGGTGTCCATGGACGGCAAGCCGATCTCGTTTCCCGACCTGGCCGCCCTGCTGAGCCGGCGCGCGGCCGTCAACCCGGATTATCCTGTTTACATCCAGGGGCAGAAGGAAACCACGCACGCGTCCATGATCTACGTGCTCGACTTCGTCAAGCGCGCCGGCATCCAGAAAGTCGCGTTCTCCGTCAAGCTCGCTCCATCCAACTTCTGAAGCGCACATTAGCCGCGCTGACAGATGCGCGGCTGGTGCATTAATCGAAAATGCGCGACCAGCGCGCATTTTCTTGGGACCAAGATGAAAAACCCGCTCCAATCCCTGCTGATCGCCTTCGCCATCGGCCTCTGCGCGCTCTGCACCTGGCAATGGCACGGCCAGATGCTCCAGCAGAAACGGCTGGACGCCCTGTCGCAATCCAACTACGATCAGTCCGTGGCGATCCAGGGCTACGTGAGCTCCGCCAAGAAAATGGACGACCAGATCGCCCAGATGGACGCCCGCCTCACTGAGTTGAGGGCCACCGCCAGCAGCGATAAGGACGCGATCTCCAAGCTGCGCGCCGAGAATACCCGCCTGGCCGGTTCGGTCGAGCAGTATTCCAAGGTCCTGGCCGAGCTGGAAGGCCGTCTCAAACAGGCCGACGATGCGATCCGCCGCCAAGCCGACTCCCTGAAAAGCCTCGTGCAGGAGCGCGACGATTATGCCGACCGGCTGAACCAAAGCATCAAGGAACGCAACGACACCGTCACGAAGTACAACGCCCTGGTAAAAGATTTCGAGACGACGCAGAACGAACGCAACGACGTCGTCGCGCAGTACAACGCGCTGGTGAAGCAGATGGAGGCGCTGCAGAAGGAGCGCAACGACATCGTCGCGCAGTACAACGCGCTGGCGAAACAACTTGAGGAGGCGCAGTCCGCAAAGTAGCCGCTTCAGACCCCCATGAACCCCTTCTTGACATGCGCTGCGCCGTATGTTACGTATTACTGTGTAATATTTTCTGCAGGAGACGGCCATGAAATTGATCGTGACGGCCTGCGTGGCCGGCGCGCTCGCGGCGATGCCGGCGGCCTTCGGCCAGACGCCTGATGAGAAGCCGGCCCGGATCAACGTGCTGGCCGCGGAGACGTTCATGGCGGACATCGCGCAGAACGTCGCCGGCGACCGGCTGCGCGTCGAATCCATGATGCCGTTCGGCGTGGACCCGCACACCTATGAACCTTCGCCCGGCGACGTGCGCAAGGTGGCGCGTTGCCAGGTGCTGATCGTGAACGGCGCAGGCTATGAAGAATTCCAGGAGCGGCTGCTGCAGAACGCCGGCGGGGAACATTTCGTGATCGTGGCCTCCAAGGGCCTGACCAGCCGGAACGCCCGCGAAGGCGAAGTCGCGGAGATGGGCGACGAGGACGCCGCCGACGCCATCACCTCCTCCGCCGAAGGCCTGAAGCCGCAGCCGGCCGCCGCCGGCGGGGACGCCGCCTCCGCAGCCGCCCTGCCCGCGGAATCGGGCCTGTTCACGGTCAAGCTGGCGAAGATGGCCGACGGTTCCTTCGGCGGCTTCATCGCGTACGCGACCGACGAAACGTCCGATTTCCAGATCGCGGTCGGCGCCGGCGAAGCCCGGGTGCTCAAGGCCGGCGGAGAAGCGAAAGCCGCCGAGAAGACGCTGGCGCTCAGCAGCCCCGCGCTGAAGCGCGGTTACGTCGTCGAGCTGGCGAAGGGCGAGAAATACGTCGTGGCCTTATCCGGCTTTCAATCGCCCGAGACGCCGCTGCTCGTCGGCACATTCGGCGAAGCGCCCCACCGCGGCGATCCGCACTTCTGGCTCGATCCGAACAACGTCATCCGCTACGTCCGCAACATCCGCGACGGGCTGACCCAGGCCGATCCGGACGGCGCGGCGATCTACGCCAGAAACGCCAAAGCCTACGCCGCCGAGCTGGAGAAACTCGATGCCTGGATCAAGGAGCACGTCGCCCGCATCCCGGTGGACCACCGGATGCTCGTGACGAGCCACGACTGCTTCGGCTATTTCGCCGATCACTACGGCTTCCGAGTCATCGGCACGATCATCCCCAGCGTGAGCACGGAAGCCGCGCCCTCGGCCCGGCAGATCGCCCGGCTGGTGGACCGGGTCCGCGCCGCCCACGCGCCGGCGATCTTCGTCGAGCCTGAAACGAACACGCAGTTGGCGCGGCAAGTCGCACGCGAGACCGGCGTGAAGGTCGTCACCGATCTCTACCTGGAGACCCTCAGCGCCCCGGACGGGCCGGCGCCGACCTATATGCAAATGATGCGCCATAACGTCACGCGGATCGTCGAAACCCTGGTGCAGGGCGAGCCGATATGAAAGATCAAGCCATCGCTGCGCCGCCGTCGGCCGAGACCGCCATGATCGAGCTGGAAGGGCTCACCGTGACCTACAACGGCAAGCCCGCGATCGAGGACCTGAACGTCCAGATACCGGCCGGCGAGCGCGTGGCGCTCGTGGGGCCGAACGGCGCCGGCAAATCCACCCTCTTCAAGGCCATCATCGGCCTTCTGCCGTACCATGGCTGCGTGCTGATCCACGGGCTGCCTTACGGCGACCACGAGGACTGCGTCGCCTACGTGCCGCAGCGCGAGGAGGTGGACTGGCGGTTCCCCGTGACGGTCACCGACGTGGTGATGATGGGCCGCTACGGGCGGTTCGGCCGCCTGAGCTGGCCGCGCCGCGAGGACAAGGAGGCCGTCGCGCGCAGCCTGGAGGAAATGGGCATCGCCGACCTGGCCGACCGGCCCATCTCGATGCTCTCGGGCGGCCAGCAGCAGCGGGTTTTCCTCGCGCGCGCGCTTGCCCAGGACCCGCACGTCATTCTCCTCGACGAGCCGTTCACCGGCGTGGACGTCCCCACGCAGCGGGCGACGCTCGCCCTGCTGGAGCGGCTGCACGCGCGCGGCGTCACCGTCTTCGCCTCCACGCACGATCTGGACCTGGCCGCGTCGCAGTTCGAGCGCGTGCTGCTCATCAACGGCACGGTCATCGCCTGCGGCAAGCCGGCGGAGGTCTTCACGCACGAGAACGTCACCCGCGCTTTCCAGGGAAAAATCCTGATGGTCGGCGGCGCGATCGTCGTGGACCATTGTTACTCGCCCCACCTGCACGAGTAGGAGAGGCCCCGGCGATGGCGTGGATTCCGCACTCGCTGCACTTCCTGGCGGCCTGCATCCGGGAGCCGCTGCAATATCCGTTCATGGTGCGGGCCATTCTGGCCGGCATGATCGTCGGCGTGCTGTGCGCGGTCATCGGCTGCTACGTGGTGCTCCGCTCGATGGCGTTCCTGGGCGACGCGATGGCCCACGCCATTCTGCCCGGTGTGGCCGTGGCGTGTCTCCTCGGAAAAGACCTTGCCTACGGCGCGCTCGTCGCCGCCCTCGCGGTGGCGCTGGGGCTGAGCTTCTTCACGCGCCGCGGCACGGTCAAGGAAGACACGGCGATCGGCATCCTGTTCGCCGGCGCGTTTTCGCTCGGCGTGGCCCTCATCAGCACCATGAAATCCTACGCGGCGCGCAACCTGACGGAGATTCTGTTCGGCAACATCCTCGGAGTGGCGCCGAAGGACCTCTGGCGGCTCGCCATACTGGCCGTCATCGTGCTGGGCGCCATTCTGCTGTACTACCGCGAGTTCCTGGTGATCTCGTTCGATCCGATCCTGGCGCTGACGCTGAAGCTGAAGACCGAACGCCTGCAACTGCTCATGTTCGTCCTGCTGGCGCTGACGATCGTCGTATCGCTCCAGACCGTCGGCGTCGGCCTGGCCGCGGGCATGCTGGTCACGCCGGGCGCGGCGGCGTATCTGCTGGCGAGGCGGCTTCCGAGAATGATGGCGATCGCCGCGGCCATCGGCGTCGTATCGAGCGTCGTCGGCGCCTACGCCAGCTACTGGTTCGACGTCGCCTCCGGCGCGGCGATCGTCCTGGCGGCCACGGGGATCTTCTTCCTCGCGTTCCTCTTCGCGCCGGGCCGCGGACTGGTGTGGCAGCGCTCGTCCGTCCGGAAGCCCCGCCGCGCATGAGGCGACGGCAAGTGTCCGAAACCCTGGAGGCTGATTCATGGCGAAGAAACCGGAGGTCGTCACGTTCAAGGCCGACGAGGCGCTGCTCGACGCGATGAAAGGCGTCGCGAACCGGTCGGAGTTCATCCGCAGCGCCGTGCTCCACGCCCTCGAGAGCGTCTGCCCGCTCTGCAAGGGAAGCGGCATTCTCACGCCGAACCAGAAGCGCCACTGGGACGCGTTCGCCCACGAGCACCAGTTGAAGGAATGCGCCAACTGCCACGAATTCAGCCTGGTCTGCTCGATGACGCCCCGCCACCGCGTCCACCGCCATGCCGCTCATTGATTTGGCGCGGCGCCTGTGATAAAATTTCTTCACCGGTGGTGAGAGTAGCTCAGTTGGTTAGAGCATCAGACTGTGGCTCTGATGGCCGCGGGTTCGAATCCCGTCTCTCACCCCAACATGAAAAGGCCGCCGCTGCCGCGGCAAAGCGATATCGGGCAACGCGGCCGCGTGCGAAAATACTTTGACCGGGGCGCTTGGGGCAATCCGGACCTGCGGGCGGTTCGGGCGCGTGCGATCATCGCCGAAATCGCCGGGGTCGAGGATGGCGAAAGGAGGCGCGTCATGAAGATCTTCGCGAGGTGGCCGATCGGAATCGCCGCCGCGGCATGCCTGCTGGCAGGCGCGGCCGTGATCGGCCTGGGGCAGGAACACGGGCATCCGCCGCTCGCCACGTGGGAGTACGGCAGGCTGGTGGTGAATCTCGGCGAGAAAGAGACGAGCACCTGGACGCAAACGAACGGCGACTTGATCGAGGACACCCTGCAGAACCTGGGCCAAAGCTACCGCAAGCAGCATCCGGCGGCCGCTAATGTCTCCAATTCGGACCCCGAGATGGACATCCTCTCCGCCGTCGGCGCGTCCGGATGGGAGCTCGTCGCGGTGCAGGCCCGCGACAATTCGCGGTGGTTTTACTTCAAGCGGCTTTCGCAGCCGTTCTAACGGGCAAGGAGCGACCCTGAACAATCACAGGCGCGCCGTCAATGGGACCCATGCCTTTCTGCCCACCGAGGTCGAGGGCTTCGACGAACTGGCGGAACTGGCGCTGGACCTGCGCTGGGCGTGGAACCACCATGCCGACAAGCTCTGGCGCCGCCTGGACCCCGCGCTCTGGGACCTGACGCAGAACCCGTGGGTGGTCCTGCAGACGGTGGCGCGGGACCGGCTCGAGCGGCTGCTGGCGGACTCGAGCGTCCGCAAAGAGGTGCGCGACCTGGTCAAGGCCAAGCGCCGCACCGCCCTGATGCCCGCGTGGTTTCAGCAGGCGCATCCGAAATCGCCGCTGACCTGCGTCGCCTATTTCAGCATGGAGTTCATGCTGAGCGAAGCGCTGCCGATCTACTCCGGCGGCCTCGGCAACGTGGCCGGCGACCAGCTCAAGACGGCGAGCGACCTCGGCGTGCCGGTGGTCGCCGTCGGGCTGCTCTATCAGCAGGGATATTTCCGGCAACTGATTGACCGGGACGGCGCGCAGCGGGCGCTGTTCCCCTACAACGATCCCGGCCAACTGCCGATCACGCCCCTGCGCAAGCCGAACGGCGAATGGCTGCGGCTGGAGATCATGCTGCCCGGCTACTCGCTCTGGCTGCGCACGTGGCAGGTCGAGGTCGGCCGCGTGAAGCTCTACCTGCTCGACTCGAACGACGCGGCGAATTTCCCCGCCCACCGCGGAATCACCAGCGAGCTCTACGGCGGCGGACCGGAAATCCGGCTGCAGCAGGAACTGGCGCTCGGACTGGGCGGCTGGCGGCTGCTGGCGGCGCTCGGCATCCAGCCGGAAGTCTGCCATCTGAACGAAGGGCACGCCGCGTTCGCCGTGCTCGAACGCGCGCGCCATTTCATGGACGCGACCGGCCAGCCGTTCGAGGTCGCGCTCGCCGTCACGCGGGCGGGCAACCTCTTCACCACGCATACGGCGGTGGCCGCCGGCTTCGACCGTTACCCTCAGCCGCTCATCGAGCAATACCTCACCCGGTACGCCAAGGCCCGGCTCGGCATATCGCTCCGCGATTTCCTCGCGCTCGGCCGCCGGAACCCCGACGATGCGTCGGAGGATTTCAACATGGCGTACCTGGCGATCCGCGGCTGCGGCGCGGTCAACGGCGTAAGCCGCATGCACGGGCAGGTGAGCCGGCACATTTTCCAGCCGCTCTTCCCGCGCTGGCCCGAAGACGAAGTGCCCGTCGGCCACATCACCAACGGCATCCACGTGCCGACCTGGGACTCGGCGGAGGCCGACGATCTTTGGATGGAGAGTTGCGGAAAGGACCGCTGGCTGGGCACGGTGGACGCGCTGGAGCGCTGCATCCGCTGCGTCTCCGATTCACGGCTCTGGCGGATGCGCACCGAGGCCGGGAAGTCGCTCGTCGCCTACGTCCGCGAAAGATGGTCCCGGCAGCTCGCCACCTCCGGCCAATCCGCCGAGGCCATCGAAGCGGCGAAACACGTGTTCGATCCGGAGGCGCTCATCCTGGGCTTCGCGCGCCGGTTCGCCACCTACAAGCGGCCGAACCTGCTCCTGCACGACCCGGAGCGGCTGCTGCGCCTGCTGACCGACCCGCACCGGCGCGTGCAACTGATCGTGGCCGGCAAGGCGCATCCGGCGGACGAGGCCGGGCAGGCGATGATCCAGCAGTGGACGAAATTCATCCGCAGGCCCGAGGCGCGCGGACACGTGGTCTTCCTGAGCGACTACGACATGCTCCTGACCGAGCGGCTCGTGCAGGGAGTGGATGTCTGGATTAACACGCCGCGCCGCCCATGGGAAGCCAGCGGGACGAGCGGCATGAAGGTGCTCGTCAACGGCGGCCTCAACCTGTCGGAACTCGACGGCTGGTGGATGGAAGCCTACACGCCCGAGGTCGGCTGGGCGATCGGCGACGGCAAAGAACACGGCGAGGATCCCGCCTGGGACGCCCTGGAAGCCGAAGCGCTCTACGAACTCCTGGAACATGAGGTGATCCCCGAATTCTACGCGCGCGGCGCGAACGGGATTCCCTCAGCCTGGGTGGCGCGCATGCGCGAGAGCATGGCCAAGTTGACGCCGCGATTTTCGGCCAACCGGTCGGTGCGCGAGTACGCGGAGCAACATTACATCCCCGCCGCCGAAGCCTATCGCGAGCGCGCCGCCGGCCGGGGCGAGTTGGGGAAGCGGCTGGTGGACTGGCGGCGGACCCTGGATCAGAAGTGGCCCGGCCTGCGCTTCGGCGAGGTGAAAGTTGAGATGGACGCCAAACACCACGTGTTCAGCGTTCAGGTCCAGCTCAACACGCTCGACCCGGACATGCTGCGCGTTGAGCTTTACGCCGAGGGAGCCAGCGGCGGCGCGCCCGAGCGGCATCCGATGCTGCGCGCGGAACCGCCGCCCTCAAATGCGGATGGCTGCCTTTATCGCGCGCGCGTGCCGTCCGCGCGGCCCGCGACGGACTACACCGTCCGCGCGATCCCGAGTTTCCCCGGCGCATCGGTGCCGATGGAGGCCGCGCACATCCTCTGGCAGCGCTGACCTGAACGGATGAGCGCAGGCGGAGAAATCGTCAGTTCTTCCGGGACCGGATGGCCGCGATCAAGTCCTCCGACGGGCCGCCTTTCGTCAGATACGCTGAAGCGCCCGCCGAACGCATCGCCTCGGCCATGTCGCCCTCGGCATGCATGGAAAGGCCGATCACCCGCGTTTTCGGCAGCTCGCGGCTGATCACTTTTGTGGCCTCGATCCCGTTCATCCGCGGCATGGCCACGTCCATGATCACCACGTCCGGGCGAAGCTCGCGGGCGAGCGCCACGGCCTCCTCACCGTCCGCGGCCTCGGCCATCACCTCGATGTCCGGCTCGATCTGCAGGATTCCGACGAGCCCCTGGCGGACGATCCTGTGATCGTCGGCGATCAGCACCCGGATCGGCCTCGGCTCGGCGCCGGGTTCCTCGCCGCGCGAGACGCGGGGCGCCGCGGCGGCGCCTTTCGTCTCGTGCGGCTCCGTCTCCGACCCGGCCTCGCTGCGGCCGGTCGGGACCTGCAACGTCACCCGCGTGCCCTTCCCCGGCGCACTGGAAAACAGGACGCGCCCGCCGAGGTGCGCGAGCCGCTGCTGGATGCTGAAGAGGCCGAAGCCCGCCGCCGCCGGACCGCCGATCTTCTCCCCGGCGTCGAAGCCGACCCCGTCATCCTCGACGACGATCCGTGTCCAGCCGCTCCGGTCGCGGTCCATGCGCACCCGGGCCTGGGTCACGCCGGAATGCTTCACGGCGTTGAAGAGCAGTTCCCGCACCGCCTCGAACAGGAAGAGCCGGACGTCTTCATTGACCGGCTCCGCCTCGCTGTCGGCATCGAGCTCGACCGTGAAGCGGTTCTTCTCCCGCATCCGGCGCGACAGCCAGCCGAGCGCCGCGGCCAGGCCGGCGTCGTGGAGGACCGGCGGGCTGAGCTCCACGGTGAGCGAGCGCGTGGCCTCGACGGCCTCGCGCAGCGTATCGTTGATGTCCTTGACGGTCGCCAGCGCGCCCTCGGCCAGCCGCTGTTTTTCGAGGATGCCCAATCGCATCTGCGCGGCGACGATCAACTGCTGGACGTGGTCGTGCAGGACCTGCGCCAACCGCCGGCGCTCGCGCTGCTCCACCTGCCCGAGTTCCGCCGCCAGCGCGCGCAGCCGCATCGAAAGCCGCCGCGCCTCCTCGCTCCGTTCGGCCACGCGGCGCTCCAGCGTGTCGTTCAGGGTCATCAGGTCGGTCTCGAGGCGTTTGCGCTCGATGGCGTATCGAATGGTGCGCGCCAGCGTCGGCCCGTCGAGGCGCTGGTCCTTGAGCAGAAAATCCTGCGCGCCCTTGCGCACCGCCTCGGTGGCCAGCGCTTCGTCGTTGAGGCCGGTCAGCACGATGATCGGCAGGCGCGTCCCCAGCGCCGTCGCCTGCTCGACCGTGGCCAGGCCGCGGCTGTCCGGCAGCGAAAGATCGAGCAGGACGGCGTCGAAGCGGCCGTCCTGGAGACGCCGGACCGCCTCGGCCATGCTCTCGACGTGCGTCACGTCGAATCGCCCGGCGTCACGCGCAAGGTAATCCTCCAGCAACTCCGCGTACGGGACGTTGTCCTCGACCAGCAGGACGCGGATTGGCCCGGATTGCATCGGCGTCATCCCCACAGCGAAACAGCCGGCCTGCGCCGGCGCGACCCTCGCGCCGCGCGCGCTACTGACTGCGCTTCTTCCGCTTCTCCTCATACATCAGCGCGTCCGCGCGGCGGATCAACTCGTCGAGCGGAACCGGCGCCTCGCGGCCATATCGAGTCACGCCGGTGCTGAGCGACAAGGGAGACTCCTTTTCGCCGGCGTTGCGCTTCTCGATCTCCACGGCGAGCCGCGCCAGGAACTGCGCGGGCGCCGACTCGTCGGTCTGGATCATCAGGACGACGAACTCATCGCCGCCGATGCGGGCCACAATATCCGAATCGCGGAAGGTCGCCCGCAGGATGCGCGCGGCGTCGCGGATCAGCCGGTCGCCTTCCGCGTGGCCGAACCGGTCGTTCGTCGTCTTCAGTCCGTCCACGTCCGCGAAGAGGAGGAACAGCCCGGTCTTCGTCCGCCGGGCGACCTTGAGCTGCTGCTCGGCGAGCGCGTAGAAGCCGCGCCGGTTCAGAAGGCCGGTCAGCTCATCCTCGAGCGAGAGCGCGCGGATGGACTCCTCGGCGCGCTTGCGCTCGACGGCGTACCGGATCGCGCGCACCAGGAGCGCGCCATCGGCGTTGCCCTTGACCAGGTAATCCTGGGCGCCTTTGCGCACCGCCTCGGTCCCGATCGCCTCGTCGGCCAGGCCGGTCAGCACGATAATCGGCAGGCGCGGATTGAGCGAAGTCGCCTGCTCGACCGTGGCCAGGCCGCGGCTGTCCGGCAAGGACAGGTCCAGCAGCACGGCGTCGAACGCGCCTTCGAGCAGGTGCGGCCGCGCCGTAGCCATCGTCTCGACGTGGACGACCTCGACGCGCTCCGAGGAGGCGGCCGAGAGATAGTCCTTGAGCGCCAGCGCGTACGGCGCGCTGTCCTCGACCATCAGGATGCGGATCGGCGCATTTTCCATGACGCCCGCCTTCGCGGCTCCTCCCGATTCGATGCCGGCGGACCGACCTCAGGTCGCGGGCAATGTGACCACGGTCAGCCAGAAACTCTCGATGGATTTCACCACGTCCATGAACCGGTTGAAGTCCACCGGCTTCTTGACGTAGCAGTTCGCGTGAAGGTCGTAAGCCCGCAGCACGTCCTCTTCGCCCTTCGAGGTCGTCAGGACCACCACGGGAATGTTCCGAAGGGCCGGCTCGGCCTTGATCTCCTTGAGGACCTGCCGGCCGTCTTTCCGGGGCAGGTTGAGGTCCAGCAGAATCAGGTCCGGCCTCGGCGCGCGCGCGTGGCTGCCTTCGCGCCGGAGAAAAGCCATCGCCTCGACGCCGTCTTCCACCACGGACATGCGGTTGAAAATCTTGGCGTCCTTGAACGCCTCGACGGTCAGTCCCACGTCCGCGGCGCTGTCCTCGACCAGCAGGATCTCGATCGGCCGACCTCCATGACCTGGAATCTCCATTTCAATCTCCCTGTCCCTGAATGGTGAAATAGAAAGTGCTGCCCTCGCCGGGCGTCGAATCCACCCAGATGCGGCCGCCGTGGCGCTCCACGATCTTCTTGCAAATGGCCAGGCCGATCCCGGTGCCCTTGTATTTCTCGCGCGTGTGAAGCCGCTGGAAGATGACGAAGATCTGGTCCCAGTACTGCCGGTCAATCCCGATGCCGTTGTCCCGCACGGCGAAGGTCCACCGGCCGCCCTCGCGGCGCGCGGAGACGTGGATCTCCGGCCGTCGCTCGCTCCGGAACTTCATGGCGTTGACGATCAGGTTCTGGAGGAGCTGAGTCATCTGCGTTTCGTCCGCCGTCACCGTCGGCAGCGGTTCGCTGGTGATTGCCGCCCCGCTCTCCTTGATCGCGTGCTGCAGGATGGCCAGGACCTTGCCCAGCACCGCCTGCATGTCGGTCCGCCGGAACGGCTGCGGGGCGCTGCTGACCCGCGAGTAGGCCAGCAGGTCGTTGATGAGCTGCTCCATGTAGGCGGCGCCCTCGACGGCGAACTTGATGTACTTGTCCGCGTCGGCGTCGAGCTTGTCCTTGTAGCGCCGCTCGAGCAGTTGCAGGTACCCGGTGACCACGCGCAGCGGCTCCTGCAGGTCGTGCGAGGCGACGTAGGCGAAGTGGCGGAGATCCTCGTTCGAGCGCGCCAGCTCGACGCCCGCGCGCTGGAGCGCCTGCTCGTCGCGCTTGAGGTCGGTGATGTCCAGCCCGTAGATGCGGATGCACGGGCCTTCCCTGACGTAGATCAGCGACTGGTGGTAATGGCGGTCGCCGACGGCGACCTCGCGGCCCTTCACCTGCGCGCCCCCGCTTTGGAAGCCGGCGGTCACCGCTTCCCAATCGCCCAGCCACGGATGATGCACGCTTTTCTCCAGCAGGCCCGGCAAGAGTTGCCTCGAAGCCGGGTTGGCAAAGGTGACGCGCCCGTCCATGCTGATCTCGGTGATGGGAATCGGGTTGCGTTCAGGGAAGGAGGCCAGCCGTGCGCGCTCCGCCTCCGCGCGCTTGCGCCCGGTAATGTCGTGCGCGATGGTCGCCGCGCCGACGATCCGGCCCGCCGCATCCTTGATCGGAGAAATGGTCAGGGAGACCTCGATCAGCCGGCCGTCCTTGCGCATGCGCTCGCTTTCATAACGTTCGACCGGCTCGCCCCGGCGGATTTTTTCCAGGAGCGCCGGCACTTCATCGGGCCGGTCCGGCGACTGGAGGATGGAGATCGGCCGCCCGACGGCCTCCTCGGCGGAATATCCGTACATCGCTTCCGCGCCGCGGTTCCAGCTCTGGATCACGCCTTCGAGCGACTTCCCGATGACGGCCTCTTCCGACGAGGTGATGATGGCCGCGAGCCGCGAAACGGCGTCCTCCGTCCGCCGCCGCTCCGTGACATCGGCCAGCGTCAGGAGCACGTGCGGCTTTCCGTCCAGCGTCAGCGGGTCTGCGCTGACTTCCAGCCACAGGCGGACCTGTTTTCCCGCGACCAGGAGCGTGGCTTCCGCGGGGACGCCGCGGACGGGCTTTCCGGAACGCAGGACCGATTCGAACGTATTGCGGATGGGACATGAAGCGCAGTGCTCGGTATGGCCGCATCCCGCGGCGTCGCCGAGCGCGTGGGCGCAGCCGACCAGGTCGCCCGGCCCGCCCTCTCGGATCGAAGCCGGATCCTTCCCGATCCAGCGCGCGACGGCGCTGTTGACCCGCTTGACCGCGCCGGCAGGGTCAACCAGCATCATGCCCACGTTCACGGCGTCGAAGATCGTCTGAAGATTGGTCCGCTCTTTGGCCAGCGACTCCTCCGCGCGCCTGCGGCCGGTGATATCCACGAACAGCACGGCGAACTGGCGCGGCGCCGGGCGCCAGGCGAAGACCTCGAAATGTTTTTTCAGAATCGTCGAGTAGTTCTCGAAATGGGCCGGCGCGCCGGTCAAGGCCACCTGGCCGCAGACTTCCACCCATTTCGGATCTTCATTCGGCAGGACCTCCTTGAGAGTCTTGCCCAGCACGTCGGCGCGCTTGAGGCCGGTCAGTTGCTCGAAGGCCGGGTTGATCTCCAGGAAGCGGTAATCGCAGGGCTGGCCCCGCTCGTCGCAGATGATCTCGTGCAGCGCGAACCCGTCCGTCATCGCCTGTCCCCCTGCCGCCGGCCGATTCGCGCAGACGTTACGGCCGCCCCGGCGCTCCTTGCCGGCCGGCTCCCATGCTGAAACTCTAACCTACCTGAGACCCAGCGCCGATGTCAAGAAATGCACTGCCTGGCGGGCAATGACCGTCTGTTAGAATTATCGTCCGGTCAGCGGGTTCTCTTGAACGGGGAATTCGGGGACACCGCGCCTGCACGCGTTTTCCAGGCAGAAGCCGAAGGAGGCGGCGGAGCGCTGCGCGGCCTTGAACTTGCCGGTCCGGCATGCTACACTCCCGCGCCAGTCGCTATGTTATACGTAACATAGCGCTCGCGAGCGCGGCGGAAAGTGTCCATCGGGTTCAGCGGAGGAAGGCGACATGAGAGCCGGAACAGCCTTGGGAGTTGCAACGCTCGTCGCGGGACTGGCGCTGTCGGGCCCGATGGCGCGCGCTCAGGACGACAGCCAGACGGAAGTGGAGAAGTATAAGCAGCGGAACGAGGCGCTGGAGAAAAGGGTCGAGCAACTCGAGGCGGCCGACAAGGCCCGCGCAGAAAACCGCGCGACTTCCGAGACGCCTCCCGCCGCCAGCGCAGACTGTCCGTGCTTCGTGTCCGAGGCGGAGGATTTTTTCGACGGCTGGTTTGACCGCGTGACGAAAATTCAGGCGGAACAACCGCGCTGGATCACGCCGCTGGTGACCGTGACGCCACGCCTGGAGCAGGAGCTGCGTTACGACCAGTCCTGGCAACGTTTGCCCGGCGGCAACACCCTGGCGAATTACGACACCGGCAAAGGGCTGGAGATCATCCCGGTTGACCCCGTCGAAGTCATCATCGGCGCGCCGCCCTGGGAGACCGAAAACACCAAGCCGCGCAAGCAGGGCTGGGCCGACGAAAGTTTCCTTCTGAAATACCGGTTATTATCCGCCAACGAGGAATCGGGCAATTACGTCCTGAGCGCGTTCATGGGCCTGTCCGTTCCGTGGGGAGGCGAGAACTATACGGAAGACCATTATATATTCACGCCGACCGTCGCCTTCGGCAAAGGTTTCGGCGATTTCGACTTCCAAAGCACTTTGGGCGTGTCTATACCCGATAACGGCGACTCGAAGTACGGCTCGGGAACGCCCGTGCTGTTCAACACGACGTTCCAGTATCACCTGCTGAAGATTCTCTGGCCGGAAGTGGAGTTCAATTGCATGCAATGGCCCGACGGCAAGCACCAGGGAATCAACGACCAGGGCGACGAGGTGTTCATCACGCCGGGGCTGGTCATCGGGCGAATCCCCATCTCGCACCGCCTGAAGCTGACCTTCGGCGCGGGTTATCAGATCGCCCTGACCGACCATCCTCTCTATCACAACAATTTTATTCTATCCGTGCGGCTGCCGTTCTGACGTGCGGAGAGAGCGCCGGCGGCGCGGCGGAATGTTGTGGCGGGCCGGATGCGAGTGCTATAATCCCGCCACCAGGAGGCCGCGAAATGCCGCTGACGCCGCGATGCCGGCTTTGGCTTGAGAAGGACGGCCGCCCCGTGTTCGGGGACGGCCGCGCGCGGCTGCTGGAGGCGATCCGGCAGGTCGGCTCGATCAACGGCGGGGCGGCGACGATGGGCATGTCGTACCGGAACGCCTGGGTGCATCTGAGCCACATGGAGCAGCGGCTCGGCATGAAACTCGTCGAGCGCCGCGTCGGCGGCTCACACGGCGGCGGCTGCCGCCTCACACCCGCCGGCGAACGCCTTCTGACAGCCTACCGCGACTATCGGAAGGCGCTGGACCGCGATATGCGCAAGCTCTGGCGAAAGGCGGCGCCGCGAGCGCGCCGGTGAACGCCGGCTCATTTTCCGACGACCAGGACCGTAAAACTATTCGGGATCATGCCCGGTCGTCCCCTGCCTTTTTCGGGCGCAGCGCCCGCCGGCGCGGTCTCGAACTGCGCCGTCACCAGGTAGACGTTGTGCGTCTTGAGGTCGAGCGCCATCGTTCGGGCGCCCTGCTGCGTCTTGACGTTCTCCGCCGCGAACTTGCCCGGCGCCGTCTCGCGCGCCACAGTCAGGGTGCCGTCGCCGTTGGAGCTGAACGCCAGGCCGGTGCCCGGATCGAACGCGTTCGCGTCCACGCCCCGGCCGATCGGCACGCTGGCGATCACCTTGCCCGCGGCAGCGTCGAGAACGGTCATAATCTGGTTGTGGCATCCGGAGAAGACGAGGTGGTGCGCCGCGTCCACGGCCAAGCCCGAAGGTTCCTCGCCCGGCGCAAGCGGGAAGCGCTTCGTCACGGCGAGTTTCGCGCTGTCAATCTCGACGACCTCGCTGGTGCTCTCGATATTCCCGTAAACCTTTCCCAGACCGTCGGCGGCCGCGTACTCGGGCCTGCCGCCGAGCGCGATCGTGCCGAGGACTTCGCCGGTGACCGCGTCGAACGCCGTGGCGTCGTCGCTGCCGCCGTTGAAAGTGAATACCCGTTTCGACGCCGGGTCGTAAATGATGCAATCGGGATTCTCGCCCGTTTTCACCACGCCGAGCACCTTCAGCGTCTTCAAGTCGAAAATGGTCGAGGTATTGGCCCCGCCGTTGCTGGTGAATCCGCGGTTCAGGTCGTGCGCCACCGCGATGCCGTGCACGCCCCGCGTATCCGGGACGTCGCCGACGACTTTATCGGTGTCGAGGTCCACCACCATCACGTGGCTGCTGCGCGAGATGTACATGCGCCGCGCCTCGCTGTCTATCGTCAGGTAGTCCCACCGGCCTTCGCCGCCGAGCGTCAGCTTCTTGATCACGTGGTAGCCCGCCTCCGGCGCGGCGCTTTCAGCCGCCTCCAGCGTGCGCCCGGACGAAATGAAAACACACGCCGCCAGCGACACGACGGCCAGCCCTGCCTTCACCGGTGCGATTCGCGTCCCCATGACAAATTCCTTTTCCGGCGCGTTGAAAAAACACGGCCGCAGATAAAACGGATTACTTGCCGGGCGCCTGCTTCAGCGCCAGCAGATGGGCTTCGCGCACGAGGTCCGCATAGCGGATGAAGCTCGCCTCGAGCCCGTTATCCGGATCGGCCCAGAGCGCCGCCTGGATTTTATCGAGCGCTGCCTGGCAGCGGCCGGTCAGCGCGGATTCGAACCGCGACTGCATCAGCCAATAGTCCGCCGCGGCGGCGAGGACGCCCACCGCGGTCCCGACGGCGGCCGCGCGCTGGGACGAGGTATCGTGCGCCTCCATCGTCTTAGTGACCTTTCTGCGCAGCGCCTCCTCGACGACCACGCTTCTCGCCAGGGAGCTCACGCTGCTGGTCGGGACCTGCTCGGCCTGCGATCCGAGGAACCGCGCAAGCTGCCCGTTGAAATCGGCCAGCAACAGGTCCACGTTTGCCGCGATGGGCTGGTTGGACGCGTTGGCCAGATCGGCGACCGGCACGCCCGCGGCGAGGACGACGCTGCGGTTGGCCTCGACATCGCGCGCGAATCCCGCGATCACCGCCTCGACGTCGTTGCGCAGTTTCTCGGGCGGGACGACGTTTTCCGCAAAGAGCTTGGCCGCCTCCGCCTGCGTCTCGTTGCTGGTCTGCGATTTATCCTCGATCAGGGTCCTGGCCAGCCGCGCCTTCTCGGGCAGCGAGTTCAGCGCCTCGATGAACTGCGGGACGCGCTCGGAGTAGCGCCGGAACGCCTCATCCAGCCTGAGCTTCGCCGTCGCAATTGCGGCAAGGTTGCGCGCATGCTCCATCTCGATCAACTGCCGGACGTGCTGAGCGGAGGAATCGTCCAGCGGCGCCTTCGTCGCGAACGCTGCGCCCGGCTGTGGTTGCGCCGGAACGCGCACCGGCGGCTGAACCTGGCTTCGCGTCGCCGGCGGAGCCATGCCGCGCAGGGCCAGTTCGCGCGCGCGGAGCCGCGTGGCCCACGCGGCGAGGACGACCGCTGCGCCCACGACGAGGACGAGGAGTATCCCCAGGAACAGTTCCCGCGCCGGGGTTCGACGCTGTGGTTCGATCTCGCTCATTGCCGCTCCTCCACTGCCGCCCGCTGGATCGCGCGGCCGGCGCCGGCCACCCCAGCGCCTGACCTGCTATCATCTTACTCCGGCGGCGGACGATATGCCAACTCTTTCAGCGGAGGTTTGTAGTGGCGCCGTCAGGCGCTGCCGCGTATGCCCACGCTGCGAGCGGCATGCCTGACGGCCACACTGCGGCGTTCAGCGCCAGTGTCCGGGCGCGAGAACCCAGCCATGCGGGCCGCGAACCCACGCGTGTGGGACCCACACGGCGCCGCGGCGCGGCCTGTGCGCCCAGTAGCCGCGGTGCCAAACCCATCGGCCTTCCCAGCCCCACCATCCGGCAATCCAGAAGGGATCCACGATCTCAACCGGCGCGGGCGGCATTTCTTCGACCATGGGCGGCGGCGGCGCTTCCCCGGCGACCACTTCAGGGGGCGGCGCGGCAACCGGCGCGGGCGGCGGCGGTGGCGGCGGTGCGGCGTAGTACACCGGCCGCTCCCGCACGACGCAACCGGCCGCGAACAGGCAACCGGCCGCGGTTGCTGCAAGCATCAGTTTTGCCATGCTCATGCTGCTCCCTTTCAGAACGTGCCCGGAATCCATTGTCTCCTCCTTCAGCATTAACGAGCTTTGGCGCGGCATTTTAATTCTATAGTGGTTCGAGGGCAAGCCAAGGTTACCGCCGCTGGTGCACCTTCTCGCCATGACCCTTGACAACGTCATGGCCAGCGTGTAGATTCCGCCGCATTCGGGTTCACCGCCGGAGAAAATGGGCATGCGTGCCCAGATTCCCAAGAATCGCATGAGCGATCCCGGCCAGCCGGCGGAGAAGAACGGAGCCAGCAATCTTGGACAGTCCAGCGACTCCGCCCATCTCGGAGGACAGCGCACGATTCCGTGTCGGCACGCTGCAGTATACGAAGATGGGGCTGCTGTGGGTGTTCTTGATGCTGCTGTGGGGCGATTTCACTCTCACGCTGATGGAAGCCGTGGCCCCGAGCATCGTGCCGTTGCGCCTTAAGGACCTCGGCACCTCCGACTTTTTCCTGATGATCATCACCCAGACGATCCCTCTCATTATCGGCACCTTCACCAACCCGATCATCTCGACGGCCAGCGACCGCCATCGTGGGCCGATGGGACGGCGCATCCCCTTCATGCTGTTCTCCACTCCCTTCATCTGCGGCTCGCTGGTGCTGATGGCGTATTCGACCGAATTCGGCATGTGGCTGCATACCCACATCGGCGCCCACCAGGGGTGGAGCCAAAACGCGATGCTCATCCTGGGGATGGCGATTCTGTGGGTCCTGTTCCAAATCCTCAACATGTTCGCCGGAACGGTGTACTTCTACACCTTCAATGACGTGGTGCCGCCCCTGTTCCTGTCGCGGTTTTTCGCGCTCTTTCGGCTTGTGGGGTTCCTGGGCAGCTCAATTTGGAACTGGTACATTTACGGGCAGGCGCTCCAGCACATGAAGCTGGTCTTCCTGTGCGCGGCGGGGGTTTACTTCGTCGGTTTCACGATCATGAGCCTCGGGATCAAGGAGGGAAAGTACCCGCCCGCCGAGCCGATGGGGCTTGGGATGATCGCGAAAATACGGACCTACGCTAAAGAGTGTCTCTGTCACCGGTTCTACATTTACATGTTCGGGCTGCACATCTTCTGGAGGCTCTCCTGGGCGTGCCAGGCGTATGTGGTCTTCCTGCAGCGTGACGCGCTGGGATTGACCGTGGATCAGATCGGCAAAATCAACGCTGTGGTGAACGCGGTATCCATGCTCCTGAGTTATCCGGCCGGGATCCTGTCGGACCGGATTCACCCGATGAGGGTCATGTTGTGGGTCCAGTACGGGCTGGTGGCGATCGTGCCGCTGGATTTCATCTGGGTTTACTGGAATCATCTTCCGACCGCGACCAACTTTCACATCCTCATCGTGTTGAGCGCGGTCCAATTGCCGCTGGGAGTGATCTTCGATGTCGTCGGCGGACCCTGCGCGATGCGGATTTTGCCCAGGAGCCGGTACGGGCAGTTCGGATCGTTCGACGCTATTGTCATGGCCATCTGCAGCATCGCAGGCACGCTCCTGGGCGCGGCGTTCATGACCGGGATGCGGCATATTTACTCCGACCCGATTTATGGCCCGAATTTCTGTTATCGCATGATGCCGATGTGGCGCCTGCCCTTCCTTTGCATCGCGCTGATGTTCCTGACCCTGATGTACCGCGAATGGAAAAACCTCGGCGGCGCAACGAACTACAAGGTGCCCGGATTCCCCGAAGAGGGGTACGCGGCGCCCTCGCCGGCGAAGACCGAGGCTGCGCAGGGCGATGCGCCGAAGTAGGCAGCTTGCCGGATCATGTGTCGTGGTGTCCGTAGTGGGCAGCCGACCAGTTGGAAAATTTCGGTTCAGGAACTCGACGATGAGAAGTCTCTTGATCGCTTCATGCGCGGCGGTTCTTCTGGCGGCCTCGGCCGGCTTCGCCCAGGCGCCGAAGCCCCCTGTTCCCGGTTTCTACGCCCTGTACTGCTGGTCGGAAGGGTACCTGAAATACGCGCAGGACGTGCAGAAAGTCGGCATCCGCTGGCTGCGCGTCGGCAACTGGACCGGCAGCGCGGAGGACGAAAAAGCCCTGCTCCTCGCGACTGCCAACGGCGTGCACTTCGTCCCGGTCCTGGCGGTGGATACCGGCACGACGATCCAGGCCGACGCCGCCGTCGAGAACTTCCGCCGGGCCGCCCGCGCCGCTGTCGGGCGCTACGGCCCCGGCGGCGCGTTCTGGAAGGAGCACAAGGAGGCCGAAGCCGACGGGGCGATCCGCTACTGGGAAATCTGGAACGAGCCGAACATCGAATACCTCATCCCGCCGGATGATCCCAACGGCATGTTGCGGACGCAACTCTACGCGCCGCTCCTGAAGGCGGCGACCGAGGAGATCCACAAGCTCGACCCCGGCGCCGTGGTCATCGGCTTCAATGTGGCCGGCGGCGCGCGCGTCGCGTCAGGCCCCGCGGCCGACGACATGTTCACGCGACTCAAGTACATCGGCTGGCGGAAGTTCATCAAGGACGTTGTGGCTCTCACCGGACCGGATTCCTTCGATGCGGTCGGCTTGCACCCCTATACGGAGCCGCGCGGCCCGGAGGCGGGCGGCGTGGTCGCCGGCCTCGAGATGCTCAAGGAGGCGGCCCGGCAGGGCAAGTTCGAGAATAAGCCCGTCTGGTTCACCGAGGTGGGCTTCCCCATCGTATACCCGCGGAACCAGCAGGTGCGCGACGAGCGCCAGCAGGCGTGCTTCACCACGCGCCTCTTCGCCCTCGCGGCCGCGCACGGCGTAACGCAGGTGCAGATCATGTACGACGAGGACATCGTGATGAGCTCGGACAACTCGCAACGAAGCTTCGGCTTCTTCACCGCCCCGGGCAAGTGGCGAGAGCAGGCCACAGCGACGAAGGTCATGATTCGCCTGGTCCCGGACCCGAGGAAAGGCAGCCGACCTCTCGGCGACGAGAAGGCAGGTATATTCAGTTACGCATTCGACGGCGCCGCCAACCACATCATCGTCATGGCCTGGACCGACGGCGACAAGCCGGTCCCTTGCGACCTGAAAGCGCCGCCCGGTCCCGGCGAGACCGTCACCCTCGTGGGCATGCTGGGGAAGTGTTCAACGATGAAGATCGAGGACGGCAAGGTGAAGCTGGACATCACCGAGGCCCCGGTTTATCTCGTCCGCGCCGCCGTCGAAGACGCGGAGAAACTGCTGAAGGACTAGAGCTAGTTTCACAACTCGAAACCGTATGGATTCCCGCTTTCGCGGGAATGACGATCATAGGCGCGCCCTCCGGATTTCTTTGTCATACCCGCGAAAGCGGGAATCCAGGATCGTGGGTCATGAACCAGGCTCTAATTGAACCGGAGGCGTCACCGTGCTGCTGCTGAACATCCTCCTGGCCGCCGCCTTGTCATCGGGAAGCGCCCCGCAAGGCGGTCCTCCACCGACCGCGCCAAAGACCTATAGCACCCGCTTTCCGCTCGCGGAAAATCCGCTTTCCGAGCAAGGCAACTGGATTAATGGAGGCACGACCGGCCTCGATTGGGCCAACGTGCGGACTACTCCTGGCCTCGTCTTTGGAACGGAGTCCGGGTCAGGCGGCTATGACGATTCGACTGCGGTGCTCGCCGGCCCGTGGAACCCCGACCAGATGGCGCAGGCGACAGCGCGCACCGTCAATCAGAACAAGGGCTTCTTCGAGGAACTGGAACTGCGCCTCCGCACCACGATCACCGCCCACAGCATCACCGGATACGAGATCAACTTCCGATGCACGAGCGACGGCTCTCAGTATGTGCAAATCGTTCGTTGGAACGGCCCTTTGGGCAAATTCACCTACGTCAACACCGCCATCGGTCCGGGCCTGCGCGACGGCGACGTCGTCAAGGCCACCATCGTCGGAAGCACGATTACCGCTTACATCAACGGGAAGGCAGTAGTCCAGGGAACGGACAGCACCTATAAGACTGGCAGTCCCGGCATCGGCTTTTTTCTCCAAGGCGCCACCGGCGTGAACGGCGACTTTGGATTTACGGCTTTCACGGCCATGGATGGCGTTACTGCGAAATAACAGCCTCGTGTCCCCGGATTCTTCCAACTTGCCCACGGAACGGTGACGCCTAAGTTACCGGTACTTCTCGAAGACGCTAACGTCGGTGTCGCGCCAATTGCCCGTGTTGCCGATGACGCGCCACTTGCCGTCATGGAAGATGACAGCGTGGGTGTCGCATCGGAGCAGGGTTCCGGGGTAGCACATGTACACAGGATGCATGTAGCCTTCTGTGGGATGGTCGGGCCATGCGGGTGTGCTCAAGAAGGTCATACTGTCGATGAAATAAGACTTGGTGTTTGCGGCCCGGTCCGGGCCATCAGGAAACTTAGTGCCTGCAAAAAACTTTGGAAAACCGTATTGAGACTCGCGGCAAAGGTCCTTGTCTTCTTTGACAACCGCGCAGCGCCAAGTGAGGAGGGCGGCAACTGGGTTGCTCTGGTCCCGGTAATCCGCTCCGGCCAGGATGGCGGCTATTTGGCGCTGGTAAAATTCCGCAAGCTGAACGTCGCGCGGGTCACGCAAACCTCGGTACTCTGGAGGAAGCGACTCCATCGTCACGCCGTCCTTTTCGGTCCATAGGTATGCCATCACGGGAATCTCGGCTGTTGCGAGGTTTCTTTTCCTAAACGTCACGGCAGTCCGCCCCTCGGAGTCGTTGATGCAAATCGGACTTGGCCATGCGCAAACGAGGATTGCCGATTTTGGCAGGATCACGCGATTGTAACTGACGGCGTGGTCTGCCCCGCTCCCGAAAACACAGCGCCGTAGGTTCCCGTCCTTCTGCATGCAGTACTCAGGAGTCTGGGAATCAGCAACCATGATGATCTGCAGTGTTCCTTTTGGGTCCAGCGCGCCCAGGTGAGCGTACACTCGGCCGTCCTTTCCAGCATCGGAGGGTATTTTTCTGCCCGCCATATCATAGACCGCGATTTTGGCGTCTCTTCCAATCTGCCCGAGCTCCAGGTTACCGGTTTCCTTGGAGTACTCCCCGCTGTTGAACTGAGCCACCTGTGCCTCAGCATAAGCCGCCACCTTCAACCGATCGGCATCGAAATCCAAAGACTGAATGGTCGCGTTGTCGTTCGGGGATAAGTGGCCCTGCTGCTTCTCGTCATCCAGCCACTTCTTCATCCGCAGAACGTCTGCGACTAGGACGTCATCAACCGTGACTACCGGCGCTACCCCTTCTTTGAGAATCCCTTTCTGCCCCGGGACGAGCGTCACTGTCCCGTTTTCCGTCTCTGCCTTGACTGCGCCTTTTTCAACGGTCACCTCCGTAGTCTCGCCCAAGGCCGGCGCGGCAAGCAGCACGCTGCCGAGCAACGCCGAACCGAATGTCAGTCCTCTCATTTCGGTACTCTCCTTCCTGGTCATTTTACCGAAACAGTGAAGTCCGTCCCCAGCGCCTCCAGTCGGCCTTGCGGGGTGCGGACGAAAAACGGCGGATGTCCCTCGCGCAGGATGGCTCGCATGGTCCCATGGGTAAGTTCGAACTCCACGCGCCCGTCGTGGTGCTTGATGGACAGTACGCCGCCGGCATTGAGCGTCACCAGCGAATTATCCTTCAGCGTCAGGTTGATGCTGGACGCCGAACCGGTCCACAGTTGATCTCCGACCCGCAACGCTGATGCCACGCTGAGTTCTTCCCAAGCTGCCGTCCCCACGTGCTTTACCAGGACCGCCCCCTGAATCGCGCTGATGCGAATTGGAATCTGATGTGCCAGTCCCAACCGGCGCTGTCCCAACTGGATCACGAGGACCATGGCAACGCCCAGGAGGACTCCTGCGGCAGCCAAGCCGAACGGAACCAGGCGCCTGCCGGACGCGGGCCGTGGCACCGCAACATGCTCCACGGCGTCATGTCCGCCGACCATATCCATCTCTTGCGTCAAGCGTTCCACACGCTCGTCCAGCTTCGCCGAGACCTTGAGTCGAATCGCTGAAAGCCGCTGTTCGATGCTGTTCGGATCAGACTGGATCATGGGTGACTCCTTCGCCGTCTTGAAGAATTCGCCTGAGCGCCTCTAAGGCCGCCTGATAGCGCGAGTGGGCCGTGCTGGCCGCTACGTCCTGGACGCGGCAAATATCTTCGAAAGTCATCTCACCCCAGATTCGCAGGCTCACGACGTCACGCAAGTCCTCCGGCAGTGCTGCAACCGCTGCCAGGAGCCGCTGCGTTTCTTCCTCCTCGACGGCCTGCAGCATCGGCTCCTGCGCTTTTTTGTCCAGCCACTCGTTCGGGTCGGCGGCATCCGGCAGGCGGCGACGCTTGCGCAGCCGGACCGCGTCCAGCGCCTTGTTTCGGACGCACGTCGTCAGAAATGCCGACGGATTACTTCCGTTGCGCAGTCTCCATCGTTCCTTCGTCAGCATGGCGAAAACATCGTGCACGATATCCTCGGACGCAACCGGGTCGCCCGTCAGCGCCGCTGCGAGCGTCACAAGCCGTTCCCGGTGCTGCCGGTACGCACCCTCAAAGGCCAGACGGTCCGCCGGATGCCCTTGGTCCGAATCCATGCTGTCTCCTGGCTCCCGCATCCTTGTTGAACGGCCATAGCAGTGTCGCCACTATAATAACGTTTCCGGTGAGGGAATATTCGGCAGCAGGCAAGCGCAACTGCCAGCCGTGCGCGCCGCTGCCTCCCTTGACAACGCGATTGGCAGAGGATAGAGTCCGCCGATTCCGATTCGCCGGAGAAAACAGACCGCGTGTCCCCGGATACCGATAAGTGGGTTTTCCAGTATGAACAAAGTCGTGACGCTCGCCGTGGGGATCAAGACGGACCCGATCGAGTACCGGTTCTCCTTCCCGTGGCTCTTCCGCCTGATGGTCGAGGAGAAGGTCCGCTGCGTGCAAGTGGGCTCGTTTTTTGAGATGTACCAACTGCCCGATGCCTTCTTCCTGGACCTCCGCCGCCAGGCGGAAGGATTCGGGCTGAGCCTGCGCAGCGTGTTCACCTCCCACCGCGAACTGGGCGGGTTCCTCCGGCCGGAGAAGTCGTTCCACGACGTCGCCATGGCGAACTATCGCCGGCTCATCGAGATCGGCGCCTTGCTCGGCGCCGTGTCGGTCGGCTCCAATCCGGGATCGGTCCTGCGCGACCTCATGGGAACAAAGTCCGACGGCGTAAAACGGTACCTGGACGCCATGCCGTCGCTCATGGAGTACGCGCGGCAGGTCGGCCTGCAGTGCCTGACGATCGAGCCGATGTCATGCCTGGCGGAGCCGCCGACGCTGCCGGAGGAGATCAAGTCCATGGCCGACGCGCTGGAGGCGCATCACCGCGCGCATTCCGACAAGACTGTTCCGGTGGGTTTTTGTTTCGACGTGAGCCACGGCTACGCCGACTCCGCAGGCGCGGTCCGCTGCACGCCGCTGGCGCTGCTGGAGACCGCCCTGCCGCACGTCGTGGAACTGCACCTGAAGAACACCGACGCGCGCTTCGATCGGACCTTCGGCTTCATGCCGGAGGAATGCGAGCGCGGAGTCGTGAACGTGGGCGAGGTGCGCCGCTTTCTGCTCGACCGCCAGTCGCGCCTGCCGGTGGACCTGATGGTGGGCTACGTGGAGGTGCCGGGGCCCAAGATCGGCCGCGACTACACCGACAGCGGTCTGGAGACGGCCCTGCGCCTGTCCCTGCGCCACGTGAAGGCGAACTTCGAAGAGGCGCAGGCCGCGCCGCCGTCAGCGACCGTTCCGGCCAGCGCGCCGCTCAGGCCGGGTCTGGAACCCGGAGCATAAGCGCATGGCCGGCATTCTGCGCCGCGTTCAGGCTCACCCCCACGAACTTCGAACGTGGATTCGAATGGTAACAGACAAGGTAATTTGCCAATCATGCAATGCCGAGGTGGAAGGCGTGACCTATCACCTCGGCTTCTCGAACATGGATGCCCTCTACTGCTCCTCCTGCCCCAGGGTACTCCTGCTCAAGGACTGGAACCTCCTTGCAGAAAACGGCATCACTCGCCCTGGACAGGATGAATTTCAGTTTTACAACCGCCACGTGTTGCCCTTCTACGCAAGAATCGAGGCGCTGTTTCGCCCTTGCGTATGCGGCGGACGCTACAGGTACATGAATCCGCCGCGTTGTCCGTTATGTAACGGTCTTCTGCGCGGAAATTGTTATGAAGACAAGCCGGTACTCAAGCAGCGGGACTATCACGTGTTCATTTGCGGAGGTTCGGTCGAAGACCGTGCGTGGCTCAAGAGCGTTGAGACCTAGCCCTTGCGTCCAGGGGTGTTTCTCCCGCCAAGGCGCGCAAGTCCTTCGGTTGACCGGATTCCCCGATCTGTCTGGGCACGCGGAAGATGGGCGATAATACACTGTAGGTCGCGTCCAAGACGAGGGCAGACCACAATTGAGTGGGGATTACTTGACTTTTCATTTTCTCGGTGTTACAATCCGATTCGCTTGGTTGGAGACTCCCGCTAGCACCGCGCCGATCTCCACACCCAACCATGGCGCGGCGGAGTTTGCAGCCGAGTAACGTACCTGAGGATGCGCCGGTACGATTCCTCCCACGATCTCCCGGCCGGATGAGGGACTGTTTCCACTTCCGGGAAATTCCCTGTCCGAGCCCCAATGCGGACCTTCGACCATTGCTCAGGTCCGCCCTGAGCAGAGTCGAATGGGCGGCGCAACGAACAACGAGGTTAACGTCCGGACCGCAAATGGTTCGCTTTCGTCCCGCCGTCATGGGGCAAGCGGACAGGACATGGGAGAACGAAACAGCATGCTGCTTAAAAAGCTGGAGATGTGCGGGTTCAAGTCGTTCGCGGACAAGACCGAATTCGATTTCCGCTCCGGCGTCACCGCCTTCGTCGGGCCGAACGGCTGCGGCAAGAGCAACGTCGTGGACGCGGTGCGCTGGATCCTGGGCGAGCAGAGCGCCCGCGCCGTCCGCGCGCCGCAGATGACCGAAGTGATCTTCGGCGGCACCGCGACGCGCCGCTCGCTCGGCTACGCCGAGGCCAGCCTCAGCTTCCTCAACGACCGCGGCGTGCTCCCGAGCGAGTACACCGAGGTCTGCGTCACGCGCCGCCTCTACCGCAGCGGCGAGTCCGAGTACTTCCTCAACCGCCAGCCCTGCCGCCTCCGCGACATCCGCCAGCTCTTCATGGATACCGGCGTCGGCGTGGACACGTACAGCATCATCGAGCAGGGCAAGGTGGAGCGGTTCATCCAGTCGAACGCCAAGGAGCGCCGGGTGATCTTCGAAGAAGCCGCCGGCATCAGCCGCTACAAGTCGCAGCGGCGCGAGGCGCAGAGCCGGCTCGAGCGCACGCGGATCAACCTCCAGAAAGTGGACGTGAAGCTCGACGAGCAGCGCAAGCAGTTGCGCTCGATCAAGTACCAGGCCGCCAAGGCGAAGCGCCACCGCGAATGCTCCGCGCGGCTGCGCGAGATCGTACTCTCGATCTCGGTGAAGAATTACCTGGAGTGGGAGGCGAAGCGCAAAGGCGTCGAGGGCGGGATCGGTGCGCTCGCGGCGCGCGAGTCCGCGCTGACCGCCGACCTGGCGCAGATGGAATCGCTGATCCAGGCCGTCGAAGCCGAAATCGCGAACCTCGAAGCCGCGCATCTCCAGAAGCGCGACGCGCTTCATGAAGTCCGCTCGAAGACCGAGGCCGCCGAGCAGACCGTCGCGCACAACACCGAGCGCATCCGCGAGTTCCAGGACGAGACCGACCGCAGCACCCGCGAGCTCTGGTCGCTCACCGAAAAGCTGCGCCAGACGCGCGACCAGGCCGAATCCGCCGCGCGCGACCTGGAATCCATCCGGCAGTCCATCCAGCGCCAGGCCGAGATCATCGCCGCCGAATTGCAGAAGGCCGATTCCGCCGGCCAGGAGCGCGAACGCATCGCTGCGGCGATCGAGGAGTGGAAGGGCCGGATGCTCCAGATCATCGAGAAGGCCACGACGCTCCGCAACGAACTCAACCACATGGATTCCAGCCGGCGGCAGGAACTGGCGCGCCGGTCGCGGCTCCAGGGCCAGCAGGCCGAGAAGACCGGCGAGGCCGCGCGGAGCGAAGAGGAAGTCCGGCAACTGGCCGGCCGCCGCGACGAGATCAGCGGGCGCCTGGCCGACCGCAGCGCCCTGCTGCATGAGCGGGAGGCCGATGCGGAGCGGTTCGAAAAGGAGGCGGACTCGGCCGAGTCGCGCCTGCGCGAAGAGCGTCATCGCGAAACGCAGATGCTCGCGCGGCGCGAGTTCCTCCAGGACCTGGAACTGCGCGCGGAGGACGTCGAGGCCGGCGTCAAGCAGTTGCTGCGCGACGATGACGACCGCGTCGGATTCTGCGTCCGCGGCATGGTGGCCGACCTCGTCCGCGCGGAACTGCGTTACGCCTCCGCCATCGAGTCGGCCCTCGGCGAGGCGGCGCAGTACGTGGTGACGATGGATGAGCGCGAGGCCGCCGCGGCGGTGGCGCTGCTGCGCACGGACCGCTCCGGCCGCGCGGGATTGATCCCGATCGCCAGGGCGCGCGCCGCGGAACGCTCCGACGCGCACCTCACGACCGAGCCGGGCGTGCTCGGGCGCGCCTCCGATCTCGTCCGGTACAGCCCGGAGATGGAGCCGGTGGTCCGCCACCTCCTCGGCGCGACCTGGGTCGTGGACACCCTGGCGACGGCGCTGCGCCTCTCGAACGACGGCGGCGCCGAAGTGCGGTTCGTCACGCTCGAGGGCGAGCGCGTGGAGCCCTCCGGCGCGATCTTCGGCGGCGAGCCGCTCCCGCGCGCCGGCATCGTTTCGCGCAAGAGCGAGCTCGAGGCCATCCAGGCGGATCTCGCGCGCGCGGCCGAGAGCATCGCCGCGCTCGAAGCCGACAGCGGCCGTATCGCCCAGCGGATCGAATCGGTCCGCTCCGAAGCGGCCGCGCTGCGGAAGGAGATCGAGGAGGGCAACCTCGAAAAGCTCTCGAACGAAAACGAAATCCTGAACCTGCGCCGCCGCCAGAAGGCGCTGACGGACGAAGCGGCCGTCATCGGGCGCGAAATCGCCGAGATTGACGAGTTGATCCGCGGCTACACCGAACGCGAGAAGGCGATCGGGCAGGAACTCGCCGCCGCCGTCGGCCAACGCGACCAGCTTCAGCAGGAGATGGAATCCGCCCGCCGCACGCTGGCCGACCAGCAGGCTGCCGTGGACCGGATGCGCGACGAGGTCGAGCGGCTGAAGGTGGAACTCGCGCAGAAGGAAGCCCGGCGCGGCGGCCTGGAAGAGAGCATCGCGGCGGCCGGGAACCTGATCACGGACCTCGACCGGCAGATCCTCGGAACGCAGCAGCGGATCGAGGACCTCCGGGCGAAGCAGGCGCAGGCCGAGCGCGAGATCGCCGACGCGCAGGCGAACCTGGCGGAACTCACGCGGCGCAAACAGGGGCTGGACGCCGAGATCGCCGCGCTCCAGGAAGCGCAGGCCGCGGCGCAGGCGCGTCGGGCGGAACAGACCGAGCGGCTCAAGGCGCTCCGCGCGGACCGCGAAGGCCTCCAGCAGCAGCTTCAGCAGGCGCGCCTGGAAGAGCAGGAACTCCGCGTGCGGATCGAGGGACTGTCCGAGCGCGTCTTCAACGAGCATGGCGTCCGCCTCGTCGAAGCCGCCGCCCAGTCCGCGCCCCCGGCGGACTGCGACTGGGAGGCGGTCCAGGCGGAGATCGGCGAACTGCGAGAGAAAATCCGCCGCATGGGCGGCGTGAATGAGGAATCCATTGACGAGGAGGCCGGACTCGAGATCGAGATCGCGCAGACCGATTCGCAGCGCGCCGACCTCGTCAAGGCCGCGGAGGATTTGCAGGAGGTCATCCGCAAGCTCAACCGCGTCAGCCGCGAGAAGTTCCAGAAGACCTTCGAGGAGGTCCGGCAGAATTTCCAGGAGACCTTCCGCCGGCTGTTCGGCGGCGGCCGCTGCGACCTGGTGCTGCAACAGGACGAAGTGGATGTCCTCGAGGCGGGCATCGAGGTGCTCGCGTGCCCGCCGGGCAAGGAATTGCGCTCCATCACGCTCCTCTCCGGCGGCGAAAAGACCATGACGACCATCGCGCTGCTCTTCGCAATCTTCAGATCGAAGCCCTCGCCCTTCTGCATCCTCGACGAGGTGGATGCCGCGCTCGACGAAAGCAACGTGGACCGTTTCACGGCCATGATCGGCGAGTACGTGCAGAACTCGCAGTTCCTCATCATCACGCACAACAAGCGCACGGTCGGCATCGCCGACGTGCTCTACGGCATCACGATGCAGGAGAAAGGGGTCTCGAAAAAAGTCTCCGTGCGCGTCGAGGACGCCGCGCAGGGGAACAACTGACGATGGACGGCGGACGATAGACGATGGACGATTGCGTGTCGTCCATCGTCCGTCCGTTAAAAGCCCTTGACTGGCCGCCCGAAATGTGTAGACTGAATGTTGGGGTTGGTTTTCGGGGCGAGAAAAGCGCCTGTTCGACAAACATGACCGCTTCGGTCTCGTGAAAGGGTAGCGAGGAAGCGGTTCGACGCGCCGTGGTGGCGTCGTGTTCCGGCCAGGCACAGGAGAGGAGCCCGGGAATGAGGGTGTTACTGTGCGCGCTGGCGTTCGCAGGGGTCGTGAGTCTCAGCAGTTGCACGGTCATGACGACCGGAGCGGTCCACGCTGCGGTCGTGGTTGACGAGAAGGGTCCCGTCGCGATGGGCGATGCGGACGCCGGCACCAAAGTCGGCATGTCCCAGGCGGAAGGCATCCTCGTGGTGGCCTACGGCGACGCTTCGATTTCCGCCGCCATGAAGAACGGCCAGCTCACGAAGGTCCATCACGTGGACAAAGAGACCTTCAACGTGCTGGGGATTTACGGGCGGTACCGGACGATCGTGTACGGCGAATGACGCGCGGCGGCAGAAATTCGAGAGGTGCGTTCGTGGTTCATGACCGCTTCGGTCCCGCGAAAGGGTAGCGGGAAGCGGTTCGACGCCCGGCGGCGGGCGTCGCAGTCCGTAAGGGCGCAAGAATAAGGAGGCAGGTATGAGGCTGTCATTGTGCGCGGCGGTGTTGGTCGGGCTCGTGGTGCTCACCGGTTGCAGCGCCGTGGCGCTCGGCCCGGTCGTCGCCATGGTCACCGTTGACGAGAAAGGCCCCGTCTCTGTGGGCGACATGAAGGCCGGAATGAAGGTCGGCGTGGCCCAGGCCGAGGGCATCCTCGTCGTGGCTTACGGCGATGCCTCCATCGTGGCCGCGATGAAGAACGCCAATATTACCAGGGTCCATCACGTGGATAACGAGACGTTCAACGTGCTGGGCATTTACGCCAGATACAAGACCATCGTCTACGGCGAATGAGTCGTTTCGGCGAGCATTGAGGCGGAGCGGCGTCCTGTACATCATGAATGGGCGCGGGGTCAATGGCTTGGCGGGCTTGTGCGCGGCGGTGATCGCCGCCCTGCTCGCCGGCTGCGCGAGCGATAAACTGCCGGAGGTCCCGGCGGCGCTCTTCGCGCATCGGATGAGTCCCATTCCTGAGGGCGCCGCTCCGCTCTATTCCTGGAGCCGCCTGCAGACCGGACTGAAAACCTACTGGCGCGACCAGGAGATCAACGTCCAGGCCTGGGCCTGGTTCCCGCCGAATTGGAAGAACCCCGGCGACGAGTTTTGGCAGGTGACCGCCCGCAATGCCGAAGGGCGCGCGATCCGGTTCATCGGCGTCGAGCGCAAGTACCAGAACGAAAACGGGACCGAGCTTTCCATGCTCGTCCCGACGTTGGATCTGAATGCGGCCCCGGACGGCCTGTACCTGGCGATCGCGCCCAACATCAAGACGAGCGAAGGCCGGCTCGTGTCCGTCCAGCCGATCGCCATCCTGCTGGAGATCCGCGGCCACATGTTCAAACCGTTCCGGTTCCCGATCCTGCTCATCCCCGACCAGGAATCGCCGCTTACTCCAAGGCCTCAAATTCCGCCCGAAGCTCCCGTCGGCACACCGATGCCCGGCGAATAGCCGAGCCGAGCGCCGAGGACTTCCTCTATCGCGTCCGGCGAGCCCAGCGGAATTTCGCCGGAGAGCTGCGCGAGTTGTTCCGGATTTCCTCCGCGCTCGGGCGGATCGGTTCTTCCGCGACCGCCTCGAAAACGCCGCCGCGAAGGCCGTCGCGGAACGCGTGCTTGACCAGGCGGTCCTCGACGCTGTGAAACGTCAGCACGCCCAGCCGCCCGCCGGGCTTCAGACAATAAGGCGCCGAGAGCAGCAGGCGATTCAGGTTCGCGACCTCGTCGTTGACGAGGATGCGCAGCGCCTGGAACGTCCGCGCCGCCGCGTGCAATTCGCCTTCGGGACGCGCCTCCTTCGACGACATGCCCTTCGCCGCGCGCACCAGTTCCACCAGCTCCAGCGTCCGCGCAATCCGGCGTTTCCGCCGCTCCGACGCGATCCGCTCGGCGATCCGCTCCGCGTCCGGCTCGTCGGAAAGCTCGCGCAGCGCCGCGGCAAGCTCGTCGGGAGCGATCCTCGCCAGCAGGTCCGCCGCCGTCCGCCGCAGCCGGTCGTCCATGCGCATGTCGAGCGGGCCGTCGTGTTTGTAGCTGAACCCGCGCGCCGATTCGTCCAACTGCATGGACGACACACCCAGGTCCGCGAAGATGACGTCGCACGCCTCGAGCCGCTCGGATTTCAGGGCCTGGGCGACCTGCGCGAAATTCATCCGCCGCACGCTCAGCCGAAAGTTCTGCGCTTCGAACCGGACCCGCGTCCGTTCCAGCTCAGCGCCGTCCACGTCCAGCCCGATCAGCCGTCCGGCCGACCCGATGCGCTCGAGGAACTCCGCCGCGTGCCCGCCGTAGCCGAGCGTGCAGTCCACCACGACCTCGCCCGGCTGCGGACGCAGGAATTCCATCACCTCGCGGAGAAGAACCGGCACGTGCGTTCCGGCCGGCGTACGCCCCTGCGCGCGGACGTGCTCCTGCATCTGCGGGTATCGGTCGGGCTGCCGTTCCTTGTACCGCTCCTCGAAGCGCCGAGGGTGCGTTCCGGAATACCGGACGCGCCGCCGGCGCTCGCCGGGGCCGCGCTGATCCTGCCCTTTATCGCTCTCGTTAATCATGGCCGTTGCCGGATTGTGACTTCCGGCCGAGGCGATTGCAAGGCCGGCGACCTTGATTTGACGGTCGCGCGGCCGGCTGATAACATGCGGGCATCCGGCAGGCATGCAGGAAGGAAGACAGCGTGAGAGGCAGTCGAATCGGGATCGGCGTCATCGGACTCGGCACCGTCGGCGGGTCCGTGGTCGGCGTGTTGAGGCGGAACCGCGCGCTCGTGCGCGAGCGCTGCGGCGTCGGCGTCGAAGTGCGGCGCGCGGTGGACCTGGATCGCAAGAGGCTCCGCGCGATCGGACTGGCGCCCCAATGCCTGGGCAGCGATTTCCGCGCCGTCCTCGCCGACCCGGATGTCCAGATCGTCGTCGAGCTCATCGGCGGCGTCGGCGCGGCGCGCGAGGTGGTCCTCGGCGCCCTGCGCGCGGGCAAGCACGTCGTCACCGCCAACAAGGCGCTGCTCGCGGCGCACTGGCAGGAGATCTTCTCGCTCGCGCAGGAGCGGCGCTGCGCCGTCGGGTTCGAGGCGAGCGTGATGGCCGGCGTCCCGGTGATCCGCTCGATCGAGGAAGGCCTGGCGGGGAACGTCATCCCCTCGCTGCTCGGCATCCTGAACGGCACGTCGAATTTCATCCTGACCCGCATGGCCGGCCGCGGCATGGAGTTCGGCCGCGCGCTCAACGAGGCACGCCGCAAAGGCCTGTGCGAGGCGAACGCCAGCCTGGACATTGACGGGCACGACGCGGCCCAGAAGCTCTCCATCCTCGGCTCGCTGGCGCTGGGCAAGTGGCTGCCGCCGGCGGAAGTGCATCGCGAAGGCATCGGCGGCATCGAGCGCGAACACCTCGCCGAGGCGCAGGAGCAGTTCGGCTACGTCCTGCGACCGCTGGCCATCTTCAAGCATGCCGGCGGCCGGGTCGAGGCGCGCGTCCACCCGACGTTCGTCCCCAGGGCGCATCCGCTCGCATCGGTCGAGGACGAGTTCAACGCCATCCTCATCACCGCGGAGACCGCCGGCTCCGTCCTGCTCGTCGGCAAGGGCGCCGGCGCGAAACCGGCCGCCTCCGGCGTGATCAGCGACGTGATCGGCCTGGCCCGCGCCATCCACCAGGGCGGGCACGAAGGAATGCTGGTGCCGCTGCGCCCCACGAAGGAGCGCGTGCATGTTGCGCCGATCGAGATGGTCGAGAGCAAATTCTACCTGCGTTTCTCGGTGATAGACCGGCCCGGCGTGCTCTCGTACATCACCGGCGTGCTGGGGAAGAACCATGTTTCCATCGCCACCTGCGACCAGCGCGGGCGGTCCGAACGCGGAACGGTGCCGGTCATCATCATCACGCACCGGGCGCGCGAAGGCGCCGTGCGGAAAGCGCTGGCCGAGACCGATTCCGCGACGCGCATCGTGAAACGCGCGACCGTGGCGATCCGCATCGAGGAGTAGCTCATGGCGTTCTCCGGCGTCATTCAGCGTTACCGCAAGTTTTTGCCCGTGAGCGACCGGACGCCGGTCGTCACGCTCGGCGAGGGCTCCACTCCGCTCGTCCCGGCCCCAAGGCTGGCGCGCGAGATCGGCGGCGGGCTGCGGATTTTCCTCAAGTACGAAGGGATGAACCCCACCGGCTCGTTCAAAGACCGCGGGATGACCCTGGCGTTGTCGAAAGCGGTCGAGGAAGGCAGCGCGGCGGTCGTCTGCGCTTCGACCGGCAACACGGCGGCCTCGGCGGCGGCCTACGCGGCCCGGGCGGGCGTCAGCGCGCTCGTCCTGCTGCCGGCCGGGAGCGTGGCGCTCGGGAAAGTCTCCCAGGCGCTCGCCTACGGGGCGAAAGTCCTCGCGGTGGACGGTAATTTCGACCACGCGCTCAGCCTCGTGCGCGAACTGTGCGAGCGGTTCCAGATCACGCTGGTCAACTCGATCAACCCGTACCGGATCGAAGGTCAGAAGACCGGCGCGTTCGAGATCGTGGACGACCTCGGCCGCGCGCCGGATTTCCACTGCATTCCGGTCGGCAACGCCGGGAACATCACGGCGTATTGGAAGGGATACAAGGAGTACCACGCGGCGCGGCAATGCGGGTTGCCGAAGATGCTCGGCTTCCAGGCCGAAGGCGCCGCGCCGATCGTCCGCGGGCACCCGATCGCGGACCCGCACACGCTCGCGACGGCGATCAAGATCGGGAATCCCGCCAGTTGGAAGAGCGCCGAGGCCGCGCGCGACGAGTCCGGCGGGATCATTGACATGGTCACCGACGACGAGATCCTCTCCGCCTACAAAATGCTCGGCCGCCTGGAGGGAGTCTTCGCTGAGCCGGCCTCCGCCGCGTCGGTCGCGGGGCTGATCCGGTGCGCTCGCCGAGGCTTCTTCGCGGACCGGCCGGAAGCGACGGTCGTCTGCGTCCTGACGGGCCACGGTTTGAAGGACCCGGAGCGCGCGATCAAGACCTCCGGCGAAATCCCGACCGTGCCGGCCACGCTCGACGCGGTGGTGAAAGGGGCCGGACTGAAGTGACCAATTCCGTGCAGGTGACAATTCCGGCGACGGCGTCCAACCTCGGCCCCGGCTTCGATTGCCTGGGGCTGGCGGTGAATCTCTGCAACGAGGTGATCCTGCAGACGGCGGGCGGGTTCCGGTCGTCCGGCGAGCCGAATGTCTGTGTGACCGTGAGCGGCCTCGGCGAGAAATCGCTGACCACCGGGCGCGGGAACCTGGTCGTCCGCGCGGCCGAGCGGGTCTTCGCGCTGGCGGAGCGCGTCCCGGACCGGCTGACCGTGCGGCTGATCAATCGGATTCCGCTGTCCAGCGGCATGGGCAGTTCCGCCGCCGCGATCGTCGGCGGCCTGGTGGGCGCCAACGAGCTGTGCCGCCGGCCGCTCAAGCCGGACCAGCTCCTGGCGCTGGCGGCCGAGATGGAAGGCCATCCGGACAACGTCGCCCCTGCGCTGCTGGGCGGCTTCACCATCAGTGTCGTCGGCGAGGACGGCGTGGTCCAAGTCCTTCAGCCGCGCATCCGCCGCGACCTGATCTGCGTCTTCTGCGTCCCGGACAAGATGCTCCCGACGACCAGGGCCCGCCGCGCGCTGCCGAAGAGCTACCGCCGGGCGGACGTCGTCTTCTCGCTCTCGCGGACCGCGATGCTGACCGCGCTGCTCCAGGGCGGCAGCACCGGGTTGCTGAAGATGGCCATGGAGGACCGTCTGCATCAGCCATACCGGGCGAAGCTGGTCCCCGGAATGATGGACGCGGTCGGCGCGGCCGTCAAAGCCGGGGCGCTCGGCGCGTGCCTGAGCGGGTCCGGCCCGACCGTCTTGGCCTTTGTGGATCACCACGGCAGCCCCGACCAGGTCGGCGCGGCGTGCGAAAAGGCATTCGCCGCCAAGGGAATCCGCGCGGAGACGTTCGTCCTCAGCGTCAGCAGCACCGGCGCGCGGGCCAAGTATCGTTGAAGTCCATCACCTTCTGAGAAAAGGAAACGATCATGACAAAGAAGCCTGTCTTGCCTGCCAAGGGACAAATAATCATCTTCAAGTTCGACGACGTTATCGCAGGATGGGAGAACAAGAACGACGTCGTCCCGCCGCGCTGGCAGCGCATGACCGATTTCATCGAGAAGAACCGCTTGAAGGCCTCTTCCGGCGTGATTGGCGAGTCGCTGGAGGGCGAAAACCCGGCCTATTTCGACTGGCTCAAGGAGCATCAGAAGAAAGGCGCCATGGAGTTCTGGCACCACGGTTACCACATGCGGAACGCCGAGGAGAAGACCGGCGAGTTCGACCAGGGGACCTGGCAGGAGCATAAGGCCATCCTGGAGCGCGGCGAGAGACTCGCGCAGGAGAAGCTCGGGTTCGAGTTCGCGGCTTTCGGCCCGCATTGGAGCTCAACCACCGCGGCCACCGACCGCGCGCTCGAGGCCGTGCCCCAGATCAAAGTCTGGCTCTACGGGCCGAAGAAGCCGAAGTATTTCAGCCGGCTGAGCCTCCCGAGGGTGATGAGTCTGGAGAATCCGATCTTCGTCCCGGACTTCGAGAAGTTTCAGGGCGCGTACAACCAACTGGCCGCCGAGCTTCCCATGCTCGTCCTCCAGGGGCATCCGGACCAGTGGAAGGCGGAGACGAAGTGGGAAGGCTTCTTCAAAATCGTCGAGTTCCTCAAATCGAAGGGATGCGTGTTCATGACGCCGTCGGAATACCTGGCCCACGTTTCCAAAAAAGGGAAATGACGAAGTCAGGCCGATATTCGGATATTCCGGTCAAATCAAGCGCCATGGAAAAAGCGCACTCAAGCCGCTGCGAAGCGCACTGAAGCGCACTCAAACCGCTGCCAACCGCACTGAACCCGCTGGGAAGCGCGCTCAATTTCTCCGCTCGCGCCGCGCCGAAAACCCTGTGTTATACTGTCTGTTCAGTTGCTCGGGAAAACACCGCCGGCGGGGAGTTTGACGTCACAGGATTTTGGCGGGGAAGAAGTTACCGCGCAAGAGGCGAGTTGAAAAAACGAACCCGGCGAGTTGTAACAGGCCGCAGATAAGTGACTTACGTTATTTGTCTAAATGAGGACGAGGACGATTGCTTAGGTCGCCGCGCTCACCAAGAATCTTTTCGTCCCGCGCCGGCGACGCCGGTGAGATCCTCGTCGTCGGCGAGATAGAGGATGCGGCCGCAGGACTGGCAGTAGATCAGCTTGTCGCCGCCCATGAGCAGGCTGACGGTGTTGGCGGTGAGCGACATTCGGCAGCCGCTGCAAACGTAGTTGCGGCAGGCGGCCATCGCGCGGCCGTCGGCGCGCGTCAACAGCCGCTCGTACGGATTGCGGAAGGCGGGCGGAATCTTCGCGGAAAGCTCGGCGCGCTCCTTCTGCACGCGCTCGACCCGCGCGTCGGCGTCCTGGAGCGCCGCCTGGATCGCCTTCCTGCGCTCGCTCATGGCCGCGCTCGCGTCCGCGGCCTTCGCGGCGAGCTGCTTGATCTCCTTCTGCTGCTGCTCGGACTGCTCGAACATCTTGAGGATTTCATCCTCGATGCGCGACTTATCGGCCTTCAGCCCGAGGATCTCGTGCTGGAAGGCGGCGTATTCCTTGTTCGACTTGACCGTGTTGAGCTGAACCTCGAGCTTCTTGATCCGCCCCTCGACTTCCTTCAGGTCCAGCTCGCGCTTGTCGAGCGCCATGCGGAAGGACTTCGCCTCCGAGGACTTATCCGTCAGCGTCTGTTTTTCGGCCGCGGAGGCCCGGTCCGCCTCGGCCGCTTCCATCGCCAGCTTATCCTTCGTCTGCTTCAGGCGCTGGACCGTCGCATCGAGTTCCTGGAGCTGGATCAGCATTTTGATTTCTTCACGCATCGCGGCGCCGGTCTTCCTCCACAATCGCTCACCTCGCCAATCGTGAAACGGACTTTGGCAAAGGTGATAGATTACCGCAATCGAGGACGCAAAACAAGTCTCACGCGCCCAGCACGCGCACCGGAGTGCCCGGCCCGGCGCCCAGCGCCGCGGCCGCACTGCCCTGCCGCACCGCGATCTCCAGCATCCCGAACGACCCGATCATCGCCAGCAGCTCTCCGGCCGCCGCATCGGAGTAGGTCCGGCGGATCCGCGCGATCCTCTTGCCCGCGATCTCGACGCGCACCGCGGGATCCGGGAAATGCTCGGACAGGAGCGCCAGGGAGATATTCGTAGCGAGGTTCCCGAAGCGGTCCGCCCACAGGACCGCGCCGTCGAGCGACCCGTCGGCGTTGAACGCGGGCCTCGGGAAATTCAACGGTTCGAGCGCGGTGATCGCCGGGCCGAGCTCGGACAGCGGCGTCCCGCCCGCCAGGTGCGCGGCGACCGGAGCGAAGATATCGCGGCCGTGAAAACTCGCGCTGACCTCGGGCCGGAAAAACCGCGGCTCCGTCACGGACACGAGTTCGGCGCGCCCGCTCTCTTCCTCCACGACGGCCAGTGTCCCGTTGTCGGGCGCGAGAAAGAGGTGGCCGTCGGATTCCATGGCCACGATTCGCCGTTCGCCGCCGACGCCCGGGTCCACGACGGCGACGTGCACCGTGGCCTTCGGGAAATACGGATACGCCTGCCGCAGCCGGAACGCCGCCTGGAGGACGTCGAACGGCGGGATGGAATGCGTCAGGTCCGTCACGCGCGCGGACGGGTTGATGCCGGCGATGACTCCTTTCATCACGCCGACGAACGCGTCATCCTGCCCGAAGTCGGTCGTCAGCGTGATGATTCCGCTTCTCGCGGACAGGCTCAAGCGGCGCTCCTTTTACCCGGTCCCAGAATCAGCTCTGCAGTTCGATCCGCTCGATCCCGTTCCGATTCAGCACCAGCAACGCCCTGAGGAGTGTCACGCTGCGGTCGCGGAACGACGTCAGGCGGATCACCAGGTTCACATCGTAGACGCGCGCGGCCGGGATTCCGGTGACGCCGTCTCCGCCGCGGCACAGCTTCAGCAGCCGCTTCTCCGGGTCATCCATCCTCTGGAGCCACCGGAGGACCTGAAGACGAAGAATCTCGTCAATCGCGACCGAGCGCTCATGGCTCCGGTAGATGCGCTCCGTCCTGATCCGCACCTTCTTCGCGTAATGGAGAACGACCTCCGTCGGCTCGGCGACCGCCTGCTCGAGAGGGTCGCGGTATTGCCGCGCCTTGAGGACATCCACCGGCAACCGGGCGCAGTTGAGCCAGTACAGGTTCTCGCGCGTGCGGCCGACTTCCATTCCGTACTGCGGGTCCGTCAATTTGATGCTGCGGTCGCTCGTCCACATCGGCAGCAGGCGCGCGCTGAGGTCCCGGAGGAAATCCTTGATGCGGTCCTTGAACGCGTACGCGACGATGGCCACGATCGCGAACGGCAGGCTGTTCGTCGGGTAGAACCGGCCGACGAGCCACGCGGCGAGGACGGTGAACGCCATCGCGATGGCCGCCGCGACCGCGTAGAGCGCCTGCCGCGCGCGGCCGACGGTGGGCAGTTTCTCCTCGGACAGATAGAGCACGCTGGCGCATAACTTCTTCAGCAACTCGACGCGATTGAGGAAACGCTCGTTGCGCCGCGCGTCCCGCGACACGATCGTCGGATAGCCGCGCTCGCGCCGATGGGCTGTCTCGCCCGAGACCGCTGCCGCGAGCCGCTGCCACGCCGCCTGCACGTCCAGGTCGGCGGCCTGTTTCCGGAGAAACTTCATGAGCCGCAGCAGCAGTTTCTCGGCCTCGTTGCTCATCTGCTCATCCACCGCCTGATAAACGGTGCGCAGATCCGGCGGCGCGGACGGGCTCTCGAAGGCGCCGCGCAGGTCGCGGAACCGGCGCAGCGTGCTCGCCAGGCCATCGAGCAGAGGGTCAATGGCGGCCGAGACTTCGCGCTGACGGTCGGGCGACGCGCGGTCGCGCACGCGCTGCCGGATCGCCGCGGCGCTTTCCCGGAGCTGGACTCTGACGACGTTCGCGAGCACCCGCAGTTCATACCGCAGGTGCATCTGGTCCCACTGTCCGGACCGGCCGGCGGATTCGAGCCGGCGCTGCACGCGCGTGAGCGGGCTCAACGCGTTCTGCGCGTCGGTGAGCTCCTCGAACGAAAGCTCCGGGGTCTTGAATCGCGTGTAGGAGGTCAAGTCTTCGAAGAACGCATCGAGCGGGCAGGTGTCGGAATTCACGCCGAGCTGATACGGGAGGAAAATGAACATGTCCAGCGCGTACCGGTCCGCCGCCGCCTGGCGCTGGAGCGGGTAGGCCACCTTCACTTCGAACTGATGGTCGTCATGCTTGCGGATCAGGCATTCCAACGTCGGTCTCCGCGGTCGGACGCGCTCGCGGGTCCGGTTTCGCGACGGACGCTACGGCAGTTTATTCAGGACGTACGGCGTCATGGCGGCGAAGAAATTCGCCAGGACGCGCGGGCCGCGGTCGAGGTCATTCGGGTCGGCGTCGGTCTCGGCGCGGATCAGGATGTCGGCGGCCCAGGGGTCTTTGACCCTGCGCAGCGCGACGCCGATCTGGTGTGCCCAGTAACTCGTGCTGAGATGGTCGCCGCCCTTGTAGAAATGCCAGGAGAGGCGCTGGCCCTGGCTGCGGGAAAGCTGGAGCTCTCGGACGGTCAGCGGCTTCGGCCCGACGTCCACGTCGCGGTCGCTCGCGCCGACGATGGTGTAGCCTTCGCCGGAGAGGCACTGCTCGGGCGGGTGCGTGCGCGACGGGGTTTGCTGGGCCAGGACGATGAGGAAGGACACCTGGTCGCCTTTGGAGTTGACGTAGGAGCGGGCCAGGATGTTCTGCGTGCCGAGGATTTCGTAGGAGCGCTTATCGAGCGGCTGGTCGGAGCCGGTCCAGTCGCCGACGGACTTCGGGATGCCGTTGAGGATGTCCGAGGCCGGCGTCACAGGGCGTTGCCAGCCGACGTAGATGGAGAGCGCGGCGACGACGGCCATGGCGCACAGGACGCCGGCGCCGAGCCTCCGCACGTTATACGGCGGCGGCGCGGCGGGCGGCGGCTTTTCGGACACGGCCGCGGGCGCGGCTTCTTCTTTTCGGGTCCGAAGCGACCGCGGACCCGTCAGCATGAGAGACTCGACCGCGAACAGGCAGACGAACGCGACGATGAAGAGGACGAAGCCGAACAGGTCGTGGAAGTACCACCTCTCGACCTCGGCGACTCCCCATTGATAGCCGACGATCACCATCAGCGTCACGCGCCCGACGTTGGCGAGGAACGAGATCGGGATGGAGAGCAGGAACAGGGCCCACTTCTGCCAGGTCCTGACCGCCGAGAGGTGGGCGTAGAGGGCGCCGAACGCCATGAGCGCGATCAGATATTTCAGGCCGCTGCACACGTCGTCCACCACCAGCGTCCCATGCGGAATCCGGATATAGCTGCCTTCGCGCACCGCAACGAGGCCGAAAGCGTCCGCCACGCCCGTGGCGACGCCGGCGGAGATGAGCTTCATCCGGAAGCTGATCGTGTCAATGACCATCTCGGGTATCGGCACCATAAAGACGAGGAATGCGATGGGAAAGAGCGTGAGCCGGAAGAACTGCGGTCCCAGAAGTGTCAGGACCAGCCCCGCGATGACGCCGAGCAAGGCCAGGCCCGAGAGGAACCCGACCTGCAACAGCGTGGCCGCCAGTTGCGTCAGGAGAGCGGGGACGAGCAGAAACAGCCCGGGCAGGTACGCGCGCCTCGGACAGGCGGCCAGGGCTTCGCGCTTCCGCCAGAGAAGGAATCCGACGACGAACGGCACGAGCCAGCCGTGGCTGTAGTAGCCCCCTTCGTGATTGAAGCGGAGGATCATCCAGCGACCGGTCCACCAGAACATGGCGGCCAGGAGGGCCAGCAGAATGACGCCGGCGATGACCGGGGCGTTCACGCGCGGCGCGGCCATGCCGCTCTCGTTTGCGGGGCGACTCAACCCAAATCCTCCCGAATGGCCTTCATCGTGCACAGGGCGGCGGGCCGATTTCCAAGTCGCGGTACTCGCCCGGATGTCCCGCCAGGCCGCGCTCGGCCGCGCGGATCGCGTTGTACATTTCCCGCGCCGTCACGTAATGAAGCCGATAACGGCGGCCGTCATTGTAATGCTCGCACAAGCGAGTATGCAAATCCGTCATCGGCCCGCCGAAGAAGAACTCCAGGTTCCGCTCGATGCAGCCGTGCGTGTAGAGTTTGACGAAGAGCCAGTCGGGCCGGCCGGCGACGCAGACGCGCGCGCGAAGCCATGCGCCGATGCGCGCCGCCGGAACGGGCGCGCGGCCGTCGAGGTTCCCGTTTTCCACGCGGGGCAAGATGCTGCCGGAGCGGCGAAGGATGACCAGCGGCCCCTGGACGATCAGGAGGTCGCCGGCGGGCGCGCCGCCGGAGCGGACCTCCTCGCCGTCGTCGTGCGAGCGCGGGCGGTCCGGGTCGCCCTTCGCGTAATAGATCGAGTTGACGCGCCGGGTCTGCGCCGGCGAAGGGGCCGATGGCAGCGTGAAGTCGGCGTAGCAGCCGCACTCGGCCAGAACGCGCAATTCGTCGTTCACGCCGCACCACCGTCCGTCGGGCAGGGAGTTGTCCAGCGCCCAGTTGCCGTGGACGAAGCCGAACCTCGGCCGGCCGTCCTGCGCGGCGCCGAGATGGCCGTGGCTGCGGAGCTGCTCCACGAACTTGAGGAGCGCGCCGCGCAGCCCGGCGGAGGTGTCGCGGTCGTGATGCAGGTGCACCTCGACCTCGCCGTGGCCGGCGCGGACGAGTTCGCCGAGGCGCTCGACGTGCCCGGCGTCGTATTGCTCCGCCGGATAGAAGAACGTGTGCCGCGGCGAGCGGCCGTCGGCGTCCTTGAAATGCGAGAAGGTCTTCGGATACCGCTCCAGCCATTGCGCGACCCGCGCGCGCTCCGTCGCGGCGCCCGGGTTGCCCACGGCCGGCTCATAGTGGTCGGCAATGCAGAAGAGAATGTGCGTCGGCCCCGCCGCGGACGAGGAACGCGCCTCTCGCTTGCCCGCCCAGTTCCCGCGAATGTATCCGGGCAGCCAGATGAAGACGTTCGCCTTGCGGCATTTGTAGAAAATCCACAGGCCGAAAGCTGCGAGGGGGATCAGCGCGAGGAAAGGCGTCATGGTCTTTGCGCGCTCCCGGCGGCCTCGCGGGAGGTGCGTTCCCACGCGGCGCGCTGCCGGCCGAGCATGCCGCGCGCCAGGCCGAGCGCCAGGGCCAGGTTGATGGCGACGAAGTAGTGCGCGATCCGCAGCGGTCCGGCCGGCAGACGCATCCGGCGCAGAGCGTAACCGGCGGCCGCGGCGGCATAGAAGGCCAACTGGAGCGCGAAGATCACCCGCCAGAACGCCGTTCCGAGCAGGCACGCGTTTGCCGCAAATCCGGCGACCAGCAGGAACGGGGCGAACCAGCGCAGGACCTTGTGCGACCAGAACGCGAGCGAGACGAATCCCTTCCACGGCAGCAGCAGGTCGCGGCAATACCAGAGCGCCTGCCAGTTGCCGGCGCCGATGCGCACGCGGCGCCGGAACTCGTCCTCGACGCCGGCCGGGGCGGTCTCCAGCGCCACCGCTTCCGGATCGTAGAGGACGCGGAAGCCGCGCGAGCGGACTTTCATCGGGATGATGAAGTCTTCGGTGATCAGCCGGGCGGTCATCGCCGGGAAGAGCTCGCGGCGCATCGCGTAGATCGCGCCGTTCGCCCCGAGGACCGAATCGAGCCGGCTTTCGAGGATCTTCAGGACCAGTTCGTACCGCCAGTAGGCGCCCTCGTCGGCGGAGGCGCCGTCCGGATGGACCAGGCGCAGCTCGCCGCAGACGGCGCCGACCTTCGGGTCCTCGAAGTGGCGCACGAGGCTGCGGACGGAGTCGGGCTCCAGCAGCGTGTTCGCGTCGCTGAAGACGAGGAGGTCGCCGCGCGCCTGCGCGACGCAGTCGCGGACGACCGCGAGCTTGCCGCGGCGCTCGTCGAAGCGCAGCAACCGGACGCCCTGGCCCTCGAACCGGCGGACGATCGCGTCGGTTCCGTCGCTGGAGCCATCAGAGCCGACGAGGATCTCCAGGCACTCGCGCGGATAGTCCACCGCGAGGCAGTTCCGCAGCGTGCGCTCGATTACTTTCTCTTCGTTGTACGCGGCGAGGAGGAGGCTCGCGCGCGGCAACCGCTCGCTGCGGCGCCGGCGTTCGGCGCGGGAGACCAGGTAATACGCGTCGCGCCCCATCTGGACGACGGAGGCGAGCAGAAAGAGCAGGAGCGGATAGCCGAGGTAGGAATAGAGCGGCAGGCCGATCCCGAGAACCGCGATCCCCAAGGCCGCGTGACTCATTACTCGGTCTCGCTGCGGTTCACCTGTTTCACGGCGACGGTCTTCGCCTGCGGCACGACGGCATCCTTGGCGCGCGGCTCGCGGCCGTACCGGTAGTAGTGCGCCGGCGTCGTGCCCAGGTACTTGTAGATCCAGTCAGGGACGTGATGTTTATGGTGCGTCAGCACACATCCGATCAACGTCGCCCCCGCCTTCTCCAAGTCGTGGGCGGTGCGTTTGATAACCTCGCGCGGGGTCTTCTCCAGACGAGCGACGAGGATGACGCCGTCGCTGTGTTTCGCGAAGGTGGCGGCCGGGCTGCCGGCAAGGACCGGCGGCGTGTCAATGATCACGTACGCGTAATGCTTCCGCAGGAGCGCCAGCAACTCCTCGCAGTGCCGGTTCAAGGGGCCTTCGAACGCCGTCTCGGGGCCGATTCCGAAAGAAGGCAGAATGTCCACGTTGGGCATAGCGGTCTCGTAAACGCGGTCATCGAGCTTGAGTCCGTCGTCTTGGAGGACAGCGCGCAGGCCGGCCTGGACGTCGCGGACGTTCATCGTCAGATGGAGCGACGGCTGGAGGATATCTCCGTCCACAATGATGACGCGTCCGGATTCGACCTCGCCGAGGGCTGTGGCCAGGTTCGCGCAGACGGTGGTCTTGCCTTCTCCCCGGTCGGCGGAGGTCACCGTGATGACGCGCTTCTCCGCGCCGTTGTTGAGGGCGACGATGTTCGCGCGCAGACTGCGCATCTGCGAGGCGAATTGCCCGATGCGGTCGTGGAACAGCATCACCGACGGCATCGGCGGGCCCCAGTGGTCCGTGACCCGCTGGAACGCGGGGGCGCGGGCGGCGGCCTGCGCCGCCGGCGACTCGACGACCAGCGAACGAGTCGGCGTCGGCGCCGAAACCGGCGCAGCGGGATGCGGGACCGGGCTGACCGCGCCCGCCGACTTGGCTATCGCGCGCGAAAATTTGCCTTCTTCAGTCATGCGGCGGAGACCTCCTGTTCGAGGTTGCGGAGTCGGTTCTAATGCGTCAACTGTCTGACGTAGACGAACGCTTCGCCCAGTTTGCCCGGCATGAATCCCTCGACCAGCGTTGCGCTCACCACGGCTGCCAGGAGCAGCCCGGCGGCGATACGGAAAATCAGCCGTCTTCGCGCCCTTGCGGCATCGTGCACCGCGGGCGCCGAGATTTCCGTCAGCGTCGCGAGGACGGGCACATCCGGCAGCACCTCGGCAACGTCATCCAGCCCGCGCAGAGAATGGTCCACGAATTCAAGGAGGAACGTCAGGACAAAGCCGGCGGCCGCAGCGCCTCCGACACAGGCGAAGGCATACATCCAGCGGTAGCCATGAAAGGGCTCCGCCGGCTCCAGCGCGCGGGCGATGATCTCCACCTGCGTGCCGTTCGGCTCGCTCTGCACCCGGCTTTTGTTCTGCTGATTCAGCAGGCTCTTATGAAACTCCTCATAGGCGGCCTGGGCTTCATCGTGCTGCCGCTGAATGTCGGCGTACTGCTTCTCCTCGTCCACCACCTTGCGGATCGAGGCCTCGTTCGCCATGATCTGCGCCTGGGTCTCGCGAAGCGAGGCCTCGTCGGCCTTGACCTCCTGTTCGGCGATCATGCGGGCCTCGAGGAGTTTCTGGTACAGCGGGTTGATCGTCTCGTGAATGCTGCCGGGCACGCGCTCGGGGGTGTCCTTCAGTTGGGCCTCGAGCGTGGCGATCTCTTCGCGGAGGGCCTTGACCATAGGGTGGTCCTCGGTGTAACTGACCATCATTTCGGTGAGGCGCTTCTGGCGCGCCATGAGCTGGTTGTTCAGGTCCTCCCGCGCGGGGTTGTCCATGGTCTGGACGTCGCTCTTGATCGTCTTCTCCACTTCCTTGATCTGCCGGTCTATTTCGGTAAGGCGGTTTTGACCGGCGCTCAGCAGAAGCAGATGTTCGCCCTCCGTGGTGCGCAGCGTCTGGAGCGAACTCAGAATGCCCCGTTTCACCTCGGGCAGTTCGGTCCAATGCTCGCGGGTATATTTATCGAGCTCGATATTCATTTTCCGGACGATGGCGAGATTGTCATCGCACTGCGCCTTGAAGTAATCAATGGCCTGCAGGGTGTCGTCGCGGGAGTTCCGCTGGCTCTCCTCGACGTAGTTGTCGGCGATCGCGTTGGCGATCTTTTGCGAGTTGCCCGCGTCTCGGTCCATCACGGCGATTTCGATCAGGTCCACGCCGCGCCCTTGCGCCGCCGTTTTGATCGTGATGGAAGTCTTGAGTTTCTCGTATTCATCCTGCCAGTCGGCCGAGGTCTTGAGGTCCACGTCGAGCTTCAGTTGTTTGATCACGCGGTCGAGGTTGGTCCAGGTGAGGATCTCGGCGCGCATGGTCTCGACGGGGACAGGGCCGTTGTCGCGGAGCATCAGGCTCCCGGCGGCGGCGTTGGTGAGGGCCAGGTCTTTTCTTTTCACCAGCGCGGTCGCGCGGTATCTTTCGGGGACGACCTTCCATATCGGGAGGATCAAGAACACGCTGCAGAGGATCGGCGCTATGATCGCATACTTCCGGCGGAAGAGCAGCCGCAGGTAATCTCGCATAGTCACGGGAGCGTTCACGTCTTTCACCTCCAGGAAACGGTTATCAATGCACGCGCTCGCCGGCGCTGCGCATCGGGGCCGGCGCGTCCATGTAGTAGCCTTCGATCTCGGACAGGACGCGCTTCACGGTATCCAGCCGCACGACCTTGTCGTCGCCGATGTAAGCCTGCAGGAGCGCCTGGTCGCAGATGACGTTCACCATGCGAGGGATTCCGCCGGCGGCCTTGAAGATTTCCTCCTGGGCCTCCGCCTCGAACAGCGCGCCGTTCGAATGGCCGGCCACGGCCAGGCGGTGCGCGATGTACGCGCCGACGTCCGCCGCCGAGAGCGCCCCGAGATGGAACTTGACGGTGATGCGCTGGTTCAACTGCCGCAGCTCCGGCGTCGCGATCAGCCGGCGCAGTTCCGGCTGGCCGATCAGGACGATCTGGAGCAGCTTCACGGAGCTGGTCTCCAGATTCCCCAGCAGCCGCACTTCCTCGAGTACGTTCCTGGAGAGGTTCTGGGCCTCGTCCACGATGAGGACCACGTTGCGCCCTTCCTCCTGGCGCTGAAGCAGGAAGCCCTTGATCGCCTGGATCAGCTCGATCTTGGACCGCCTTGCCCCCTGGATGTTGAACTCCTCGCAGGTCGCCTGAAAGAACTGCTTGGGCGACAGGGAACTATGGACGATCATGGCCGTATCCACCCGGTCGCCGAGTTTCTCGAGCGCCGCGCGGCAGAGCATGCTCTTGCCGGCGCCGACTTCGCCGGTGATCAGCGCGAAGCCTTTGCGCTGCTCGACCGCATAGATCAGGCAGGCCAGCGCCTCGCGGTGCTTCGCGCTCGGATAATAAAAGCGCGGATCCGGCGTGGTGCTGAACGGGAACATCGTCAGGCCGAAATGTTCAAGATACACAGCTTCGTCGGCTCCTATGAACGCCAGCGCCCTGCCGCTAGTAACCGACACCGTTGCCGGTGGCCGAGCCGGGATATCCGGTGAAGTTCGTCCCGATGGACCTCGTCGCTCCGACCGTGCCGGCCGTGTTCAGGATACTCGAGAACGGGAAGAGCAGATCGCCGATCTGGTATCCGATCCAGGCGAGCCACGTCGGCGGCACGCGGATCACGTCGCCCTCGGCGAGCGACACGTCCTGCCGCACGTCCCCTTCAAGCATAATCTTGCGGAAGTTGACCGAGGTGATCTCCGGGTTGTCCGGATCGCCGCGGATGACTTTGCAGCGCCAATACGCGGCGCGCTCCGTCACGCCGCCCACCTCGCCGATCACGTCGGAGAACGTCTGGTGCCCGCGGTACGGAACCCAGCCTTGCCGGCCCGACTCGCCATAGATGAAGATGTGCTTGCTGTTGTAGCCGGTGACGGTGACGAGGATCTTCGGCTCCTTGTAATACTTCGAGTAGAGGTCCTCGAGCTTCTCGCGGATCTGGATCGTGGTCAGCCCGCCCACCTGCACGTCTTCAAGGTACGGCAGCGTCACGACGCCGTCCTGCCGCAGCACCTCCATCCTCGGCTCTTCGGGCGGCGGCACCGGGCTCATGAACTCGATCTTGATCTCGTCGGGCGGGTCCACGATATACGTGGCGTCGGGCGGCTTTTTCTTGAGCGCATCCCACGACACGACCCGCTGCGAGATTTCCATGGCTTCTTTGCCGCTGCATCCGGTCAGCAGGCAAAACGAGATGACGCCGAGCAACGACGCCAGAAAACTCCGACTGGAGAGGCTGGACATCTTTTGCTCCTCGCGATAAGGGAAAGCGCAAAAGTGCGGCTGCCCGATTAGGAGAATCTCTTTTGATCCCGCAAACAGCATGCCATAGCCGCCAGCATCTGCCGAATTTCTAAGTAGTGTTGCTATCGTATGTTACGGTATGGCGCATTCAGGCTGCCGCAGCAGGATTCTACGAAATGCAACATACCAGTGTCCGAAAAAAGCAACACGACATTCAGCAATGCTCTACGGCAATCTCCCGTGTCGCCCCACGGCGGGCAATTTCCCGGCTTCGTAATGCGGGTGTGCCGCCCGCTGCCCTGCAGCTTCGCACCTACCAGCATAGCGTGCGGCGTCGCAATTTTCAATGGTTTAATGTTCGATGAGGTCTTCAAGCTGCAAAGAGAGAAAGACGGCGGCCAGGTCGGGGTCGAACTGCGAGCCGGCCTTTTCCGCGATCAGTTGCCGCGCCGAAGCGGGCGTCATCGCCGGGCGATAGACGCGGTGCGAGATGAGCGCGTCGAAGACGTCCGCAAGCGCCACGATCCTCGCGCCGAGCGCGATTCCCTCGCCCTTGAGCCCGTCCGGGTAGCCGCTGCCGTCGAATCTCTCGTGATGGCTGCGGACGATCGGGATCAAGTCCGCCAGGTGTGGCGCGTGCAGAAGCATCTTCGCGCCGTGCACCGGATGAGCGGTCACGATCAAGGTCTCCTCGCGCGACAGCGGCCCGGGCTTCCGCAACACCACGTCGGAGACTCGGATCTTGCCGATGTCATGCAGCAGAGCGCCGTCCTCGACGCGGTAGAGCTCCGTCTCGCGCAGGCCGAGCTCGCGCGCCAATTGACCCGCGAAGGTGCGGACCTGGCCCGAGTGTCCATCGTTATGCGGACAGCGGGCGTCGGCCATGCCGGCCAGGAGCTCGAGCGTCTCATGATAAAGGCTGGTGACCTGCGACAGGTCCGCGCGGTTGGTCGAGGCCGCCGAGGCGCTTTCCGCCATCGCCGTCAGCCGCCGCGCGTCTTCCAGCGAGAAGCAGCCCGTCCGCGAGGATCCCAGCGCCAGCAGGCCGACGATTTCTCCCTTGACCTCGAGCGGCACACTGATAAACGATTCCAGAGCGCGGCGGACCGCCGGCGAGCGCCGGTCGCGCGCGCCGGACCGGTCGGCCGGATTCCGATTCAGCATCTCGAGCATCGTTTCGCGCAGCGCCGCCGCAAGGGGAGAACTCTCGGGCATCTCCGGCTGGAGCAGCAAGCGCCCCTGCCCGCCGTCGGCCAGCAGGACCGCGCAGATTTCGGCGCCGGTCGCGCGCGATGCGCTGATGAGCAGTTGCTTCCAGATTCCGGGCGGGTCGGGGATCGCGGACAGAAGGCGGCTTTCGGCGATGAGATCCTCGAGCTCCGAGACCTGCTGCGCGGCCGCGTCGCACCGGCGGGCGGCTTCGAGCGCGATGGTCAGGTGCAAGGCGAAGAGGTCGAGAAGCTGCGTGGACTTCTCGTCGAACTGCGGGCCGCCGATCCGGCGCAGGCCGAGCACGCCGCGCGTCTGCTCGCCGGCCTTCAGCGGCGCATAGGCGTAGCAATCGCCGGTCCCGGCATCGGTCGCAAGCAGGATGTCGCCCGTGCCCATCGCCTCTTTGCCCTGCGCGTCCAGTTGCACGGAGTGCGCCCATCCGGCCATGGCCTTGCCCGTGTGCGCGACCACCGACAGAGCATCCTGCGCGGCGTCGTAAGCCAGCAGCACGGCGCCGTCGGCCTGAAAATCGCGGCACGCCACTTCGAGAGCGCGCGCCGGCAGAACGTGCCGGTCGGTCGTCGCGGAAAGCAGGCGCGCGGTCTCGAGCAGGGTCCGCGACTGCGCCAGGAAGGATTTGCTCCGCGCCGCGCCCAGTGTCGAGAGGGCGCGCGAGGTCAGGGTCCTGAGATCCTCCGGGGCGAACGGCTTGCGCAGGAAATCCACCGCGCCGCGGCGCATCCCCTCGAGCGCGTACTCCAGCGCGTTCGCCGCCGCCATGACAATCACCTGCGTCTCCGGAAACATCTCCTTGATCTTCGCCAGCAACTGGATGCCGTCCAGCGTCGGCATCGCATCGGTGATCACCAAATCGGCGGGCCGCTGGCGAAGCTGCCTCAGAGCGCCGGCGACCGAATCGGCCGTCTCGGCGGAATACCCTTCTCCGCGCAGCAGCGCCACGGAGTGCGCCGCGCAGGGTTTGTCATCTGTCACGACAAGAATGTGCCACTGCAAACTCGCCGGCGCGGCCGGCGACAGTGGGAGCTGGATCGTCACGCGACCACCTTTCCATGTGTGCCTGCTACCCCAATCTTCGGCATTTTCAGCCGCCGATTTAGCCGCCGCGCCGCGCGCCTGCAGTGTTGAAAATTCATTCAATCCGTCGGGAATTTCCCCGATGATTATCCATGCCGGCAGCAGGCTCCGGCCGAAGCGAGCGAATGATTCCGGGATTCTGCGCGCGGCCGAAGACGTTTGTCTCTCCTCTGGCATGGGTTTTGCGATCAGGTCCTGTGCGCATGGAGCTGGAATCCTGAATCGGCAACCGTGAGCGCGTATTTCTTGAGGTGCATCCTTGAGCGACATCGAAGCGATTCCCGAAGTGCGGAGCGAATTCCATAGACTGAATTCCCTGGCGGCGCGGCCCGCCCTGAACCTGGTCACGCACACCCGCCAGGTGGAACCGCACCAGGCGGTCACCGTGGAACTGGCCGATGGAACGCTGATGAACTCCGTCGTCCTGCGAGCCGGCGATGACGCCCTGTACCTTCTGCTGCCGGCCGGGCACCGGCCCGCGAGCTTCGAGCCGGGGCAGGCGCTTCACGTGACGTTCTGGCGACCGCTGGACGCGCGGTACCAGTTTGAGGGCCGCGTCATCGGGACCGACGGCCGCCGCCCGGCGCTGGCGGTGGCTCACGCTCCGACGGAGCGGCTTCAGCAGCGCAGGTATCCGCGAGTCCATTGCCGCGAGGTCGTGCAATTGGGACGGCTGACGCGCGAGCAGTTCGCGAATTTCGCCGAACTGCCGCAGCCGCCGCAACTTTCCGTCAAGGGGCGGCTCCACGACCTGAGCGTCGGAGGCGCTTGTTTCACGACGCCGATGGCCTTGACGAAGAACGGCTGGGTTGCGCTCAGTATCGGGGCTCACGAAACGCAGGGCCCCATCGTGGTTCCCGGAGAGGTGCTGCGGCAGACGCGGCTCGGCGGGACTTCAAAATCCCTTTGGCGCGCCGCCGTCGAATTCAATATGCCCTCGCAGCAGCTCGAGCGTCAGGTGAAGAGCCTCGTGGCTGAAATTGACTCCAGGCACGTGATACGGATGATGCTTCGTTCCGGCGCATGGTCTCAGGCGAAACGCAATCTTCCGTCGGTGCGGCCGACCGCAAGTTGAACAGGAAAGCAGAACGCATGGCCGACGCGATAAACATCGCCGAACAGGAGCAAGGCCCGGACCGGTTCGAGAAGGAACTGGACGGCCTGAGCCCCGCCCGGCTCCTGCTGAAGCTGTACGATCTCGCCATCGTCAGTTGCGACCGTGAGGAGCGCGAGCGGCTGGTCAGCGCGCTGACCGAACTGACCGCCGCGCTGAGCTTCGATCACCGCGAGATTTCCGCGTCGCTCTTCAGCATCTACGACCATTGCATCCGCCAGGGACGCGCCGGCCGCTTCGACGCCGTGCGGGCGGTCCTCGTCCAACTCCGCGACGCCTGGAGCCAGTCCGCGCAAGCGCTCGAATCCAGCGCCATCCCGCCGAACCGGACGAGGCGCAACTAGCGCCCGCGATTTCACTTGCCTTCTTCAAGTTCATTCCGCATAATCATCCGCGACTTCGACACGTCCGACAGAAGGTCAGTCACGATTTCCTTTCTTTACGCCGAGGTGATGGCCGATGGCAAATGAAGGGGCAACTCAACAAACCAAGGACGGAGAGTCGGCTCGGCTCGATGATCTCGCTGAAAAAGTGCGCCGGATTCAGCCCCGGTGGTGGCGAATGGTTTCTGAGCTTTGTTCGGGCGTCTTCTTACTCGGCTTAGCTTGGTGGTCTTATTTCCACTCGTCAGACCATAATGTCATGGTTACTTGCGCTGGGTGCGCTTTCATCGCCGTATTCTTCAACGATCTTGCATTTCATTTTCGTTTGAAAGCGCTCTTGTATGATCTAGTCTGGCATGGCTGAGAACCCTCTCAACTGAATCCGCCTTCCTCAAGAAAACGTCTCCGCCCTGCCGCCGCGTTTGACACCATAAAGCCCGGCTGCTATTCTGCCTGCCGAACAGGGGACGCGGCCCGCGAGTCCTTCCTTTTTGCGCATCGTCCATGAAGAGCCTTGACGATTCGGTCCAATACACCAAGGGCGTCGGCCCGAAGCGGCTCGAGCTGCTCAAGCGCCTCGGAATCGCGACGCTCCGCGACCTGCTTTACTTCGTCCCGCGCGCGTATGAGGACCGCTCTCAGATCACGCCGATCAACCGCCTCCGCGTCGGCGAGCGGGCGACGATCAAGGCGCGCGTGGTCGCCGCCGAGAAATTCCGCGGCCAGCGCGGCCGCGCGATGGCGCGCGTCGAGGTCGAGGACGACTCCGGCCGGCTGACCTGCACCTGGTTCAACTCGCGCTTCTTCCGCGATGAGGATTTCCCCGTCGGCCGCGAGATGCTCTTCACCGGCCGGGTGGATTTTTACCGCGGCTTGCAGATGGTCTCGCCGGAGCATGAGCTCGCCGACGAAGGCGAGGTGCTCTTCGGCCCGCGCATCCTGCCGATCTACCCGCTGACTGAGGACCTGAACCAGAACTCGCTGCGCCGCGTGATGAAGGAGGCTGTCGCCGAAAACGCCGCGCGGGTCGAGGATATGTTCGACGCTCCGTTCCTGAAGGAGCACAGCCTGCCGGCGCTCGCGGATGCGATCCGCGACATCCATTTCCCCGATTCTCCCCAGGCCGCCGCGCGGGCCCGGCGGCGGCTGGCGTATGACGAACTCTTCCTGCTCGAACTGGGCATGGCGCAGCGCCGCCGCGATATCCGCCGCGAGGACGCCGGCATTTCGTTCGAGGTCACGCCCGAGATTGACCAGCGCATCCGGCGGCGCTTCCCGTTCAAGCTGACCGGCGCGCAGGAGCGCGTGATCGGGGAGATCGCCGCCGACATGCGCTCTCCGAAGCCGATGAACCGCATGCTCCAGGGCGACGTCGGCTCCGGCAAGACGGTCCTGGCGCTTTACGCGATGCTCGTCGCCGTGGCGAACCGCTATCAGGCCGCGCTTATGGCGCCGACGGAAATCCTGGCGACGCAGCACTACGAGACGATCCAGCGCTATCTGGCCGGAAGCCGCGTCCGGACCGCCCTGCTCGTCGGCGGCCGCGCCGCGCGCGAACGAAAGCAGGACCTGGAGCGCGTCGCGGCGGGCGAGGCGGACCTGGTCGTCGGCACGCATGCGCTGGTCGAAGGAGACGTGGCTTTCAAGAAACTCGGGCTCGTCGTCGTGGACGAGCAGCACAAGTTCGGCGTGATCCAGCGCGCGAAGCTGCGCCAGAAAGGGCGCCACCCGGACGTGCTGGTCATGACGGCGACGCCGATCCCGAGGACGCTCGCACTGACCGTCTTCGGCGACCTGGACCTCTCGACGCTCGACGAAATGCCGCCGGGCCGGCAGCCGGTGAGGAGCAAGTGGTATCCGCCGGAGAAACTGGACGCGGCCTACGAGTTCATCCGCGCGCGCATCACCGCCGGCGAGCAGGCGTTTGTGGTCTACCCGCTCGTGGAGGAATCCGAGGCGCTCGACCTGAAGGCGGCGACGACCAGCGCCGAGCACCTCCAGCGGAAAATCTTCCCCGAGTTCCGCATCGCCCTGCTGCACGGCCGCATGCGGCCCGACGAGAAGGACCGCGTGATGGCGGAGTTCCGCGCCGGGCGTTATCATATCCTCGTCTCAACCGTCGTCATCGAGGTCGGGATTGACATCCCGAACGCGACGATCATGGTCATCGAGCACGCTGAGCGATTCGGCCTGGCGCAGTTGCACCAGTTGCGCGGCCGCATCGGGCGCGGCAGCCGGCCTTCGTTCTTCCTCCTCTTCGCCGAGCCGAAAGGCGACGAGCCGCGCAAACGGCTGGACATCATCTGCTCGACGACCGACGGCTTCCGCATCGCGGAGGAGGACCTGAAGCTGCGCGGCCCGGGCGAATTCTTCGGCACGCGGCAACATGGCTTGCCGGAACTGCGCGTTGCGGATATTATTAATGACCACGCCCTGCTTCAGCTCGCGCGCCGCGACGCCTTCAGAATCGTCGCCGACGATCCCGGCCTCGCGAAGCCGGAACACGCAAAGCTCCGCGCGCGGCTCGAGGAGGCGTTCAGGAACCGGCTGGATTTGATCCGCATCGGCTGAGTGAGGAACAGGAAAATGAGACTGATGGATGATCTGACGTTCGACGCCCAGGGACTGATACCGGTCATCATCGCGAACGTCGCGGACCGCCGGCCGCTGACGCTCTGCTACATGAACCGCGAAGCGCTCGCGAAAACGATCGAGACCGGCAAGGTCCATGTCTTCCGCCGGTCGAAGGGAAGACTGATGCTCAAAGGCGAAATCAGTGGCCACATCCAGGAGGTGAAAGGCCTCTTTCCCGACTGCGAGGGCCGGTCGCTCATGATCACCGTCAAGCAGCACGTCGCCGCCTGCCACACCGGCTACATGTCCTGCTACTACCGGCAGTACGACGCGGCAAGCGATGATTACCGCGTCGCCGAGGAACAGGTCTTCGACCCGAAAAAAGTCTACTGAGGAAGGACTTTGAACTGGCTGACCGCATCGTCGTCCTCGGCGCCGGCGCGCTGTCGCTCGGCTTCTTCGGGCCGGAGCTCCGGGACGAATACGCGCTGACGTTCGTGGATACCGAAGCCCGGGCGGACCTGATCGAGCACGTTCAGCGCCGCCACGAATACGTCGCCAACATCGCCGGAGAGAAAATCGTGCCTCTGAAGGTCCGGCCGGTGGACGCGTTCCGGCTCGACCGGCCGGAGCAGGACCAACCCATCCGCGAGCACATCGCGCAGGCGCGCATCTTCTTCACGGCGGTGGGAATCCGCAACCTCGACCGCGCGCTCTCGTACCTGTTCGACCGCATCGGTGGCCGAACGGAGCCGCTCTTCATCCTCTGCGCCGAAAACGGAGAAGGCGTCGCTGACAAGTGGCGCATCGTATCCCCGGCGAACGTCCACCTCTGCGACACGGTCATGGGCAGGATGTGCCGCCTCGACGAGCGCGCCGCGCCGGACTACGCGCCCGTCGAGCCGGAACTCGCCTGGGGCGTCGTCGGCGAGGAGTTCCACGGCTTCCCGCTCTCGCAGGCGCACCGCGACGCGAAGGTCTTCCATTCCAGCGCGTTCCAGTTCGTCCCCGAAGCGGAGTTCCACGCCCGCGAGCGCGTGAAGCTGTTCGCGCATAATGCGTTGCACTTCTTCGTCGCCGCGATGGGCCGCCTGCGCGGCGCGGAACGGTTCAGCGACCTGGCGCAGGACGCCGAGGTCACGGCGGCCACGCGGGAACTTCTCGAGGGCGAAATCGCTCCCGCGCTCTGGAAGGACTGCGCGTGGCGGATCGGCCGGAGCGAGTTCGATGAGTACGTCGCGCGGCTGCCGGGGCGGCTCTTCTCGCCGACGCTGCGCGACCTGGTCGCGCGCGGCGTGCGCGGCATCCAGGAGAAATTCGCAGAGAACGAGCGCGCGCTCGGCGGCCTGCGCCTGCTCCTGCGCAACGGCGTCCGGCCGAACCGCTACTACGACCTGCTCGCCGCCGGCCTGGAAGTGGCGCGACGCGACGTAAAGCCGGAACTCGCCGCGGCGCTCTTCGAGAAGCTCCCCGGCGAGGAAGTGCGCCGCGAAGTGGAAGCGCGATGGAAGAAGCTGCGATGAGCCAGGCGGATCGTTCCTCCGACGAGAAATACATGCGCATCGCCCTGCAGGAGGCGGCCGCCGCCCTCGACCACGGCGACGTCCCGGTCGGCGCGGTCATCGTCCGCGACGGCGCCGTCATCGCCCGCGCGCACAACCAGCGCGAGCAGCTCAAGGACCCGACCGCCCACGCCGAGATGGTCGCGCTGACCCAGGCCGCCGCGGCGGTCGAGGCGTGGCGCTTGACCGGCTGCACTCTGTATGTTACGGTTGAGCCCTGCGTCATGTGCGCCGGGGCGCTGGTCCTGGCGAGAGTGTCGCGGCTGGTGTACGGCGCGGATGATCCCAAGGCCGGAGCATGCGCTTCGCTGTACCGCATCCCTTCGGACCCACGGCTGAATCACAGCATCGAGACGGCCTCCGGCGTGCTCGCGGAGGAGTGCGCCGGGCTGCTGCGGGAGTTCTTCCGCGCGAGACGTTAGCCCGGTGGCTGTCATGCAAGGACGGAGAGGTGCCAGAGCGGTTGAATGGGCCGGTCTCGAAAACCGGTGTCCGGGTAACCGGACCGAGGGTTCGAATCCCTCCCTCTCCGCCACCTGATGTGCCTGTCGGTATGAAACCGTTTGTTTCTGTTGACAGGGTGGAGACCAAATCTTATTGCGGGAGGGATACATGTACTTATCTAAGAAAGTATGTCTGATCGCCATGGCCGCTCTCTTCTCTGCGCTTGCCCGGAACGCTCGAGCCGAGAAAACCGATACGATCACCCAATACGGGATCACATGGAAATTGAGTCAACCGGCTGAGGTCGGGCAGTTTGTGACCGGCGACTACTATGTCGTGGGCGACTGCGAGGTCGTTTCCATCACGCCTCCTCCCGGAAACGGCCGGAACGGATGCGAGCTGGACCCGCCGCTCGATGACAATCGCAGCGGATACGACAGCCGCGAAGAGGGACATCGTTACGACGCCAAGATGTGCACCCCAATGCCGATTCGCATGAAGCCGGGCGATGCGCTCATGTCCACCATCAGCGTCACCGACGAGGAATACAACAAGGCATTTCATCGCTGGCTTCGAAAGAGCGTCGTTACGCCGTGCCCCGTGAAAAGCGCCTGCGTGCTCACCTGCGTGGCTGCCGCCCAACCCGCGGATGCCTTCCGTCCCTCGTACTGCGATCGGTCCCAGAAAATCTACCTGGCCAGGAACCTCAAGCGGAATCTCCTGCCGAATCTGCCTTATGGCCGAGATACGTTCGACCTGGACTTGGGCGTCTCGATTTCGGTAAATGAACTGGCGGATCACTACAACCGCGTCTGGTTCAACCTGGTATTCTTTTCCTTCGACGCGCCCGTGGAATATCAACCGCAGTACGGACGCGAAATGGCCGAAGCGCCCGGAGTCGCCAGCCTGGCATTGATGACTGATTTGCCGCCGGAGAAAAAGGAGAGGCTCCTGATCGGTCTTGTGCAAAACGGGATTGACCTTTGGGGCATCGTGAGAGCCGGCTTCCACGGTTGGGAGGCGTGGGGCGGGCATGGATCGGGCAGAAAATGGCCGATCGTGTTCGCCGGGATGATGCTGGGCGATGACGAGATGGCGTCGCCCACCAAGACCTATCCCAACGTGCAGTTCGGGGAGGACATGCAGACGATATTCAAGCGCTCCTGGACTGGAGCGAAGGTGGTCTACGCCGGGCATCAGGGTGTTGACAGGAACGGCGAGGATATCAATAAGACCGATCCGGGCTGGGGCCAGTACGAGCATCTCCCGCCCAAAGAGTGGGCGAGCCAGATGAACGAGAGTTACCGCCGGTTGAACGGTAATGCCTGGGTGGCCGAGGCGCTGGCGGCGAGGATTATGCACGCGGAGAAAAACTGGGACCATGACGCCTTCTTTGCCTATATGGATCGCTGGATGACGGAAGATGACACGGAATTCGTCAAGCAGGTCAAAGATCAGAAGGGATGGGACTTCTCCGCAGATTGGCAACTGCAACGAGCGACGTGGTATCCGTTCGTCAACGAGATGTGGAAGAAATACCGCGACAATCTCCCGCCCGGCCCGAATGGAGAGAAGACTCCGCCGGCGGAAACGACTTGGAAGTAGATTGAATCGTTGGTGATGCGCGATGCGGCCTGGCTACATCCGGAGCGCCAGGGCCATCATTATTTTCGTCTTCACGGCATTCACGAGACCGCGCAACAATGCCAACCGGATGTTTATCGCAAACATAAGAGCGATGCAGACGCAACCTGCTGCTGCGCAAAAGTGCATAGCGTACAGGAAACCGTTCGCTTGCAAGGTATTCAAGATGAACGGCGGATAGTTAACGATATAGCCGCAAAAGAACATGGCCACGGTGAAGGCGGACGCCAGACAGTAGCCGGAAATGGCGCCGGATATAGTTAGATGCAACTGGTTCTGCCAGGATACTATTTCAACCAGAGCAAGAGCCAGCCGGTCCTGGGGCAGCGTGCTGACGATGTCCCCGTCCTTGGTGAAAATATTCTGAGAGAACAGAAGCTTGCGGCGAGCGGCGCACTTCTCCCACTCGGCGGCAAGCCTCTTTCCTTTCGGTCCGCGTGAAAAGGCGCCAGCCAACCGGTCACAAGTGTTTCGCAACTGGTCGGGGCACACGCAGATCAGCCCGGCGAAGACCAGGACCGCCGCGCCGGCGATGCATATCACGTCGGGGGTTGTCATTGCCACTCCGCTCCAGCGCCCGCACCGCGAAGTTCCGCTACGGCTTGACCGGTTCGTAGAACCCGCGGCCGAGATAGCGCAGCTTGCCTTGGCGGACCAGTTCCTGCCAGACCGATTCGGGCCACTCGCTGGGCGGGATAATGCCCGCGACGGTGGACTTGGCGCCCTTGGTCAACGGATTGCGGCCCAGTTTCGATTCCTCGTCCAGCACAGTGAGCGAGAACCGCTTTCGAAACGCCTGCAACGCTTTCGCGCAGACGTCGCTGCCGGGCACGTCGGGGACTGCGCCGGCAGCCGGCGGGTTTCGAAGCTCCTCGACCAGTCCTGCCAGCCCCTCCGCGTCGCGCATTCCCACGATCTCGCCTACGCGGTCGGCGGGCAACGAGGTCTTCTGAAGCAGACGGTACGCCTGCTTCCATTCGGCCGCAGCCCGGCGCGGATCGCCGTACGCGCGGATGGCGGCCGAGAGTTTTTCGAGCTCCGCCAGAATCGCCGGATCAACGGCCATCTTCGTTGCCTGTAATGAAATGCCGGAAGATGTTCATATCTCCCGACGTTTTATTCCGCCTCGGCACATGATATCATTCCAGCGCTGTCGTTCACAATTGCAAAGGCATTATCGAGGGACGCCCTCTTCATGAGTCTCCCCATTTGCCTGATGATTGACGATCCCGCGCCCCTGATCAACGTCTACTGGTGGCACGTCGCCGCCCGGCAGAAAAGCGATGCGCCGGTTGAATCCACGGGCGAACCGGTGCTGCGCGACGTGCCGCTCGATTTTATGCGCGAGTTCGCCGATGTAGTGGCAGCCTGCAAGTTCCGCGGCAAGTTCACGGTGCTGCCCTTTCCTGCGGGGCTCGGCAGGATCACCGACGGATGGCCGGGCTGCGACCGGCGCGAGCTCGCGGAGTGGATCGCCATCGCTCGCGAGAAACTCATGGGGCCGATGGACATCACGCCGGAAATCCTCACCCACGCCGCAGCGTTGGACCTGGAGACGGGCGCGCTCCTGTCCGAGAATGAGCGCGACTGGTCCACCCATCAGACGGCGGCGACGCTCACGCCGTATATCGCCCATGCCCTGCAAATCCTCAAGGACGTGGGGCTGGAGGCCACCGGCATCACTTCTCCCTGGAACTTCGGGCAGGCGGTGGAGGACGAGTATCAGCGCGCCATCCGCGCGGCAATGCGACAGGTCAGCGGCCGCGGGCAGTCATGGTATTTCCTGCACATGGATACCCGCGAGACGGGGTTTCTGTCGCGTGTAGTGTGGCGCGAAAAGGACGACTGGCTGGTCAGCGTCGTGGCGCAGTGCGACGACTATTTATGGAAAACGATGCAGACGGCCGACTCCAGCGACGAGTATGTCCGGACGCTGGCGTCCGAGTATTTGACCGAGAACGGCCGGGGCGGCCGGCTGGCGGAGTTGTTCCACGCCGAGACGCCGATGGTTTTGGTCACGCACTGGCAAAGCCTGTTCTCGAACGGTCGGCGCACGGGCCTGCGAGCGCTGGCCGAGGTGGGACGGCGCGTGTGCGCGGCCTGGGGGCCGGCCGCGCAATGGATGACCTGCAGCGATCTGGCCGCTCACGTGGCGGCCGGGGACTTACCACCATTCAATCACGAAAGGCAGCATCCGCCATGACCCCTCGCGACGTTGTCCTTGCGGCGATCCGGTTCGAGAACCCGCCTTACGTCCCCTGGAACGTGGGCTTCACCGTGAAGCCGGCGGAAAAACTCGCGCGACATTTCGGGTCTGGGAATCTTCAGCCGTTCATCAAAAATCACATCGGCGATCTCAAGTCCCCGACCCGCGACTTCCTCGAGGAATCGCCGGGGATGTTTCGCGACGCTTTTGGAGTCCTGTGGGACCGCACCGTGGACAAGGATATCGGCACGCCGTGCGAATATCCGTTGCGCGGGCCGACGCTGAAGGGGTACTCCTTTCCCGCCCTTCGTCCGAGGGAGGACAAATATCGCGAGCTGATAGGCTCCTGGCCGGGCCTCGCCGTGCGGTTCGGCATCGGCTTCAGCCTGTTCGAGCGGGCGTGGACGCTGCGAGGCATGGAGAACCTCCTGATGGACTTTCTGGCGCGGCCACGCTTCGCCCACGAACTGCTCGACGCGATTTGCGAGCACAATCTCCGGCTCATCGAATGGGGTTTGCAGTTCGATCCCGACATCGTTTATTTCGGCGACGACTGGGGCCAGCAGCGCGGACTTATCATGGGACCCAAGCTCTGGCGGGAGTTTATCAAGCCGAGGCTCAAGCGGATGTACGGCCGCGTGCGCGAAGCGGGGAAGCTCGTCAGCATACACTCCTGCGGAGACGTGGACGAGCTGTTTGACGACCTGGTGGAACTGGGCCTCAACCTCTTCAACCCCTTCCAGCCCGAGGTCATGGACGTCTATGCCCTCAAGAAGAAGTATCACGGGCGGCTGGCGTTCCATGGCGGGTTGAGCATTCAGCGGGTGCTGCCGTTCGGCACGCCGGACGAAGTCCGCGCCGAGACGCGGCGGCTGATCCGCGAGATCGGCCGGGGCGGCGGCTACATCTTCGCTCCGGCGCATGACGTGCCCGGCGACGTCCCCCTGGAGAACATCCTCGCCTTCATGGAAGTCCTTCAAAGCCAACCGAGGTTCCGCGAGATGACTTGGCCCTCGTGAGAACGTTTTCGGATGCGCTCACGTCCGCATGTGTCGCCAGAAGTCGCGCCGGAATGCGCTCGGAGGCATGCCGCACCGCTTGCGGAATGCCTTGGAGAAGTGGAAGGCGTCGCAGAAGCCGGTCTGGCGCGCGATGGCGTCCATCTTGAGGCCGCGCAGCAGCAGGTTGCGGGCCAGTTCCATCCGCAGGTCGGCCAGCGCGGCCATCGGGCTCTGGCCGGCTTCCCAGGCGTAGCGGTGCGAGAAGGCCGACGGGCTCATGCGCAGGTGCCGGGCGACGGCGGCGATGGTGATCCGCTCGGCCAGCCGCGGGCGGAAGAACTCCCGGGCAGACTCCACGAGACGCTTGGCGGACGCGACGCGGTCGCCGGGCAGGCTGAACCCCGCGCCGATCTGCCTGACCTCGCCGGCCCGCTTACCGGTCCCAGCGAGCGCCGGGAGCGAGCAGAGCAGCGCCAGGATCGCGGCCAATTCGCTCTGCGCCCGCCAGAAGCCCGCCTCGCCGGCGGTCGCGCCGGCCTGGGCCATCTCGTGGAGGTGCGGTTCCAGCAAGCGCGCGGGATCGCAGATTCGCACGAACCGCCGGCGCGGGTCCACCAGCCGCCGCAGCGCCGCCTCCTCGCCGCCGGCGAAGATCACCCACGCCTCGCGGACGGGCCCTCGAAGAGCGGAGGTGTCCTCCCAGTACGGCGTGCCGGGCGGGTAGAGGTGTACGGTGCCGGCCGCGCGCGCTTCCCAGGGAGATCGCGGGGAACCCACCCGCGCCAGGCCGCAGTCGGACCGCGCATAGTCCAGCACCCAGAGCTTGTTGAGATGACGGTGGGTCGGCCCGCCCGCAGGCGGTCGCTGGCCGTACTGCGCGGAGACGACTCGCGGCAGGACCGCCGCCGGCGCCATCGTCCAGGTATGACCAATCCAGGCCGGTTTCATACTTGCAGGATTATACATGAAGAATGCCGTTTTTTCCATTCCCCTTCGGCCTTGCGGCGGGGAGAATGGAGAGTCGTTTCCAGTTGGGATCGCTCTCAGGAGAAGAACCGTGGAAAAACTGGCGCTGGACGGCGGGCCGAAGGCGTATCCGGGGATGCAGGGGAAAAAGGAGCCGAAGATCGGCATGGATGAGTTCCTGGCCATCGCCGAGCGGTTCGGGTTCAGCGCGGAGGCGGTCAAGCGCATCCGTGCGGCCGTCTCGAACGCGGACCTCCAGGACGGCGAGGCGAACCTGGCGCGGTACTACTGCCCCAACCCGAAATTGCCGGCCGGGCCAAAGTTCGAGGCCCTGGCGCGGAAGAAATTCGGCGTGAAGTACGCGCTCCCGGTGAGCTCCGGCACGGGCGCCCTGCACGCGGCTTTCGTCGCGGCGGGCGTCGGGCCGGGCACGGAGGTCATCGTGCCGGCCATCGGCTTCATGGCGACGGCCTCCAGTGTGCTCCTCGCCGGCGGCGTGCCGGTCTTCTGCGACGTGGACGAATCGCTGCACATGGACCCCGCGAAGCTCGAAGCCTGTATCACGCCCCGGACGGCGGCCATGGCGCCGACGCACCACTGGGGCGGCGTGGCCGATATGGACCCGATCCTGAAGATCGCGCGAAAGCACAACCTGAAGGTAATCGAGGACTGCGCGCAGTCGCCCGGCGCGAGGTACCGCGGCAAGTACGTCGGCTCGATCGGCGACTTGGGCTGCTTCAGCATCTCGGCGTACAAGATCATCGGCGGCGGCGAGGGCGGCCTGGTGACCACGAACGACGAGCGGCTCTATGAGCGGGCCTGCCAGCTTGCCGAGTGCGGCGGCCTGTGGCGCAAGGACCGCTTCGCGCCGCCCCGCTACGAGGGCGAGCTGTTCTTCGGGACGAACTACCGCATGTCGGATCTGGAAGCCGCCGTGGACGTGGTGCAGCTCGGAAAGCTCGACGACGTCGTCCGCCGTTACCACGAGGTGAAGACGCGGATCGTCCGGCAGATCGCGCCGTGCCGGCAGGTCGTTCCGCAGAAAGTGAACGACGCGGACGGGCAGATCGGCTACCTGCTCCGGTTTTTCCCGCAGACGACGGAGCTGAGCGGGAAAATCGTGGCGGCCCTGAAGGCCGAGGGCGTCTCGTGCGGCACGCGCGGCTCCAAGGGCGGCCCCGACTGGCACCATTATTCGTACATGTTCCCGGTGGTGCTGAAGGCCCCGATGGCGGCCGGCGCCTCGCCCTTCACCGACCCGCGCTACACGAAGGCCGGCGGAAAGGCGGAGTATCACCGCGGCGGCTGTCCGGTCGCCGACGACCTGTACGACCGCTGCGTGTCCGTCTACCTCGATCAGTGGTTCTCGCCGGCCGACTGCGACAACATCGCCAAGGCGATCAACAAGGTGTTGACGGCATATTGCACGCCGGATCCGGCCGCGGCGAAGTGGCAGTAGCAGCGGCGTTTTAGTGGAGTGCTTCCCATGGAACCGATCCGCTGGAACTACTTCGACGCGCAGTGCATCGTCGGGCGGCACTGCAAGCTCGAGGCCGGCGGCCTGCACACGGCCGACGAACTGCTGGAGGAGATGGACCATTACGACATCGCCGAGGCGCTCGTCGTGGACAGCCTCGCGCGGGAGAACCATCCGTACGACGGCAACCGCCGCGTGCTGGAGGCGACCGCAGGCCGGCCGCGACTTCATCCCGCCTGGGCCGCCCTTCCGCCCGGCACCGACGAGCAGCCCGCGCCGGCGGAGCTGGTGGAGCAGATGCGAAAGCACCGCGTCGGCGCGCTGTTCCTCTACACCGCGCAGTACCGGATTTTACTGGCCGACTGGTGCATTGACGCGCTCCTGGAGCCGCTGGAAGCCGCCGGCACGCCGGTATTCCTTTGCGCCGCCGAGATCGGCCCCGGCGGGGAGAACCAGGACCAGACCGACTGGAACGCCGTGGTGGCCCTGTGCCGCCGCCGGCCGAAGCTGCCGGTCATCGTCAGCGAGTTCCGCATCCGCCGCGGCCAGCGGCAGGCCTATCGCGCGCTGGACGCCTGCCCCAACCTGCGGATCGAGCTCGCCGGCTGGTGGCTGCACCACGGCATCGAGTACATCACTCGGCGATGGGGCGCCGAGCGATTGATCTTCGGCTCCAACTGGCCGCGCTTCGGCCAGAACATGACCCTTGCCCCGCTCGCCTGCGCCGACATCAGCGACGACGACAAGCGCAAGATCGCCGGCGACAACCTCCGCGGGCTGATCTCCTGGTGCAGGCCGGAGCATCCGAAAGCGCCCCACCGCGCCGCCGCCGACGAGTTCGTCGAGTTCGGCCGCACCGGCCGCCGGCCCGCGACCATGGAATTCCACGATTGCCACGGCCACCTCGGCGGGCACGCCGCCCACTATCACCTGCCTGACTGCGACCTGGAAGGGATCGTCCACGAGATGGATCGCCTGGGCGAGCGGAAGATCTGCGTCTTCAGCTTCGCGGGCGTCCATGGCGACGAGAAGTACGGCAACGATTACGTGGCGGAGGCCGTGCGGCTGCATCCGGACCGGTTCGTCGGCTTCACCCTGCTGAACCCGCATCGCGGGCGCGAGGGAATGCTCCGCGAACTGGAACGCTGTTCGCGCCTCGGCCTGCGCGGCGTCAAGCTGATCCCCTATTACCAGGGCTATCCGGAGGAAGGCCCGCTGATTGATGTGGCCGTGCAGTGGGCGCACGAGCGGAAGCAGGTCATTCTGGACCACAGTTGGGGTTCGCCCGCGCAGGTGGAGCGGCTGCTGAAGACGTATCCGAACGCCTGCCTCATCACCGGGCACTGCAACGTGGCGTACGCGGAATTGATGAAGCGGTTCGCAAACCTGTTCGTCTGTTCGTGCCCGCTTATCGGCCCGCGAGCGTGCGAGGAGACGGTGGCGAAAATCGGCGCCGACCGCCTGCTCTTCGGCAGCGATCTGCAGGACCTGCCCATCGCGTGGGGGCTGGGGCCGATCCTCTTCTCGCGGCTGCCGGTCGAGTCGAAAAAGCTCATCCTCGGCGGGAACATCCGCAGAATCCTGGAACAGTACAGCCTGAAGCCGTAAGCGCGCTGGAGTCAGTTTCTTTGAGCTTCTCGTTCTGGGGGAACCGTCATGGCGAAAGCCAAACCGAAACAGGGCATCGAAATCCTCTCGCAAACGCCCGTGACTGCGAGCGAATTTCCGGAGGGCGTCATTCGGCTGGCGTTCCGCAGCAATATTGACGGGGTGGAGGACTGGGCGCTCCTCTGGCCGCCCGAGCGCGGCGATCATTGGTGTGTCGTCATCCACGGTTACGGCTCGCACGGCGACCAGATATTCGTCCGCGAGGACATCCGGCGGGACTGGCTGCCGCGTTTCCGCGCGCGCGGCATGGGAATCCTGGCGCCAAATCATCGCAACAACGGCTGGATGGGCCCGCGCGCGGCGGCGGACCTGCACGCCCTGCTCGAGTTCGTCCGCCGCGACTTCGGCGCGAAGCGGTTCACGTTCATCGCCGGCTCGATGGGCGGAAGCTGTAACCTGATCTATGCGGTGCTTCATCCCAAGGACGTGTCGGCCGTCGTGGCGCTCTGCCCGGTCAGCGACCTGGGCCCCTTCTACAGTTGGCGCGACGCCAACGTACCGCCGGCATCGGTCGCGGGCTCTCTCGCGGACATCCGCGCGCAATACGACGGCTCGCCGGCGGAGCGGCCGGACGTCTATCGCCGGCATTCTCCCCTGAAGAACGCGGCGAGGCTGACGATGCCCGTCTACCTGTGCCACGGCGACGCCGATACCATGATCCCCGTCGAGGAATCCCGCGCCCTGGCAGCGGCGTGCAAGAATCCCCGTTTCCGCTACCGCGAACTCCCCGGCGGCCACCACGATTCGCCCCTCGCGGCGGACATCATGGACGAGGCGCTCGATTGGGTCCTCGGCCCGGCCGGCAAGGGAAGTTGAGCGAGGGTCAAAGGACGCGAGAAGGACAGATTTTTTGATCGCCAGACAACCGGGAGGAGCGCCGATGCGGATCAAGCAATCGTTCTGCTACCCCTGCTTCAAGCGGAAGGAGCGGAGCCTGGCCGAGCTATGCAACGCGGCCGCGAAGATCGGCTACGCGGGCGTCGAGCTATGGTTCCGTGGGCCGGACTTCGATGAGCTTGCCGCCGCCGCCAAGGGCGCCGGCCTCGCGCTCGCGTCCATGTGCGGCCATGAGAGCCTCGGCGACGGCCTCAACAAGCGGTCCAACCACGACCGCATCGAGGCCGAGGTCCGCGAGTCGCTGGAGATCGCCTCGCGCCTGGGCATCCCGGGCCTGATCTGCTTCAGCGGCAACCGCAACGCAGGACAGACCGACGCCGACGCCATCGAGGCGTGCGCCGAGGGCCTCCGCCGCGTCGCTCCCTACGCCGAGGCCAAGGGCATCAACCTGAACGTCGAGCTCCTCAACTCCAAGGTGGACCACGCCGGCTACCAGGCCGACCACACCGCCTGGGGCGCGGCGGTCTGCCGGAAGGTCGGCTCGCCGCGCGTGAAGCTGCTCTACGACATCTACCACATGCAGATCATGGAGGGCGACGTGATCCGCACGATCCGCGAGAACATCGCGCACATCGGGCACTTCCACACCGCCGGCAACCCCGACCGCAAGGACCTGGACGACGCGCAGGAGCTGAACTACGTCGGCATCTGCCGGGCCATCGCGCGGAGCGGATATGCCCTTTACGTCGCGCACGAGTTCACGCCTCGCGGCGATCCCATCGAGGCGCTGCGAACCGCGTTCGCAATCTGCAACCAGGAGTAGCGGCGCAACCGCCGCTGCAGCGCGCATGCGCGTCTCTGCCAGGCGGCTGAGTCTGTTTACCGGCCGTCATTGAAGTTCCCGCAACTGCACATTGCGGTAGCGGACGACGGTCTTAGTGCCGCCGCTAAGCGCGCCAAACCCGACCAGGTAGGTCGTAATGTGCGCCGGGATTTGCATGGGTGAACTGGCTTCCTGGAAAACTTTAACCCCATTGGCGGAGGCGGTCACCTTCCCGTTCCGGAAAATGAAATCAAACGAGTTGGCGGCATTATTCAACAAGTAAGCATGTCGAGTGATCTGTTGCGATGACGACCAAGTGTCGCCGAAATACATGACGGTGCCTTCCCTAAAGGCCCGCCTGAAGCCAAATGCATACCAGTCCCAAGTTTTGATGTCCGGCCGACCCATGACCAGGCCCGCCTGAAAATTCCCGTCGGACGAACTGACCATCTCAAATTGGCCGCGCACCTCGAAGTTTGCGCTCACGCGGGCCTTCGAGAACAACATGTGGCCTTTGGGCCCGAATTCCACTTCCAGCGCGCCATCCTCGAGCCGCTGGGCCTTGCCCATGCTGATCACCCAGGTGGGGTCCTGATCGTTCTTCGGCATCAGGTCCACCCATTCGCCCTGGTGCAGGCGGTTCTCGACCACAAGCTGGGCAAGCCGGTACTGGCTGAATTCCTTCGTCCGCGCGTCGGCGGCGGGAAGGGATACCAGATCGGTGTACTGCTTGATTGCGGACTCGACATTACCGGCGTCGAAGGCGGTTTCTGCGGCGGCAACTGCGGCGCCGGCCGGACCGGTGCGGGCGGCGACTTCCAGCGGCATGCGAGAGAGGTCAGTTCCCCAGTCGAGCAGATTCCCCGGCACTGGTTTCCAGTCCATAGCTTCCAGTTGTTCGCGGGCCAAGCCGTAGTCCCCGGCGAAATAAGCGACCACTGCGTACGAAGTGCGCAAGCCATTGCGCTGAGGCGCTCGCTCCGGTACGGCAATGTAACCCTGGAACATTTTCTTCAATTCCGGCCAGATGTCGGCGCGGCTGTAAATATGCCGCTCGGCCGCCAAACCCATTTCCTGTTGCACGTCCCCGACGCACTCAATGAATTCGTACGGGACATCGGTGTCAAACCGCCCTGTGTTAAGGGCGGTCCGGCCCAGCGCCAGCAGGGCCTCCAGACTGCCGTGCCAGCGAGGGCGCAAACCCCAGCGCATCTCGGACCAGGCGTCCGGATAGTCTATTTGCGCAGCCAGCGTCCGGTCGAACCAGACGCGCATTTCCTGAATGCCCGAGTCCCCGAGGGACACTTTCATCATCAGGCATGGCGCCATTGGAAAGTCGGGCTGCAATTTCCACGCCTGGGGCAAAACCTTCCGCGCCTCGGCCAGATTTTCCCCGAATCCTTGCCAGCCTTTCTCCGTAACGGTGTTGGCGTAACCGCCGCCGCGCGCCTGCCACGCCGCGGTGATGTGACGCTCGCCGTCCAGCACGAGCGCAAGCCACTGGTAGGACGGTCCGGCGTTATGCAGGATTTCGCATACGGCGGCGCCGTTGCGCGCGAGAAATTGTTTTACCCAGCCCAACACGAAAATGTCCGCAAGTTCCTGCTGGTCGCCGGGCGTGAAACTGCCGTCGGTAAAACATTTCGTCAACAGCTTCAGGGCGGAGACGCCCACTTGGTCAGCCTCGCCGGAAGCCTTGATCCGCATCAACTGAGCGTTGCACTGGGCGCTGGCGAAAAGTTGAGGATACGCCTGATAGCCGCTCCCGACATACGCCGCGAAGGCGCGCTTGTAGCGGCGGATGGAGTCGTTGCAGTCCCCGGTGTTATTAGCGACCACCGTCAGCGCCAGCGGGTCGGTGCAATGGGGGTCGTTGGCCAGCCGCTCGCTCTCATCTTCCAACGACAGCGTGTTGTTTATCTCCGGGCCTCCGTGAGTGCGGCCAAGCCAGACGCGGATAAACTCAATCACCTCGGCGTCACAGGCGGCCTTGTGCTGGCCGTACTTTTGATAACTTTCCAGCCATTGGCGGCTGGTGAACGCAAGAGCTCTTTTTTGAACCTCCGATACGGTCAGCGTTTTGACGCTCCCGTCCACCGGTTGGCTGGCCACGGCTACGGGATCCGGCTCGCCGAAACCGGCTAATTTCTGTGCGCCCGCGGGCGGTGCCAATTGGCTGGCGATTCTCCCATTGCTATAGAGGAAAGCTCCCGCCTCTCCGGCGTTCCCTCCAATGCAGAGCATCGCGACGATAGCGCACGCTTCCACAAGCCGCGACCTTTTGCGGGCGTCCATAGAATGGTCTCCCTTGCGCCGCCTGCGTTGCCTCTTATCACAACCGGGAATTGCGATATAACCATCTCCAGGGGCGTTACGACAGCAAGTGCTGCAAATATAGAGATCGCGATCACCGTCGTCAATCACTTCTTGACCGTCTCAACCGGAATTTGCCGTTTGACCGCATAACCCGCAGCGTGATTCCGTCCGGCAGGCCCTGCAAAGCGCGCCGTCGGTCGTTTGACTTCCCGGCAGGATTTGGGCTAGAGTCGCGCTATCTTCGATGCTTATTCGACCGGAATCCGCGCTCGTCGGCGCATCGGAAAGGGATTTCGTGCGATGGTGAAACGAGTCGGCGTCCTGACCAGCGGCGGCGACTGCCCCGGACTGAATGCGGTGCTGCGCGCCGTCGTCCGCGCGGCCGTCTCCGTCCATCACCTTGAATGCGTCGGCGTCATGCGCGGCTGGCGCGGACTGATGGACGGCCTGACGACGCCGCTCAACAACGAGTCCGTCAGCGGCATTCTGCCGCGCGGCGGGACGATCCTGCGCACCTCGCGCACCAATCCGTTCATCACTCCCGAAGGCCCGAAGCAGATCATGGCCAGCGTCCAGCGGTTCAACCTCGACGGCGTGATCGTCATCGGCGGCGTGGACACGTTCACGGTCGCGGAGCGGCTCTACAAGGAACACGGCTTCCGCGTGGTCGGCATCCCCGCGACGATTGACAACGACGTCGAAGGCACGGAGGCCGCCTTCGGATTCGACTCGACCGTCAACATCGCCACCGAAGCGATTGACCGCGTCCACACGACCGCCGAGTCGCACGACCGCGTGATGATCGTCGAGGTCATGGGCCGGCTCTCCGGCTGGATCGCCGTCTTCGCCGGCCTTGCCGGCGGCGCGGACATGATCCTGATCCCGGAGCGGCCCTTCATGCTGCAGGAGATCTCCGACGCCATCATTCACCGGCACGACCGCGGCAAAGACTTCAGCATCGTCGTCGTCGCCGAAGGGGCGCGGATCAAGGACCGGCCGGAGAATGACGGCGTTTACGTCGCCGCCGACAGCCCGCCGGACGAGTTCGGCCGGTACCGGCTCGGCGGCATCGGCTCGGTCATCGCCAGGGAGATCGAGAAGCGCACCGGCTACGAAACGCGGGTGACGGTGCTCGGCCACATCCAGCGCGGCGGCACGCCCACCGCATTCGACCGAGTCCTCGCCGGAAGGTTCGGCGTCGCCGCGGTGGACCTGGCCGTCAAAGAGCAGTTCGGCCAGATGGTCGCCCTGCAGGCCAACCATATCATCGGCCTGCCCCTCGAAGTCGCCGCCGACAAGCGCCGCACCGTCCCGGACGAAATCTACGACGCCGCGAAGGTGTTCTTCGGCTGAACGGGCGCGCCCGACGCTGTCAGTCCCGGAGCAGACAATCGGCGATCGCTGGACAAAGAAGGCGGCAAAGCAAAATGAACGCAACCACGATCACGACCCACACGCAGTACCAGGTCGGGGCGGTGGACCCGAGGGTTTTCGGCGGGTTCCTCGAGCACATGGGGCGCGCGGTTTACGAGGGCGTCTATGACCCGAGTTGTCCCCACGCCGACGAGGAAGGATTCCGGCGCGATGTGATGGCAGCGCTGAGGCGTCTGCGGATGACGGCCCTGCGATATCCGGGCGGGAATTTCGCCTCCGGCTACCACTGGATGGACGGCGTCGGCCCGCGGGAGAAGCGCCCCACCGTCCGCGAACTGGCGTGGCAAAGCGTCGAGCCCAACCAGTTCGGGACGGACGAGTACATCCGCCTCTGCCGGAAGATGGATTGGACGCCGATGCTGACGGTCAACCTGGGCACCGGCACGCCGGAAGAGGCCAGGAACTGGGTGGAATACTGCAACTGCCCCGCCGGGACAAAATACGCCGACCTGCGCAGCGCAAACGGCGCCGCCGAACCGTATGGGGTCAAACTCTGGTGCCTGGGCAACGAGATGGACGGACCCTGGCAACTCGGGCACGTGCCCGCCGACCAGTACGCCATCCGGGCGCAGCAGGCAGCCAAGATGATGAAGGACGCGGACCGGACGATCGAAGTGGTGGCCTGCGGTTCGTGCTCGGTGACGATGCAGACGTACATGGACTGGGACCGGCGCGTGCTGGAGTACCTGGGAGACGCGGCGGATTACATCAGCCTCCACCGGTACGTCGGCAACCACAACGGCGACACGCCCGACTACCTGGCGGTGACCAACAGCATTGACCGGCAGATCGAGGAGATGGACGCGGCGTGCCGTTTCGTCCAGGCCAAACGCGGCGCCAGGAAACGACCCTATCTGTCATTCGACGAGTGGAACGTATGGTACAAGGCGCACGGGATGACCGGCGAGGGGAAAGAATTCCCGCACCTGATCGAGGAAGTCTACAACCTGGAAGACGCGCTGGTGGTCGCCGGCTTCCTTCACAGTTTCATTCGACACGCGGATGTCGTCAAGATTGCGAATATCGCGCAGATCGTCAACGTGATCGCGCCGGTGCTCACGCGCGGCGACCAGATGCTCGTGCAATCCATCTTCTACCCGTTCGAGATGTTCTCCAGGCGGCGGGACGGCGCTTCGCTGTGGACCGTTCTGGACGGCGACGCCTACGAGGGCGCGGTGAACGGAAGCGTCCACTACGCGGATGCCAGCGCGATACTCGGCGGCGGCGGACAGCTCCACCTGTTCGTCACCAACCGCAGCATGGACGACGCGATGGAGGTGCGCCTGAACGTGGCTGACCGGGCCATCCGCGCTCTCGTCAACGCCGAGTTGCTCACGGGGCCGAACGCCAAAGCCGCGAACTCCTACGAGAAGGACAATGTCGTCCGCGCCCAGCCCTATGACGAGGCGATCGTCAAAAACGGCCAGGCGTTCTTCAAGCTTCCGCCGCTTTCGTTCCTGGCGGCGACGCTATCGCTGGGGTAAGCGGGCGGATGATACGAAATCCGACGGCCAAGCTACGAGGATGAAAGATCATGCCCGGACCCGGCGGAGACCATCGTATTGCGGAGAAAGACTGGCGGGTCTTTCGGGAGCTTTATACGAGCCTGCTCGACCGGTATTGCCAACGGGTGCTTGAGAAGTCGAGTTCCCTGATCGGCGCCGCCGGCGAGCGCCCCCATCAGCGCTATCTGCGTCTCTACGACTTTCTGCAGAACAGCAACGACGAAATCGCATGGGCTTTCGATGATCCAAGGCGTTCCATGGCCTTCCGGCAGATTGCCGCTCTTCACGAACTCGGTCTTTTCACGGATGCGGAGATTCTGCGGTTCAGCGAAGAGACGCGGCGCGTCTTCCAGATTTCAGGTTCGGCCAGCCGCGACAAGAGCCGCTGACGCGGCCGTCACTCGCCCGTCAGCGCCTTCAAGTCCGGCCAGAGCTTGTCGCCCGTCCGCGTAACCGTCAGGATGATCGCGTTGAAGGCCTCGTAGCCGAGGCCGTTCTCGGTGGTGAAGCAGTACGAATAGCGGATTTCCCCGTCGGACTTGTCCCACTCGAACTTCCCGACGTTCAAGTTCCAGTTTTCCTCCATCAGCCGCTGCAGGACGGCCGGCAGTTTGTCGCTGCCGGGTTTCGCGTTCAGGTAGTGGTTGAGGAAAATGTAAACGAGAGCGCGTTTGCCGTCCACGACGATCCGCACTCGATGCGTGGCGTTAGTCATCTTGGCCGAGAAGTTGACGACGGGGTACTCGCCGGTCTTGTCGGTCGAGCAATCGAGTTTCATGCGGTCGAGATAACCTTGAACCAGGGCGATTGCCTGATCGTTGTCCGCCCAGGGATTGTTTGCGGTTGAGCCGGAGTCCGCGCTGCTCGCCTCGGCTGCGGCGCCGGCCGCCTTGGCCAGGAAGACCTTGAAGGCCGCCGGGTCCATGTAGCTGTCCTTCGACAGGCGCGCGGAGCCGTCGGGGTTGAACGCGATGAGGGTGGGAATGCCCTGCACGCCATACTGCTTGAGGCAGTCCGTGTGCTGGTCGAAGCGGCCTACGTCGAGCTTGAAGTAGAAGAACTGCTCCCCGACGATTTTCGCGATCTCGGGGTCCGCGAACGTCGCATCCATCTTGACGCACCACGGACACCAGGCGCCGTAGAAATCCACGAGCAGGATGCGCCCGGCCTTGTTTGCGCTGTCGAGGGCGTCCTGCAAGTCGGGGTTGATCTTTGCGGCCGGCGCTTGCGCCAGCGAGACAGAGACAACCAGAGCCGCCGCGAACAGCGCGAAACAGGCCTGCCGTAGCTTGCGCATATTCCCGCCCTTTCAGTTAGTCCGTGGGCCGCCCATCGGACGCCGATTCTGACGGCGTCTATGCAGGTTATCGGCAGGCCGGCTGAGTTCATTAGGTCGCGGAGGAAACTTCGCGGCTGGGAATGATCCGACGGGAGGTCGCGCGTTCGACGGTCGGCTCGGTCGTTATCGTCCGCCCGCTTCTTCCTTCTCGCGCTTGTGCTGCGCGATGACCGCTTCGGCGGAGCGCGCGGGGACGACGTCGTAGTGGCTGAACTCCATCGTGTAGCCGCCGGTGCCGCCGGTCATCGAGCGCAACTCGGTGGCGTAGTTCATCACCTCGGACATCGGGACGTTGGCGCGGACGATCTGGAGGTCCCCGTCGGTGTCCATGCCGATGATGCGCCCGCGGCGGCTGTTCAGATCGCCCGCGATGTCGCCCATGTTCTGGCTCGGCACGGTGATCTCGACGGTGACAATCGGTTCGAGAAGGACCGGCTTGCCTTCCAGAAACGCCTTCTGGAAGCACATCGAGGCGGCGAGCTTGAAGGCGGCTTCCGAGGAATCCACGTCGTGGTACTTGCCGAAATGGAGGATGACGCGCACGTCCTCGACGGGGTAGCCGGCGAGCACGCCTTTGGCGAGGGTCTCGCGCACGCCCTTCTCGACGGCCGGGATGTACTGGTTCGGGATTGAGCCGCCGACGATGGCGTCCACGAACTCGAACCCCGCGCCGCGCTCGCGCGGCTCCATCTTGAACCAGACCTCGCCGAACTGGCCGTGCCCGCCGCTCTGTTTCTTATGGCGGTAATCGGCCGCCGACGGGACCGTGATGGTTTCCTTGTACGGGATGCGCGGCGGCTTGGTCGTGACGCCGACGCCGAACCGGCCGCTGAGCCGGTGGAGCAGCACGTCGAGGTGGAGCCGGCTCATGCCGGTGACGACCAGTTCGCCGGTGCGCTGGTCGCGATGGATCCGCAGCGTGGGATCCTCGTCGGCGAGCTTCTGGACGGCGCCGGAGATCTTCTGCTCGTCGCCGCGCGCCTTCGGTTCCACCGCCAGCGAGACCATCGGGGTCGGGAACGCGATCTTCGGCAGTTCGAAGGACGTGTGCGGCGCGCACAGCACGTCGGAGATCTGGATATTCTCGATCTTGGCGACGGCGAGGATATCGCCCGGGATGCCTTGCGTGACCGGCTGGGTCTCTCGGCCGAACACGCGGAAGAGCTGCGCCACGCGCTCGCTGTTGCCCGTGCGTGCGACCACGGCGTGGGTGTCATGCGGAAACGTGCCCTGCAGAATCCGGAAGTAGGCCAGCTTGCCCACGAACGGGTCGGTGACCGTCTTGAAGACCTGCGCGACCAGCGGCCAGGCCGGGTCCGGGCGCAGCTTGATTTCCTCGTTCTTCTTCGTGTCCTTCGCGACGATCTCGCCCTTCTCCATCGGAGACGGGAGGTACGAGGCGATGAAGTCCATCACTTCCTCGACGCCCAGGCCGCTCTTCCCCGCAACGTGGAGGATCGGGACGAGCGTGCCCTGCAGGATGGCTTTGCGGAGCGCGCCGACCAGTTCGTCCGGCGAGAGCTTCTCGTCATTCAGGAAGCGCTCCATCAGCGCCTCGTCGGCCTCGACGATCTTGTCCATCAGCGCGCCGGTGGCCGCGGCCACGTCGCCCAGGGTTCCTTCGGGCGCCTGCGCGGGCGGCTGCAGCACGTTCACGACGCCTTTGAAAGCCGGGCCGACGCCGATGGGCAGGTTGTACGGCACGCATTCCGCGCCGAGCGCTTCCTTGACCCGGGCCACGACGCCGGCGTAGTCCACGATGTTGTCGCCATCCATCTTGCTCATGAGGATGACGCGGGCGAGACGGCGTTCCTTCGACGCGGCGTTCATGCGGCGGGTGTTGAGTTCGATTCCGTGCGTGGCGGAGACGTGGAGGAGCGCGATGTCCGCGGCCTGCAGCCCGCAGAGCGCGGCGCCGACGAAATCCGTGTAGCCGGGGGTGTCAACGAGGTTGATCTCGATGTCCTTCCAGCGGCAGTGGCCCAGCGCCATGAAGACGCTGCTCTGGCGCTCCTTCTCCTCGTCCTCGAAGTCGAAGATCGAGTTCTTCTCGGCCACGCTGCCGGCGCGGGTGACTGCGCCGGCCTTGAAGAGCATCTGGTCGAGGAGCGTGGTTTTGCCGCTTCCGGCATGGCCGACGGCGACGACGTTCCGGATGTCCTTGCTGGCGTATTCTGCCATGTCAGTGGCCCACTTTCCGGTCTGTCATGGGGATTCGCGGCGCGGGAAGCGAGGCGCTTCCGCAGGAGGCTTCCCCAATCGCAACGGATGCGGCAGGTTCAGCGCTTGGAGAACTGGAAGCTGCGGCGAGCCGCTCTGCGCCCGTACTTCTTCCGTTCCTTCATGCGGCTGTCGCGCGTGAGCAGGCCGCTTTCGCGCAGGGCCGCGTCCGTGTCGGAGCTGATGCGCCGCAGCGCGCGCGCCACGCCGAGCATGATCGCATCGGCCTGGCCGCTCAATCCGCCGCCGGAAACGTCGGCGACGACGTCGAACTTCCCGAGCGTCTTCGTGATCTTCAGCGGCGCCAGGACCGAGGCGCGATGGCGCTCGACCGGGAAGAACTGCTCGATCTCCCGCGAGTTGATCTTGACGACGCCCGTGCCGCGGTGCAGCCAGACGCGGGCCACCGAGCTCTTGCGCCGGCCCGTCGCCAATACGGTCGCTTCTTCAACCATGACTTCTCCTAGTGCTTCCTTGCGGAAATAGGCGTCCTATTTCCGCCAGGAAGCATGGCCGCGCTGAACCCTGTCACGTTAATGAGTCATGCGTTCCGTTGGACCGCGTCTAGTTGCGTAAATTGGTATGCCAATTCACGCAACTAAACACTAGCGTGCCCGTCGTGCGCGCGCGGCGCTTTCGGGCAGCGGCATTTCCTCGGGACATTGCGCCGCGTGCGGGTGGTCCGGTCCCGCGTAAATCTTCAGCCGTGTGAGCAGGTGGTTGCCGAGCGATCCCTTCGGCAGCATGCGCCGGACCGCCAGGCGGATGACCTCATCGGGATGCTTCGCGAGCATCGTCTTCATCGGGATGCGCTTCAGGCCGCCGGGATACAGGCTGTAGCGCTGGTACTCTTTCTGCTCGAGTTTCCGGCCGGTCAGCCCGATCTTCTCGGCGTTCGTGACGATCACGAAGTCCCCGGTCGCCACGTGAGGCGTGTACGTGACGCGGTGCTTTCCCATGAGCACGGTGGCGATATGCACCGCCAGCCGGCCGAGCACCTTGCCCGTGGCGTCCACATGGAGCCACTTGCCCTCGATCGAGCCTGTTTTCGCCATAAAGCTTTTCATAGCCATGCGCGACAATCTCTCTTTCGATTTCCGGTCTTTGTCCGAATTCACTGCCGCGGCGGGACAATCCGGCGCAACGAGTTCATTAGTATAATTGCCACCCGGCGCGCTGTCAACCGCAATTCACCGCGCGATCTCTCGGAAACGGAAACTACGGTCGTTTTGCCACGGATTGCACGGGTTTCCACGGATTACCGGCTACGGACGAGAAGGCTGGAACGGACTTCCTTTTTGCCCTCTGTAATCCGTGTAATCCGTGAAATCCGTGGCAAAAACGGATTCTTATTTGTCGCTGGTCCGAGAATCCGCGGCGTTCACCTTCAGCCAGGCGACGAACGCGCGCGCGCAACGGTCCAGGTTTTCCATGCCGCCTCCGCCGCGCAGGGGCGAGCACATTTCGTAGGCGACGGGGCCCTCGTAACCGCCGGCGCGCAGACCGGCCAGGAAGGTTGCGTTCTCCATCTCGCCTTCGCCGATCGGGACGGCGCGCACCAGGTCCGGCTCGCGCGTGTAATTGGTGAGGCCCGGCCGGTATCGCCAGCGCGGCAGACGAACGTAGTCGGCCAGCGTCGTATAGGCCACCTGCGGCGCCGCGCGTTTCGCCGTCTCGTAGAGCTCTTCCCCTCGCAGGCAGAGAGACCACGGGTCGAGCATGAGCCGGCAGTTCGGCTGCGCGACCTCGCGCAGCAGCTCCAGCAGGGCCTTGCTGTCAACGGCCAGGTCGTCGTGGTTCTGAATCCCGATCGTGACGCGGTAAGGCGCGGCCCGCGTGCAGCATTCGCGGATCGCCGCCGCCGTCCGGTCCCACTGCGCGGTCATGGGCAGGTCGTCGCGCTCGTACGCCGTGAAGACGCGCACGAGAGAACATTCCAGCCGTTGCGCCATGCGGCAGAGCGACTCGACGTACTGGACCTGCATCTCGCTGAAGGGCACTTCGCGCGCCTCCGCGCCGGCGGTGAAGTTCGTGTAGGCGGCCAGGCAGGCGACCTCAAGGTCGCGCCGACGGCAAAGCGCGAGAAGCTGTTCGAGCCGGTCGTCGGGCCAGTCGAGCGGCGACAGGTGCGGGCGCTTGCCCATCAGTTCGACGCCGGCATAGTCCAGCGCGGCTGCGCGCGGAATGAACTCTTCCAGCGTCAGCCGCGATTGCCCCCACAAGCCGGCGTAGCTCA
>JBKQWE010000004.1:0-5772 GCA_052139675.1 Candidatus Brocadiia bacterium
CGGCCAGAGCCTGCCGCACATCATCATCCCGCAGTTTATCGGCGCGCTGATCGGGCGGTATTACTTCAGGAAAAAGCTCGGCCTGACGTGGCGGCAATATGTCCCCGTCATCGCCGCGGGCTTCGCCTGCGGCATGGGGCTGGTGGCCACCGTCGGCGTCGGCATCACGTTCCTGAGCAAGGCGGTCGTCGCGCTGCCGTACTAGGATTCTGAAATGAACTCAAGCGAACCGGCGGTCCTGATCGCGGTGCGGAACCTGAACAAGGAATTCCACATGGGCCGCACCGTCGTCCAGGCGCTCAGGGACGTCAACGTGGACGTCCTCACGGGAGAGTACCTCTCCATCATGGGGCCGAGCGGTTCGGGCAAAACGACGCTGTTCAACATGCTCGGCGCGCTCGACCGACCCACCTCCGGCCACGTCACCGTCGCCGGCGTGGACCTGACCAGGCTCTCGGCGAAGCAACTGGCCTATTTCCGCGGCAACCATATCGGCTACGTCTTTCAGAACTACAACCTCATCCCCGCCTACAGCGCGGTGGACAACGTGGCGATGCCGCTCCTCTTCAGCGGCATGCCGCACGACCGCGCCGCCGCGCGCGCCGAAGAGGTCCTCGGCAAAGTGGGCCTGAGCCACCGCCTGACCCACCGCCCAGACGAGCTCTCCGGCGGCCAGCAGCAGCGCGTCGCCATCGCCCGCGCGCTGGCCAACGAGCCGGCGATCATCCTGGCCGACGAGCCGACCGGCAACCTGGACCTGCACACCGGCGAGGAGATCATCCACCTACTCTACCGCCTGAGCAAGGACGAAGGGGTGACAGTGATCGCCTCGACCCACGACTACAAGATGCTCGACGTGTCCGACCGCATCCTGTGGATCAAGGACGGCGCCGTGGAGAAAGTCCAGCGGCGCTCGGAGTTGGACATCCGGATTGGAAACGTGAAGTAAGAGGGCTCTGCAGGAAGCAGGTACGAGGCCTACCGCGCCAGGTACGCGTCCACCGCGTCGGCGGCGCTGCGGCCGAGCCCGATGGCCCGGACGACCAGCGACGCGCCGAGGACGGAATCTCCCGCCGCGAACACGCCCCGCGCCGAGGTCGAGAAGGCGTTGTTGACCTGGATGTTCCCGCGCTCGTCCGTGCGGAGTTCCAGGTCCCGGACGAGCGGGCCGTGCTCCGCATGAAGGAATCCCATCGCCAGGAGCACCAGGTCGGCCTTGAGGTCGAACTCCGAACCGGGGACTTCGCTGAACTGCGAACGCCCCGCCGCGTCCGGCGCCGACCAGCGGACCTTGACGCAGCGCAGCCTGCGGACGCGCCCCTCGCCGCCGACGAATTCCTTCGCCGTCGCGCTCCACAGCCGCTCGCAGCCTTCCTCGTGCGAGGTCGAAGTGCGCAGGATCAGCGGCCAGGTCGGCCACGGGTTCTGCGGCGTCCGCTCCGCGGGCGGCTCGGGAAGAATTTCGATCTGCCGGATTTCCCGCGCGCCCTGCCGGCGGCAGGTGCCGATGCAGTCCGCGCCGGTGTCGCCGCCGCCGATGACGACCACGTTCAGGTCCTTCGCGGAGATGCGGTTCTCCGGCGGGATGATCTCGCCCGCGTTCAGCCGGTTCTGCTGGGAGAGGAAATCCAGGGCGAAATGGATGCCGCCGAGTTCGCGGCCGGCGATCTTCAAATCGCGCGGCACCCGCGAGCCGGTCGTCAGCACCAGGGCGTCGAAGCTGCTGCGAAGGTAGCGCGCCGAGAGGTCCAGCCCGGCCTCGACGCCGGTCTCGAACGCCACGCCTTCGGCGCGCAACTGCTCCACGCGGCGGTCAATCACCCATTTCTCGAGCTTGAAATCCGGGATGCCGTAGCGCAGCACGCCGCCGACGGCCGGATCGCGCTCGAAGACCACCACCTGGTGGCCGCGCCGTGCCAGTTGCTGCGCCGCCGAAAGCCCCGCCGGCCCCGAGCCGATGATCGCGATCTTCCGGCCCGTGCGGAACGCCGCCGGCTCCGGCCGCACCCACCCTTCGTGCCAGCCGCGCTCGATGATCTGCAGCTCGATCTGCCGGATCGAGACCGCCGGCTGGTTGATGGAGAGCGAGCAGGCCGCCTCGCACAGCGCGGGGCAGATGCGCCCGGTGATCTCCGGCAGGTTATTGGCCGAGTGCAGCAGGTCCAGCGCCTTGCGCCACTGGCGCCGATGGACCATCTCGTTCCAGTCCGGCACGAGCGCCTTCACCGGGCAGCCGTAGGCGTGGCAATAGGGAATCCCGCAGTCCATGCACCGCGAAGCCTGCGTCTCGAGCCGGTCCGCGCCCAAGCGCTGCTCGACCTCCCTGAAGTCGCGGACCCGCTCGGCGACGGGCCGTTTGGCCGCGTCCTCGCGGGCGTGCAGAATGAATCCGACCGGGTTACCCATGATAGACTTCCTCCGTCGCGGAGACGGTCTCGCGGTCGGTGTCTTCGGCCATCCGCATCCGCTCGAGCGACTTGCGATAATCAATCGGCATCACCTTCACGAAGAGCGGAAGGCTCGCCTCCCAGTTCTCCAGCACGCGCCGGGCGCGAAGGCTGCCGGTGTAGCGCCGGTGATTCTCGATCAGCGCGCGCAGCCGCGCCTTGTCCTCCTCCAGCCAGACGCTTTCCAGGTCCACCATGTCCAGGTTGCAGCAGGTGTCGAGCACGCCCGATTCGTTGAAGACGTACGCGATGCCGCCGCTCATGCCCGCCGCGAAGTTGTACCCGGTCGGCCCGAGCACGACCACCGTCCCGCCGGTCATGTACTCGCAACCGTGGTCGCCGAGCCCTTCGACCACCGCCTGCGCGCCGCTGTTGCGGACGGCGAACCGCTCGCCCGCGAGCCCGTTGATGTACACTTCGCCGGCGGTCGCGCCGTAGAGCGCCACGTTGCCGGCGATCACGTTCTCGTGCGCGATGAATCCCGCTTTCGCCGGCGGGACGAGCACGATCCGGCCGCCGGACATTCCTTTACCGAGGTAGTCGTTCGCGTCGCCCTCGACGCGGATGCCGATTCCCGGCGCCAGGAACGCGCCGAGGCTCTGGCCCGCCGAGCCCTTGAACGAAAGCTCGATGGCGCCTTCCGGCAATCCGCCCGGTCCGAACCGCCGGACGATTTCGCCGCTGAGCGTGGCGGCCGTTGCGCGGTCCACGTTGCGGATCGGCATCTCCAGGCGCACGGGCTGGCGCGCGTCGAGCGCCGGCGCGGCCAGCCGGAGCAGCTCGGCGTTGAGCGGCGAGACAGGCGCCGAGCCGCCCAGGTCGCCGGCTTGATGGATGGAATTCTTCCCTTCGCCGCCGTTCCGGCCGCCCTGGCCGCCTCGCGGGTCGTAAAGGATCGCGCTGAAATCGAGCCGGCTCGCCTTTCCGCCGCCGGCCGGCGCCGGAAACTCCAGCAGGTCCACGCGGCCGATCATCTCGTCCACCGTCCGGAATCCCAGTTGCGCCATTTGCTCCCGGAACTGCTGGGCGATGAAACGCAGGAAGCGCTCGACGTGCTCCGGCTTTCCGGCGAACCGCGCGCGCAGCGCGGGGTCCTGCGTGCCGATGCCGACCGAGCAGGTGTTCAGGTGGCACTTGCGAAGCATCACGCAGCCGAGCGACACGAGCACCGGCGTGCCGAAGCCGAACTCCTCCGCGCCGAGCAGCGCCGCGATGGCCAGGTCGCGCCCGGTGCGCAGTTGCCCATCCACCTGCACGCGCACGCGGTCGCGCAGCCGGTTCGCGATGAGTGTCTGCTGCGTCTCGGCCAATCCCAGTTCCCACGGCAGGCCCGCGTGCTTGATGGCCGTCAGCGGTGAGGCGCCCGTGCCGCCGTCGTGACCGGAGATCAGGATCATGTCCGCGTTCGCCTTCGCGACGCCCGCGGCGATCGTCCCGACGCCGACCTCGCTGACGAGCTTGACCGAGACGCGCGCCCGCGGGTTCACGCATTTCAGGTCGTGGATCAACTGCGCGATGTCCTCGATCGAGTAGATGTCGTGGTGCGGCGGCGGCGAGATGAGCGTCACGCCCGGCGTGGTGTGCCGCACGCGCGCGATCTCCGCGCTGACCTTGTGACCGGGCAACTGGCCGCCCTCGCCGGGCTTGGCGCCCTGCGCGATCTTGATCTGCAGCTCATCGGCGCTCATCAGGTACTGGGTCGTCACGCCGAACCGGCCCGAGGCCACCTGCTTGGTGCGCGAGCGCTTGCTGTCGCCGTTGGGCAGCGGCGTGTACCGCGCCGGGTCCTCGCCGCCTTCGCCGGAATTGCTCCGCGCGCCGAGCCGGTTCATCGCCACGGCGATCGTCTCGTGCGCCTCCTTGCTGATCGAGCCGAACGACATCGCCGACGAGGCGAACCGCGGGAGGATTTTCTCCACCGGCTCGACCTCCTCGATCGGGACCGGCTTCGCCGCCTTGAGCCGCAGCAGGCTGCGCAGCGTCACGCCGTCGCCGGACGGATCCTCCACAGCGCGGGAGTACTCCTTGAAGGCCGCGTAATCGTTCAGGCGCACCGCCTGCTGAAGGCTGTAGATCGCCTTCGGCGACCACAGGTGCTTCTCGCCGCCGGCGCGGGCGTAATACGCGCCGCCGCCTTCGAGCAGCCTCGGCAGCAGGGAGCCGTTGTTCGGAAACGCCTTCGCGTGGCGCGCGCGGGCCTCGGCGGCGATTTCCTCCAGGCCGATGCCGCCGACGCGCGAGACGGTGGACGTGAAGTACTTCCCGATCAGCTCCGGCCCGAGGCCGACCGCCTCGAAGATCTGCGAGCCGCAGAAACTGCGGATGGTCGAGATGCCCATGCGGCTGAACGTCTTCATCAGCCCTTTCTTGACCGCGGTGATGTACGAATCCATCGCCTCGTCCGGCGTCGCGGCCTCCTCGAACATGCCGCTTTCGGCCAGGTCGCGCACGGTGGAGAAGGCGACGTACGGGCAGATCGCGTTCGCGCCGAACGCCAGCAGCATGCCGAAGTGGATCACCTCGCGCGTCTCGCCGGTCTCGACCAGGATCCCCGCCGCGGTGCGCAGGCCCTTGCGGATCAGGTGGTGGTGCAGCCCGCTCGCCGCGAGGAGCGATGGGATCGGCGCGCGCTTCTCGTCCAGCCCGCGGTCGGTCAGGATCAGCAGCGTGGCGCCCTGCGCCAGGTGTTGCTCGGCCTGAAGAAAGACGGCGTCGAGCGCCGCCTCCAGCGCCTGGCCGTCGCCGTCCGCCGGGAAGAGGATGTCCAGATCCCGCGCGACGACTTCCGGGTGCTTGACGTTCCGCAGCCGGAGCAGGTCCTCCGGCGTGAGGATCGGGTGATGCAGCTTGAGCTGCCCGCAGTGCTCGGGCGTCTCGGCCAGCAGGTTGCGCTCGCGCCCGACGAAGCTCATGAGCGACATCACGAGCTCCTCGCGCAGAGGGTCAATCGGCGGGTTGGTCACCTGGGCGAAGAGCTGCTTGAAATACGCGAAGAGCAGTTGCGGGCGGCTCGAGAGCACCGCGAGCGCGGCATCGTTGCCCATCGAGCCGACGGCCTCCTGCCCGCGCGCGGCCATCGGCGCGATGATCATCTTCAGGTCTTCTTCGGTGTATCCGAAGACGCGCTGCTTGCGGCGGAGGATCTCGGGCTCCTCCGGCGGCACCTGCGAGGGCGCCAGCAGTCCGCGCAGCTCGATCCGCCGCTCCTTGACCCAGTGCCGGTACGGGCGCTGCCGCGAGACCTTGGCCTTGATCTCGTTGTCGGGGATGATGCGATGTTCCGACAGGTCCACGAGGAACATTTTCCCCGGCTGAAGCCGCCCTC
>JBKQWE010000005.1:0-23947 GCA_052139675.1 Candidatus Brocadiia bacterium
CAGGTTCATCACTTTGGCCCACGCGGCCGCGAACTCCTCGACGAAGGTTTTTTGCGCATCGCTGCTGGCGTAGACCTCGGCGAGAGCGCGGAGCTGGGAGTTGGAACCGAAGACGAGGTCGACGACGAGGACGAGGACGATTCGAGGCCGCAGCGTGGACGCCTTCTCTCCATTCAGGAGCTTGACACTCCCCATGAGCGGGCCTAGAATTAGCCGGGGCCCAGAGGCCGCGGCCCAAGGCTTTCTGCGGGAGGGCTTGAAATGCCTTACGGCCAGGAACAGCATTACGAGATCGCCATCCAGTCGCCGGCCATGTATTTCACCCGCGCGGGCGTGACGTTCATTCTGCTGATGATCGCCGGGTACGCCGTGTCCGTCCACTGGGCCGAGTTTGCGCTGGCCCAACTCGCGCTGAATCCCAGCGGCGTGCTTCACGGATGCATCTGGCAACTGGCGACGTACCTGTTCGTGGACCCGAGCGGCTGGTCGCTGGTGTGGAATTGCTCCTGCGTGCTGATCATCGGGAGCGCGCTGGAGCGGGAATGGCGGACGCGCTCCGTCGTCGCGCTCTGGTTCCTGGCGGGCATCTCGTGCGCGCTGATCTGGATGGCGGTTTCGCTCGTGATCACGCTCGTCACCGGCCAGGGAGACCAGATCGGTTATTCGGCCGACAGCGCCGTCTATGGATTCCTGGGCGCGTTCGGGCTGGCGTTTCGGCGGAAGCGGTTCCTCTTCTTTTTCTGGGGGATGGAAGCGCAGTACGTCGTCCTGATCCTGGTCGCGATCGGGCTGATCCTGGGGATTCCGCACCCGATCACGTGGATCTGGGTGGCCGGCGCGGGCGTGGGATACCTTTACCTGAAGGTGATCTGGAAGCTGCGCGAGGGGTTCTCCAGTGGCGGCAAACCCGCCCGGCAGGCGCGCTTCAAGGACCTGGGCTAATCGGAGAGGCGGCGTGAACCGGATCGCGGATGCGGAAGTCGGCCAGCGCGCGGAGGAAGCGCGGCGCCTGCTGGGCCGCTGCACGCTGTGCCCGCGCGACTGCCGCGTGGACCGGACGCGCGGGGAGAAGGGCTTCTGCGGCCTGACCGATTCGGCTCACTGCTTCCGCGAGGCGCTGTACTATCACGAGGAGTCGGAGCTGATCCCGTCGCACATGCTGTTCCTCACCGGCTGCAACCTGCGTTGCGAGTTCTGCCTGGTGGACGAGTGGAACGAGGCGCCGCTGGAGGTCGCCGAGATGGATCTGCCGAAAACGCGCGCGCGCATCCTCGAGCGCCTCCGCGCGGGCGCGCGCACGCTGAATTTCGTCGGCGGGGAGCCGAGCGTGAACCTCTGCGGCCTGCTCGAGCTGATCGCGCCGATCCGCTCGAAGCTGCGCGTCGTCTGGAACTCGAACATGTATTTCTCCGCGGAATGCCGCCCGCTCCTCGACGGTGTCGTGGACGTCTACCTGGCCGATTTGAAGTGCGGCAGCGCGAAGTGCGCCAAGGACCTGCTCGGGGTGGACGACTACCTCGAAACGGTCCAGCGCAACCTGCTGTTCGCGAAGGGCTCCGCCGACCTGATCGTGCGGCACCTGGTGCTGCCCGGGCACGCGGAGTGCTGCCGCGAGCCGGTGCTGCGGTGGCTCAAGGAGAACATGCCGCAGGTGAAATTGAGCCTGCGCGGCGAGTACATGCCGCCTTCGGAGGCGCGCAAGGCGCCGGCGGAGTACCTGCGGGAGCTCGAATTCCGGGACGCGTTCGACCGCGCCCGGGCGCTCGATCTGAGGATGGTCCAATGAGATGATTTTTAACTTGACATATCAGAAGAGATATGATATTCTGACGGCCGACTCAGAACTGTCACAACATCGTGCCGGCCGTGAAGATAAAGCGCAGGATGCCGTTTGAAAAAACGAACCCAATTTTGCGGCAAAGGCGCCTGATCGTCATTCCCGCGAGTGCGCCGGGTACGGCGCACGATGCGAAAGCCGGAATGACGCGCGAGAAGAGACGGGCGATTTGAAAAAACGAACCTAATTTGCCCCGCGTCCGGCTCGGATGAAGAAGGCTGAACGAACTTGAAAAAACGAACCCAGGGTGACGTAACTGGCGTTGCTGCAGCGCGTTGCAACGCTGGACGCAGGCCCGGCGACCTGGAGATCCGCATCCGCCCGGACGGCCGGGTGTTCATCAGCGAGGCGGACGAGGCGATGCTGGACGTGTGCCAGGCGCTCGACCCGGAGAACCCGGTGCTCGTCCAGCGAAGAAAGGGGAAATCGAAAAATGACTCCCGAGGCGCCCCGTCCCGCTGAAGCGCCCAGGGCGCGTCCGGCCTCCGCCGCGCCGCCTGCGCCTTCCCGTTCGGCCGCGCCCTTCGATGCGGCTCAGGGCAAGCGCCCGGAAGGCGTGAAGGCGCGCCTTTCGGAGCTCGACGTGCTCATCCGCGCGCGCTATCCGCTGATCTACGTGCTCACCTGGGAAGAAGGGCGCGTTCTCGCGCAGGTGACGGCGCTCTCCGCCCAGCGCGACAAGAAGGTCTTCGAGTGGTCGGTGACCACCGGGCTGGTGCCGGGCGGCACTTCGATCCAGTCGCAGAAGCACCGCGACACCGCGACGCAGGACCCGCTCGTCGCGCTCGACCGCGTCGTCGAGCAGATTGACCCGGCGATCTACATCTTCAAGGACTTCCACCCGTTCCTGGCGCGCTCGAACATGGCGGTCATCCGCCGCCTGCGCGAGATCGCCGCGTTTCTCAAGAACAGCTACAAGACGATCCTGCTCGTCTCGCCGATGCTGGAGATCCCGCCCGAGCTGGAGAAGGACGTGACGGTGGTGGATTTCGACCTGCCGCGCGCGCCGGATTTCCACGAGCTGCTCGACCGCATCGCCGTGGAGGTCAAGGGCAACCCGAAGATCAAGCTGAGCCTGACGCCCGCCGGCCGCGAGAAGGTGGTCCATTCGCTCCTCGGCCTGACGCTGGCCGAGGCGGAGAACGTGCTCGCCAAGACGCTGGTGATGCGCGGCGGGCTCGACGAGCGCGCCGTCGAGGTGATCTTCGGCGAGAAGAAGCAGGTCATCCGCAAGAGCGGGCTGCTGGAGTACTACGATTCGGCGGAGGACCTGCGGACGGTCGGCGGAGTGGACGCACTGAAGGAGTGGCTGAAGAAACGCTCGATCGCGTTCAGCGACGAGGCGCGCGCGTTCGGGCTGGCCGCGCCGAAGGGCATCCTGCTCCTGGGCGTTCAGGGCTGCGGCAAGAGCCTGCTCGCGAAGGCGGTCAGCCAGTTCTGGCGCTTGCCGCTGCTGCGGTTCGACGTGGGGCGCGTCTTCGGCAGCCTGGTCGGCTCGTCGGAGGAGAACGTGCGGCGCGCCATCCGCGTGGCCGAGTCGGTCGCGCCGGCGATCCTGTGGGTGGACGAGATTGACAAGGCCTTCCGCGGGTCGCGCGGCAGCGGCGGCTCGACCGACGGCGGGACCTCGGCGCGCGTGTTCGGCACGTTCCTGACCTGGCTCTCCGAGAAGACCGCGCCGGTCTTCGTGGTGGCGACGGCCAACGACGTGACGCAGTTGCCGCCGGAGCTGCTGCGGAAGGGCCGGTTCGACGAGATCTTCTTCATTGACCTGCCCGCGGCGGCCGAGCGGCGGGAGATTTTCTCGATCCATCTCCAGAAACGGAAACGCGACCCGGCAAAGTTCGATCTCGACGAGCTGGCCGATGCCTCGCTCGGGTTCAGCGGCGCGGAGATCGAGGAGAGCATCGTCAGCGCGCTCTTCGACGTCTATTACGAGAAGAAGGACCTGACGACCGAGGCGCTGGTCAAGAGCCTGCGCGCTTCCGTGCCGCTCTCGAAGACGATGAGCGAGGACATCGCCGAGCTCCGCCGCTGGGCCGACGGCCGCGCCCGGCCCGCCACGACCGACGCCGCGGGAATGGAGACGGCGCAGGGCAAACGGAAACTGGAAATGTGAACGCCGCATGGACCACCCAGTTACCAGGAACGCCAACTGATATTGCAACCACGGAACACACGGATGACACTGAAGCTGTTTAGGAAAGTCATCCGGTGTGCTCCGTGTATTCCGTGGTGGAAGCCGTTGTGTCTTTGCGCCTTGGTAACTTGGTGGTGAATGATCCGGACTGACTTTTCAGGAGCAGGTTCTTTTTGGGAGGCGCAGCCATGAGCGCCGTATTGATCTTGACGCCGCTGATCGTCGGCGGCGGGTGGACGGCGATCTCCGCCGCCGCGGCCGGAGCGGCGGTCGCGCTGGGGCTGACCGTTCGGGCCACGGCCAAGGAAGAGATCGCGGAGGCCGAGCAGCAGGAAAAAGTCGCTGCGCGAAACTCGGTCGAGGTGGAAGTGAAGAACAGCGAGGTGCTCGAGAACGTCCGCACGGAGCAGCAGATCGTCCTCCAGGGCAAAGAGGGCGTCGAGGTCCGCGTGAAGCGCGACGCGCGAGGCCGCTGCGTGGTCTGCGCCTCGGGCGTGGGCAAGACGAAGGCCGAACTCAAGGCGTTCGCGGAACGGTTCACCGACCGCCTGACGCAGTGCTTCGTGTATAACCGCGTGATGACCGAGCTGAAGGCGAAGGGCTTCCAGGTGATGAGCGAGGAGCGCGCGAAGGACGAGACGGTGAACATTCGCGTCCGCCAGTGGGAGGGCTGAGCCATGCCGCAACGCGATGTCGAGATCAGCATCAGCAAGAACGGCGAAGTGAAGGTCCACATCAAGGGCTACAAGGGCAAGGCCTGCATGAAGCTCGGCGCCTTCCTGGCCGAAGCCGTCGGCAAGGTCAAATCGCAGCAGCTCACGAGCGAATACTACGAGCCGGAGGAGAAGGCGGCGATACGGGTGGAGCAGAAGCAGGGTAAATAATTTCCGATTGCCGAATGGCGAATGCCGAATTGTGTCGAAGGATTGAAGGACGAATGGTCGGCGAGAGAAGGAGCCAATCTTGGACAAACGCGACTTGAAGGAGCGCACCAAGCAATTTGCGCTTCGCGTCTTGAATCTCGTTGATGCCATGCCGCTCACTCTGAAAGGCCGCGTGATCAGCCAGCAGTTGGTGGACGCGGGGACTTCGGTCGGCGCGAATTACCGCGCGGCGTGTCGCGCGCGGTCCAAGAGCGAGTTCGTCGCCAAGCTGGGCACGGTGATCGAAGAGGCCGATGAGTCGGCATTCTGGCTGGAACTTATTATGGAAGGCCGGATCCTGCGTCGCGAACTCGTCGCACCATTGTGGCAAGAGGCCCAAGAGATCATTGCCATCATGACGCAATCCCGGAAGACGGCCGAGAGCAGTTTGAAAACTCCCAAATAGCACCACCAATCGTACTTCATCCTTCATCATCATTCGGCATCCTTCTTCGCCCTCCGAAGTAGACCGGAGGGCTACGAAGGACGGGTCGGCATTCGGCAATCGGAAATAACGTTGCTTTGTCCTCGCTGTCAATTTGAGAACATGCCGGGCCAGGCCGCCTGCTTCCGCTGCGGGTCGCTGCTGGAAGCGAAGGCCGGCTCGGTGGAGGTGCATCCGCCGCGCGCCCCGGCCTGGAGGAAGCCGTTCCGGCAGGTCGCGCGCCGGATGCGCCGTTACGGCGCGTTCCGAACGGCCGAAAAGCTCGCCCGGCGCTCCGGCGAGCGCACCGCGTCCGCCTTCGGGCGCCTCGGCCTGCCGGGCCCGGCGCGTGCGGCCGGCGCGCCGCGCTGGCGCGAGCTCTGGCTTGCGCTGAGCGATGCGGCCGCCGCGCTCGCGCTCTCGATCGTGCCGGGGCTGGCGCACGCGCTCCGGCATCGGTTCGGCGCGATCTCGAGCTACGTCATCTCGTGGGCCGTCTCGCTCGCGATGGGCATCCTCTTCTTCGGGCAGAGCCTCGGCGCCGCCTCGATCGCCTGCGCCTTCGTGCTGCACGCGTGGATCGCGATGGACGCCGTGCTCGCCACGAAACGGTTCAAGGAGGAGATGACCGCGCTCCAGAAGATAGGCTGGCGGCTCTGCGGCATCGGTTTTCTCGTCATCCTGCTTTACGTGGTCTACGGGCAGGTGCAGCGCGTGGCCGGCTTCACCCTGGGCGCGGCGGGCGTCACGGTCCCTGCGGACCGGGTCGCGAGGGGCGACGTCATCCTCTGTCATTTCCTGCCGTCGGGCCGGGAGCCGCCGCTCAAGCGGGGCGACCTGGTCCTGGTCAACGTTCGCGAATTGCTCTCCGCGGACGGCGGAGCGGGGATGCCCGGCAGCTACGTGGGCGAGATGGTCGGCCAGCTCATCGCGCTGCCGGGCGAACGCATCGCGGTGACGCCGGCGGGTTTCATCGTCAACGGCCGCGCGCTCGACGCCGGGAATTTCCCGGTCCCGGCCTCGCTGCGGGGCCAGTCCGCCCTGGCGACACTTGGAAAAGATGAATATTTTGTTACTATGGAGTGGCGCGCGCAGGTTCACGGGGTCGAAGTGGCCCCCGAAGTGGCCATCGGCAACTGCGTTTACCGCCGCGGCGACCTGCTGGCGCGCGGCGTGATGCGCTGGTCCACCATCTGGAAGCGTGGTTTTTTGAAAGAGTTCGAATGAGCCGTTTCGGGAACCTGGAGTTCGGCGACGCGAAATCGCGCCCGATCAAGGCCGGCGCGGACGGCACGCCGATCCGCAGCGCGGGATTCTTCCTGGAGCAGGCGGAGAGGCTGTACCTGGCCGGCGATTTCGAGCTGGCGCTGCGCAACTATTCGCGGGCGCTCGAGCATAACCCGGCGGAGTACGAGGGCTGGTTCGGCCAGTTGCGGATGCTGATCGAGCTGGCCGAATACGAGGAGGCGCTGCTCTGGGCGGACAAGGCGCTCGAGTACTACCCGGAGCACCCCGACCTGCTGGCCACGAAGTCGGTCGCTTCGACCCGCAGCGGCCGCCTGGACAAGGCGATGGCCTACACGGACAACGCGCTCTCGCAGAAGGGCGGCACGCCGTACGTCTGGCTCGCGCGCGCGGAGGTGCTGCTCGAGCGCGGGAGCGCGACGGCGGCGCACTGCGTCAGCAACGCCGTGGCCGCCGGGAACGCCTCGCCGCGCGTGGAGCTGGAAGCCGGCCGCACGCTGCTGCGCGCGGGCCACTGCGCGGCGGCGCTCGGATACCTGCGCAAGGCGGCGGGCCTGCTGCCGGGGTCCGCGCTCGCGTGGCTGGAGCTCGGCCGCTGCCAGGCGGCGCTCGGCTTCCCCGAGACGGCGATGACGCTCTCGCAATGCCTCACGCTGCGGCCGAACTGGCCGCCGGCGCGCGAGGCCCTGCGCCGGTTCCAGCAGCGCGGACTGCTCTCGCGCGTCCAGAACTTCCTGCGAAAGCCCAAGAGGGAATAGCATGCCGATCACCGAGGACATGGCCCGGGTTTTCCGGCTCGCGCGCAAGACCGAGGCCTCGGACATTCACATCGTCGCCGGCTTGCCGCCGACTTTCCGCATCAACGGCGAGATCATCCTCGCCAGCGCGCCGCCGCTCTCGCGCGAGGACACCAAGCGCCTCGTCTACGGCCTGCTGAACGAGGAGCAGATCAAGACCTTCGAGCGCGACTGGCAGCTCTGCTGCTCGGTCTTTTCCGACGACTACGGCCGCATGCGCGTCTCGGTCTATTACCACGGCGGCAACCCGGAGCTGGCCATCCGCATGTGCAACAAGGAGATCAAGTCGCGCGCGCAGCTCGCCCTGCCCGAGGCGGTGGACCGGTTCACCCGCTTCCCCAGCGGCCTGGTCCTCGTCACCGGCCCGACCGGCTCCGGCAAGACCACCACGCTCAATTACATGATTGACCTGATCAACAGCGAGCGCCGCTGCAAGATCATCACCATCGAGGACCCGATCGAGTACGTCCACGAGCGCAAGAAGGCGATCATCATCCAGCAGGAACTCTATACCGACGTGAAGTCGTTCTCCTCCGCGCTGATCCACGTGCTCCGCCAGAACCCGGACGTGATCTGCGTCGGCGAGATGCGCGACTACGAGACGACCGCCACCGCGCTCACCGCCGCCGAGACCGGCCACCTGGTCATCGCCACGCTGCACACGCCGAACTCGCTCCAGACGATGGAGCGCATCATGTCGGTTTTCCCCGCCACGCAGCAGGGGCAGGTCATCTCGCAACTGGCCAACTGCCTGCACGGGATCGTCGCGCAGCGGCTGGTCCCCTCGGCCGACAAGACGCGCCGCCTTCTCGCCTGCGAGGTGCTCATCATCAACACCGCCGCGCGCACCCACATCCGCGACCACGAGTTCCACCAGCTCGTCAACGTGATGCAATTCGGCGTGCGCGAGGGAATGCAGTCCATGGATTCGTGCCTGATGACGCTCTACGAGCAGGGCGAGATCACCTACGACACCGCGCTGACCTACTGCACCGACCCGAAGATGTTCGCCCAGCGCCACCAGACGCAGAAAGACAGCGCCGAAGGCCGAATGCCGATGGACGAGTGATGAAGAAGGAAGAATGACGATTGATGTGCGATCGGGGCGTTTTTTGACCCCGCCCGCCCACCATTCATCATTCAGTCATTCAACATCATTCGGCAATCGGCATTCGGCAATATTACTTTACCGGCCGCTGGCGGTACTTCGCGATGATGCCGTCCAGCGCCTGGTGCGCCGCGGGGGCATCCATGTTGAGCTCGTCGTCCTCGGCCGCGATGACGCTTTCGCGGATCTGCTTGGCGACGTCGTCCATGCTGAGCTTGATGAGCACGTACATCGCGCCGGTCTGCGGGTCCTTCCACGAGGCGGCCGGTTCCGCGCCGAGGAGCACCCCCTCCGCGACGGACTCCTGCACGTTCTCGCTCATGCTGTCCATCTCGTCCTGCTTCATGCCCGGAATGAAGCAGGCCGCGGCGTAATCCATCAACACCGACGCGGCCATGCTCCGGAGCTGCCCGGCGACTTCCAGGCGCCCGTGCTGCGCGGCGGTCTTGCGCAGCATGAACGAATCCGCCGGGAAGCGGTTCGCCCCGGCGATGCCCACGCCGTAAAGCGCCCGGCCGGCGTCTTCCGGGAATGCGCCCGCGCCCGCCGAAACCCACTTGGGTTCGTCCGGACTCGTGGTCACCGCCATCGGCTCCGCCGAAGCGGCCGGCGCCGAGCTCCTGCAGCCGGCCAGGCACGCGACCAGCAATCCGCACGCCGCCATCGCCGCGGTCCTGCGCATCTCCATGCCCTTCTCTTAATGGAACCGACGCCGTCTCCGAACGCTTAATTAGCACTCCACGCCCGCGATTGCAAGCGCCGCCCGCGGAATCCGCCCGCTACCACTTCTTGAAAACGAAGAACACCGCCCCCAGCAGGAACGCGAACCCGACCAGGTAGTTCCACCGCAGCGGCTCTTTGAGATAGACCACGGAGAAGCCGCAGAAGACCACCAGCGTGATGACTTCCTGGATGGTCTTCAACTGCGCCGTGGCGAACTGGTACGAGCCGATCCGGTTCGCCGGGACCTGGAAGCAGTACTCGAAGAACGCGATCATCCAGCTCACGACGATCACCACGAAAAGCGGTTTCTCCCTGAACCGCAGGTGGCCGTACCAGGCGACCGTCATGAACAGGTTCGAGACCGTGAGCAGGAGGATCGTCTTCATCGCCGGTCAGCCTCGCGCCGGCCCGTCGCCGGCCAGCAGCGCGGGCCTGAGCATGCCCGCCAGGAAGAACGACCCGGTGATGCAGAGCAGGCCGTCCGGCCGCGCCAGCGTCCGGGCGCGGGCGAGCGCCTCGTGCGCGTCGTCGCAGATTTCCGCGCGGACGCCGCAGAGGTCGCGCGCCAGTTCCGCCAGCGCCAGCGGCGCCGCCGCGCGCGGGCTGTCCGACCGCGTGAAGATCACCGCCGCCGCCCGCGGCAGGACGAGCTTGAAAATCTCCTCCACGTTCTTGTCGCGCGAGACGCCCATCAGCAGCACCAGCCGCGCGCCCGCGAATGCGCCGTCGAGCGCGGCGCACAGCGCCCGCATCGAGATCGGGTTGTGCGCCCCGTCGAGGAGCACCAGCGGTTCCCCGGCGAAGACCTCCAGCCGCGCCGGGTTGCGCGTCGAATCCAGCCCGCGCCGGACCGCCTCCGGCCCGGCCTTCAGCCCGCACCGTTCCGCGAGCAGGTCTACCGCCGCCACCGCGCACGCCGCGTTCGTCGCCTGGTGCTCGCCGAGCATGTGGAGCTCCAGGCCGCGGTGCGCTCCGCCGCGCCCGGCCAGGTCGAACCGGCAGAACGGCGCCTTCTGCGCGTCGAGCCCGGTCCGCACGTTCTCGACCCGGTAATCCGAGCCGATCCGCACCCAGGGCGAGCCGCGCCGCTCGGCGGTCTCCGCCACGACCGCCAGCGCCTCCGGCTCCTGCGGCGCGCAGACGACCGGCACGCCCGGCTTGATGATGCCCGCCTTCTCGAACGCGATCCGGTCGAGCGTGTGGCCCAGGCGCTCCTCGTGGTCGTAGTCCACGCGCGTGATCACGCTGACCTCCGGCCGGATGACGTTCGTCGCGTCGAGCCGGCCGCCCATGCCGACCTCCACCACCGCCAACTCGGCCTTGCGGCGGGCGAAGTGGCGGAAGCCCGCGGCGGTGACGAGCTCGAAGAACGTCGGCGACTCGTTCGGGCGCTCGTCGCGCTGCCGGAGCGTGAAGGGCGCCAGCTCGTTCACAATCTGAACAAACTCCTCCTCCGGCATCATCTCGCCGTCCACGGTCATCCGCTCCTCGATCCGGGAAAGGTGCGGCGAGGTGTACAGCCCGGTGCGGAAGCCGGCCGCAGTGAGGATGGACTGCGCCATCGCCGCCGTCGAGCCCTTGCCCTTCGTCCCGGCGATGTGGATCGAGCGGAACGCGCGCTGCGGGCAGCCGACCGCCGCCATCAATTCCTCGACGCGCCCGAGGTTGAACGTGCGCAGGTCGTACTTGAACTTCGTCACCTTCTCGTAGTCCACGAACTCGAGAAGGAACCTGAGCGCTTCGTCGTGGGTCTGGATCTGAGCCGCTGTCATAAATCCCTTTTACGGCATGTTTTAGACCGGATTACAGGATCAGCAAGATACGATTGACACACATGACGAACGGCAAAGGATTCATCCTTCAAACGACAACGGATTGGATAAGATCAATGGATATACATGGGCTAATGAAGCGGGTCAGCGCTTCAGGACCCTCAGCTTTCTTTTCACCTGAACGCCTCTCTCGCCGAAGTTCAATAGCAGGCCGACAGGCTTGCCCGTTGCAACGAGGTAGTTGACTAGTTGCACCTCGTGCGCCTTGACGAGGCGCGCTACGGATTTGAGTTCAACGACGACCATTGCCTCGACAAGGATGTCCGCAACAAACTCGCCGACTGGCTGACCATCGTAATGCACCAGAATGGGCTTTTGCGCTTCAAACGACAACCCGGCTTTCGTCAACTCGATGAGCATGCACCTCTCGTACACCGACTCTTGAAATCCGAACCCCATTGCGTTGTACACATTGTACGCGCAACCAATGATCTTGCCGGTAATTTCCGCGAATTCCATCTCGGCAGATCGAGGCGGCTTCCTCGCGGGAATTCCTCCGGCGCTCATTTCACCTGCCTCGCGCTGTTATGTCAACCATCATATCCCGTAAACCAGACCGTTGTAATCCGTCGTGTCGTCATTATCCGGTGAATCAAGTCGTTGTCATCGGTCGTGCCGTAGTCATCCTGTCCATCCTGTGATCCTGTCAAGACGGGCCGTGTCCCCATCCTGTAATCCCGTCAAAAAAATCATTCCGCCTTCGGCTGCTATGCTGTCAAAACAAGCCGTCGTTATCCTGTGAATCAAGTCGTTGCAATCCGTCGAGCCGTATACATCCTGTCCATCCTGTAATCCCGTCAAAAAATCATTCCGCCTTCGGCTCGCGGGTCATGAGCGCCTGCGCGGCGAGGAGCGGCGGCTTGTCCTCGAACAGCACGCTGCGCACGGCCTGCGCGATGGGCATCTCGACGCGATATCGCTCCGCCAGCGCGCAGACCGCGCGCGTGGTCCACACGCCTTCGGGCACCATCGGCGCGATCTCGGCGAGGACGGCCTCGAGCTTCTTCCCTTTGCCTATCTCCTGGCCGACCTTCAAGTTACGACCGTACGGGCTGATGCAGGTCGTGATGAGGTCGCCCAGCCCGCTCAGGCCGAAGAACGTCTCGCGCCGCGCGCCCATGGCCATGCCCAGGCGCGTGATCTCCGCCAGCCCGCGCGTGAGCAGAGCGGCCTTGGCGTTGTCGCCGAAGCCGAGCCCGTCGCAGAGGCCGGCGGCGATGGCGATGACATTCTTGACGGCCGCGCCGACCTCGACGCCGATCGTGTCGGTGCTCGTGTAGACTCGGAAGCGCTCGTTCATGAACGTGCGCTGGATCTCGCGCGCGAACGCCTCGTCGCCGGCGGCCGCAACCACCGAGCAGGGCAGTCGCCGCGCGACCTCCTCGGCGTGGCTCGGGCCGAGGAGCAGGCCCACGTCGGCGACTCCGAGGACCTGGCGGAGGATCTCGCTGCCGCGGAGGAGCGTGTCGCGCTCGATCCCCTTGGCCACCGTCATCACGCTGCGCGGCGGCGCGCGCTTAAAGATCGGCGCGGCCGACTCCGCGACCGAGCGCAGATGCAGCACCGGCGTGCTGAAGACGACGAGGTCCGCGCCGCGGAGCGCCTCGGAGAGGTCGGCGGTCAGCCAAACCGTTTCGGGGATGCGGATGCCCGGCAGGAAGTTCCGGTTCTCGCGGAGGCGGCGCGTCTCGGCAATGATCTCCGGGAAGAACCCCCAGAGCGTCGCGCGGTGGCCGTTCCCGGCCAGCAGGCACGCGAGCGCCGTCCCCCAGCCGCCGTCGCCGAGCAGCGATATGTTCTTCGTCTCCATCCGGACGTCAACCCCGAACTGGAAGTCGGAACCGCGAATGATGAATGAAGAAGCACTTCCTCCTTCATCACTCGGACTTCTTCGTTTCTTTCTTTCCGGCGAGCTGCTTCAGATACGGCTCGATGAATTGGTCAATCTCGCCGTCGAGCACAGCCTCGACGTTCCCCGTCTCGACCTCGGTGCGCAGGTCCTTCACAATCTGGTACGGCTGAAGGACATACGACCGGATCTGATATCCGAACGACACCTCGCCTTTGGCATCGTAAGCGGCGGAAATGTCCGCCTGGCGCTTCGATTCCTGCACCGCGTGCAGCTTGGCCATGAGCATCTTCATCGCGATCCGCCGGTTCTTGTGCTGCGAGCGGTCGGTCTGGCATTGGACGATGATGCCGCTGGGAATATGTGTGATGCGGATGGCCGACTCCGTCTTGTTGACGTGCTGCCCGCCCGCGCCGCCGGAGCGGAACGTATCCACCTTGAGATCATCCTCCTTGATCGCGATTTCCGCCTCCTCGGGCAGTTCGGGCGTGACGTCCACGGCGGCGAAGGAGGTGTGGCGGCGCTTGTTGGCGTCGAAGGGCGAAATGCGGACCAGGCGATGAACGCCGATTTCCGCCTTGAGGTAGCCGTAGGCCCAGCGGCCGATGACGTGGAGCGTGGCGCGGCGGAGGCCGGCCTCCTCGCCGGCGATCACGTCAATGGTCTCCGTCTTGAACCCGCGGCGGTCGGCCCAGCGCAGGTACATCCGCAGGAGCATCTCGGTCCAGTCGCACGACTCGGTTCCGCCGGCGCCGGCGTGCACGTCGAGGTAGGCGTTGCAGGAATCATCGGGGCCGCTGAGCATCCGCTGGAACTCGAACGCGGCGACGAGCTTCTCCGTCTCGGCGAGCTGGATGACGAGTTCCGGCTCGGCGGAAGGGTCCTCCTCGACGATCTCGGCGAGGACTTCGAGGTCTTCCAGCCGGGTGGCGATCTCGTCGAGCGGCTCAATGACCGCCTTGAGCGCCTTCAGCTCCGAGACGGTCGCCTGGGCGGCTTCGCGGTTGGTCCAGAAATCGGCCTCGGCCATGCGCGCTTCGAGCTTGTCGCGTAGCGCGGCCTTCGCCGGCAAGTCAAAGAGACCTCCGGAGCGTCTCGACTCGCTCGGAAAGGGTCTGCAACGCCGCCGGAACGCCTGTCGCCATGAGTGGTCTCCCCGCGCCGCGATGCGCGGCTAAAGCCCTATCATAGCCATTCGACCTTCAATCTTCAAACGTGCCTGCGGCGCTGTGGCTGCGGTTGCAACGCCCGCGCCCGCGTGGTAATGTTTCACAACCCGCGCATCATTTTTCGGCAGGAGCAGCGACATGGTCCTCGACGAACTCCGCAACGCGCCGCTTTACCGTTCGATCAGCCCGCGGATGGCGCTGGCGCTCGATTTCCTTCAGAAAACCGACTTCGCCACGCTCGCGCCGGGCCGGCATCCGGTGGACGGCGACAGCGTGTTCGCGCTCGTCCTGAACCTGGAGACCAAGCCGAAAAAGGCCGCGTTCTGGGAGGCGCACCGGCGGTACATTGACGTGCAGTACCTCTTCGAGGGCGCCGAGCGGATGGGCCGCGCGGACCTGCGGGCGCTCAAGCCGACCGCGGAGTACGACGCGGAGAAGGACCTCCTGAAGCTGAAGGGCAAGGGCGACTTCTTCACCGTCCCCGCCGGAACGTTCGCCATCTTCTGGCCGCACGACGGCCACATGCCCGACGTCGCCGTCAAAGAGCCGAAGCCGGTGAAGAAGGTGGTCGTGAAAGTGCTCGTGGGGTAGCTTGGGCGCCGGAAATACCTTAGAGGAAAGCTGGTCATTCCGAGCGGAGCGAGGAATCTCATACGCAGCGCGTCCGCAACGCTTTGTGGTGAGAGATGCTTCGCTTCGCTCAGCATGACAAGATCGCGCGGCGGTTAACGCTCGCCGGCCGCCAGGAAGAGCAGTTCGCCGAACTTCTCCGGCGTGTGGAATTTGGGCACGCCGGGCGGCGACCAGGCGGAATACTCGTCCAGCCGCGGCGCGCGGTCAATCCGGTAGAGGTTCGCGCGCCAGCGGTCGCCGGGCTTAGGCGGAACGTGGGGCGCGTCGGGTATCTGGTTGAACGGAATCGCCATCTCGCAGTTCCAGAACTGGGTCAGGCGCCCGCGCGGCGTCATCTCGCCCTCGATGTGGACGGCGGTCCGCAGCCCGCGGCAGGTCCATTGCGTCAGCCCCTGGAGCGGCGGGCAGCGAGGGTCGTTGAGGATGTACGCCTCGAAGATCACGTTCAGCGGCGAGACCTCGATCTCGACGTAGCAGCGCCGCCGGCGCGTGGGGTCCAGGAAGACCTCGACTACCTCTTCGAGCCAGAGCGGGTCATTGCGGTTCGGCAGGGCGCCCCAGGCGTCGGAATCCACGCAATGGAACGCCGCGTAGAGGAAATCGTCGTCGTAGAGCATCCGCGCCTCGGTCGGCTGGAGCGGCGGTCCGCCCGACTCGGCCAGCACCAGCGGCACGGGCTGCGCCAGACCCCAGACCTTCGGGTCAATCGCACCATCCACAGCCGGCGCTTTCCGGGTCTTCCGGCAGCGATAGGTCGGCATGACGGCCTTTCGTGGCATCGGTTCAGGCGGACGGCGTTTCTTTACCGGCCGGCGCGGCGGCGGTGCGCAGGCCAGCCTCTTTCAGCAGCGGAAACCCCATCTCCTCGCGCTGCTTGAGGAACGCCTCGGCGACTTTGCGGGCCAGGCGGCGGACGCGCGTGATGACGGCGGTGCGCTCGCTGACGCTGATCGCCCGGCGCGCGTCCAGCAGGTTGAACGTGTGCGAGCATTTCATGACGAAGTCGTACGCGGGCATGACCAGCCCCAGCTCCGCCAGCCGCACGCATTCCTTCTCGTACACCTCGAACAGCCGCCGAAGCGTCTCCACGTCGGCCTCCTCGAAGTTGTACTTCGAGCACTCGTATTCCTCGCGCTTGCGCAGGTCGCCGTAGGTCAGGCCGTTGCCCCAGTCCAGGTCGAAGAGGCTGGCTTTCCCCTGGACGGCCATGGCGATGCGCTCGAGGCCGTAGGTGTACTCGACGCACGCCGGGTCGCACGCGAAGCCGGCCACCTGCTGGAAGTAGGTGTACTGCGTGATCTCCAGCCCGTCGAGCCATACCTGCCAGCCGAGCCCGGTGGCCCCCAGCGTGGGCGATTCCCAGTCGTCCTCGATGAACCGCACGTCGTGCGCGACGATGTCCACGCCGATCGCCCGGAGGCTGTCGAGGTAGATCTTCTGCGCGTCGCGCGGGGCCGGCTTCAGGAGCACCTGGAGTTGGTGGTGCATCTGGACGCGGAACGGGTTCTCGCCGTAGCGCCCGTCCGCCGGCCGGCGCGAGGGCTCGACGTATACCGCCCGCCACGGTTCCGGCCCGAGCGCGCGCAGGAACGTGGCCGGGTTGAACGTGCCGGCGCCTTTCTCCATGTCGTACGGCTGCAGCGCCACGCAGCCGTAATCGGCCCAGTGCCGCGTCAGCGACAAGATCAGGTCCTGGAAGTTCATGCCTTCATCCAAGCGAACCGCGTCGGATAAGCCCGATTCACGGGCGGCCCACATACTATCAGGCGCGCCCCGCGCGGTCAACCGGGCGCAGACCAAAGTTCCCGCGGCCATTGTTTGACACCTTCCCGCGCGCTGGCCTATAATGAAAAGCCCATCTGGCAGGACGCAAGAGAACTGTTTTCAAGTGCGCACGGCCCGCAGCGGTTTCGGGAGGGACGCCGGTGGATGTGACAATTTCCGGGCGCCACGTCGCGGTGACGGACGCCATGCGCGATCACGCGCGGCAGCGCGCGGAGAAGCTCGAGGCGCTGAGCCAGCACCTGATGCACGTGAAAATCACCCTGAGCATCGAGGCGGCGCGCCAGAATGCCGAGGTCATCGCCTCGGTGCGCAAGCACGGCGAGATGGTCGCCCGGAGCGAATCGCACGACATGTACGCGGCGATTGACGAGGCGGTTGCGAAGATCGAGAAACAGCTCCACAAGATCGAAGACCGGTTCCGCACGAAGCGCGACGCCGCGCGGCAGAAACGGACATCCAAAGGCGAGCCGGAACCCCCAGCCAGCGCCAACGCGGAGGAAGAGGAATGAAACTCTCGGACTTTTTCGCGCCGGAGAACATCATACCCGACCTGGTGGCCACGCGGAAGGAGGACGTGATTCCCGAGATGGTGCGCCAGCTCGTCGCCAGCGGCGCGCTGCCGAAAGCCCAGGCCGCCGGAGTCGAGAAGGCGATGCTGCGCCGCGAGGAACTCGGCAGCACCGGCATCGGCAAAGGCGTCGCCGTCCCGCACGCCAAGGTCGCCGGCGTCAAAGGCGTCCTCGGCGCCTTCGCCCGCTCGAAGACCGGCGTCGAGTTCAACTCGCTCGACGGCCAGCCGGTCTTCCTCATCTTCATGCTCGCCAGCGCGCCGGACACGGTCGAGCCCCACCTCGAAGCGTTGCGCAAAATCACCGCGCTCCTCAAAAACGAGGATATCTGCTCGTTCCTTCGCCGCGCCAAGGACCGCAACGAGATGGTCGCTCTCCTGCGCGAAGCGGACGAGATCCTGAGCAAGTGATCCATGGGTCAACCGACTTCCCCGGCGCCGGAGGGCGCGCCAGCCAACGCCGGCCGCGGCACCCGCAAGGTGCCGCTCCTGCACAAGACCGGCCTGCACATGCGGCCCGCCGGACGGATCATGGAACTGGCGAACCGGTATAAGTCGAACATCCGCCTCGGCTGTGCGGACCGGAGCGCGAACGCCAAGAGCATCCTCGAGATGCTCTCCCTCGCCGCGCCGCCCGGCTGCGAACTGGTCCTCGAGGCCGAGGGCAGCGACGCCCAGGAGGCGCTCGACGCGATCGAGACGCTGATCCGCACGCGGATCAATCTCGAGGAGGATGTCTAGGCGGCGTCCCAGAGATCAGTTGCGTAAGGGACGGTCATTCCGAGCGAAGCCCTTCGGCCGTGAGCTCAGGGCCGAACGGCGAGGAATCTCATACGCTGCGCTCGGGCAACGGTTTATGGTGTGAGATGCTTCGCTGCGCTCAGGATGTCTAGGTGGAGTCCCGGAAAGAAGTTGCATGATGTGCGGTCATTCCGAGCGAAGCGAGGAATCTCATACGCCGCGCTCCGGCGACGGTTCACGGTGTGAGATGTTTCGCTGCGCTCAGCATGACACAGGGTGAACTCATGTACGTTATTTGCGGGGCAGGATACTAGGTGGACACGAAACGCGGAATCGCCGCCAGCCCCGGCGTGGCGGTCGGTCCGGCCTACGTCTACGAGAGCGAAGGCGCCCGCATCCCGCGCAAGTACCTCATGCCCGACGAGGTCCACCGCGAGATCGAGCGCTTCGACAAGGCCCTCTCCGCGTCGCGCCGCGAGATCGGCGAGCTCGGCGACAAGCTGCGCCAGAAGCTCGGCAACGGCCCAAAGGCCTCCGAAATCCTCCTGATCCACCGCGAGATGCTCGAGGACCCCAAGCTGCGCGAGCAGGTCGTCGCGCTCATCACCAACCGGCTCTTCACGCCCGAGTACGCCGTCAACCAGATCCTCCGGCGCTACGGCAAGCCGCTCGAGGAAGCCGGCGATTCCTACCTGCTCCAGCGCGCGCGCGACTTCGAGGATATCGAGCAGCGCCTGCTGCGCAACCTGCTCGGCCGCCGCCGCGATGACCTCAGCCGCCTGGCGACCCCCGTCGTCATCGTCGCGCGCGACCTGGCGCCCTCGCAGACCGCCGGGCTCGACCGCGACAAGGTGCTGGCCATCGCCACCGAGGCGGGCGGGCGCACCAGCCACACCGCGATCCTGGCGCGCGCGCTCGGCATCCCGGCCGTCGTCGGCGTCGAGGGGCTCAGCGGCCAGGTCGCCGGCGGCGACATGATGGTCGTGGATGGCGCGCACGGAGTGGTGATCCTCAACCCCGACGCGCTCACCCGCCGCCGCTACGAGGCGCTCGGCCACAGCCGCGTGGCGATCGAGGAGCGCATCGCCGCCGAATACTGCAACCTGCCCGCCGTCACCACCGACGGCCGCCGCATCGGCATCGAGGCCAACATCGAATTCCCGCAGGAGGTCCCCGGCATCTTCCCGCACGGCGCGGAAGGCGTCGGCCTCTACCGCACGGAGTTCCTCTACCACACCGCCGCGAAGCCGCCGGACGAAGAGGAGCACTTCCAGGCGTACATGGAGGCGGTCCAGGCGCTCGAGGGGCGGCCGATGACCATCCGCATCCTCGACCTCGGCGCCGACAAATTCCCCGCCGGCTTCGCCGAGCGCAACCCGTTCCTCGGCTGCCGCTCCATGCGCATGCTGCGCCTCTACCCGGAGATCTTCCGCCACCAGATCCGCGCCATCCTGCGCGCCTCGGCCATGGGCAAAATCCGCTTCATGTTCCCGCTCATCGCCACCCTCTCCGAGCTGCGCGACGCCCGGCGCGTCGTCCAGGAGGTCCGCGAGGAACTCGACCGCGTCCCCCTCGCGTACGACAAGACCATCCAGGTCGGCATGATGATCGAGGTCCCGTCCGCCGCCATGATGGCCGACGCGTTCGCCGGCGAGGTGGACTTCTTCAGCATCGGCACCAACGACCTGGTGCAGTACTCGCTGGCGGTGGACCGCGGCAACGAGCACGTCTCGCACCTCTACTCGGCCGTGGACCCGGCCGTGCTGCGCATGATGCGCCTGACGCTCAGCGCCGCCGACGCGGCGGGCATTGACTGCTCCATCTGCGGCGAAATGGCCGGCGACATCCTCAACACCATCCTGCTCGTCGGCATGGGGTTCCGCAAGCTCAGCATGACGCCGAACGCGATCCCGGACATCAAGAAGCTGGTCCGCTCGATCTCCTACGAAGACGCGCAGCGCGTCGCCGAGCGGGCGCTCGCCCTCAAGAGCGCCGGCGAGATCGAGACGCTCCTCGCCAAGGAAACCCGCAAGGTCATCCCCGAACTCCTCGACGAAGACGAAGCGACGGCGTGAGCCGGCAGTGCGGCGCCGCCTCTTGTCAAATCACTTTGGGTCGGCTAAACTGGGAGCGAAAGGAGCATTCCATGCTGCTCGCCGACCTGGACTTTGACCCTGCGCGGCTGGCCGCGTGCTGCCGGCGTTTTGGCGTGGCGCGGTTGGAGACCTTCGGCAGTTTCGTCACCGGCGACGCCCGACCCGACAGCGATCTGGACGTTCTGGTGACCTTCAAACCAGGCGTCAGCAGCGGCTTCGAATTCGTGGCCCTCCAGCAGGAACTCGAAGCGCTTGCCGGCCGGCGTGTGGACCTTCTGACGCGCGGATCCGTGGAGCACTCCCCCAACAAGTACTTCCGCCGCTTCGCGCTCAGGCACACGGAACTCTTGTATGAGTCCTGATCCTCTCGAGCGCGACCTGGTCAAGTGCGAGGACATGCGGCTTTATGCCGAGCGCGCGGTTCAATATTTGGGCAGGCGTTCCCTCGCGGAGTTCCTCGCCGACGACCTGGTTCAGTCCGCCGTCGTTCGCTGCGTGGAAGTGATCGGCGAGGCGGCCCGGTTGGTCAGCGACGGCACTCGTCAGCGTGCGCCCGAAATCCCATGGCAACTGATTATCGGCACGCGCCACATCCTCGCGCATAACTACGGCGCCGTGAACTTGGACAAAGTCTACGCCGTGGTGAAGGAGCACCTTCCTGAACTCGTCAAGAATCTGAAAAGACTGATCGCCCGACTTGAAGACGAGACGCATTGGCGCGACGAAAACGAGCCGTAAGGATAACGAGTTGATTCGTCCGGCAGCCTCCGCAAACGCCGTTTTGCCCACGTCAAATAGCTACTTACTCGAATCGCCGTTAACGGCGTTCTTCGCGCGCTTGGCCGCGCCTTCGAGCGCCTTGCCGGCGTTGTCCGCCGATTTCTCGGCATTCGACCTCGTGTCCGGCGGCGGCTGCTTCTCTCCGCACGCCCCGATGCCGAGCGCCAACGCCCCCGCGACGACGATCGCAATGAGTTTGCGCCCCATGGCTCGCTCTCCGGAATTGATGAAATCCGTCCATCCGCAAAGACGCCCCAGCGCCTCTGCTACCAGTCATCTTAGCCCAGGCGCACACTGCGAGCAAGGGGCAAGACGCGGTGGATCATGCCCCGTCAAGAAATTTTTCGGCTTGTAGTGGTGCCGTCAGGCGCCATGTCGCATGCCCTTCCTTCTTCGCTCTCCTTCGTAGCCCTGCGGGCTGCTACGGAGCGCTACGAAGGATGGGACGGGCACACTGCAAGCAGCGCTTTTGGCGGGTACGCTGGCTCGTCCGTCCTACGATCCCGCGTTCGGCAGGGGACCGGCCGGCGTCACCGGCGTTGCGGACGGGAGTTTCCCGGTTCCGGGGTACCGGTCGGCCGTTCCGTCGGCGGGCGCTGCGGCGGGCGCTTTCGGGCCCTTCGCGGCGCCGAGGGCGACCAGGCCGCCGAGGTTCATCGTGTCGAGGACGGAGCTCGGGACGATCATCATCGAGCCGCCGGCGCGCATGCCTTCGTAGACGATGTTCATCGCCCGCAATTGCAGCGCGATCGGGCTGTCGGCGTAGGCCTTCGCCGCCTCGGCGAATTTCTGCGCGATCTCCAGCTCCGCCTGCCCCAGGATCGTCCGCGACTGCCGCTCGCGCTCCGCCTGCGCCTGCTTCGAGAGCGCGTCGCGCAGGCTGTCCGGCACGCTGATGTCGCGGATCTCGATGGAGTTCACGTTGATGCCCCACGCCTCGGTCTTCTCGTCGAGCACCTTCTTGAGCGTCTCGGCGATCATCTCGCGCTCGGAGAGGATCTCCGCGAGCGAGTGAATGCCCACGATGTCGCGCAGCCCGGTCTGCACCGCCAGGACGATCGCCTGGTAGTAGCTCTCGACTTCGAGCACCGCCTTCTTCGTGTCCCAGACGTGCCAGAAGGCGATGGCGTCAATGTTCACCGGCACGGTGTCGCGCGTGAGCATCGCCTCGCTGTAGAACGTGGCGGTGCGCACGCGCATGTCTATGACGCGCACGACGCTGTCCACGACCGGGACGACCAGGAAGAACCCCGGGCCCTTGACGGAGCGGAACTGGCCGAAGCGCAAGACCATGGCGCGGTCCCACTCGGCCAGGAGCTGCAGCGACATTTTCAGCAGGATCGCGAGCAGCACGCCGCCGACGCCGGCGGCGATTCCGAGCGCCGGGTGCTGCGCTCGGGCCAGGAGCAGCCCGGCGAGGACCGCCGCGATTCCGACGAGCGTGGTCAAGAGGATGACCGGCGCGCGCACTTTCATCCGCTGCATCTCGCGCGCGGTGTGGTCCCGGTTCATCTGCGTCATCGCGTCGAATCCGGCCATGACCGCCCCTCCTTTTTAATCCTTCGACGGGGATTTCGACTCCACCTCCATTCGCGCCAGGTACTCGATCAATTCCCTCGTGCCGATGTTCAGCAGTTGCGCGCGGCCGACGAAATCGCGGCAGAGCGCGGCGAGGGTGCGCTTCCTCTCGGCGGCCGGGACCGCCGCGCCGCCCGCGCGCGCCCGCGCGAACGCGCCGGTGCCCTGCTGCATGTCCAGCACGCCCATCATCTGGAGTTGCGAATACGCCTTGACCACCGTGTTCGGGTTCACCTCCAGCTTCACCGCCAGGTCGCGGATCGTCGGCAGGCGGTCTCCCGGCTCGATGGCCCCGCTCGAGATTCCCGCCAGGACCATGTCCACGATCTGCCGGTAGAACGGCACCGGACTTTTCTTGTCGAGCCTGAAGTTAACCATTGTGCTGGTATTATAGTACACTAGAATGCCCGTGTCAAGCGGAATCTGACTGGAAAGGGTTTCAACGGCTCGTAATCGTAATCTTACTCACTACTGTCCGGTTAAACTTCCGGCAGTTTGACACAAAGCGTTAATCGTGAGCGAGTTGCGACAGAAATCAGTCGTTTTCGATTTCAGCATCGAGCACTCTTTCGGCCATAGTCTAGCCACTTTTCTGTGGGAGGACATGGCCGATGAATACGGGTCGTATGGTGATCGCGCAACTGCTGGACTTTCTTCCGAAGCACGAATTCAACCGATGTGTCCGACGCTATCGCGGGAATTTTCACTGCCGCCGTTTGAGCTGTTACGATCAGTTCCTCTGCCTGACTTTCGCGCAGTTGACTGGCTGCGAGAGTCTGCGCCAGATCGAGACGTGCCTGGGGGCGATGGGCGCGAAACTCTACCACGCCGGATGGCACGCCTCGCCGGCGCGCAGCACGCTCGCCGACGCCAACGAGCGGCGCGACTGGCGCATCTGGGCGGAGTTCGCCCAAGTGCTGATCGCCCGCGCGCGAAAGCTCTACGACGGGGAAACCTTCGGCGCGGAGCTCGACGAGACCGCTTATGTGCTCGATGCGACGATCATCGATCTGTGCCTGTCGCTCTTTCCCTGGGCGAGATTCCATCACGGCAAGGGCGCAGTCAAACTCCACACGCAGATGGACCTTCGAGGCAATATCCCTTGTGTTTTGTGGGTTTCCCACGCGCGCATCGTGGATGCGGCCTTCCTCGACCGTCTCGTTCCGGACCCCGGAGCGATCTACATCCTCGACCGCGGCTACGTGGACTTCGCACGTCTGCGTCGTCTGGTCGAAGGCTCCGCCCATTTCGTCGTCCGCGCCAAGAAGAATCTGAAATTCGTCCGCCTCGACTATCGCCGGGTGGACAAGACCACGGGGCTTCGTTCCGACCAGACCATCCGTCTGGCCGATCCGAAGACCTCGCTGCGCTATCCCGAATCGCTCCGGCTCATCCATTACTTCGACTCCGAAACGGAAAACCGGATCGTCCTGCTGACCGACCGATTCACCCTGCCGGCGCTGACGGTCGCACGCCTGTACAAGTGCCGCTGGCAGGTCGAACTGTTCTTCAAATGGATCAAGCAACATCTGAAAATCAAAGCCTTCTACGGCACCTCCATGAACGCCGTCCAGACGCAAATCTGGATCGCCATCAGCGTTTACCTGCTCCTGGCCATCGCCAGGAAAGAGCTTCGCATCGGACGCAGTCTCAGCGAAATCCAGCAAATTCTCAAAGTGACGATTTTCCAAAAAGACCCGGTTTTACAGCTCTTTTCAC
>JBKQWE010000006.1:0-28546 GCA_052139675.1 Candidatus Brocadiia bacterium
CATTCCCCAGCTTCCAAGTACGATGACCCATGGCCGTTCCTCCCTAAAAGAATTGTTGCCGCGAAGGATTGTACTCCTTCGCAGGAGGAACGGCCTTCATCATAACTGAGCGCAGCGAAGAATCTCACACCCTAAGCCGCTGCCAACACGCTGCGTATGAGATTCCTCGCTCCGCTCGGAATGACAACGTGCTGTGCAACTTTTCCGGGATGCCACACCGGGATAATAGTGGTGCCTCGGCCCGAGCGCGGTTCACGCCAGAATGCGTGGGCGGCGGGCAGCTTTTCATTCCTTGTCTGCGCGGATGAAATCCCTGAGCTTCTCGGCAATGTGGTGAAGGCTCATCGCCTGGGACTCGTAGGTGATGTCGCCGAGGTGCGGCACGATGACGAGGTTCTCGTGCGTGCGCGCGTACACCATCAGCGGATTGCGCTTGACGTCAGGCCATTCCCAGTGAATCACGTCGAGCCCCGCGCCGGCGATGCGCCCGGTTTTGATCGCCTCGAGCAGCGCTTCCTGGTTGATGATCGCGCCGCGCGAGGTATTGACGATGATCGCGCCGGGCTTCATCAGCGCGAACTCCTTGCGGTCCACCAGGTTCGTGGTCTCCGGCGTCAGGGGCACGTGGAGCGAGATCACGTCGGACTCGCGGAAGAGCGTCTGCTTGTCCACGCGCTCGATCCCTTGGGCCTGGAAGTCCTTGACATCGTGGGCGATCACGCGCATGCGGAACGCGCGCGCGTATTCGCCGACCATCTGGCCGAGGCGGCCGTAGCCGAGAATGCCGAAGGTCTTGCCGGAAAGCTGGTGGCCGCGGAACTTGTCGCGCGCCCATTCGCCGCGCTTGACGGCGTCGAAGGCCCACGGAATCCGGCGGAGGCAGGCGAGCATCAGCGCCCAGGCGAACTCGGCGGTCGCCGTGACCGTGTCGAGGAACTCGCGGTCGTACTTGAGGCTGAGCAGCGTAATCCCGCGCGCGTCGGCGGCCCTCATGTCCAGGTGATCCAGCCGGGTCGAAGGGGTGGCGATGACGCGGAGTTTCTTCGCCGCGGCGATCGCCTCGGCGTCGAGGCGGACGTGCAAGCTGGCGATGAACGCGTCCGCGTCGCGAATCTCGCGCAGAAGCGCGTCGTGGCCGGGTTTGCAGATCTTGACCTTGGCGACGTCTTTAAGAGGATCGAGCACTTCCGGGAATGCCGCGACATCGGTGGCGCAGAGTACGGCCCATTTCTTCTTCATCAGGTGGTCTCCTGATTGAGTTCAAGGTCGCCAGGAACGAACCACTCTTTTACCATATTTCGGCGGCTTTGTCATGCGCCGAAGGGCGCTATCCGGCCTCATAATCGTGATCCTAATCGTAATCGTAATCGCCGTTTTCCATTTATCCAGTTGAACCGCCGAGTACGATTGCGATTAGGATTACGATTACGAGGGGATGGTCCGAGTGAAGCGTTCTCCGATCACTCGCCCCGCGGCACGGGATCTTCCGCGCCGCAGCGCGGGCAGCGGACCGTGTCGCCGGCATAGCTCGGCGGGAGCTTGATCTTCACGCCGCAGGCGCAGGGGACGAAGATGAATCCGTTCGCCTGGTGGAGCAGGTCCACCGCCGCGCGCGCCTTCTCGAGCGGCTCCTCCTCCGCCGCGGCGCTTGGCGGACGGGCCTGAACTTCGGCCGCCTGCGAGAGCGTCGCGCTGCCGAGCAGTCCCGCGCCTTGCACGCTGGAGTAGGCCTTCTCGTAAGCGCCCAGCCCGGCGCCGGCCATCGAGCGCAGGATGCGGACGCGGGCCGCCGTCGGCGGATGCGTGCTGAAGAGGCCGGAGGGCCCCGAGGCCTCGAGCGGATTGACGACGTACATCGGCGCGACGGCGCGATTGACGTCGCTCATCAGACCGGCGCTGCGCTCGATTTTCTCAAGCGCGGAGGCGAGCCCTTCCGGATAGCGCGTGAACGTGGCGGAACTCGCGTCCGCCATGTACTCGCGCCGGCGCGAGCAGGCGAAATAGAAAAGCTGCGCCACGATCGGCGCGAGAATGGCAAAGAGGATCGCGACGAGGAAGATGATGACCTGAGCGTTGCCGGCGCCGCGCGACGACGACCGCCGCTGGCCCGGACCTGAGTAAAACGTGACCCGGCTGAACATATACGAGATCAGGATGATCGCGCCCATCATGATCCCGGCGAGGGTCATGAAGCGCGTGTCCTCGTTGCGGATGTGGCCGATCTCGTGGCCGATCACGCCCTGGAGCTCGTCGCGGTTGAGGTGCATCAGCAGCCCCGAGGTCACGGCCACGACGGACTTTTCCGGAGTGCCGACTGAGAAGGCGTTGGGCGCGTCGGTGTCAATGATGTAGACGCGCGGCATCTTCGGCAGGCCCGAGGCGATGGTCATTTCCTCGACGATGTTGAAGAGCTGCGGGGCGTCGGCCTTCTGGATCTCCCGCGCGTTGGCGCTGCCGAGGAGGATGTCGCCGCCGCCGACGACCGCGACCGTCCAGAGCACCACCAGCAAGGCCACGCCGGCCACGAGCCCGAACCAGGGGCCTGATTGCGGCTCAAAGTACATGCCGATCACGTAGCCGAGCGCCAGCAGAATCGCGGCGATGACCGTGATGAGCATGACCGAACGCCGCTGGTTGGAGCGGATTTGTTCCCACATGGATTAGGGACCGTTGACGATTGACGATAGACGATGGACGATGGACGAAAGACCATGCTCCCTCGTCTATCGTCTATCGTCCATCGTCCCGTTCAAAACTTCACCACCGGCACCGCGCGTTCCTCTTCGGCCTTCAACTCGAAGAGGTCCATCGGCTCGAAGTGGAACATCCCGGCGATCACGTTCGTCGGAACGCTCTGGATGCGCGTGTTGTACTGCATCACCTGGTCGTTGTAGAACTGGCGCGCGAAGCCGATCTTGTTCTCGGTCGAGGCCAGTTCCTCCTGCAGCGCCAGGAAGTTCTGGTTCGCCTTCAGGTCGGGATAGCGCTCGACGGTCACGAGGAACTGTCCCAGCGCGGTGGTGAGGGCCTGCTCGGCCTTGACGGCCTCGGGCGAGGCCGCTCCGCCGGCGGACGAGCGCGCGGCCTGCGCCACGTTGCGCGCCTGCGTCACCGCCTCGAGCGTCCCGCGTTCGTGCTGCATGTAGCCGCGCGCGGTCTCGACCATGTTCGGGATCAGGTCGTGCCGGCGCTTGAGTTGCACGTCAATCTGCGCCCAGGCGTTCTTCACCTCGTTGCGGAACGTGACGAGGCCGTTGTACATCCCGACCAGCCAGAGCACGACCACCAGGATCAACACAACGATCACGCCCAGCACGATCAAGAGACCCATCATGTCCGATCCTCCTCTTAGAAACCGGCAATGCCGAACGACAGGGGGCGAAAGCCTCCATCGCTCATGACTTGGACTTGGCGCTTCCTCTCCGCGCGGCGAGGTCCGCGAGGAACCGGACGAAAACGTTTCCGCTGTCCGCGCCGGCGGCCTCAATGACGGTCTGAAGCGAATCGGCCTCGAACCAGAGGCCGTCGCCGCGCGGGCATTTCTCGACCTGGATATTGCGGGCGCTGGGCGCGCGGAGCAGGCGCTTGCGGCAGACCGGGCAGGCGCGTTTCGGCCGCGCTTTGTCCGGCTCGCCCGGCTCGCCCTCCAGCGCGGCCAGCAGGTCGCCGTGCAGCGCGCCGGCGCGCTGGCCGATGAGCGCGAGCTCGCCGCTGTCGAGCCATACTCCGCCGCATTCGGCGCAGTGGTCAAGCTCCACCAGCTCGAACTCGAGGACGAGCATGTCCTTGTTGCAGACCGGACACACCATGCCGCAGGCCCTCCGGCGGAAGTCCCTCTCAGCCTCATTGCGAGGGACATCATACACGGCGTGTCAGGCTGGTGCAAGGCGCGCGCGGCGTGATATACTGCCGACGTTTAACCACGGCGAGTACGACTACGATTAGGATTACGATTACGATGAAAGGACGGGGGAAGATACCGTGATTCATTCCAAGGGCGTCATCGTTGAGATGGACGGCGACCAGATGACGCGCGTGATCTGGCGGCTGGTCAAGGACAAGCTCATCCTGCCGTTCGTGGACGTGAAGCTGGAATACTACGACCTCGGCCTGGAGAACCGCGACCGCACGGACGACCGGGTGACGCACGACGCGGCGGCGGCGATCCGGCGGCAGGGCGTCGGCGTCAAGTGCGCCACCATCACGCCGAGCATCGCCCAGGTGAAGGAGTTCGGCCTCAAGAAGGCCTGGCCGAGCCCGAACGGGACGATCCGCGGCGAGCTGGACGGCACCGTTTTCCGCAAGCCGATCCTGGCCTCGAACGTGCCGGTGGCCGTCCGAAGCTGGCGCAAGCCGATCGTCATCGGCCGCCATGCATACGGCGATATCTACAAGGCGACCGAGATCGAGGTCCATGGCCCAGGCCGCGCCGAGATCGTCTTCACTCCCATTCGACAGGCTCAGGGCGAGTCCGCCTCCGGCGAGCCGACGCGGCACCTCGTGCATGAGTTCAAAGGGCCGGGCGTGGTCATGGCGATGCACAACACGGAGAAGTCGGTGCGCTCGTTCGCGCGCGCGTGCCTGCGGTATGCGCTCGACGAGAAAATCAATATCTGGTTCTCGTCGAAGGACACCATCAGCAAGACGTACCACACCTTCTTCAAGCACGTCTTCGCCGAGGAGGTCGCGCAGCGCAAAGACGAGATGGCCGCCGCCGGGATCGCGTACCGCTACCTGCTGATTGACGACGCGGTGGCGCAGATGATGAAGCACGAGGGCGGCATCCTCTGGGCGCTGATGAACTACGATGGCGACGTGCAGAGCGACATGGTCGCGGCGGGATTCGGATCGCTCGGGATGATGACTTCGGAACTGGTCAGCCCGGAGGGCCAGTACGAATTCGAGGCCGCGCACGGCACCGTCGCGCGGCACTACGCGGACCACCTGGCCGGGAAACCGACGAGCACGAACTCGGTCGCGACGATCTTCGCCTGGTCCGGCGCGCTGCGGAAACGCGGCGAGCTGGACAAGACGCCGGAACTCTCCGCCTTCGCCGCCGCCCTGGAACGCGCCGTCCTGACCGCCATCGAGTCCGGCGTGATGACCCGCGACCTGGCCCGCCTGGTCCACGAGACCGCTGACCCGCCCCGCGAAAGCTGGGTCACGACGGAGGAATTCATCTCCGCCGCCGCGCAGAGACTCGTGTAACCGCGCCGCAGCATTTTGAAACCGCAAGGCTTACGCGACCGCAGGTCAGCAATTACAGCAATGGTAACAAATCTCGCATATGTCCTGAAAAATATCTCTTGACTTTTTCCGACCAAGATTTATATTCCTGCCAGCATTTCTCGTAAACGTCGGTATTTCCGTCCGATGCCTTGCGATGACAGCGGCGCCGGTTCAGGGGAATCGGAGCTCAGAATGGAGGGGATTCGATGAACCGAAGGGCAATCGTTCTAGTCGTCGGCATGTCGGTCGCCGCATTTTCCATTTGCGGCTGCGCCAGCAACCTATCCGATGAGGCACGCGAACTCGAGAAGGCGAGGGTAGAGCGCGAACAATGTGAGCGCTCGCTCGACGAGTTGAAGCGCCAGGTCGTCGAAGCTGAGAGTAAATATAATCTCAAGCTCACCGAAACGAGCAACCAACGCGATCTCGCCGAAAAGCAGGATCAGCGCGATCTCAGCGAGTTGAAGGAGCAGCGGGATCTCGCGCAGAAGGATTATGACACCGCACTCGCCGAGTTGAAGAAGCATCTCGAGGAGGCTCAGAAGGCGTATGATAAAGCGCTGGCCGCGTCGAAGGCTCCGCCTGCACCCGCCGGTCAGCCGGCGCCAGTTCCTCCGGCGCCAGCCGCTCCGCCAGCGCCAAGTCGGCCCAACCTCGCCGAGTTGAAGATAAAAGTCGAAGATGCCCAGAAGGCTTATGAGGCCGCACTCGCCGGGTTGAAGCAACAGACGGAGTTGAGAAAGCACCTGACCAAGTTAAAGCAGCAGTTTGAAGACGCCGAGACCAATTATCATATCGCCCTCGCTGCGTTGAAGCAGCAGGATGAGTTCGATAAGCAGCAGCGCGAGTTGGAAAAGCAGCAGCGCGAGTTAGTGAAGCAGTTGGGCGATCGGAATCGGGAGCTCAAAGACGCCAAGGTGAATTTCAACAGCGCGCTCGTGAGTGAGGATAAGGCCGCTGTCGCCGAGTTGGAGAAAAAGATCTTGGACGCAAAGACGAAGTATGATCAAAGTAAAGTCATCGCCGGCGAGGCCCAGTGCGACCTCGCCAAGGTGATGGCTTTGTGCGGTTGTGACCAGAAGAATTATGAGGCCGGACTGGCCGAATTGAAGCGGCGTCGGGACGAGTCGCAGAAAAAATTCAAAGACGCCCAGCAGGAGTGTGAGAGAGAACTCGCGAAGTTGATGTCACCGGCCGATTTGAAGAACAAGCTCGAAGATTCCGAGGAGAGTTATCAGCGTAAAGTCGCTGACGTGGCGTATCGTCGCGCAAAAGTCCAGGCCGAAGATCAGGGCGCGCTCGACAACTTGAAGCGTCAGCGGGTTCTGGCCGAGAAGAGTTACGAGGAAAATCTCGCCTGGAATAAGATTCGGATCGAACAGGCTAATGAGAAGGAAAAGTGCGCCCTCGCCAAAATCTGTGATGGGATCGGCGACGATTTGGACGGAGTTGCGGAGTCCGTCAACAAATGGGGAAAAGTAGGGATTTCCGAGATGGCGCTGCTCCAGAACAACGGCCAATTCAGCCTTGGCTACTCGGCTAATGCCGCGGATTATGTAGCCGCAGCCCGGCAGGGCGTCAGCGCGTCGGCGAGCAGTGCCGTTATCCAGAGTCTCCAATTGGCTTTGGGTTTGACGGGGACTTTACAGCCGCCTATCGTTTCTGCCGGGAGCAATTCCAATCAGTCCACGAGTTCCACCACATCTGCAGGGAGTTCAATTGGCGGCAACGGTGTGCAGTCGCAATCCGCTGGCACCTCCAACCAAATTGCCAGCGCTCCTGCGTCCTCATCCGGCTCAACCGGCGGAGCAGGACAGCCCCAGACCGCGGGCACTTCCAGTCAAACTACGAGCGCCTCCACGTCTTTGTCTCTGAGCGGTTCGGCCGGTAGCGGCGGCTCACAGACTCAAGCCGGCGGCAACAATACGCCCGCTTCGTCCGCACCCAACCTCGCCGTCAGCGAACGTACGGCCATGACGACTGGCCTCAATGACAAATTGGCCGAACTCGTTCTCAGCCAGCTTTCCAATCCACCTGTTAGCGGTAATAGCCTGATATTCTTTGGCGTATTCCAGGTTACGTGCCAGCCTGGCTCTGAGAATTGGAAAGACTACATCGCTGAAGTCGATGTGGCTGTCGAATATGCTCGTACCGACCCCTTGTCCGGAAAACTTGACCTCTCTCGCCATTGGGGAAACAATGTACCCTATGTGGTACCTTCGGTCCTCGCGGTGTTGCCGCTAATGAATTCCCAGACTATGGACTTGTCTGCAAGCCGGAGCGACCAGACTGAACTGGCCCTGACGCTTGCCGCTATGGCCGCTGCGCACCCGGGAACGACAGCGCAGGCCAACATGCTGATGGATTATGTCAAACAACAAAACGCGCAGCTGAACAGCCGCACCGCCGTTCCTACAGTCACCACTTACGCTGATGGCTCGAACTTCGGATTCCAGATTTACCCGGCGTACCAGGCGATAGAGAATCCAGCCGCCGCAGCCGCCGCACGCGCCGGCGGCGCCAACGTTCTTCAGCCGATTTGCTTTCCCGCTGTAGTGGTCTTGCGCGTCGACAAGTCTGACTTTGATCCCCAAAACCCATGGGACACTCTTGTGACTCACGTGCATACACGTTGGATTCCCACGCGGACAAGCTGGTCTGCGGAGCACCCGACTTGGACTGCTATCTTTACTTTTGGCGGATATAACCCCTTCTACACTCACGCCAATCGCCCGCCATCCTTCACAGACAGGATCACTTTCAACAACAGGTTGGACGACGCTTCCAAACGCATGGACATACTCCTCGCCTGTAATGCAGTGACTGCTTCCTGTCGAGACGCAGAGAACACGTTACCCCCGTTGATTACAGCCGTCCGGGGCATTACGCACACATGCCCTCTTCCTATTTCGCCCGATTTCCTCAAGAAAAGCGGCTCGCAGCAATCTGATCAGGATACTTTGAAGACCGCCAAGCTGACCATCCAGGGAGGACCTTCCTCGGACAGCGAGAGCGCCACGCCAGAGGCCGGCCAAAATGCTGCCGCCTTGGTCGGCTTTGTCAACGCGCCTACCGTTATCTCGGTCGCGTCGGACAAGATGCCCTTCCAGTTGATGAATCAGCCGACGGTGAAAATGGTCACGCTGGACGGGTGCCTGTGTTCTTTCAATGTTGTTGGCAAGAACACGCTCACAGTCACCGTGCCCGCGGGTTCCTTTGACGACAGGCCCTTGCTCGATCCGAAGAACCCGACGAAGGTCATCAAGCACCTTCTCACCTTAACCATCACGGGCGCCAGCCAGGCAAGCAGCTCGACGACTACGGCTACGACTGCCAGCCAGGATAACAGCCTGGCAACGAACGTGAACATCCAGTTTGTCAAGACGATTAATGAACCTGTGTCCTATCCCACCGAATTTGGGTACAAGCCCACCATCACGATCACCCGTGACAGCCTGGGCAAGGTGACAGGCATTATTGTCGATCCCAGCGCGAAGATGGATACTGAGACACTCGTGAGGATTCTCAGCGAGATCCTTCTCAAGAGTGAAGCTACGCATGCTCCGGAACTCCCCGTCATTATCAAGAGCGAAACTTTGCCCGCTGCAGGCGGTGGGGGAAAATAACCAGGCGCTCGTTGCCGTCGGCAAGACGGCGGAGAAGTTCGGGTTAAAAGCAACCGGGCCGGTCCTCATCGCGAGGACCGGCCCGGCACACTTATCGGGGCCGCGGACGGAGCGGGCCCGTCGGCCGGCTCACGTCAGCGGCCTCCTAGGTCTATGGCACACTGCTGGACCACCTCCTTTCCACAAAAGGCTGCCCGACACGTATCCGGCGAACCGTTCCGGAAGGTCGAGGCCTTTTGCTCCTGGCCTGAGCGGAATTTCGCTCAAACGAGGACCCGTCGCGCACGACTGCGCGACCCGCGTCCCCGCGGTTCGTTCGGGGACGTTTTCACTATTTTACAGGCGTTTTCGCCTCGTTGCAAGTCGAGCCGAAGCGGCGCGCCGTAACTGACGCCGCTCACGCGCGTTGCGACAAGACGCGAAATGCTCTGCTCAGACGAATTCCACGTTCAACAGGTGCGTCGAGCAGGAGATGCACGGGTCGTAGGCGCGCACGAGCATCTCAAGCAGGTGAGTGATTTCCTCTTTCGATTTGTCGAGGATCTGCGGGACGAAGGCGTGCATGTCCTGCTCGATGTTCGCGTGGTTCTGCCCGGTCGGGATGACCAGGTTCGCGTCGGTGATGATGCCTTTGGAGTCCACGGCGTATTCGTGGTAGAGCGTGCCGCGCGGGACCTCGACGGCGCCGACGCCCAGCCCGGCGCGGATCGGGACGGAGCGCTCTTCCTGCTTGAGGCCGCGCTCGAGCAGCGTGTCGCAGAGGATGATCGCTTCCTTGACGCAGTGCACGGTCTCGACGAGCTGCGCGGTGGTGATCATGAACGGGTTGTGGCAGGGCGCGGTGAGGCCGAGTTTCCGGGCGAGCTGCTTCGCCTCGTCGTGGAGATGCTCGCTGTTGCAGTTGAAGCGCGCGAGCGCGCCGACCATGTACGCCGCGCGGTTCGACCGCGCGTGCTTGGCGCTGGAATGGTCCACGATGTGCTCCTTGACGCGGCTGCGATACTTGGCGACGGGCGTGGGCTTCGGGGCGTCGCTGGAGACGATGTCGCCGTTGTAGAACGCGTAATCGTCCTGGCTCTGGAGCGACAGGTATTCCGTCTCGCGCCTGAACTTGGGCAGGCCGCCGGCCAGCGAGGCGTAGACCTCGGCGACGGCCAGCAGGTCGGCCCAGCAGCTCTGGATGGTCGTCTTCAGGTCGCGCAGTTCCTGCTCGGTCGGGAGCTTGGTGAAGCCGTTGAGCACCGCGCTGAGGGCGTGGATGTGCCGGCCGGCGATCACGCGGCCGATCTCGTTGCCGAGGTTCTTCAGCTTGAGCGCTTTCTTGACGACTTCCGGATGCGTCGCGGCGAGCGGGATGACGCTCGGGACGCCCAGGAGGTCCGGCACGACGAGGAAGCAGACGTGCAGGACGTGGCTGGAGATTTCCTCGCCCATGAGGAGCAGCTTGCGCAGGAGCACGGTCTGCTCGGAGGGCTGCACGCCGAGGGCCGCTTCCATTCCCTGGAGCGAGGCCAGCCGATGGCCGCAGGAGCAGATGCCGCAGATGCGGCAGGTGAGGTCGGCCGCCTCGTCGTAGCGGCGGCCGCGGAGCATCGCCTCGAAGAAGCGCGGGGCCTCCGGGATTTCCCACTCCAGTTTCTCGATCCGGCCGTCGCGCACGTTCAGCAGGATGTTGCCGTGGCCTTCGATCCGCGTGACGTAGTGGACGTCGACATCTACGTTTCTCATTTCTTGGGCGCCTCCGTAATCGTATTGAAGAGCGTGAACTCGCGGAGGATGTCTTCGACCGTATAGCCGTGCTCGGAGAGCACCTCGCGGGCGGTCTCGGTATTCGGGTCGTCCGCCAGCCCGCGGCAGCCTTCGCACTTGTTGCCGTTGTTCGGGCAGATGGAGTCGCACCCGGCGCGGGTGATCGGGCCGAGGCAGACCATGTTCTTGTGGAAGACGCAGATGTTCCCATTCTGCTTGCACTCGACGCAGAGCGGGTAGTTCTTGTTCGCGAACGGCCGGCCGGTGAGCAGGCACTTGACGAGCTCGACGAACTCGTACTTGTTGATCGGGCAGCCGAAGAGCTCGTAGTCCACCTTGATGACCTGCTTCATCGGCTGGGTGGCGAAGGTGTCGAAGCAGTGCGCTTTTTCGCCGTAGACGTAGCGGCGGACCTCCTCGAGGTCGGGCGCGGTGTTCTTGATCGCGTTGATGCCGCCGGTGGTGGCGCAGGCGCCCATGGCGACGCAGATCTTCGCCGTGTCGCGGATTTTCTGCACGCGCGGCAGGTCGGCCGGGCGCGTGATGGAGCCTTCGAGGAATGCGATGTCGTAATCCTCGCGCCGGTCGTCCATCGCCTCGCGGAAATTGACGATCTCCACCAGGCCGAGCAGGTCGAGCAGCTCGTTCTCCAGTTCCAGGACGGCGAGCTGGCATCCCTCGCAACTGGCGAAATCGAAGAAGGCGACCTTGGGTTTCATCGAGCGTTCTCCTCCAAGAGGCGGTTCAATGGATGGCCTCGCGCAGTCCCTTGATCTCCGAATAGCTGAAGACGGGGCCTTTCTGGCAGACGTAGACGCCGTTCATCTGGCAGTGGCCGCACTTGCCGACGCCGCACTTCATGCGGCGTTCGAGCGAGAGCCGGATCTGCGACTCGGAAATGCCGAGCATGAACACTTCGAGGATCACGAACTTGTACATGACCGGCGGGCCGACGATGGCGACGATCGTGTCCGCCGGGGAAGTCTTGGGCAGTTTCTTGAAGAGCGTGGTAATCACGCCGGCGTTGCCGCGCCAGGCTTCGTCGGGCCGGTCCACGGTGACGAGGCAGGTCACGTCGCCGCGTTCCTGCCACTCGCGCAGCTCCTCGGTGTAGAGCAGTTCGCCGGGGTTCTTGGCGCCGTAGAGGATGGTGATGCGGCGGAATTTGCTGCGCAGGGCGGGGCTGAGCGTGGCCTTGATGAGCGAGCGCAGCGGCGCCAGGCCGAGCCCGCCGGCGACGTAGATGATGTCTTTCCCCTCGAACTCGCGGATGTCGAACCCGCGCCCGTAAGGCCCGCGGACGCCGATGGCTGCGCCGGGTTCGAGCCGGTGCAGGTCGCCGGTGACCATTCCCACGCGCCGGACGCAGATCTCGAAATTGCCCTTCTGCGTGGGCGGCGAGGTGACGGAGATCGGCGCTTCGCCCGAGCCGAAGACGGAGACCTCGACGAACTGGCCGGGCGTGTGGCCCAGGTCGCGCCCGTTGGGCAGGCGGATCGTGAACAGCATCTCCTTCTCGGTGAGTTTCCGGGTCGCCAGGACTTCGGCGACCTCGGAGGTGTAGATGGTGCGCGGCTTGGCGGTCGGGCTCGTGACGGGCATCACGCACCCCCTTTCAGTTGATTGTAGGTTGCGACGATGGAGATTTTCGAGGTGCACGCGCGGTCGCACCGGCCGCAGCCGACGCAGCCGAAGCGGCCGATCTGTTCCTTGATGTACTTGCCTTTGCGGAACATGCGGTGGCGCAGGCGCTCATGCTTCTCGCGCCGGAAGTTCTCGCCGCCGGAGACTTGCGCGAAGGCGTTGAGCATGCAGCCGTCCCACCAGCGCTCGCGCTGCCCGTCGGCCAGGTTGAGCGACAGGCGGTCCTTCAGGTCGAAGCAGAAGCAGGTCGGGCAGACCAGCACGCACGAGCCGCAACTGTAGCAGCGTTTAGCGACGGCGGTCCAGACGAGGCTGTCGTAGCTTCCTTCGAGGCGCTTGGGCAGTTCGTCGGTGTCGAACTCGATGCGCTTTGGGAACTGCTTCGGGCGGGCTTTCGCCAGGTCCGCGAGCGCGGCGCGCTGCTTGGCGGTCGCGGCAGGCGCATGGGCGAGGAGCTTCTCGCCGCGCTCCGTGGCGGCGCGCGCGAAGTAGGCATCGCCGATGTCGGTCAGGAGCACGTCGTAGCCGCCCTGGGCGACGTCGGTCTTCATGTCGGCGCAGAAGGCATACTCGTCGCAGGGCTTGGCGCAGTCGAGCCCGACGATGGTCATGTGCCGGCGGCGGGCGAGGAAGTTGTCGTCCTTGTTATCGGCGGTGAAGAACGCTTCGCAGGTCCAGACGGCGTTCAGGTCGCATGGGTGCAGGCCGAAGAGGATGACCTCCTCGGTGTCGGTTTCCGGCGTGACGAACGGCTTTCCTTCGCGGCGGCCGAACTGCAAGACCGGCTCGCCGGGCGGCAGAAGATATTCCTTGGCCGAGTAATAGAGGAAGGGGAAATCGAGCGCCACTTCGTCCGCGCGGGCGACCGGCTTCAAGAGGTAGTGGCCTGACGGCTGCCGGACCGGCGCGATCGTCTTGGCCGTGCCGATCAATCGCTGGAGAAAATCGGGCATCGCCTCTTTCTGGACGACCTTTTCCTGCATCGCTTATCTCCTTCAACACAACGGAAAGGCAATCTGACCGCGAAAACGCGAAAGCGCGAAAGAAGAATCTAAACCACGGAAGAATTTAAACCACAGATGGACACAGATGAACACAGATACGAATTTTTTGACTGCGTACATCTGTGTCCATCTGTGGTTCCAAATCCGTATGACGTTTCCGTTTTCGCGCGTTCGCGTTTTCGCGGTCCTCAGTTCTTTTTTTTCCCCGCGGTTCAGGGCGCGCGCGGCAGCCAGACGGTGAACACGGCGCCTCGGTTCTCTTCCGACTCCGCCCGGATACGGCCGCCGTGCATGCGGACGATCTGCTCGACGATGGAAAGGCCCAGTCCGGTCCCTTCGATCTTGCGCCGAATGGCGTTGCCGGCGCGAAAGAACTCCTTGAACAGGTCCGGCAGGGCGGCCTGCGGGATGCCGATGCCGGTGTCGGAGACCGCCAGTTCCCAGCCGCCGTCCGCCGTCTGCAACGCGGCCTTGACCGTTCCGCCGCTGTCGGTGTACTTCACGCCGTTCTCCACCAGGTTCAGCACCGCGACGAACAGATCGTCGCGGTTCCCTTCCACCCACGCGGGGTGATCGGGCGCCTGGAACTCGACCTTCACCCGCTTCCCTTCCGCCTGGGCGGCAATCGTCGCGCGCACGCTTTCGAGCACCTCGCGGAAATCCAGCACCTTCCGCGTCTGGCGTTCCGGGTCCAGCGCCCGCAGCCGCGAGAGGTCCAGCAACTCCTGCACCTGCCGCACCGCTCCGTTCGCGCGCTCCACGGCCCGCGCGATCAACTCCTTTTCCTTCTCCGGCGAAACGCCCGCGGTCCCGGCCGCCTGCAACAGGCTCACGACGGCGGCCAGCGGACTCTTGAGCTGGTGCGCCGCCGTCATCATGAAGAGCGACTTGCGCTCCTCCAGCGCCGCCAGCTTCTCACTGGTCTGGCGGAGCGCCTCGGCGGTGCTCACCAGCTCCGACTCGCGCCTCCGCAGGTCCGCCGCGACCGACGTGGTCACGTAGGCGGTCACGTACATCGTGCAGGCGAACGCCGCAAGGTACGCGGCGACGAACGGCCACTCCGGCCGGCGCAGCCCGGCATCCTGGATGACGCCGCTCAGGAAACCGTAATTCAGCGGCGCGACTCCGACCGCGACGACCAGCGCGGTCGCCAGGGACGCCAGCGCGTAGCACAATCGCCGGCTCAACAGGATGCCGGCGAGGGCGACGTGAAAAATGTAAAAGAACGCAACCGGGTTCCCGATGCCGCCCGAAAAGGCCAGCAGCACCGTCAGCGCAACCGCGTCGAGCGCCATCTGGACGAAGACGAAGGCCGCGATACGCTCTCCGACGCCTTGCCTTTCGCCGATGACGCAGAACTTCGGCCGCCGCTCGATCGCCGTGAACACCGCGTTGTAAGCGGCGATGAACGCCGCGACGGCCCACAGCGGCGCGGTGTGCCGTTGCAAATTCAGTCCGGCGTCGCTCAGCGCCAGCGCCCCGGCGAGCGCCGCCACGAAGGCCCACCGGGCTTTCAGGAGCCAGTGGCATCGCGCCAGCAACGCCGTTTCCGCCATTCGCTGCGCCGGCACGGGGCGGCCTCATTTCGCGCGGGCTTGCCCGTCGGACGCGGCGCGGCGCGGCTTCCGCTCCAGGAGTGTGGCGACCTTGCTCAGGAGCGTCTGCGGGCTGACCGGCTTGTCCAGGAACTCGTCCGCCTTGATATAATCGGTTTCCTTCTCTTTCGAGAAGTCGAAGCCGGTTTTCTCGCTGATGCCGCTGACGATGATGATCGGGATGTGGGTGTAGACGGGGTCCTCGCGCAATTTGTAGCCGAGGTGGAAGCCCTCGGTCGGCTCGGCCATCATGATGTCGAGCAGGATCAGGTCCGGGATCTCGCGCTCGATGCGGGCGGTGGCCTCGGTGCCGTTCGACGCGCTCATCACCCGGTAACCGGCCGACTCCAGCACCACGCGCGTGGACTCCACGATGTCCGGGTCATCGTCCACGATGAGGATCATCTTTTCCTGGGCCATTCTCGACTCCTCCCTTCGTGATCCAGAGCGGGCGCCGACGCCCATGCGATTATACAGGAGCGGGCGCTTCCGTCAACTCCTAAAACGCAGAAAAAATAATCTACAATTCAACCAGGTGCGCCTCGCCGTCGGGACCGGTGCAGGTGCGGATCTGCTCGAGCACCGGCGGCGGGACCGGGTCGTCCACCGAGAGCGCCACGCACGCGCGCCCGCGCCTTTCGCGCCGGCCGACGTCCATCCCGGCGATGTTGATCCCCGCGTTGCCCAGGATCGTGCCGAACCGGCCGACCATGCCGGGCCGGTCCGGGTAGAACAGCACGAGCACGGTCCCTTCGGGCTTGAGGTCCACGGTGAAGCCGTCAATGGAGATGATCCTCGGCTCGCGTCCCTCGAAGACCGTGCCGGCGGCGCTCTGCGTCGCGCGGGGACCCTTGACCTCGAGCCGGACCACGCTGGCGAAATCGGCCGATTCGAGCGATTTCTCCTCCGTCACCGCGATGCCGCGCTCCTCGGCGACGAGCGGCGCGTTGACGAGGTTGACCGATTGCTCGCGCCAGTGCGAGAGCAGCCCCTGCAGGGCGAAGACCGCCAGCGCGTGCGTGTCGCCCGAGGCGATGCGGCCGCGCGCCGAGCAGGTCAGGGTCTGCGGCGGGCCGGAGAGGATCTGCGAGAGGAGGCGGCCGAGCGTCTCGGAAAGCTTGGCGAACGGCTCCAGTTCCGGCGTGAGCGTCACGCTGAGGTTGACCGCGGACTGGATTTTGCCTTCCTTGAAGAACGCGCCGATCTGGCGCGCGATCGCCTCGGCGACCTTGATCTGCGCCTCCTCGGTGCTGGCGCCGAGGTGCGGCGTGAGGATGATGTTCCGCGCCGAGCGCAGCGGGCTGTCGGCCGGGAGCGGCTCCGCATCGAACACGTCAAGCGCGGCGCCGGCCAGCCGGCTGTTGTTGAGCGCCTCGACGAGCGCCGCCTCGTCCACGATGCCGCCTCGCGCGCAGTTGACCAGGCGGCTGGAGGGCTTCATTTTCGCCAGCGCCGCCGGGCCGATCAGACCGCGGGTCTTGTCGGTCAGCGGCGTGTGGATCGTGACGAAGTCCGACCGCTGCAGGAGCGCGTCGAGCTCAACCAGCTCGACGCCGAGTTCCTTCGCGCGGCGCTCCGGCAGGAACGGGTCGTACGCGCAGATTCCCATCCCCAGCCCGATCGCGGCGCGCGCGACGATTTGCCCGACCTTGCCCATCCCGACCACGCCAAGCGTTTTCTCCGAGAGCTCCACGCCGGTGAATTTCTTCTTCTCCCACTCGCCGCGCTTCATCGAGGCGTCCGCGGGCGCGATATTGCGGGCCAGCGCCAGCAGCATCGCCACGGCGTGTTCCGCAGCGCTGGTGATGTTCCCCAGCGGCGTGTTCATCACCACCACGCCCTTGCGCGACGCCGCCGGCACATCCACGTTATCCACGCCGACGCCCGCGCGGCCCACCACCTTCAGGCGGTCGGCCGCCTCGAGGATGCGCGCGGTCACCTTCGTCGCGCTGCGGACCACCATCGCGTCGTAGGCGGAAATGAGCCGGACGAGTTCCTCCTCGCTCCGGCCGGTGTTGACATCCACGTCCAGTCCGGCATCGCGCAGGATTGCGATGCAGACATCCGACAGCGAATCCGCGACCAGGACTCTGGGCATAAGCTGGCTTCCGAATCTGACATTGGTCCCGAAGCGGCGGCGGCCGCGCTCGAGGACTCGACCGGGTCTCCCTTTCACCGCCGCACGCCGCTTATCATAGCGTCCGCCTGCATGCGTTGCAATTGTACCGATGGACATATAGAATCGAATGCACGGCGGCCCGCGGACCGCGAAAAAACGAAGACGGCAAGTACGGATTGTTTGACCGCGAAAGCGCGAAAACGCGAAAGACGAATCTAAACCACGGAAGAATTTAAACCACAGATGGACACAGATATGCACAGACACGGATTTTTTGACTGCATACATCTGTGTTCATCTGTGTCCATCTGTGGTTCCAAAGCCGTTGTCCGTTGCCGTTTTCGCGCTTTCGCGTTTTCGCGGTCAAGATGTCGTTGACGTTGTTTCGTGTCTTCGAGGTACGGAGAGTTCGATGACGAATGCGTCGGGCGAAGCGCCGGGCAAAATCCTCCTGATCGGCGAGCACGCGGTGGTCTACGGCCATCCGGCCATCGCGATTCCGCTGCGGGGAGTCCGCGCGCGCGCGGAAGTGGAACTGACGCCGGGCGGCGCCATCGAGATGAGCTCGGAGGAGTTGAAGGAGCGCGTCCACAGCGCGGAAGAGGCCTCCGAGCGGCTGGCGCCGCTGTATCGGCTCGCCGAGTCGGTGGCGGGGATCTTCGGCGAGCAGAAACAGGGGATGCGCATCCGGCTGCACTCGACGATCCCGATGCGGCGCGGGATGGGCAGCGGCGCGGCGATCGCCGTCGCCCTCGTGCGCGGCGTCTGCGGCGCACTCGGCCGCAAGCTCGACACGGAACAGGTCTGCGAGCTGGCCATCGAGGCCGAGCGCGAGTTCCACGGCAACCCGAGCGGCGTGGATTGCGCGGTCGTCGCGCAGGGCGAACCGGTCTATTTCGTCCGCGGCAAGCCGCCGCAGGAGATCACCGTCGGCGCCAACCGCTTCCGCTTCGTCGTGGGCGACACGGGGATCGAATCGCCCACGCTCCAGGTGGTCGAGGACGTGAGCGCGGCGCGCGACAAGGACCGGGCGCGGTATGATTCGTATTTCTGGGAACTCGGCTCGATGGCCAGCGTCGCGCGCGAGGTCATCCGCAGCGGCTCCTCCGCCGAGCTCGGCGTCTGCATGACCCACTCGCACAGCATCCTGCGGCACGTCGGCGTCTCCAGCCCGGAGCTGGACCGGCTCGTCGAAGTCGCGTTGCGGAAAGGCGCGCTCGGGGCGAAGCTCTCCGGCGCGGGCCGGGGCGGCGCGATGATCGCGCTGGTGGATGACGAGGCCGGCGAGGAACGCATCGCCGCCGAGCTGCGCCTCGCCGGCGCCGACAGCACCATCACGACCAGCCTCGGCGGAACTCTGAAGTTCGAATGACGAATGAGGAAGCGCTTCGTCGTTCATCATTCATGCTTCTTCGTTTCCCGGAGTGAATCTTGGCTTCGAACGTCACCGCGCTGGCCGGCGCCAATATCGCGTTCATCAAGTTCTGGGGAAACCGGCCGGGCGCGGACAACCTGCCGCTGAACCCGAGCATCTCGATGACGCTTTCCGCATGCGTCACGACGACGACGGTCGCGCTCCTGGACGAGAGCGCTTCGGGCGACGAGGTCCGGCTCGACGGCGCGCCGCCCGGCGGGAAATCCCCGGAACGAATCGGCCTCTTCCTGGACCGCGTCCGGCGGATCGCCGGCCGGAAAGAGCGCGCGCGGGTCGCGTCGCAGAACAGTTTTCCGACCGGCTGCGGCATCGCCTCGTCCGCCTCCGGGTTCGCCGCGCTGGCCGTGGCGGCCTCGGCGGCGTACGGCATTCGCGCGGATGCGGCGGAGCTTTCGCGCATCGCGCGGCTCGGCTCCGGCTCGGCCGCGCGCTCGGTGCCGGGTGGATTCGTGGAACTGCATCCGGGATCGAGTCACCGGGAATCCTTCGCCGAACCCATCGCGCCGGAAACGCATTGGCCGGAACTGCGCGACCTCATCGCGCTGGTCTCGCGCGAGGAGAAGCCGGTCTCTTCCGCGGAGGGGCACCGGATCGCGCACACGAGCGAAGCGTTTGCGGGCCGCCTGGCGGCGATTCCCGGCCGCGCCGAGCGCGTCCGCCAGGCTATCCTGCGCCGAGACCTGGCGCTCCTGGGCGAAGCCGCCGAGGAGGACGCGCTCTCGATGCACGCGGTGATGCTGACCTCGAAACCGCCGCTGATCTATTGGACCGCCGGCACGCTGGAGGCGATCCGCGCGGTGTACGGCCTTCGGAAGCGCGGCATCGAGGCGTACTTCACCATTGACGCGGGCCCGAACGTCCACGTCCTCACGCTCGAAAAAGATGCCGCGCGGGTCGCTGACGAGCTTGCGCGCGAGATCGGCTGCGAGGTGCTGGCCGACCGCGCCGGACCGGGCGCACGGATTATTTAGCCGCGGACCGCGAAGAAACGAAAAACGGCAACCACGGATTGTTTGACCGCGAAAGCGCGAAAACGCGAAAGAAGAACTTTAAACCACAGATGAACACAGATGTACACAGTTAACAAAAGTTCGTATCTGTGCTTATCTGTGTCCATCTGTGGCTTCAAATCCGTTTTGACATTTCCATTTTCGCGCTTTCGCGTTTTCGCGGTTCAAAATGCCGTTGATTTCGTGGTCGTTATGGAGACCGTTTAGTGAAAGATTCGGGTTCGCCATCGCTCGTCTTCCTGAAGCTCGGCGGGTCGCTGCTGGGGGACAAGCGGCGGCGCCGGGCGTTCCGAAGGGCGGCGGTCGAGCGGCTGGCGGGCGAAATCGCGCGGGCGCTCGAGCGGCGTCCTCAGATGCGGCTCCTGCTGGCGCACGGCGGCGGCGGGTTCGCGCATTTCCCGGCGAAGCGGCACCGCACGCGCGAAGGGCTGGCCGGCGGCGGCGGATGGCGCGGGTTTGCGGAGACGCGGCGCGGCGTGCTGGAGATGAACGCGCGCGTGCTGGACGCCCTGGCGCGCGGCGGCCTGCGTCCGACGCTCGTCAGTCCCAGCGCGGAGCTGATCGCGCGCGACGGCAAGGTGCGCTGCTGGGACCTGCGAGTGATCCGCGCGCTGTTGAAAGGCGGCCAGGTTCCGCTGATCCACGGCGACGCCGTGCTCGACGAGCGCCGCGGTTTCACGATCCTGAGCACGGAGGAACTCTTCGATTTTCTGGCCGGCCGGCTGCATCCGGAGCGGATCATACTTGCATGCGACGTGGAAGGTGTGTATCTTGCTGCTCCACGCCGCCTCTCTCCAGCGCCGCCGGCCGTCCACGAGCGCGCAGCGGACTGTGTGCGATGCGTGGACCGGAAGAACATCGCCCGAATCCGCCGCGCTCTTCGCGCCGCAGTCCCGCCGCGCGCGGACCGGCCGGACGTGACCGGCGGAATGCTCGGGAAGGTCGAGCGATTGTACAAGATCGCGCGGAGGATTCGCGGCGTGGACGCGCGGATCGTTTCGGGCCTGGTCGCCGGCACGGTCGAATCGGCGCTGTGCGGCGGCGAAACCGGTACGGCGGTCCGCTGAACCCGGACCGTGAAGAAACAAAAAACGGTAACGGCGAATTGTTTGACCGCGAAAACGCGAAAGCGCGAAAGAAAAGTTTAAACCGCAGATAAACACAGATGAACACGGATGCATACAGTTATGAAGGTTCGTATCTGTGCTTATCTGTGTCCATCTGTGGTTCCAAAGCTGTTTTTCGTTGCCGTGTTTCGCGTTTTCGCGCTTTCGCGGTCAAATCGGCCGTTGTTTCGTCGGAGAGGTACGGATGAAGGACCCGGTCGGGATTGTGGGCTATGGCGCGTACATCCCGCGCTACCGCATCAAGACTTCTGAAGTCGCGCGCGCGTGGGGATGGGAGGCCGAAGCCTATCGCAAGGGACTCGGCATGGAGGAGAAGGCCGTCGCCGCGCGCGACCAGGACTGCATCACGCTGGCGGTCGAGGCGGCGCGCCGCGCGATCCGGCGCGGAGCGACCGACCCGGCGAAGATCGGCGCGATCTACATCGGCTCCGAGTCGCATCCGTACGCCGTCAAGCCCAGCAGCACCGTCGTCTCCGAGGCGATCGGGACCACCCGCTGGATCCACACCGCCGACCTGGAGTTCGCCTGCAAGGCGGGCACCGAGGCGATGTACCTGTGCGCGCGCCTGGTCGAGGCGGGCGCCGTCGAGTGCGCCCTGGCGATCGGCTCCGACACCGCGCAGGGCGCGCCGGGCGACCCGCTCGAGTTCGCCACCGCCGCCGGCGCCGCGGCGTTCCTCTTCGGGCGCGACGGCGTCGCGGCGACGATGGACGCTTCGATCTCGTACACCACGGACACGCCCGACTTCTGGCGCCGCGAGGAGGAGCGGTTCCCGCGGCACGGCGGGCGCTTCACGGGCGAGCCGGGCTATTTCCATCACACGATGACGGCGGCGCGGAAACTGCTCGAGCAGACCGGCCTGAAGGTCGGCGATTTCGCGCACGCGATCTTCCATCAGCCGAACGGCAAGTTCCCGGTGCGCGCGGGACAACTCCTCGGGTTCTCCAAGGAGCAATGCCGCGCGGGGCTGCTGTCGCCGCGCATCGGCAACGTGTACAGCGGCGCGTCGCCGCTCGGGCTCTGCGCCGTCCTCGACGTGGCGAAGCCGGGGCAGAAAATCTTCATGGTCTCTTACGGATCGGGCGCGGGCAGCGATGCGTTCGTTTTCACGGTCACCGGGCGGATCGCGGAGGTGCGCGGCCGCGGGCCGACTGTCGAGGAGATTCTCGCGAAGCCGACCGTGCAGCTCGATTACACGCGCTACGCGCGGTTCCGCAGCAAGATCGCGCGCGAAGAGGATTGACCGGCGTTTTCGATATTGAAATGTGGAGCGGCGGACGATGCGGGATGTGGCCATTATCGGGATCGGGATGACGCGGTTCGGCGAGCTGTGGGAAAAATCGCTGCGCGACCTGATGGTCGAGGCGGGGCTCGCGGCGATCGCCGACGCGGGCGTGGACCGCGTGGACTCGATGTACGTCGGCTGCATGTCGAGCGGCCTGTTCGCCGAGCAGGAGCACTTGGCGAGCCTGGCCTCGGACTTCCTGGGCCTGGGGCCGATCCCGGCGACGCGCGTGGAATCGGCCTGCGCCTCGGGCGGGCTGGCGGTGCGGTCGGCCTTCATCGAGGTCGCCAGCGGCCTGAGCGACGTCGTGCTGGCGATCGGCGTCGAGAAGATGACCGACGTGGCCGGCGACGCGTGCACCGCGGCGCTCGCGACGGCCGCCGACCAGGACTACGAAGCGTTCCACGGAGTGACGTTCCCCGGCCTCTACGCCATGATCGCGCGCGCGCACATGGAGCGCTACGGCACGACCGGCGAGCAGCTCGCCGCCGTCGCGGTGAAGAACCACGCGAACGGGGCGCTCAACCCGCTGGCGCAGTTCCGGAACCGGATCACCGTGGAGGACGTGCTCGATTCGATGATGGTCGCCGACCCGCTGCACATTCTCGATTGCTCGCCGGTGACCGACGGCGCCGCGGCGGCGATCCTGTGTCCGCTGGAGATGGCGAAAAAGATCGCGAAGAAGGCGCCGGTGCGGATCGCCGGAATCGGCCACGCGACCGACAGCCTGGCGCTCTATCGCCGCGCCGACCTGACCCGGTTGCCGGCGGTCGAGCGGTCCGGGCAGATCGCGCTGAAGATGGCGAAACGCACGCCCGCGGACATCCAGCTCGCGGAGGTGCACGACTGCTTCACCATCGCCGAGGTGTGCGCGATCGAGGAACTGGGATTCGTGCCGCGCGGGCAGGGCGGCGACGCGGCGCGCAGCGGCCTGACCGCGCGCGACGGCCGGTCGCCGGTCAACACGAGCGGCGGCCTGAAATCGAAGGGCCATCCCGTCGGCGCGACCGGCGTGGCGCAGATCAACGAGGTGGTGACGCAACTGCGCGGCGAGGCCGGCGAGCGCCAGGTCCGCAACGCGCGGATCGGCCTGACTCAGAACATGGGCGGCAGCGGCGGAAGTTCCGTGGTGCACGTATTGGAGCTGATTTGAGATGAGCACAGTCCGCGTCTGGCGCGAACGGCGGCAGCGCCTTCTGAACGAAGTCGCCCGGTGCAAGGGGTGCGGGAAGATGCACTTTCCGCCGCGCCAGGTCTGCGACGGATGCCGCGGTCGCGAGTTCGAGATGAAGCCCATGGCGCAGTCGGGCAAGGTGCTGACGTATAGCGTCATCCGCGTCGCGCCGCCCGCCTTTGCGCAGGAAGTGCCTTATGTCGTCGCCGTGATCGAGATGGAGGACACGACGCGCCTGACCGCCCAGGTGGCGGACGTCGCGCCCGAGGACATGAAGATGGGAATGAAGGTGCGCCTGGAATTCCGCAAGATTCGCTCGGAGGGCCGCACGGGCGTCATCGTGTACGCCCACAAGGCCGTTCCGGCATAATTCAGAGGGAGGACGCCATGGCGAAGCAGAAGCCGCCGGTCAGTATTCAGCTTTACACGCTGCGCAAGGAGGCGGAGAAGGACTTGCTCGGCACGCTCAAGGAGGTCGCCGCGGCCGGCTATGTCGGCGTCGAAATGGCCGGGCTGTACGGCAAGAAACCGGCCGAAGTGCGCAAGATGCTCGACGACCTCGGGCTGGTCGCCTCGTCGGCGCACGTGGGGCTGCCGACGGCGGAGAATCTCAAGGAGACCGTGGAGACCGCCAACGCGCTCGGCTACAAGATGATCATTACGAACCGGGGGCCGGACAAGTTCAAGGGGCCGGACGGCGTGAAGACCGTGGCGGCGGAGCTTCAGAAGGCCGCCGAGTTGCTGAAACCGCACGGGATGAAGTTCGGCTATCACAATCACTGGTGGGAATTCGATGTCGAGGGCGGCCGGTACAAGTACGACCTGCTGATGGAGCAGGCGCCGGATATCTTCGGCGAATTGGATATCTACTGGGCGGCGAATTTCGGCGCGGTGAAAGTGCCGGAGGTCGTCAAGAAGTATCGCAGCCGCATGCCGCTGCTCCACGTCAAGGACGGGCCGCTGGTGAAAGATCAGCCGCACGTGGCGGTGGGCGCGGGCAAGATGGACGTGACCGGCTGCGTCCGCGCCGCCGATCCGAAGGTGCTCCAATGGCTGGTGGTGGAGCTGGACAGTTGCGCGACGGATATGACGACGGCGGCTCGCGAAAGCTGCGCCTGGCTGACGAAGCAAGGGCTGGGAAAGGGAACGCGTTAGGAATGCGGGATCAGCCCGGAATTCCGGCAAAGAGGGCACAAAGACACCGAGCGGCGGCGAGTGGCGAGTCCCCATCATGGGACTCGCCACTCGTCCGTTTTATGTGGTCGGGTTAATCAATGGCGGGCAATGACACCGGCGACGCGCGCGGCGTTCTGATCGTGGCGAATCCTTACAGCGGCTCGCTGGCGAACCGGCGGCGCGTCGCCGCGCTGGCGGAGGCGCTCGGCCGCGCGGGTTTCGAGCCCAAGGAACTCTGGCACCGTCGCGAGCGCACCGCCGAACTGGCCGACCCGGACCATGCTGCGAAATGGAACTGCGTCGTCGCGGCCGGCGGCGACGGCACGGTCGGCGATCTCATCAATGAAGGTCCTCGCGTGCCGATCGCCGTCCTGCCGCTCGGCACGGAAAACGTCTTCGCGCAGGCGTTCGGCTTTTCATCCGACGCGGAGCGCCTGGCCGGAGCGATCGCGCGGGGGCGCGCGCGCACGGTGGACCTGGGGCGCGCGAACGGCCGGCGCTTCAGCTCCATGGTCGGCGTCGGCTTCGATGCGGAGGTCGTCCGGCGGCTGGCGCTCTGGCGCGCGCGCGGCCGCACGCTCAAGCGCGTCACGTATTGGAGCTACGTCGGTCGGATCCTCGAGGCGATCGCGGGATATTCGTACGGGCCTCTGGAACTCGAGGCGGACGGCGAGCGCGTCACAGGGACGCACGCGTTCGTCTTCAATCTGCCGCGATACGCGCTCGGACTCCCGCTCGCGCCGGAGGCGCGCGACGACGACGGCCTGCTGAACTGGGTCGTGTTCGAGCGGCCCGGCCTGCGGAACCTGCTGCGCTATCTCTGGGCCACGGCGCGGCGGCGGCACCTGCTGCGGAGTGACGTCCGCCACGGGACGGCGGCGCGGCTGCGCATCACGTCGCAGCAGCCGTTGCCGGTGCAGGTGGATGGCGAGCCGGCAGGCTGGACGCCGGTGGAGGTGGACGCGGCGCCCGCGGCGCTGCGCGTGATCGAGATGCGAGCTTCTTGAACGCTGCATGACAAACGTCACACGACGCTTCACCACGAAGGCACGAAGAGCACGAAGAAAGGCCGAGAATTTAATGCTTCACAATCCGTCCTTCGTGCTCTTCGTGCCCTTCGTGGTTAGATATTTCAGATGCAACTGAGCACGGTCTCGACGATCTCGAATGCCGCGCGCGGGCGGGCAATCTGCTGCGTGGCGCTCTTCATGCGGGCGAGGAGCGCCGGGTCGGTCAGCAGGCGGCGCACCTTGTAGACCAGGTGCGCGGAGGAACTGGCACGGAGCGCCACGCCGTTCTCGAGCAGATAATCCGCGTTGCGCTCTTCCTGTCCCGGGATCGGGTTGAAGATCACCATCGGAACTCCCATCGCCAGGCATTCGGCGCACGTCAGGCCGCCGCTCTTCGAGACGACGAAATCGCTGGCGGCCATGAGCTCGTGCATGTTCCCGGCGAACCCCATCGGCACGATCTTTCCCGGCCGCGCCGCCGCGACGGCTCTCAGCGCCTTTTCGAGTTTCTCGTTCCTGCCCGCCAGCGCGACGAGCTGCACGTCGTCCACAGCGTCGGCGAGCATGGCCACGGTTTCGTCCACGCGCTTCAGGCCGAACCCGCCGGCCGAGAGGAGGACGGTCGGCGGCTCCGCGCGCAGGCCGAGCTTCAGCCGCATCGCCCGGGGCGAGAGCTGCGGCTGCGAGAAGACCGGCATGATCGGGATTCCCGTCACGCTGACTTTCGCGCTGCCGATCCCCGTTTCCTGGAGCGCGTGCGCCATTTCGTCGGTTGCGACGAAGTACCGGTCCACGCCTTCCTGGATCCACATCGCGTGGATGTCGTAATCGGTCAGCGTCACGAACAGCGGCGCGGCCAGCTTGCCGTTGCGCCGAAGCGGGCCGAGGATTTCGCCGGGCAGGTAGTGAGTGCAGATGACGGCATCGGGCGCGTGCCGGCGGACCATGCGGACGATCGGCGTGGCATTCAGCCGGTCAATGAGCGCGGCAAATTTCTTCGATTTCGCGGAGGACTTCTTGTTCATCTGCTCGTAGATGATTCCCCAGACCGAAGGCAGGTCGGAGGCGAGCTTGTTGTACGCGCTCGTGAAGCTGGCCTGGAACGCGGGATTCGTGTATTCAAGCGCCTCGACGTTGTGCGTCTCGATCTCGGGATGGGTCTCTTTGAGCACCTGCTCCATGGCCGCCGCGGCCCGCAAGTGGCCGGCGCCGGCCTTGGCGGAGAGGATCAGCACTTTCTTCCGCTGGCTGCTCATGGCGTGTCCTCCCGTTCGGGATTGCGCGCAGCGCCCCACGCGCCGCATTTTACCCGGCATTTCGGAGAAGCGCAAGAACCTCGCGGAGAGCCGGTTTTCTTGACTTGACTAAGGTTGAACGAAATACTAGCATTGCTGGGTGCCAGGGATTGCAATCGCGGCGAGCAGAAAAGGAAACCTCATGCAGATCGGACATCGGGGCAGGCGTTCGGCGGCCTTTACGTTGATCGAGATGCTGGTGGTGATTGCGATTATCGGCATCCTGGCCGGATTGCTCCTGCCGGCGCTGACCTCGGCGAGGGAGAAGGCGCGGCGCATCGCGTGCCTCAACAATCTCAACCAGTTCTCGAAGGGCTTGGAATCGTACTGCGCCGATTTCGCCGGCTACTTCCCCTGTTATCCGGGCTATGGCATCGACCCGAGCAGCACGACCCAGGCCGGAAGCGGCCAGGTCACTTACAAGACGTACATCAACGGAGCGATGTATACGTGCCAGATGACCGGCCTGATCCCCTATGAAAAATCGCCCGTGACGGGCGAGCCTTCGGTCGTGACGGACCAGCCGTTGAACCTGCCGGTCTTCGGCAAGCAGGAGACAGCCGGCATACCCTGCGGTCTCGCGTTCCCGGGCGTGAACTTCTTCAGGACGGTATTCTTCGGATCGCCGACGATCTACTACGGATCCACGACCCCGAACACGGCGCCGCAGGCCGGAAAGGCGTGCTTCGCCGGCCCGGTCGGCCTGGGCTACCTGCTCACGGGCGCTTACATCCAGGACGCCAAAGTGCTCATCTGCCCGTCCGCGCCGGGCATGCCGTGGGATTCGGGCGCTGCGAACGCCGGCCTGTCAAAAGGCGACATATCCACCCTGATGACCGGCACCGGCCTGGACGACGCGGACGCTTTGCGCGGCGGCAACTATCCTCAGATGGTGCAGAACAGCGGCGCAACCCCAACCGCCAACGGATACTGGAACGGATGGCAGAACCAATTCGACGTTTTCGGTTTTCAATGCTCGTACAACTATCGCGGAGTCCCGATCAGCACGGGCGGCGCGTCGCGGGCCTTCACGGGCCAAGGCAAGGGCGGCGTCCCTTACACGACGCCGGCCCTGACGACGGTCGGCGCCGGCATCCCGGTGGATTCATCCGGCCAGGCCTATGCCGACTTCACCGACAGCACCACTCCGGGCATCAAGGCCTACGCCGGCTGCCCGCAGTTCAAGAGCCAGAAACTGCTGGGCGCCCGCGCGATCTGTTCCGACACCTTCTCGAAGTGGGATGAGGCGACCGAGGGCGCCTACTCGCCGACCTTGACCACGCAGTATCGGCTGGGCTACGGTACTTTTGCGCACAAGAACGCCTACAATGTCCTCTACGGCGACTGGCACGTGCTGCAGGCCGCCGACAACGAAGGCGTGATTCTGAATTGGTCGGAAGCCACTGCCGACGGCATCCCGCTGGACTACGCGGACATCAGCGCCAGCATCGCAACGATCTCCTATCCCACGCAACCGGGAAAGCGCTTCGCCGGCAACTACTCCGTGCTGCCCACTTCGACCGTGACCGGCGCGGCGCCGGTCAACCTTTTCAGCGCGAGCGAAGGCTTCCTCATCTGGCATTATCTCGACACCCAGGAGCAGATCGACGTTCTGAGCGGCGGCACCTCACATTAATGCCACGCTGAGAGGCTGATGGCCGTTCTCGGAGCGGGGCAGGAGGTTGGAGACAATCGCCTGCCCCGCGCCTTTTTCACCCACCGGCAGGGTGCGGTTCAGTGGACAGCGGAGATCACGATTTGGGATTCCTCAAGGGGCATCTGGCGACCGCGCTCCTGGCGTTCGGGTCAGCCGCGCTGATCTGGGCGGCGTTTCCACCGCTGGACTGCGGGTTCCTCGCGTGGGTGGCGCTGACGCCGTGGCTGGTGATGGCGGGTCGGAGCGCCTCGCGCCGGGCCTGGCTCTGGTCGCTCCTGGCGGGGTACGCCCTGTTCATTGCGCTGCTGCACTGGCTCCGCTACGTGGGTCCGGAAGGCTGGGTGGCGCTGGCGCTCTATTGCGCGCTGTACTGGCCGGCGGCGACGTGGCTGCTGCGCCGGCTGAAGCGCC
>JBKQWE010000007.1:0-61115 GCA_052139675.1 Candidatus Brocadiia bacterium
ATTTTCCAAAAAGACCCGGTTTTACAGCTCTTTTCACAAGGCCCGATCTCAAATCCGGAGATCAACGTTACAAAACAGTTGTCATTCCTAGAGATTTAACCGGACAGTAGTGATTACGATTACGAAGGAACGGAAACGTCCCGCGACTTCCGCGGGTTATGAAACAGGCGCCGAGCGATTTGCGGCGCCGCCTAAAATTCGCCCGAGCGCGGAGACCGTCCACAGCGCCGGGTAGACCCTTTCAGCATACCACAACTTGGCAAAATACAAACCGATCGGCGCGGGTTTGTCCAGGCCGCCATCGCGGATTCGCGCGAGAAGCCAGGCGCAGCCGCGGTCGCGGGCGGTTACGGCGGACTCGCTCTCGGGCGCGCCGGCCAGGGCGTCCAGCGCGAGGGCGGTTTCCTCGACACTGCTCGGCACGTTCTCGTCGCCGCCCCAGCCGCCGTCGGGATTCTGCACGCGGAGGAGCCGGGCCACGCCGCGCTGCGCCTCGACGCCGTTGCCCAGGCCCAGGTCGCGCCAGGCGGCGAGCACTTGCGCGGTGCCGTAGAGCGGGTTCTCGTCGCGCGGCGCCTGCTGGTTCCCGAACCAGAGCGGGACCCACGCGCCGTCGGCGCGCTGCGTGCGGCGGAGATATTCCACGCCGCGCCGCAGGGCGCGCTGCTCCTTCGCGTCGGAGATGACCCCGTGCCACGCCGAGATCGCCCTCAGCGCGTGCGCGGTCAGGTCCGGCGCGCTGCGATCGAAGGGAAGCCTTCCCCAGCCGCGACAGAACGTCGGCCATCCGCCGTCGCGGTTCTGAAGACCGATGAGCCACCCGACGCCGAGTCGTGCGGCATCGGCCGCCTCGCCGCCGAGCCGGCTCAACGCCAGCAGCGCGGCGGAGGTGTCGTCGGCGTCGGGGACGCCTCCGGAAAGGTCCGTCCAGGCCCAGCCGCCGGGCGCGGCGCCGGTGTAGAGATGTCCGCGGCGGTGCTGGCAGTCGAGGATCCACCGGCGCGTGCGCGCGGCATCGGGCTCGAAGGGATTCCCGCCGGCGGTCAGCGCGGCCACCGCCAGGCTCGTGAGCCAGTGCGAAAGGTTCGTGTCAATGGCCCAGCTTCCGTCCGCGCGGAGGGACCGCGACAGGAATTGCAGCCCGCGGCGCGCGGCGGGATGATCGCTCCGTCCGGCGCCGGCGAGGCTCATCACGACGAAGCTGGTCAGCGGTACGGCCTCCAGAAACCCGCCGCTCTCCGGCTGGATCGCCTGGAGCCGCCGGAGCGTCGGGGCGACCGCCGCCGCCCGGAGCGCGCGCAGGAGCGGGTTGCGGCTGGGCGCCGCATGGTGGCGAAGCTGGCCGACGGCGATCAGCGCCGGAAGCGCGTAACTGACCACTTCGAGGTTGAACAGCCGGAAGCTCGCGCGCGGCAGGCAGGCCAGCTCGAAGGGCAGCGCCGGCACGTGGCGCCATCCCGGGCGCGTGGGGCCCGCAGCCGCCAGCGCGCAGTTGGTCAGGATCGGCGCGGCGAAGGTCCGGTCCTTGCCGTAGACCGCTTGAAGCGCCCGCACGCGCGAGTCGGCGGTCGCACCGGCGGTGGCGTCGAGATATCGCCCGGCTCTGCGCAGCGCCGCCTCGGCGGGATCCGAATTTTCGTGGCCCGAAAGGAGCAATGCGGCCTCGACGAGCATCGTCGTCGAGACGTTACTGCGGCTCTCAGGCGTATCGCCCCAGCCGCCGTCGGCGTTCTGGTGGGCCGCCAGCCACGCCGCGCCGCGCCGGATGAAGTCGGCGAATCGCTCGCGCGAGACGACGGAAAAGGCGCTCACCGCCGTCGCGGTCGCGAGGGCGGAAGGCGATAGTTCCCCGTTCCAGCATCCCTCGGGCGTTTGCCATGCGAGCAGGGCGGCGCGGGCGGATTCGTAGGCTTCGCGAAGCTCTTTCACGCCTGGCCGCGGCGGCGCTCCGGCGAGCGACGGGGTCATGATCGGATTCTCCCCGACCTTGCCGCGAAGAGGCATTTCCAGGCGAGCGTCTGCGCGCGGCCGAGCGCCTGCAGCGCGCTGCGCCGCCAGAGCGGCACGCCGGCGGCGGATTGGTTGTCCCAGAAGAGCTGCGGAACCCAGCGGAAGTTCAGGTCGTAGCACGCGCGGAAGAGCCGCCAGTGCGCGGCGGACATTTCTTTGAGGCCGAACGTCGCCGCGCCGGAGTTCAGCGGCGCGTTGAAGAGCGGGAAGATCGCCAGCCGTTCGCCCGAGAGCCGCTGGACCCAGCGGAGCGTCCGCTCCACGTCGGCGGGCGTCTCGCCCGGCAGCCCGAACAGGAGGCTGATGAGCGGGAAGTAGCCCAGCCGGACGAGGCGGCGCACCTGTTGTTCGGAGAATTCGTCCCATGCTTCCGGTTCGACTCCGGCCATCTTGGCGCGGCCGCCGTTTGCGGCGAGCAGCGAGCCGGAGGCGGTTTCGACGCCGAGGTTCAGCCAGACGAATTCGTGTCGGCCGTCTCCCGCGATGCCGCGGCGGACGGCGGCGAGTTCCTCGTCGCTGAACTGAGCGGCCGAGGTGACGTTGGCGTGGTCGGTCTGGATCAGCCGCGTCCGGGCGAGAGAGCGCAGGCGCGTGACGAGTTCGATCAGCGCCGCCGGCCGCGCGCGCGCGCCCTGCGCCCCGTAGCGGAAAACGTCCTCGGTGACGAGAACGAGGTCCGTCACGCCGGCGGCGAGGTTCACCTGCGCGTCGGCAAGGATGGCGTCCATCGGCAGGTGCTCCATCGGCACGCGCGCGAGCGTGCAGAAGGCGCAGCCGAGCCCGCAGCCGCGGCTGATTTCCAGGCCGCCCATGAGCGTCGGGCCGAGGATCGGCGGGATTTTCTCCGCCGCGGCGACGCGCTCTCCGGCGAGCGCGCCGGGGAGTTCTTCGCCGTCGAGAAGGCGGGCGAAGAGCGCGCCGATGTTGCCTTCGCAATAGCCTGAGACCACGTGGTCAATCCCCAGTTCCTCCTGCGCGCGGCGGTTGCCGAGGAGCTGCCACGCGCCGGCGCCACCGAGCACGACCTTCGCTTCGGGCGCGGCGGATCGGCGAAGGCGGCGGATGCTTTCGACGAGGCGCCGGAACCAGCGGCTGGTGTAAATCTCCCCGCCGAGGATGGCCGACATCGTCGTGCTGTTCATACCGAGGCCGAGCGGATCGCCGGAGGAGACGCCGATGATGCGAGTGTCCGGCCCGACCGCGCGCCTGAGCGAGGCCGGATCCACGATGGCGACGTCCGCCTGTCTAAAGCCCGCGCGAGCGAGCGCGGACTCGATTCGGCGAAGTCCGAGCGGCGACTGGAACGCGCGGAAGCCGTCGCGCCGCGCGGGCGGGGCGAGGAGCGTTTTCATCACGAGCGACGGCGTGCGCGTGGTCTGGCTGGCGCTGACCATGCCTTCGAACAGGACGCGGTAGCCGGCGAAAAGGGTGCGGTCGGCGGTCAGGACGATCGGGATGCCATGCCCCGGAGCGGTCCGCACCTTGGCGCGGGGAAAAGTGGATGCGTCGGCGGCCGGCGCGAGGGCGGCGGCCGTAGAAGCGGGCATCGGCAGGCGGTCGGCGTCACTCATCCAACTTCTCGAGGGCGGTGATCAAGTAATCGAGGTCGCCCGGCGGCGCACTTTCAACGCGCGCATCGTCCTGCGGCGCCGGGCGCGAAGTCTCCGGACGGCTCGGCGGCTCCGCCGCTACGGCGGGCTGAGAAGAGCCTGCGATAGCGGCGTCCGCGAAGTAGTGCGGAAAAATGATGGCGCGCTGCGGACAGGTCCGCGCGCAGGCCGGACAGCCGTTCTTGCAGTTGTCGGGATTGCTGACGGCGACGTTGCCGTCGGAGAGCGCGTACACGCCGAACAGACAGAAGTCCACGCACTTCCGGCAGCCCGTGCAGCGCGAGTAATCTATCAGCGGATACCATCGCGGACTCGCCACGTCCGCGATTTCCTTCAGCGCAGCGGCGCGGCCTGCCGCGGATTGCGGCGCCAGCGCCCGGGCGCAATCTCCTACCGTGGCGAAATCCGCCAGGTTCAGGCAGTGAATCATGCGCGCGCCGACGCCCAGCGCGCGAAGCGTCCAGAGCGCGGCGCGCGGATGCAGCCATGAGGCGACCATGAGGTCGCCGCGCGCCTGCATCAAGGCCGCCGCGGCCGGGTGCGAGGCGCGCAGGTTGTACAGGTGCGGCACGACGAGCAGGTCGAATCCGGCTTCCCGCAGCGTGCCCGCGAGCGCGTCTTCGAAGGCGGCATGATCGCCGGCGATCCCTCGCCCGTCGCGCGAGATGACGATGGTCGCTGCTTGAGATTGAGGCATGGACGAAGAATCCCCAGCGAAAGGAAACCGGACTCTTCAATTATAAACCGAATCGGGCAGGGGTGTAAACGGGAACTCCATCACGCGTCGTTCCTCGCCCAATCAGTCCTGCAGGCGGTCCGGAAGCGGCTTGCCGGTGAACAGGCGCGCCTTGCGCAGGCGGATGGATTTGGGCGTGACTTCGACGAGTTCGTCGTCGCGGATGAACTCGATCCCGCTTTCCAGGCTGACTGGAGTGACCGGCGTGAGGATGACGGTCATCTCTTTACCCTTTGCGCGGACGTTCGTGAGCTTCTTGGTCTTGCACGGGTTGACGATAAGATCGTTCTCGCGACAGTGCTCGCCGATGATCATTCCCTCGTAAACCTTCTCGCCGGGCGTGATGAACAGCGGTCCGCGTCCCTCCAGGGTCTCCAGCGCGTAGGTCACCGCGTCGCCCTGGGCGTTCGACACCAGCGAGCCGGTCGTGCGCGTCGGGAAGTCGCCGCGGTATTGCTCGTATCCGTCGAGATACGAACTCATGATGCCGGTGCCCTTGGTGTCGGTGAGGAATTCGTTGCGGTAGCCGATCAGGCCGCGCGTGGGGATGGAGATTTCCAGCCGCACGCGCCCGCTGCCGTGGTTGACGAGGTTGACCATGCGCCCCTTGCGGCGCGAGAGCTTCTCGATGACTACGCCCATGTGCCTTTCATCGCAGTCTACGAACAGGCGCTCGATCGGCTCGAGCCGCTTCGGGCCTTCGCCCTTATAGATCACCTGCGGGCGGCCGATGCTGAGTTCGTACCCTTCGCGCCGGAGAGTCTCGGCGAGGATGACCATCTGGAACTCGCCGCGCCCCTCGACGATGAACTCGTCGGTCTCGTCCGTCATCTTGACGTGGAGGGCGACGTTGCGCAGGGCCTCTTTCAGCAGGCGCTCGCGGATCTGGCTGGCGCGGACGAACTTGCCCTCGCGGCCGGTGAAAGGCGAGCTGTTGATGGTGATCATCACGGAGACGGTCGGCTCGTCCACGCTCACGCGCGGCAGGGCGCGCGGGGCCTCGCGCGTGCTGATCGTGTCGCCGATGTTCACGTCCTCAACGCCCGCGAGAATGATCACGTCGCCGGGCGCGGCCTCCTCCACGTCCTCGATCTTGACGCCGCGATACGTCTGGAGGCTGGTGACTTTCAATGGGAGCGCGACGCCTTCGGCGTTGATGCGGACGAGCGGGTCGTTGCGCTTCGCGGAGCCGTGGGCGATCTTGCCGATCGCCAGCCGGCCGAGGTAGTCGGAGTAGCCCAGGTCGGTCACGAGCATCTGGAACGGCTCGTCGGTGTCGTACGAGGGCGGCGGAAGTTCCTTGAGGATCATCTCGAAGAGCGGCGCGAGGTCTTTGCCCTCTTCCTCGATGGTCGCCTTGGCGATGCCCTCGCGCCCGATCGCGTAGAGCAGGGGGAACTCGGCCTGGTGGTCCGTGGCGTCGAGATCAATGAAGAGGTCGAAGATCTCGTTGAGCACTTCGACCGGGCGCGCGTCCTTGCGGTCGAGCTTGTTGATGACGACGATGAGGCGCAGCCCGCGCTCAAGGGCCTTGCGCAGGACGAAGCGCGTCTGCGGCAGCGGGCCTTCGGCGGCGTCCACGAGCAGCACGGCGCCATCCACCATCATCAGCGCGCGCTCGACCTCGCCGCCGAAATCGGCGTGGCCGGGCGTGTCCACGACGTTGATCTTGACGCCCTTCCAGGTCATCGAGCAGTTCTTCGCGGCGATGGTGATGCCGCGCTCGCGCTCGAGGTCCATGTTGTCCATCACGCGCTCGACGACCTCCTCGTTCTCGCGGAATGTGCCGCTCTGGCGGAACATGTAGTCCACCAGCGTGGTCTTGCCGTGGTCCACGTGCGCGATGATGGCGATGTTGCGGATTTTGTCGTTGAACTGCTTCATCGTTTCCAGACGGCTTTCCAGAGAAAAACAGCGGGCGAGCGGGAGACCGCTCGCGGTCAACAGGAGTTCACCGAGCGCCGGCAGGGAGATCTGCTTCAGTCCGGACGCACTTCATGCGCCTCGATGTATTATACTGTCTCGCAGGGCCGTTTGACAAGCGACACCGGCCGCTGCGATAGTACGCGGCGGTATTCGGCCTAAAGGCGCAGGCACGGAAGGCGTGAGATGGCATTGATTCCCAATGGCGCCGGCAAACCATTCGGTCCCGCGCCGGCCCGGGAAAACCGGTTCTTTGTCGAGCTCGATTGCCCCGACGCTCCCGCGCTGAACCTCGAGTGGAACTACACCGACCGCGCTGAGCGCATCTACCTGGCCGGGCACCGCTGCCTGGCGCGCGGCTTCTTCGCGGAAGCGCTGACGCTCTTCCAGCGCGCGACGCATTACGACATGACGCACTACGCTGCGTACGTCGCGCAGGCCGAGGCGCTGATCCTCCTGAAGCGGACGGAGGAAGCGGCGCGCGTCTCCGATGAGGCGATGGACCGCTACGGCCGCAATTGCGCCATCGGCGCGGCGCGCGGACACGTATTGCTCCACCAGGACGACGCGGAGCAGGCGCTCCAGTTCGCGGGAATCGCCACGGAGAACGATCCCACGAGCGCCTATGCCTGGATCATCGCCGGCGAGGTGCACGTCGCGGCGCGCTCGCCGCTGCCCGTGATCATGCACTGCTTCGCGCGCAGCCGCGCGTGCGGGGACCTCTGGCCGAACCACGATATTCGCATCGCGCTCGCGTACCTGGAATGGGGAGACGCGGAGTACGCCGTCGGATCGCTCGAGGCGGTGGTCGCCGCCGAGCCGGACCTCCCGTTCGCGTGGAAACTGCTCGGCGACAGTTACCGCCAGGAAGGGCGGAGCCGGCAGGCGCTGGCCAGCTACCGCCGCGCGGTGGAGCTGGCGCCGCAATACGAGGCCGCGATCCACGCGCTGACCTGGCGGGCGCGCGTCGAGGATTTCCGGCGGCGCGTGCGGCGCGTCTTCGCCCTGTGGCAAGGATCGCACTAAGGCTTACCCGGAGAAAGGATCACCGTGGATTGCCCGCGAGAACTGGACCTGCTGATCCGCGCGCGGTACCCGATCATCTACCTGCGCACCAGCGAGGAGTCCCGCGCCTGCAACTTGCTCGCGAACATCGCCCGGGCCGAGAAGAAGAGCCTGGTCGAGTGGAGCAGCACGGAAGGGCTCCGCAAGATCGAGGATTTCCAGGGCGCCGCGCCCGGAGAGCTCCAACCGGTCGCCTCGTCCGCCGGCGAGGCCACGCGCCAGCCGCTCGCCGCGCTCGAGGAGATCCTCCAGGAGGCCGGCCGCACGATCTACCTGATGAAGGACCTCCATTCGTACATGGATGACCGCGTGGTGATGCGCAAAATCCGCGACCTGTACGCCAGCCTGAAGCGTTCGTACAAGACCATCGTGATCCTGGCGCCGTGCAAGAAAATCCCGCTCGACCTGGAGAAGGAAATCTACTTCCTGGACATGCCGCTGCCGGATCTGGACCAGCTCAAGAAAGTGCTGCGAGACGTCGCGGAGACGCTCAAGAGCAACCCGCGCCTGAGCGTCGAACTGACCGCGCCGGTGCTGGAGCGCATGGCGAATGCGGCGCTCGGGCTGACGCTCGAGGAGGCGGAGCGCGTCTTTTTCAAGGCCGTCATCCGCGACGCGAAGCTCGCCGGCGAAGAGGTGCAATACATCCGCGAGGAAAAACGCCAGATCGTCCAGAAGTCCGGCCTGCTGGAATATTACGAGACTCCGGAGGACCTCGGCTCGGTCGGCGGACTGGAACTGCTGAAGTTCTGGCTGAAGCGGCGGGCGCGCGCGTACGAGCCGGCCGCGCGCGACTACGGCCTGCCGCCGCCCAAGGGTCTGCTGCTGCTCGGAGTGCAGGGCTGCGGCAAAAGCCTGGCGGCGAAGGCGGTCTCGGGCTCGTGGGGATTTCCGCTGCTGCGGCTGGACCTCAGCCGCATCTTCGGCAGCCTCATCGGCTCGTCGGAGGATAACATGCGGCGCGCGCTGGAGATGGCGGAGTCCGTCTCGCCGGCCGTCCTTTGGGTGGACGAGATCGAGAAGACCTTCTCCGGCATCGAGAGCTCGGGCATGAGCGACGCCGGCACCACGGCGCGCGTGTTCGGCTCGTTCCTCACCTGGCTTCAGGACAACACCACGCCGGTCTTCTGCGTCGCCACGGCCAATTCGATCGAGCGGCTGCCGCCGGAACTGCTGCGCAAGGGACGGTTCGACGACATCTTTTTCGTGGACCTCCCGAGCACGGCGGAGCGGATCGAGATCGCGCGCATTCACCTGGCCAAGCGGAAACGCGACCCGGCGAAGTACGACCTCGCGCGCCTCGCCGCGCAGTCCGAAGGGTTCAGCGGCGCGGAGATCGAGCAGGCCATCGTCTCGGCCATGTACGACGCGTTCGACTCGAACCACGAGGTCGCGCAAGCGGATATTTTACAGGCGATGCAGAGCGCCGTGCCGCTGTCGGTGACGATGCGGGAGGACATCGAGCGCGTGCGGCAATGGGCCAAAGACCGCGCGCGGCCGGCCTCGCCGAGGTGAATTATTATGCCCGCGCCGACGCAAAGTTCCGCGTCGTCCATCGGTTGATGACTTCCCTTCGATCCGATAAACCCGCCTTGCCTCGCGGCCCGGCAGTACGTATAATGGCGCTGCAATTCACACGTATAGGAGAATGGGCCGATGAAGAAGCTCACCTTAAGCGCGGACGAAAAGGTCATCGCACAGGCCAAGCGTTTGGCCGTCCGCCAGCGAACTAGCGTGTCAGCAATGTTCGCGCGATTTGTGACGTCCGCGAGCCGGAGGGAGAACACGCCGCACGACGTTCCGCCTGATTCCATCGCCGCGCGCGTGACCGGAGTTATCCGGCTGCCCAAGGGCAAGAGCGAGCGCGACGTCCTGACCGAGGCGCTCATGGTGAAGTACGGGATCAAGTCATGAACGTCTTCCTCGACACGAGTGTGTTGATGGACGTCCTTCTTGAACGCCAGCCATTCGCCCCTGACGCTCAAAGGCTCTGGTTCCTCGCGGAACGGGCGAAGATCGAAGGAGCGGTCTCAGCGCTGAGCTTTCCGAATGTTTACTATATCGTCCGCAAGATGCGCGGACCCGACTTTGCGACTACGATGCTCAGGGCCATGCGCGACACGTTTCACATCGTCGCGTGCGATGAACAGATTCTGCAGCAGGCCATAGATGCGAAATTCTCCGATTTCGAAGATGCTGTCCAGTACTTCAGCGCCCTTCGCGTGAATGCGGTCTGTATGGTCACTCGCAACCCGCGTCACTTTCCCAAGTCTTCTCTGCCGATCTTCACTCCGCACGAGTTCTTCTCAGTCCATTCCTTCGACTAAAGCCTGTCAGCCCACTTCAACGTTTCTTCTGTAGCGCGGCGATGGCCTTTCGGGCGGCGAGATAGCCGCTTTTGGCGGCGCCCTCGAAGGTGGGATAGACCATGTAATCTCCGGCGAGCAGGAGGCGGCCGAGCGTGATCTCGTGGAGACGCATCAGGCGCTTGTGCGCGCCGAGGGTCATGACCGGGAACGCATGCGGGAACCGCTCGACGCGCGACTCGGTGATCTTCGCGCCGGCGCCGGGCAGTACGCGCTCCAGGTCCGCGCGGACGGCCGAGAGGATTTCCTCGTCGGTCATCCGCATGAGCTTCGGATCGGCGTAGCTCTCCGGCGGAATGTAGACGGTCGTGACGCAGCCGGCCGATTTCTTCAGGTCGGGATCGCAGAAACGCTGGACCCAGGTCGCGTCGTAGATGTCCGTGAAGAAGAGTCCGTCCGGCGCGGCCAGGTCGAACGCGCGGTCGAAGATCGGCGTCTTGCTGGTGAAAGAGACGGTCGCGTATGAGGAATACGGAATCTTCGCGAGGAGTTCCCTCTGCTCGTCGCTGAGTTCGTCGCCCGCTATTTTCAGCGCGGCTGGCGCCGGGACGGCGAGGATGACCACGCGCGCGCTGATCGTCCGCTCGCCGGTCTTCGCATCCTGGTACGTCACATCGCAGCGGCCGTCCGCGGTCCGCACGCTCAGGACGGCGGCGTTCAGCCGGAGCCGGTCGCCGAGGTCCGCGGCGAGCGCATCGGTCAATTCCGTCAGGCCGGTCTTGAACGTGTACGCTTCGGTGGCGCGCCTGCCGCGGCCGGTTTCGTTCTCGAGCTTCTCGTTTTCCTTGATGAGGCGCGCGTCTTCGTAGTCGAACGCGATCTCGGGCAGGGCGCTGAGCGCGGAAATCTCGCCGAGGTTCGCGCCGAAAATGCCTCGCGCGGCGACGTTGTAGCGCTCGAGGAAAATCTCCGGGAACTTCATCCGGTGCAGCCAGTCCTTCGCGCTGATGTCATCCAGCGCGGCCAGTTCGGAATCCGGGTCGAAGCGGGGAATCTCTTCGTACTCCGACGTGAATTCCTGCATGGCCGAGACGAACCGGTTGTATTCGCCGACGCCGGCGCGGCGGACGAAAAGCGAGGCGATCCCGGTTTCGCCGAGGTAGAGTTCGCCGTCCTGCCAGGCGGCGTCCATGGGAGAAGGGATCTGCACCGGCGTCAGCTTCAGCGCGCGGACGACCTTGCCGATCTCGTCGGTCGGCTTGCCGATGTATTCCGCGCCCATCGCGCAGGAAAAATCGCCGATCTTGCACGAGATGGCCTTGCCGCCCGGCCGGCCCTCTTTCTCCAGGACGACGACGTCGTAGCTCTTCAGGTAGAACGCGGCCGTCAGCCCGGCGAGTCCGGCGCCGATGATGATGACATCGTGCGGCTTCTCGACGGGTTCACTGTCGGGCGTCGCGCTCGATGCCGCGCCCGCGGCGAGAAGCAGCAGGGCGCACGCCACGGCGCGCCGCGCAGAGGGATTCCTCGACATGCTTGCGAAGACCTTTCAGTTGAACGCGTCGCCGGCGGGTTGGGATTTTATCTTAATCGAAGGATTTCGCAAAACTGCGCGGCGGCGAAGAAGTGCTTGACTGGCGCCACCCCGGTCGCCAGAATGGGGCGTTCGTTGTCCGACCGTCGCGTGTAAGGTGGCCCTATGACGCGATCCGAAAGCCGCGAGCCTGCTCCGCCCGCCGTCCTGCCGGCGCGGGAAATTCCGATGTGGCAGCCGGCGATGGCGCTCGCGCTCGCGTTGAGCGCGCTGGTTCTGGCCACCCTGGGCGACTACGGCATCACCTGGGACGAGCCGACCTATGCCTCGTCGGCCATCTCCCACTCGGCCTGGTTCCGCAGCCCGAGGCTGGCGACCATTGATCAATTCTGGGGACCGACCAGCGAGCATCCGCCGTTGGCCGGCCTGGCCGGCGCGTTCATCCGCTACGTCGTCCACCGGCAGTTCGGCCTGCTCGACAACGTCACGAGCTGCCGTCTGCAATGCGCGATCTTCGTCTTCCTGGGCAGCTTCGCGCTGTTCATGCTCGTCGGGAGAAATTACAGCCGGTGGACCGCGGCCCTGGCGGCGGCGTCGTTCATCCTGCTGCCGCGAGTGTTCGCCGACGCGCACTTCGTGGCGCTGGACTTCCCGACGACGGCGGTGTGCGTCGCTGCGGCATGGCTGTTCTGGCGCGGGCTGGCGCGCGGGCGGATGCTCCCGGCGGCGGTGCTGATCGGCCTGGCCATGCTTTGCAAAGTCTACGGTCACTTCCTGTATGCGCTGTGCCTCGCCTGGCTCGCGGTTCATCACCGGCAGGCGTGGCTGGACCTGGCCCGGCGGCGAGGCGGCGACCGATGGCCGCGCGCGCTGAGGGAACTGGCGGTGCTGGCCTGCGTGCCGTGGCTGATCTTCTTCGCCGGCTGGCCGTGGCTCTGGCCGCACCCGATCCAGCGGACGCTCGACTACCTCACCTGGCAGGCCGGGCACGTGGCGCCGCCGACGTGGTACTTCGGGCGGACCTCCGATCATCCGCCGTGGCATTACCCGTTCGTGATGAGCGCCGTCACGATGCCGCTGCCGGTGCTCGTGGCGATTTTGCCTGGCATAGCGCGGCTGCGCAGGGCGGCGGAGCGCCCCTTCCTGTTTTTTCTGCTGGCCAACGCCTTCACGCCGCTGGCGGTCGTGGCGTTCCTGACGCCGTGCAAGTACGACGGCGTGCGGCTGTTCCTGCCGGCGTTCCCGTTCCTCTGCGCGCTGGCGGCGATCGGCGTGCAGGAGGTCTGCACTCTGCCGCGGACGCCCTGGGCGCGGCGAGCGGCGGGCGCGGCCTGCGCGGCCATCTTCCTGCTGACGTTCGCGTCGTCCACGTACCGATACCACCCGTTCCAGACCTCGTACTACAATGAGTTGCTCGGCGGCGTGCGCGGCGCCGCGGAGAAGGGATTCGAGACCGAGTATTGGGGCAACGCCTACGTGAAACTCATTCCCTGGCTGCAGAGGCACGCGCGGGTTCCTTTGTGGGTGCCGATCAATTACGACTCGCTCAAGATGTACCAGGACCTGGGCGTGCTTCCGGAGTTGCGGTTGACCGGCCGCGCGCAGGCGGACTACCTGGTGCTGCTGGTGCGGCAGGGGCGCTTCGATGAGGAACTGTGGCGGTTCTATCGTGCGGAAAAGCCGGAGGTCTCCGTAACGCTGCTCGGCCAGCCGCTCGTCAACGTCTACCGATTGCCCGGGCCGGTCAGTCCGCCGCCAGGACGATGAACGCCGGCGGGTCGGCCGGGTCGCGGAAGGCGACGCGCCAGGGTGCCGGGAGCTTCACCAGGCGCACGGAATCGTCAGCCGCGTCCACCCACTCGCGCAGGCCGGCCCGGTTGCGCAGCAGGCTGTAGTCCAGCACGGCGTAGCGCGCGCCCGCGGCGCGCATGGCCGGCCGCAGGGCATCCGTCGTCGTCCATGGCACCGGCACAATGCATCCTTCCAGCCTGGCGTCCCAGAAGTAGGCGTACGCGTGCGAGGGACCGAGCATCACGGGAGCGTCCTTCGAGGCGTGCTCGTGCAGCCATATCCGCAGCGCCTCATATCCGGGCGGCAGGCGGTAGCTGGCCAGGGGATCCTGCCGGAGACCTTTCCAGGGCGCGGCGAGCGCAATGGTCGCGCACGCGAGGACCAGGGCCGCGATCAGGGCGACGCGGCGCGCGGCGACGGTCCGCCGGCTTACTGCCCTTGCCGCTCGCCGCAGCGCCGGGAAGAACCCGCGCGCAGCCAGGATCAGCAGGATCGGCACGAGCGGGAAAATGAAGCGGATGTCTTGTGCCGGATACCACGCGAAGAAAAGGAAGAAGATCGAGAAGATGGACCATGCCAGCACGGCCGCGGGCCGCGTCGAGCGCGAGCATAAGGGCGCCAGCGCCAGGAGCAGCAGCAGCAGCCCCAGCGGCCAGGCCTTCAGCCGCAGGCGCTCATTCAGGGGATAAGTCTGCCCGACTGCGACGACGGAGTAGACTCCCTGCTGGAACAGCCCGGTCGCTGCGCGATGGGCAATCTGCCGCAGCGTGTGTGTTCGCCAGAACAGGCCCGCCGTCGGCGCGCGCACGTTGACATCGGTCGAGTACAGTTCGTCGGGGTGGTTCGTCCAGATGAAGCTCTTGTTCTCGTTATACAGCGGCGGGCCGTAGAGCCGGACATTGCGGACCAGCACCGGCGACATCACGATGACGAGCGCCAGCAGCGCGGCCCACGCCTCGCGCGAGCGCCACAGCCGCAGCCGCTCGCGCCACGCAAATGCCCCCAGCGCCGGCGGCAGCAGGAAGAGGCCGTTCGCCTTGGTCACGTACGCCAGCCCGATGAAGAGACCGATCCACACGGCGCCGCGCCCGGTGCGCACGTAGCCGACCATGAACGCCCACGCCAGGAGCACCCAGATGGCGAAGAGCGGCTCGCAGCAGACCGTGGTTCCCTGGGTCAGCCAGGCGGTGTTGCAGGCCAGGAGCGCCGCCGCCAGGACGCCCGCCGCGGCTCCGAACAGCCGCCGGCCGGCGAGTCCGCAGACGACGACGCCGGCCGCGGCGATGGCCAGCGTGAGCAGCTTTGCCCATCCCACCCCTTGCAGCCGATCCACGGGCAGCGGCGAGAGCAGGGCGATATACAGCGGCATGCGGCCGGCCTCCGCGTACCGGCCGGCGTAGCAGTCGGCGAGCATCCGCAGCGGCCCGCCGTTCTGCCGCACTTCGCGGGCGACGCGCAGGTACGCGCCCGTGTCATACGGACAGAACTCCGGCTCCTCGTGCAGTTTGTTGAGGCCGGCGAGCAGGAACCCGGCCAGCGCCAGGACCAGCAGGCGTCCGAGGCCGCGACGTCCGGGATGAGATAGCCATGAGCCCATAATCTGCACAGCCCCGATCGCGACGGAGTCACCGCACGAACAGAAACAGCCCGACGTAGAGAACCGGCATTCCCGCGAAGACCATGCCTTCCGTAAAGTGGTGCAGCTTGAGCGCGCGCGCCTGCTTTTCCGGTTTGCCCTGCATGAGATAGATGGCCAGGCTCAGGCAGAAGCTCATCAGCAGGATCAGGTAGGTCAGCACCATGAACTTGTCCGCGAAAGTCAGGTAGCCCACCGGCGGAATCTGTCCGGAGATTGAGACGTGGAACATGGCCGAGGCGACCAGCGCCGAGCTGATCGCGCCCAGCCGCGTAGTCACCTTGTCCGGGTCGAGGATGAAACTGGCCATCACGATCAGCATCAGGAAGAGCACCGGCAGGAAGGTCTTCAGGAAGGAGTTGACCGCGATCCGCGCGATGTCCACGCTGAAGAGGTACTGCGAGTAAACCTCGTTTTTCCCCTCCGGCGTCTTGTAGACCGGGTACTCGTGCTCGGCGGAGGTCGCCTCCCAACCTTTGATGGCCCAGCCAGGGAAGACGATGGCACGGTCCATGCCGCTCTCGGCTGTCAGCGGAATGTATTTCACCTTCTCAAGGCCGTTGGTCTTGTTCTCCAGGATGATCTGCATCTTCTGCGCGTCGAATGGGAAACGCCGCAGGTCAATCGGCGTGTTCAGGGTCGCCAGCACGCGGTAGAATTTTTCATTCCCCTTGTCCTCGATCTTCTCAAACGTGCCGCGGCCGTTCATGAACTCGAGCGCGGCGCTTTCTTCCGAGATCGGGTCCTTGGGATTCTTGGACTTGAGGTCCAAGTAGAAATCCACGGTGAACGAGCCGGTGCTGATATCCAGCTTGCCGATGTCGAGGATATAGATCCCGACGAGGATTTCCTGCTGCACCGCCGGCGCTACAGGTGCGGACGCGGGAGTCGCCGGTTGCGCCTCGGGCGGTTTCGCGGGTTCGGCGGCCGTCGCGGCCGGCGCGCTCGCGGCGGCCTCCTGCGCGGCGGCGGAACCGGCAAAACCCGCGACGGCTGCGGCGAAGAAAAGGACGGTCAACAGTCTCCTCACGGCTGGCACCTCTTGGCTATTGAACGCTGAATAACAAATGTCCCACGACGCTTCACCACGAAGGACACGAAGGTCACGAAGGCCGGCGCTGAAATCCACTGACGTTCGTACCTTTCTTCGTGTTCTTCGTGCCCTTCGTGGTGAAAAATCGTTTACGCTCTCGTGCTGAAGTCACTTGGCAGACCCGAACCGGAAATAGGCCTCCGCATTGTCGTGGCAGATGTCCCTGACCATGCCGCCGACAAGCGCCATGTCGCGCGGAAGCAGGCCGGACTCGATCTCGCCGCCGAGGATGTTGCAGAGGACGCGGCGGAAATACTCGTGCCGCGGATAGCTCAGGAACGAGCGGCTGTCGGTGGTCATGCCGATGAAGCGGCTGAGAAGCCCGATGTTGCTGAGTGCTTCGATCTGGCGCTCCATGCCGTTCTTCTGGTCGAGGAACCACCACGCGCTGCCGAACTGCATCTTGCCGGGCACGCGGCCGTCCTGGAAGTTCCCGATCATCGCCGCGAGGAGTTCGTTGTCCGCCGGGTTGGCGTTGTAGAGGATCGTCTTCGCGAGCTTGCCCTTGCGGTCGAGCCGGTCGAGCATCCGCGCCAGCGGCCGGCCGATCTCGAAGTCGCCGATCGTGTCGAACCCCGAATCCGGCCCGACCTCCTCGAACCGCCGGCTGTTGACGTTGCGCGGCGCGCCGAGATGGAACTGCTGGACCCAGCCTTTCTCGAAGTCCATGATCGCGAGTTCGTGGAGCATCGCGGACTTGAACTTCAGCGCCTCCGCGGAATCCGCCTTTCGCCCGCGGCGGACCTTCGCGAAGATCGCCTTGATCTCCGCGCCGGTGCAGTCCTCGGCGCAGGCCGTATCGAGGCCGTGGTCGGAAAGCCGGCAGCCGGCGGCGTGGAAAGCATCGTGCCGCCGGCGCAGCGCGTCGAGGAACGACGCGTAGTCCTTGACGTACACGCCGGCCGCGGCGGCCAGCCGGTCCACCCACGCGTTGAAAGCCGTCGGTGACTCGATGGCCAGGCCTTTGTCGGGCCGCCACGCCGGCAGCACGCGCACGCGGAATGACGCGTCGGCCGCGATGGCCTTGTGAGATTCGAGGCTGTCGGCCGGATCGTCCGTCGTGCAGACGACCTCCACGTTCATCCGGCGCAGGAGTCCGCGGCAGGAGAACTCCTGGCGCGCCAACTTGGCGTTGCACTCCTCCCAGATGTCCTTCGCCGTCCGCGGATTCAGAAGTCGGTCGCCGATGCCGAAGATGCGCAGGAGCTCCAGGTGCGTCCAGTGATAGAGCGGGTTCCGGAGCGTTTGCGGGACCGTCTCGGCCCACTTCTGGAACTTCTCCCAGTCCGGAGCCGCGCCGGTGCAGAAACGTTCCTCCACGCCGCACGCGCGGAGCGCGCGCCACTTGTAATGGTCGCCGGTGAGCCAGATTTGCGCCAGGTTCTTGAAGCGGTGGTCGCCGGCGATCTGCGCGGCGGGCAGGTGGGAATGGTAATCAATGATCGGCAGCGACTCGGCGTAGTCATGATACAGTCGCCGCGCCGCCGGCGTCTGCAGCAGGAAATCCTCGGTGATGAATGCGCGTTTGGCCATCGTTCGGCTCCTTGTGCCTGCTTCGCGTTGAAAAGACGGACTGATCCCGCGGCCGTCGCCCGCGCATCATATAGAACCTTTTTCCCGTGGTCAAACGCGCCTGGCCTTCGCTCCGGATTTGAAAACCTGCCGCATTACGTTAGAATGCGCGGCAGAAGCTTCGAAAGACAGGCGAGGGTTCGCCAATGAGGATCACTTTCGCAAGAGTCCTCAGCTTCATGATCGCCGTCGGATACATGGTCGCCATGATTGTCGAGGCGGGATGGACGCCCGCGGCCCTGATTTTCTGTTTGTACCCATTTTATCCAGTGGCGCTCATCTGGTTCCCTGGCGAGTTAGGCGCCTATACGATCAAGAGCAGCTTCTGGGGCATTAATGAAGAGACGCCGGCGATATTTGTTTCGATTATGGGTTGGTTGCTTCTTCTGGGTATGCCGTTCCTTTTCTATTTCTGCTTCCTGGCTAAATAAGGAGTGGATTCGTCATGCAGTGGCGACAGGTTGATTCTAATGGCGGGCCGGGTCCGTGGGGCAGGTCGTGCCTGATCTCGCTGGTTCCGGGGGCGCTGTTCGTGACGGCGGCGGTGCTGCTGCTGGCGCTGCTGCTGGTGAAGCTGCTTTGGGCGTGGACCGTTCCGGAGCTTTTCCCCGGCGCGGTGAAAACCGGGCTGATCGCCGAAACCATCTCCTGGTACGCCGCGTTCAAGCTCGCGATCTTCATCGCGGTGCTCGCCGGCGTCGCGCGCGCAGGCCGAGGCCGCTGATCACGACGGCTGCGTGGACCCGGCCAGATTCTGCGCCAGGGATTCCGCGGTCCGCGGGCGGAAGCTCGCGGGGTCCTTCACGGGCTTCAGGAGGATCGGGACCGCGATGATTCCCAGGACGGCGGAGACGACGAAGATGGCGTGGAAGATGCTGAAGGTGCGGCCGCCGAGGACGCAGTGCCAGCCGGCGAACCTCTTCGCGATGAGCCCGGCCGCCAATGCGCCGAGGCCGTTGCCGATGAAGGCGGACGTGTCCGAGACGGCGATGTACATCGCCCGCTGAGCCGGCGTGGGAAAACGCGTGACCAGCTTCGTCGCCGCGTTCGCCGCCGCCGTCACCGCCGTGCCGCCCACGAGGCTCGATCCGCAGACCCAGAGGGCCGCCGTCTGCGGAGTGGCGAAGATCCAGAACAGCGGCGCCGGCGCCCAGGCCAGGTACGCCCAGTAGATGACCTTCTTCGGCCCGACGCGGTCAATAAGCTCGCCCGACCAGGTGGCGGTCAGGACGCTCCCGAGCAGCGGCACCACCGTGATCACGATCATCCCCACGAGGAAATGGCTCTGCAGCTTCAGGTTGTCCATGCAGTAGAGAAGCGCCAGCGTGCCGCCCAGCGAGATGATGAAGTACCAGATCAGGTTGCAGGTAAGCCAGGGCCGGAAGTTCACGTCGCGGATCGGGAGAAGGATTTCCTGCAGGAAGCTGTTCTCCGGCGGCTTGGCCATGGGCGGTTCGGGGATCGTCCCGTGGATGATCAGGTCGAGCAGGCCGAAGATCGTCGCGGCGATGAAGATGATCACCGTCAGTTCCAGTTTCCAGCGCTCCTGCGTGCGGTCCATGAGGACCGCGGCGCTCACCAGGGCGATGATCATAATGACGGCGATCCACGCCGTGCGCTTGCCCCAGAATCGGCCGTGGACTTCCTCGGGGATGTAGTCGGCGACCCACGAGAGCCACGGCGTGGTGGACATGGCGCCGAAGCAGTTGGCGACGCATATCGCGGCGATCAGGACCGTTGCCGCCGACGCATAGTGCGCGTGCCAGAGCCAGAGCGAGAGTACGATGCCCAGGAACCGCAGCGTGCGGTCGGAGAATGCGCAGACGAACCAGATCAGCTTGCGGCGCATGAACCGGTGCGTCGCGCGCGCCGAGAGGATCTCCGCCGAGAGGCCCCAGGACACGATGGCGCCCATGATCCCCCAGTGGAACGGCTTCAGGCCGATGCGCATGCCGTAATACGTGAAGAACATGCCCGTGATGACCGATCCCCAGATGCTCCCGAGGGCGCCGGTGTAGATGTGCTTGCGCATGATGCTCGGCAGTTGCCAGGGCTGCACGATGCGCCGCGCGAAGTAGCGGCGGAGAAAGATTTCCGCCTCGGTCAGCGGCGTGCGAATCCGCCGGAGGGGCGTTTGCAAAACTTCCATGATGGTCTCGGATATCCGCAGGCCGCCGGCAAGGAACGGCGATGACCAGGTCAAATTGACACGGATGCGAAAGCGCTATAATATCCGATTATGAGCGATGCGCGCAAATTACGGGGCGTCACGGAACTGCTCTCGCGGCTGATCGCCTGCCCGAGCGTGAACCCCAACAATCGCCCGTTCTCCGGGCCGCCCTACGGCGAGGAGCGCATGGCGCGGCTCCTTTCCGACCTGCTCGGCGGCTGGGGCGCGGAGGTCTCCGTGCGCGAAGTGCTGCCCGGCCGCTTCAACTTCGTCGCGCGGTTCAAGGGGAAGAAGCCGCACCCGTCGCTGATGCTCGAGGCGCACAGCGACACGGTCGAGGTCGCCGATATGTCCATCCCGCCGTTCGAGCCGCGCATCGTCGGCGGCCGGATGTACGGTCGCGGCGCGTGCGACGACAAGGGGCCCATGGCGGCGATGCTGCTCGGCCTGCGGGCGGTGCTGGACGAGGACGGCGGGCTTCCTGCGGACGTCTATTTCGCCGCGACCTGCAACGAGGAGCGCGGCGCGGCGGGCGCGAGAGGCCTGATGGCGGAAGGCCTCCGCCCGGACGCGGCGCTGGTCGCCGAGCCGACGAACTTGGAGATCGTGGACGCGCACAAGGGCGTCGTGCGCTGGCGGATTCAAACTCACGGCGTGGCTACGCACAGTTCCGCGCCCGAAAGCGGCGTGAACGCCATCTCGGCGATGGGGCGCGTGATCGAGCGGATCGCCGGACCGCTGGCCGGCTCTCTGGCGAAGAAACGACACCCGCGCCTCGGCTCGCCGACCGTCTGCGTCGGCACGATTCGCGGCGGCACGCAGGTGAACGTCGTCCCGGCGCAATGCGAGATCGAGGTGGACCGCCGCCTGCTCCCCGACGAGACGGCCGAGCGGGCGACAGCGGACCTGGTTCGGGAACTCGAGGACCTGAAAGGCAGCTCGGCCGGCTTCGAGTATTCGCTCGAGGAGATCGAGCAGTACCCGCCACTGGAGGAAGACCCGAAAGGCCCGATCGCGTCCGCCGTCGCCGCCGCCTGTGAGAAGGCGCTGGGCCGGGCGACATTTGCCGCCGCGCCGTGGGGCGCCGACAGCGGCGTATTCAAGAGCGCCGGCATCCCGTGCGTGCTTTTCGGCCCCGGATCCATTCGCCAGGCTCACACGCGCGACGAGTTCGTGGAACTCGAACAGGTGGCGCACGCCATCGGCGTGTATGCCGAGGTCATCCGCCGTTTCGGCCGGTCGAGCGGCGCCTGACTTCCCGGCGACTGCGCTCGAACGCGCTTTCGAGGCGGAGCGAGTTGGCCACGACGTTGACCGAGCTCAGCGCCATGGCCGCCTCGGCGATCAGCGGGTGCAGAAGGCCCAGGACCGCCAGCGGCACGGCCAGCGCGTTGTAGCCGACGGCCCAGAAGAGGTTCTGCCGGATTTTCCGGAACGTCGCGCGCGAGAGCAGCACCGCGTCCACGACTCCGGAGAGGTCGTCGCGGACCAGCGCGATGTCGGCCGACTCGATGGCGATGTCGGTGCCGGAGCCCATGGCGATGCCCACGTCCGCCGTCGCCAGCGCGGCGGCGTCGTTGATCCCGTCGCCGACCATCGCCGTCGGCCCGAACTTCGCGCGGAGTTCCCCGACCGCGCGCGCCTTGTCCGCGGGCAGGACATCCGCCATCACGTCGTCAATGTCCACCTGCTTCGCGACGGCGCGCGCCGTGCGCTCGTGGTCGCCGGTGATCATCACCACGCGCAGCCCCAGCCCCTTCAGCGCGCGAATCGCGGCCGCCGAGCCCTCCTTTAGCGCGTCCGTGACGCCGATGGCGCCGATGGGCCGGCCCTCCGCGGCGACGAGAACGACGGTCCTGCCGTCGGCCTGGAACTGTTCAACAATTGAACGAACGCCGGCCAGGTTCACGCCTGCGCTGGACAGGTACTCGGGCTTCCCGACGCGGATTTCCCGCCCGCCGACGGTCGCGCGCGTGCCCCGGCCGGGGACGGCCTCGAAACGCGCGGCCTCCTGCGGCTCGATGCCTTGTCGTCGCGCGTGGGCGACGATCATGCGCGCGATAGGATGCTCGGAAGAGTTCTCGACGGATGCCGCAAGCCGCAGGACTTCCTCCGGCGTAACTCCTTCTGCGGGCTCGACCTGCGCCACTTCAGGTTTGCCGCGGGTAATGGTGCCGGTCTTATCGAGTATCACAACTCGGACCGAGCGCAGCAGTTGGATCGCCTCGCCGTTGCGGATCAGGATTCCGTGCTTTGCGCCGAGGCCGGAGCCGACCATCAGCGCCGTGGGCGTGGCGAGCCCCAGCGCGCACGGGCAGGCGATGACGAGCACCGCAACCCCGGCGAAAACCGCCAGCGACAGGGTCGTCACGCCGGAAACTTTGACCCACGGCAGGAAGCCGGCCGCCCACGCTGCGACGGCGCGCATCGGGTCCGGGAAGAGGAGCCAGAGCAGGAACGTCGCCAGGGCGGCGGCGAGGATGATCGGGACGAAGATGCCGGTGACGCGGTCGGCGAACTGCTGGATGGGCAGCTTGGAACTCTGCGCTTCGCGGACGATGCGGACGACCTGCGCGAGGAAGGTGTCGCGGCCCACGCGCGTGGCGCGGACGCGGAGGAACCCGTTCAGGTTGATCGTGGCGCCGAGGACGGAGTCGCCGGCCTTCTTGTCCACCGGCAGCGGCTCGCCGCGCGCGGCGGATTCGTCCACGGCGCCTTCGCCCGAGACCACCTCGCCGTCCGTCGGGATCTTCTCGCCCGGACGGATGACGAGCACGTCGCCGACTTTGACCGCGTCGCCGGGAATGACGGCTTCCTGCCCGTCGCGTTCCACACGCGCCGTCTTCGCGCCGAGTTCGAGCAACAGCCGGATTGCGCGGCCCGCGCGCGTCCGGGCGCGGGTCTCGATGTAACGGCCGGTCAAATGAAAGGCCATGATCATGGCGGCCACGGCGGCGTAGTTCGCCACCGGCAGCCCGGCCAGTGAAAGCGGGCCGGTGACAAACGCCGCAGCGGTGCCCAGCAGGATGAGCGTATCCATGCTCGGCCCGAGATGGACCGCCGTCTTCACGCCCCGGACGTAAGTCTCCGCGCCGGCGATCGCCAGCACCGGGAGCGCCAGGAGCGTCTCCAGCAGCGCCTCGCCCCAATCATGCTGCCGCATCGGCAGAAGGCCGGTCATGTGGAGGATCATCAGCGCCATGACCGGACCGGTCAGCGCCCAGGCGAGCGCCATCCGGGTGAGCGAGCGCCGGAGTGCGCGCTCGGCCATCCGGTCATCCGGCTCGGCGGCGGCCCCGGCCGCTTCGTGGGCAGAGTAACCGGCGCTTTGGACCGCCTCGATCAGGTCGGCCGGAGCCCGCCGCGCCGGATCGAAGACCACGGCGGCTTCGCCGGTGGCCAGATTGACTGCGGCGGAGGCGACGCCGGGCAGTTTCGTCAGAGCCGTTTCGACCGTGCGGACGCAGCCGGCGCAGCTCATGCCTTCAACGGCCAGGCGAATGCGCTGCTGAGCCGCTGGCGGCGTGTTTTCCATGTCGCTCGTCTCCCTCGGACGCGCCCGCTGCCGAAGAGGATGGCGGAACTTGCGCGCTGTAAAGCAATTATAGCAGAAGACGGCCCGGCGTTGCGCTCCCGTGGAAACAGGAATTGACGCGGCGCAGATCATGCGGTATAATGCCCTCGATTTGCGGCGTCAGGCCAGCGCCTTTTCACGCCAGGGAAAAGGAGCTAACGCACTCGGGGCCCCGAAATTATGGAGTCGCTCGCACTCGCGACGGTTGTCGTTGACAACGGCGGGACCATCAGCGCAGTGGACGGCGCTGCCTGCGGCATTGTCCTCGGCAAGGACTTGGTCGGCCGGACCTGGTCGGAGGTTTTCTCCGGCTGGAGCCTGCCGACGGCGCTCCCGGAAGATCCCAAAGCCTATCCATTCCTCCTCCGCGGCCGCACCCCGAAAGGCGATCCGGTTTTCGTCGAAATGATCCTCCTGCCTCTGAACGGCGCCGGCCGGTCCGTCATGGCGCTCTTCCGCTCCGACGAAGTGACCGCGCTTCCGTACCGGCTTCAGCAGCTCTGCGCGGTGGGCGAGGTGGCGTGCAGCGTTTCGCACGAGATGAACAACGCCCTGACGCTGGTCTGCGGCTGGCTGGAGGTGCTGCGGGGCGAACTCGGCGAGAACAGCCCGCACCTGCGGACCATCAACGTGGTGCGCGACGAGGCGGCGCGGACGGCGGAGCTCACGCGCAATCTTCAGGAGGTGGCGCGGGGCGCGTCCGAGACGCCGCGCGACCTGGACCTGAACGAACTCCTGGGCGAAGTCACCGGCCTGGTCCGCCGCGAGATGGAGAAGAACCGCATCGTCGTGGATTCGCAGATCGCGCCGGACCTTCCCACCGTCTGCGGCAGCGCGGGGCGGCTGAAGCAGGCGCTGCTCAACCTCCTCGTCAACGCGCGCCAGGCCATGCCCGACGGCGGGCGGATCGTCCTCACCGCCGGCCGCGAACGCGACGGCCGAGTGGCCGTCTCGGTGCAGGACACCGGCTGCGGCATTCCGCTGGAACTGCGCGCGCACGTCTTCCGGACGTTCTTCACCACGAAGACCGACGGCACCGGCCTGGGACTGCCGATCACGAAGAAGATCGTCGAGGACCACGGCGGCGCGATCCAGATGGAGAGCGAGCCGGGCCACGGCGCGCGCTTCACGATCCGGCTCCCGGCGAGGGCCGAAACATGAGCCTGCCCCGGAACATCCTGGTCCTCAGTGCGTCGCTCGAGCAGATGGAGCCCGCGATCGAGGCGCTGGCGAAGCGCGGCGTCGCGACGAAATGTGTCACTGAAAGCTACCGCTTCGTGGCGGCCTTCGCCCTCGCGAAGCCTGATATGGCGATCGTGGACGCCGAGGGGTTCCGCAAGCAGGACCTGGAGATGCTGCGCGTCCTGCGCGATATCCGGCCCGAGAGCGGCATCGTCGTGCTCGTGAATCCCGACCAGCGCGACATTGCCGCGGGCGTGTTCTGCCAGGGGGCCGATTTCTATCTGCTCAAACCGGTGGACCGGCTCGAACTCCTCGAGGCGGTCTCGCGGGTCGGGCTCGGCCATGAGCCGCCGGATGAGGAAGGCACGGACGCAAAACGGGTGCAGGTGTTCTCGCGGTTCGCCGCCGGCGTCGCGGAGAAAATCAACACGCCGCTGGCGGTGGTCAGCGGCTGGCTGCAGTTGCTCGGCCACGACTACGCCTCGGACCCCGCGCTCGTGGACAAGCTCAACCTGATGAAGGAGGAGTCCGACCGGATCGCGGACACGACGCGCCAACTCCTGGCGTTCGCCGCGCAGACGCCGCCGCGGAGCGAGCGCGTGGACCTCTCGCAGATCCTCGGCGATCTCGGCCGCCTCTACGCGGCCCGCTGCCGCGAGAAGGGCGTTCTGGTCGCGACGGACATCCCCGAGGACCTGCCGCCGGTGCTCGGCGACGAGAACCAGTTGCGCCAGGCGCTCGACGCGATCCTCCAGCATACCGAAGCCGCCCTGACCGAACGCTGCAAGCTCGAGATCGTCTCGCGGCCGAGGGCGGACGGCGTCGAGATCGTCTTCCGGGACAACGGCCCGCCGATCCCGCCGGACCGGGTGAAGGGGTTGTTCGACCCGTTCGCGCCGACGCGTATCAGCGAGAGCAAAGGACTCGGCCTGGCCATCGCCCATGGGATGATTCAGAACCACGGCGGCAGGCTCCAGGCCACGAGCGACAGCACGCCGATGACGCAGTTCACGGTCTGGCTGCCGTGCCCGAAGTGAATTCCGGAGAGCGCATGCCGAAAGAGACGCGCATCCTGCTCGTGGACGACGAGCCGAAAATCTGCGAGTTCCTCGGAATCCTTCTCGGCCGCGAAGGATACCGGACCGACTCCGCCTTCAACGCGGCCGAAGCGCTGGCGCAGATCGAGCGGAACTCGTATGACCTCGTCCTGACCGACCTGAAGATGCCGGGCATGGACGGCTTCGAGCTGATCACTCGCCTCAAGAAGATCCGGCCGGAGCTGCCGGTGATTATGGTCACCGGCTACGCCACCGTCGAGACCGCCGTGCAGGCGCTGCGGTACGGCGTGGACGACTACGTGACGAAGCCGTTCAACATTGACGAGCTGCGGAAAGTCATCGCGCGGTCGCTCCAGGCGGCGACGGCGCAGCAGCAGACGCAGGCGCTGACGGCGCAACTGCAGGCCGCCGGCGACGAGCTGGCGCGCTCCCGCAAGCGGGTCGAGGAGCAGTGCATCTCGGTCATCCGCATGCTGGTGGACAAGGTGGAAGCCAAGGACAAATTCATGATCGGCCATTCGCGGCGCGTGGCCGAGTACGCGTGCGCGCTGGCGAAGGCCGCCGGCGTCGCGGCCGGCGAGATCGAAATTCTCCACAAGGCCGCGGACCTGCACGACGTCGGCCAGATCGTCATCAACGACCGGATCATGGAGAAGCCTTCGACATTCACCGCGGAAGAGCTCGGGCTCGTCCGCGACCACCCGGCGATCGGCGAGCGGATCATCGCGCCGATCGAATCGCTCGGCGCGGCGCGCCCGCTGATCCGCGCTCACCACGAGCGGATGGACGGCGGCGGCTACCCGGACGGTCTGCGCGGCGGGAACATTCCGCTGCTCGCGCGCATGCTGTGCATCGCCGACGCCTTCGACGGGATGACCTCCGAGCGGCCGTACCGCGCGGCGATGACGAAAAGCCGCGCGGCGGAGGAACTCAGCGCGGCCGCCGGCCGCCAGTTCGACCCGGAACTCGCGAAGGTTTTCTGCGAGAAAGTCGTCTCGCAGCTTTGACGGACATCCGAGGCGCCGAATGATCGAAGCCGCAGAAAAGAAAGTGCTGATCCCCGCCAACGCGCCGGCTCGCGAGGCGGTCGAGCTTGCCTTGCGGAACGACGGCTGGCAATCCATCGCGTACAGCGACGAGCATGAGGCGGAGGACGCCCTCTCGAAGGGCGCGGCGGCCGCCGTCGTGCTTCTCGGGCAGGGCCAGCAGCCCAATCGGCTCGAAGTCATCAAAGTCGTGCGCCGGCTCTGCCCGGACGCCTTCGTCGTGGGCATCGGCGACGGCGGCGGCGACGCGACCGCGGACGCGGTCCTCCGCATCGGCGCCACGCCGCAGGAGCTCGCCATAGCCGTCGCGGCCGGCGAATCGGTGCGGGAGGCGCGGTCGGCGGAGCGCGCGCTCCGCGAGAAGCTGATCGCCGTCGAGGAACGCGTGCGCGTCCAGGCCGAGCATATCCGGGAAGTCGAGGACCAGTGTCTGCGGCTCAGGGCGTGGGCGAGGACCGCCGAAGAACAGGCGATCCGCGACGAGCTGACCGATCTCTACAACCGGCGGCATTTCATGCGCGTGGCGGACAACGAACTGGACCGCGCCCGCCGCGACCAGTCGAGCTTTGCCATGGCCATGCTCGACATTGACCATTTCAAGGCCTACAACGACACGTACGGACACGTCAAAGGGGACGAGATGCTCGCGCAGTTCGCGCGCGTGCTGGTGAAGAACACGCGGCGGATGGACACCGTGGCGCGCTATGGCGGCGAGGAGTTCATCCTGCTGCTGCCGGAAACGCAGGAGGCCGGCAAGGTGAACCTGGACCCGATCCGCGTGGTCGAGCGGCTCCGGCTGGCCATCGAGCGCGACCCGATCCTGAACGGCTCGAATCGCGGCGACGCGCCCATCACCATCAGCGCCGGCGTCGTCCGGTTCCCCGCGGACGGGCGGACGGGAACCGTCCTCGAGATGATCCAGGAAGTGGATGTTCGCCTGTTCCGCGCCAAGCACGCCGGCCGAAACCGAATCTGCGCCTCACCGGAGTAGCCGCCGGCAGGGTGCCCGTCAGGGCATAGGAATACGAAGCAGTCCCGACGGCGCCGCTGCTAACCGCCGCTCGGCAGGGGCGGTTTAGGGCGGCGGCAGTAGATCATCCCCTGGATGATCGCATCCGCAGCGCATGCGGCCAGCGCTACGGCCGCGCCGAGGATCATCAATTCCGACCCGCGCAGCGCCGGATCCCTCGCCGGGCCCGCCATCGCGCCGGTGGCCGTGTAGAGAACCCACAAGGCCGCCGCCGAGGTGAGGGCCAGGAACTTCACGCCGCGGAGCGCGTGCCGCTCGATCGCCCGAGCGCTCAGGAAAATGCCGATGGACCAGAGCAGGTTGAAGGCGAAGAATGCGGCCAGCACCAGCGGCACGAACGCCGCGCGCCCCTCGCGGCTGACCAGGACGATGCCGTAGATGATCCCCGCGTGCGTGAGGACCAGGAAGATGTTCGCAACGAAGCCGGAATAAATCCGCCGGTCGCTCACCGGCGATTCCAGGTACAGGTAGTCCAGCACGCGGCCCATCAAGAGGTAGCGCATCGTCAGCAGGATCGTGATGGCCATGACTGCGATCAGGCCGATGAGCCGGTGGTTCCGCACCCAGAAGTCGTGCGCGCGCTGCTGGATCGCCGCGGTGGTCTCCGTGCCGACGATCAGTTTGGAGGCGGCCTTCAGGAAGGGCGGCGCCGTGACGAGGCCGCGCGCGTTGAACTCCTGGTTGATGCCGATGCCGGACTCCCAGAAGATGACGCCGGCGAGCACGATCATCAGGAGCTTGAGCGCGCCCAGCGCTCCCTCGCGCGTCACCGCCACCTGGATATCGCCCGGCATGGTCCGATCCTTTTCGCCGTCCGCCGCGAGCCGAAACCGCCAGAGTATACCGGCTCGCGGAAGGGGCGTCAACGCAGCCGGCGACGGCCGGACGGGATGCGCCTCGTCGAAGGTTCGCGGGCATCGTTGCAATCGTCTCGGCGCGCTGCTAAAATACTGCGTCGTCGGTCAGGGCCTGAGCGAACCCGCAAGTGGAACGAGCGTGGACAGTCGGCTTCTGAGCATCCTGGCCTGTCCGTGGTGCCTGGGCGGTCTGGAACGGACGGGAGAACGTCTGAAGTGCGGGACATGCGGCGCGGTTTACTCGATCCGCGACGGCATCCCGAACATGCTCGTGGTACAGGCCGACCTCTTCTGCCCCCAGTGCAAGGCGCCGTTGGAAAAGCGCGGCCGTGAAGCCGCGTGCGCGACTTGCAGGCGCCGCTTCCGGATGGACGCGCGACTGGCGACCGGCGGTTTGCGGTGAAGGCGCAGAAGGCGATGGGACGCCGGCCGGTCGGCGGACGTCCGTCACCGTTTGCCGGCGGCGGTTCGCCGGACCTTTGTCACGGCATCATGGAAGAGGGAAATGCAGGCGATCATATCCGACATCCATAGCAACCTCGAAGCGTTCAGCGCCATGCTCGACGACATCCAGCGGCGCGGCGTGACGGAAATCATCTGCCTCGGCGACGTGATCGGCTACGGGCCGAACCCGCGCGAATGCCTCGACCGCGCGCGCGAATTCCGCCTCTGCCTGCTCGGCAATCACGAGGAAGCCGTGCTCTTCGAGGCCCAGGCGCAGGGCTTCAATCCCCGCGCCACCACCGCCGTCCGGTGGACCGCCAGGCAATTCGACATGCTCGGCGACGTCAAGCGCGAGAACGCGCCGCGCTGGGACTTCATGGGCGCCATGCCGCGTTATTACTCCGGCAACGGCGTCCTGCTCGTGCACGGCTCGCCGGGCGACCCGACCCGCGAATACATCTACACCACCGACGTGCGCAACCCGAACAAAATGGAGCGCCTCTTCGCGCAGATCGAGCACCTTTGCTTCGTCGGCCACACGCACGTGCCGGGCATCTGGACGGACGACATGACCTACCGCTCGCCGGAAGACCTGGACTACCAGTACCGCATCACGCCGCGCAAGACCATCATCAACGTCGGCTCCCTCGGGCAGCCGCGCGACAACGACCCGCGCGCGTGTTACGTCCTCTTCGACGGCAGCCTCATCCAGTTCGTCAAGTTGGCCTACGACCTCGACACGACGATCAAGAAGATCTACGCCATTGACGGTCTGGACCGCTCGCTGGGCGATCGGCTTCGCGAGGGGAGATAACGGGTGGACCGGCGCACCATCATCGCCTTCACCCTGATCGGCCTGCTTACGGTCCTCTTCTTCTGGAGCCAGCAGCGGCGGCTCCCCATCGCACCGACTCCGACCGAGGTCGCCGCGCCGGCGAGCGCTGAACCGGTTTCCGGCGCCGTCGCGGGCACCTCCAGTCCGACCGTGTCGCCCGCCGTTGAGGCCGGGCCGCAGCCGCTGCTGAACGATGACATCCTTCTGCCGCCCGCCGGCCTCAAGTATCAGATGCGCTGGTCGAACCAGGGCGCATGCCTCCGCGAGGCGCGCCTGACCGACTATCGTCAGCGCCGCAACGAACCCGAAGGCGTGCTGCTGCTCGACGCCCCCGCAAACGGGGCCGCCACGTTCGCGCTCCAGGATCCCAGGGACGTGCTGCCGCTGGACAGCCGGAATTACGAATTGCTGGAGAACAGCGGCGCCCGCCTGGCGTTCGCGACGACTTTCGCCAACGGGCTGAGCGTGACCAAGGAGTACATCCCGGCGCCGGGGAAATACGAACTGGGCGTAAGGGTCACGCTCAAGAACACCGGCAAAGAACCGCTGGACACGCAGTACGCCATCGTCGCGGCGGGGCGGTTGGTCGCCGAAGCCGGCCTGAGCGCCGAAGTATACGGCGCGATCGGCCGGCGCACGTCGCCGGAAAACGTCAACATTGACCGCGAGTTCGCCGGTTCGGTGCGGAAGCAGCCGTTCCTGGAGGTGAACAATCCGCGCGAGCCGATGATCTGGGCGGGCGCGGGCAACCGCTATTTCGCCGCCATCCTCAGCCCGAAATCGAAGACCGACTCGACGTTCGGCTTCATCGCCTCGACCTCCATCGAGATCCTGCCGCAGTGCGACATCATCCAGAGCGCCACCGGCGGCACCAGCCTCGTGGACAACGTCGTCGTCAAAGTCCTGACGGAAAAGCGGACCCTCAAGCCCGGCGAAGCGGTTGCCGACGAGTACACCTACTTCCTCGGCCCGAAAGAACAGAACGTGCTCGCCCAGTATCCCGATATCGCCGGGCTGACCGGCCTGGACTACGGCTGGTTCGGCTTCTTCAGCCGGATCCTGCTGGCGATCCTGCACGGCCTTTACCGCGTGATCCCGAACTATGGCGTCGGGATCATCCTGATGACGCTCATCGTCCGCGTCTGCGTCTTCCCCATGACGCGCAAGGGGCAGATCGCCATGTACCGCATGCAGAAACTCCAGCCGCTGATCAAGGAGATGCAGGAGAAGTACAAGGACGACCGCCAGCGGCAGGGCCGCGAGATGATGGAACTCTACCGCAAGCACAACGCGAACCCGATGAGCGGCTGCTGGCCGATGCTCCTCCAGTTGCCGATCCTCTACGGCCTCTGGAGGATGCTCACCTACGCGATTGACCTGCGCCAGCAGCCGTTCGTGTTCTGGATCACCGACCTTTCGAAGCCGGACACGATTGCCGCGTTCGGCTTTCCGGTGCACATCCTTCCGATCCTGATGACGATCAGCTCGCTCGTGCAGCAGATGACCATGCCGAAGTCGGCGGACCCGCAGCAGGCGCAGACACAGAAGATGATGATGTTCATGCCGGTCCTCATGTGCGTCATGTTCTACGGCTTCGCCTCCGGCGTGACGCTCTACTGGCTGACCAGCACCACCCTCGGCATCGTCGAGCAGCGGATCGTCAAGATGCAGATCAAGCGCATGGAGGCCCGCGGCGACTTCGCACCCGAAGAGGAAGAGGCGGAAAAGGGCGGCCGTCAGAAGTTCAAGCGGAAATGAAGCTTGTTCCAGAGCCGACGCTGATCGCATCGTACTCGTCCTCGTCGTCGTCCTCGGCCTCGGCCGTTCAGATAAGAAGTTCGAGGACGAGGACGAGGACGATTAGGTTCGGCTCGGAACCCTGACGGTCTCGCGCGGAAGACTCCCGCATGCGTCACATTCACTCCGGCGACACCATCGTGGCCGTCTCCTCGGCGGCCGGCCCGTCCGCGCGCGGCATCGTGCGGATGAGCGGACCCGGCGCGCTCCGGTGCCTCTCGCGCATCCTCGCCGCGCCGGGCGCGCTGCCGAAGCGGAACTATCGCGCCTTCTCCGCGCGGCTCGACCTGGACGGCACGCCGCTCCCCGCGCGAATCTACGTCATGCGCGCCCCGACTTCCTACACGCGCGAGGACATCGTCGAACTGCACACCTTCGGCAACCCGGCGCTTCAGCGCGGCCTGCTCGACCGGCTGACGAGCCTCGGCGCGCGTCCGGCCGAGGCGGGCGAGTTCACCCGCCGCGCTTTCCTCAACGGACGCATTGACCTGGCCCAGGCCGAGTCGGTGGAAGCGCTCATCCACGCGCGCAGCCAGGCGCAATACCGCGCCGCGCTCAACGCCCTCGGCGGCGGCCTGAGCCGCCGCATCCGCGCCATCCGGGCGAGCGTCGTTGAATTGTCTGCGGCAGTGGAGACCTCGCTCGACTTCTCCGACCACGACGTGCCGGGCATGCCGCACGAGGAAATCGCCGCGCGCCTCGCGCCGATCTGCGCCGAGCTCGCCGCCCTCATCGCCGTCGGTGGCGAAGGCCGGCTCTCGCATTCCTTCGCGCGCGCCGTGCTCTTCGGCCCGCCCAACGCGGGCAAATCCAGCTTGTTCAACGCCATGCTCCGGCGCCGTCGCGCCATCGTCTCGCCGCACCCGGGCACCACGCGCGACGCGATCGAGGCCACGGTGGCGTTGCGCTCGCTGGAACTGCTCCTAGTGGATACGGCCGGCCTGCGCCCGTCCGGCAACGGGCTGGAAGAGGCGGCGGTCGCCAAGTCGCGCCACTCCGTGAGCCGCGCGGATCTGGCGCTCTGCGTGCTCGACGCGGCGCAGCCGCCCGGCGCTGAAACGCGCGCGTCGCTCGAATCCCTGCCGCCCGGCCGCGGCATGATCGTGCTGAACAAGTGCGACCTCGGCCCGTGTCATCCCGGCCTGACGGAGATCCTGCCGGCCGGCGTCGAGAGGGCGGCCGTCTCCGCCGCCACCGGCGCAGGCGTCAAGGAACTGCTCGAACTCATCCGCCGGCGCGTGGAATCCGGGCGCGTGGACCGGAGCGCCGGCGAACTCATGGTCAGCGCGCGCCAGGCGCATCTCCTCGGCCGCGCCCTGGGCGCCATGAAGCATCTCCTGGGCGAAGGCCCGGACCAGGCGCTGGACCTCGTCGCGTGCGATCTCGCCGACGCGCTCGCCTCGCTGAGCGAACTCACCGGCGACGCCGTGACCGAGGACGTGCTCGACCGAATCTTCTCCACCTTCTGCATCGGGAAATAGCGGGGCATCGGCACGGTTGACAGTTCGGGAATTCGCCGGTAGAATCCATCTAAGCGCCGAAGTGGCGGAATTGGCAGACGCGCTAGGTTCAGGACCTAGTGGGTGTAAGCCCTTGCGAGTTCAAATCTCGCCTTCGGCACCAATAGAAAACGTAGGCCGGGCGTGGAGATTCCGCGCCCGGCCTTTTTTCCAGCGTGCCTGCCGATTCCGTCATCGCTGCCAAAAAGGTATGTAAACGGTATGTAACGGCGGTCATCGCTTTCCCTCCGTGCCCGTGGGTTCAAGAAGTTTGACGTGGTGTCATTGCCGGAGTATGATTCCGTGTCAGGCGGGTTCCGCCCGACAAACGGCAGTGGCGCGTTAGTCCCCGGAGAGCCGCGACATGACCTACTACATCGCCAAGGACTGCGGTGCCGGCTGGGAAATGGGCACACAGGAGTTCTGGGGCGTCGCAGAAGGGCGCCAGCGAGCGAACGCCGCGAGGCTCCGCTCAGGAGACGTCTTGTTGCACTTCATTGACCATGTACAAGCTTGGGCGGGCTATTCAGACGTAACAGGCCAGATTGTCGAGAACACGCGCGACACTGACCCTGACTGGCGTCAAGCGCTTCCGTGGGTATTCCCCATCACAATGCGCAAACGCCTCTCAAGGGCGCAGATTCAGCTCACAAGATTCATTCCTGATGTCGCCGCCCGTTATAGGCAACAGGCGTTCACGGTCGTTCCCGAGGCCGAGGCACTGTTGATCATCGCAGCTATCGACGCGGCGGCGGCCGCCAACCCGGCCGTCATCGCCCCCACGTTCGAAGCGAAATGGAAGCAGGGCGCTGACCAGTATTACGGCGGCATTGCGAAGCGGAAGGCTAAGCACAGATGCCAAGCGTGTGGCGCGGACGGCCACACATGGGCCCGCGAGCATCTTCGTGGCCCTCAGCAGCTAATAGATGAAGGGAACCCACCCGACTGGTTCTTGGATGCGGCACACATTCGTCCGCGCGGAGCGACCGGGGAAGCCATCCCTGACAACCTGCGCGCTCTCTGCCGCAACTGCCACTATGCGATTGACCGATTGCCTGAGCCCCTGCGGACCGAGTTCCTCAAGGGACTGCACTCGTGAACTCCCAGCTTATGACTATCCCGACATCTGCGTGGCCCGAAATCACTGCTGTGATAGCCGCCGTCATTGCCGGCGCAGCATCGTTCATCGTTACCGTATTATCCAAAGAGCAAAAGACCTCTGAGTTCCGCCAGGCGTGGATTGACGGTCTACGCAACGACATAGCTCAATATCTGGCGGCCGCTGGCGCATTTAATCAGTCTGTTATTCTCAAGACACGCCTTGGTCGGAATGCTGCGGATTTCGAGAAATTTCACGATTCACAGCAGGAAACCATTCGTCGGATGCTAACCTGCTATTATAGAATTCACTTACGTCTGAATTCTCATGAACACGCTCTTCTCCTGGAGAGACTAGATTACTTTCGGGAGTATTTAACAAATCATGGCTCGGAGGCTAATACCAACCAGATTGCGGAGGTAACGTCGCTTCTCATAAATGAAGCAGAGAAAGTGATGAAAGCTGAATGGAAGCGGGTCAAGCGCGGCGAACTGATTTACCGCGTCACCAAGTATGGCTCGTTGGGCATGTTGGTGCTTGCTGTTGTCTGTGCCGCGTATTTAGCGGCGGGTTATGTTGCCAGCGGAGTCGTTGGGTTGTTGGCGGGGGCCATGTTGGGATGGTTCTCGAAATGCGCTGACTTGAAAGCGAAGCCCCCGCTGAGTGAGCGAGCCGTGGCGTTATTCCGGCGCGCGTGGATCATGATTCGTAGCTGTTGTAGAACTCGGCGGCGCTGAAGGTACATTTTTCCAGCGCGGCGGTCATCGCTTTCCCTCCGTGCCCGTGGGCCGGAGGCTCACCACCACGCCGCGCAGGGTATCCTCATGGACGGCCTGATAGTATCGCGACGTCGTCGTGATGTCGCTGTGGCCGAGGAACTCGGCGGCGACCTTCTGGTTGACCCCGCGCGCGGCCAGGAGGCTGGCCACGGTCCGTCGGCAATCCTGCGGCGTCACCTTGCGCCCGATGCCGCTGCGGTCCACGGCGTCCTCGAACGCATCCCGCAGTCGACGATAGGCGGCCTTCGGGGAATCGTCAGGCCGCTTGAAGACGTGGGTTGCCCCGGGGCGCTTGTTGAGCCACAGCCTCAACCGGACGGCCGTCGCCGGCGTGTAGGCGATGGGGCGGTTGTGAACGGCGAAAATGCCGGAGTGTCACGTTAACGTCGGCCACGCCCTTACTTTGCAGGCCAGTTCAGGCGGTAGATTCTTGGTCCTACATTGCGCACAGTCCGGGCGTAAAACTGTGCCCGGAACGTGTTCGGAAGGTGCAGCGGACTGGTCTTCACTCCTTGTCCCTGTATCCTTGCCCACCCTTGATTCTGCAAGGCTTTGTGTTGAACCTGTCGCGCTCATGTTCACCTGTAGAACGTCACCGACTTCCGCGCCTCGGCGGTTCAAATCCTGCCGCTGCCTGGAGCGGGCATGAAGGACGCCGCGCGGCATGGATTGTCAAACAAGATCGTATCAGGACTGAAAGAAAGTATTGTCCTGTGGCTTGATTTAAGAAAAGAGTTTTCATATACTACGGCCTCGCAATTGTTACGGCGTTGGCGGGGAGGCAACGAGATGACCGAGCTTGAGAACCAAGGCGCCTGCCTGGCGAGAATCCGGGCGAAGGTGCGGGATAGTTCCAAGGCTACGGCGAAGATATGCCGCTTCGTCCTGGAGTCGCCTGCGATAGCCCGCAACATGTCGATTGAGGACATGTCCAGGAAGTGCGGCACCAGCCTGGCCAGCGTTACGCGTTTCTGCCGGGGGCTGGGGTACGGCGGGTACAAGGAATTCCGGCTCGATTTGGCAGTTGCGCTTGCGCAGGCCGAGCCCATGACGCTGGACGATTTTGCCCAGGGTCTTCCGCCGGAAGCCATCATCCAGCGCGTGTTCGAATGCAACCGCCAGAGCCTTGTCGAGACCGAGAAGGTGCTCAATCACAAGACGCTGATCGCCGTCGCCCGGAGGATGCACCGTGCGAGCCACGTGATCTTTCTCGGCCTCGGCGAATCAGGGCGGGTCAGCGAGACGGCGGCGCAACGATTGACGACCCTGGGATACACGGCTCTGGCCGTGGCGGACCCCTACGACCTGGTCTTCGCCACGGCCAACGTGGGGATGCGCGACGTCGTGGTCGGTATCAGTCATACCGGCGAGACGGCCAGCATTGTGGAAGCGATCCAGACCGCGTGTCAGCGGGGGGCGCGGACGGTCGCCCTCACGAACTATCCGCAATCCACCCTGGCCGCGGCAAGCGAGTTCTGCCTGCTGACGGCCTTCCGCGAGCAGCGAATCAATGCCGGAGTCTCCTCTTCACGGATCGCGCAGTCCTGCTTGATTGATTCGCTTTACTTCATTTTGGCGGGCTGGACACGCGAAGGGGCAGTAAGACTGGCGAATGAGGCGGAGCGGCGGGTGATCCGGTTGTTGCGATTTCGCGCAACCGGCAACGGGAAGCGACGGCCCAGGCAACGCGTGAAAAATTCCCACGGGCGGTGAATGGAGACTTTCCCTTGGAAGGGATTCTGACTATGTATTCAAGGGATCGCGCGCCGGAGAGTTTCGTGCAGACCTTTGACGGGATTGACCGGACAGATCGCATCGTTGCCACGTATTTGATCGAGTATGCGAAGAAGCCGAAGAACAAGGAACTCCGGCGAGCGTTGGAGAGGTGGAACCGCATCGAACGTCCGATGACGCCTTGGCCGCGCATCGCTCCGAAGCATATAAGGCGGGTGAAGTTCGCCGCGTAGTGCTTTTCTCGGCGAGGCCCGAAATCAATGCTGCCATCTCGTTTCCTGGCCTTCGATATCGGCGCGGAAAGCGGCCGGGCGATCGTGGGAACGCTCGAAGGCGGCCGCCTGTCGCTGGAGGAAATCCACCGGTTCCCGAACGAGCCGGTGGAGGTGCGCGGCACTATGTATTGGGACGTCCTGAGCCTGCACCATAACGTGCTCAAGGGCCTCGGCGCTTACGTGCGGCGGTTCGGCGGCTCCGTGGACGGAATCGGCATTGACACGTGGGGAGTTGACTTCGGCCTTCTGGCCCGGGACGGCGCGCTCCTTCAGAACCCGGTGCACTATCGAGATCGCAGGACGATAGGAATGGCGGATCGAGTCCTCCGGAAAATCCCGCCTGAAAAGCTGTTTGAGCGGAGCGGCCAGCCGTTGTCCCCGATTCAGACGCTCTGCCAGGTGCTCTCCCTGCGTTTGAGCAAAAATCCCGTTCTGGATTCGGCGGCGGCGTTCCTCATGATGCCGGATCTTCTCGCGTATTTTCTGACGGATGTGAGGCGCTGTGAGCGTACGAGCGCGGCGGTTACGCAGCTTTATGACATTTCGGCAGGCCAGTGGAGCGACGAGGTTTTTCGCGTCTTCGATCTGCCGCGTTCCATGATGCCGGAGATCGTGGACCCGGGCGCGGTCCTGGGTGATTTGAACGAGTCTGTGAAGCGAGGCTGCGGCCTGTCGAACGCCGTCGTCATCGCGCCGTGCACCTATGACACCGCCTCGGCTGTGGCGGCTGTGCCGGGGCAGGGCGAGGGCTGGGCGTTCATCAGTTCCGGCACATGGTCCATCGTCGGAGCGATGACGGACCGGCCCGTCGTGTCGGCTGAGGCGTACGCCGCCGGGCTGCGCAACGAACTCGCGCTCGGGGGGTTTTTCCTTTGCCACAATATCATGGGACTCGGGATCCTTCAGCAGGCCCGCTCATCCTGGGCGCGGCAAGGCGAGACCCATTCGTATACGGAACTGGCCCAGCTTGCGGAAAAGGCAAAGGCCGGCGGGCCGTTGATTCGCGTGGACGATCCGGGTTTCCTCGCCCCGGCCGACATGGTTGCGGCCATTCGAGACTACTGCGAGAGGACGGACCAGCGGCCGCCCGAGGGGCCCGCCGCCGTCACGCGGTGCATTTTGGAAAGCCTGGCGTGTTCATATCGCTTCACCCTGGACGCACTCGGACGAATCCTGGGCCGCCGGTTCGATATCCTCCACATCGTGGGAGGTGGTTCGCTGAACACGCTGCTCTGCCAACTGACCGCCGACGTAACGGCCCTCCGCGTGGTGGCCGGCCCTTCGGAAGCCACCGCCTGCGGGAACGTCCTCGTCCAAGCCATGTCCCGCGGCGCAGTCGGCTCGGCTCAGGAGATTCGCGACGTGGTGCGAAAATCGTCGGTGTTGGTCGAGTACACGCCGCGCGATGCGCCGCCATCGCAGGAACTTTACCTGCGGCACCTCGGCCTTCGGGCGCGTACAAAGAAGTAGTTTGGCAAGCGATGCGAGTCGCCCGCGATCGGAGAAGCTGGCCCAAGGAGTGAGGAGACAGCGCGTGGATCCGTTGCTTGAGAAGATTTCCAGTTTGAGCGAGTCGGAACGCGAAGAGTGCGCCAGGCACCTCATGCTGGGCGGTGGGACGCGCGGCGGCCCTTTGGTTGTCCGGGGCAAAGGGGTCCGCCTGTACGACGCCAAGGGGAAGGACTACATTGACTGCACCTCGCAAAGCTGGGCGATGTATCTCGGGTTCGCCAACGAGACGATCAACCGGGTCGTGGCCGAGCACATGCAGAACCTTTCGCACGTGCACCAGGGGTTCGACACCCTGCCGCGCTACTACCTGGCGCGGAAGCTGGCGCAGTTGGCCCCAGGCGATCTCAACCGCGTCTCGTTCACCGTTGGCGGCGGGCCGGCCATCGAAGCGGCTATGAAGATCGCCTACAAGAACACGCAGCCTTCCCGCGATTTCATTTGCCTCTACGACAGCTATCACGGCACGACTCTGGGCACGATGGGCGCCTCCTGGATCTCCACGCGGGCGGCAGGGAAACTCGTTGGCGGCAGCCGGTTCCTCGGGCTGACGCGGCCGTTCATCCGCGTGCCGAATCCGTACTGCTATCGCTGTCCGTTGGGCTTGGATCGCAAGAACTGCTCCCTGGCCTGCGCTCAGATGCTTCGGCTCACGCTTGAAAGGGGCATCGCGGGCAATGCGGCGGGCGTCATTGTCGAGCCGATTCAGGCCAGCGGCGGCCAGATCATCCCGCCGAAAGAATACCTCCGGGCTGTCCGCCGGATATGCAACGACTTCGCCGTGCCGCTCATCTTCGATGAGATACAGACTTATGCGCGCATCGGCCGCTTTTTCGCCGCGGAGTACTTCGACGTGACGCCGGACATCATCGTCTTGGGCAAAGGGTTCGGCGCCGGTCTGCCCATTGCCGCGATCATTATCTCGGACCGCCTGAAAGGGTTTGAGCCGGACGCCGAGGAACTTCACACGTTTGCGAACTCCTCCGTCGGCCAGGTGGCCGCCGCCAAGCAGATCGAGCTGCTGGAGAACGGCCTCCTCGAAAATGCGGCTCGGATGGGCGAGCACCTGCGCACGCGCCTGGAGGAGATGCGGAGCGAATTCCCGGAGATGGGAGATATCCGTGTCGCCGGGCTGCACGTCGGAATCGAATTCGTGCGCGATCCGCGGTCGAAGGAGCCGCTGAACGCCGAGGGCAAAGCGATCCGCGAAGAAGGGATCAAACTCGGCGTGATTTTCGGCCTGGCCGGCGTCCGCTCGAACGTCCTGAAGATCAAGCCTCCGCTGGTCGTCACTCAGGCGGAGTGCGAGGAGATATTGGACAAGCTGCGCGGCGCCATGACGCGCGTCCTGCGGCGATGAAGGAGCCTCAGCGTGACTTCGATTGAAGCGCAGATCAAGGAAATGGCGGACCGGAGACGGGATGCGGCTGAAAAGCTCCGGTTCTTCGACGCGGGCATTTGGCTGGGCGAGCCGACCGGGTTCCCGCTGGCCCATGAACTGTCGCCCGACGGTCTCGGTGCGGCCCTTAAGGGCCGATGCATCACCGGCGGCCTCGTCTCGCACTGGCACGGCAAGACGGTCTCGGCTCAGGACGGAAACGAAGCTCTGACGCGGGCGCTGGAGGGACGCCGGGATGAGGTCTATGCCACGTGGACCGCGCTGCCTCTGTTGCCGGGCGAGGGCGGGCGTTTGCCGGGAGCAGGTCCGCTTCCCGGCCAGGTGAAGGCGACGCGCATTTTCCCCAAAACGCACAACTTCCCTCTGACTTCCTGGTGCATCGGCGGACTCTCTGAGTGGCTCGCAAGCCGGCGCATGCCGCTCTTCATCTGGCATACCGAGCTGGACTGGAAGTCCATGTATGAGCTTGCCCGGGCATTCCCGAAGCAGGAGATCGTCGTCGAAACGCAGACGCAGAAGATTCTGTACCACACGCGCCCGCTCTTTGCGCTGATGCGCGACTGCCGCAACGTGCGCGTGGAACTTTCCAATTTTGCGGGTCAGGGCTTTATCGAATACGCCGTCCGCGAGTTTGGCGCGGAGCGGCTGATCTTCGGCTCCTTCCTGCCGGTGAACGACCCGCTGGTTCCCATCGGTATGGTGCTCGACGCGAAAATCTCCGAGGCCGAGAAAGCCCTCATCGCCGGCGGGAACCTGCGGCGGATCGTGAACGAGGTGACGCCATGAGCGGCGCATTCATCGTTGACGCTCACGCGCACATCGGCCGCCCGGGCGCGTTCTTCGCGCCGGAGACGGAACCGGAGGCGCTGCTGAAGCTCATGGATCAACTGGACATCGAACGCGCCGTTTGCATGGACCATCTGTCCGTCTGCGAAGGGTGCGAGCGAACGCTCACGATGCTGCGGGATGTCTTCGAGCGATCGGGCGGCCGCCTGCATTACCTGGCGGTCTTCAACCCGAAGCGCTCTTCCGGTTGCATGGCGGCCCTGAAACAGGCGATGAACTGGCCGGGGTTTGCCGGGCTGAAGATTCATCCGTCGTTCCACGGCGTGTCCGCCGAAGACGCGCGGTACGAGCCGGCGTGGCGGTTCGCGGCGGAGCGCGACGTGCCCATTCTCACGCACAGTTGGAGCGTCTCGGACTATAACCCGGTCCAACAGCTTTCGACGCCGGGGCGGTTCGAGCCGCGGGTCGGGAAGTTCCCCAAAGTCCGGTTGGTGCTGGGCCATGCCGGAGGCCGCGGGACGGGCCGGCATGAAGCCATTCGCATGGCGCGCGATTACGCGAACGTGTTCCTCGACTTGGCCGGCGACATTTTCTGCTATCGGCTGATCGAGAGCCTGGTGGATTCCGTTCCCGCGGAGAAGATTCTCTTCGGGTCCGATGCGCCGTGGCTGGACCCGCGCAGCCGCCTTTCGCACGTGCTTCTGGCCGATGTGCCGGCTCCGGCGAAGGCGAAAATTTTCCGCGAAAACGCGCTGCGCGTCTACCGAATCGGAGCGAAGGAAAAATGCTGACCATTGATCTCAAAGACAAGGTGGCCCTCGTCGTCGGCGGATCGCGCGGGATCGGCGGCGCTGTCACCCGGGCGCTGGCCGCGGCCGGGGCGATGGTCACATTTACGCACACCGGCTCCGCGCAACGGCAGGACGAGGTTGTGGCGCTGGTCGCCGCGATCCGGAAGGACGGCGGTCGGGCCGAGGCCATCGCGCTGGATGCCTGCGACGCGCCGGGGACGACTTCCGCTGTGGACGCTCTCGTCCGGACGCAGGGACGGATTGATCTGCTGGTCCACAACGTCGGCCAGAACGCGGCCCGCTCCGCGGAGCAGGTCACCGATGAGGAATGGGCGCGGTTCCTCGATATCAATTTGACGTCCGGGTTCAACAGCGTCCGCGCGGTCTTGCCGCACATGGTCAGGGCGCGGTACGGGCGGATCATCCTCATCGGTTCGTCCGTGCTCTACTCGGGCGGCGGCGGCGCAATTGATTACGCCGCCGGCAAAGCCGGACTGACTGGAATGATGATGTACCTGTGCAGGGAATATGCGCGCAGGGGCATCCTGACCAACATCGTCCATCCCTGCGTCATCGAGACCGATCTGTTGCGCGAGCGATACCGTGACGGCGCAGCGCGGCAGAAACTTCTCTCACAAATCCCCGTCGGCCGCCTGGGCAAGGCGGAGGACATCGCCGGGCTCGTGGCGTACCTGGCGAGTCCGTGGGGCGACTACATCTGCGGCCAGTCTATTCTTGTGGACGGCGGCCGGACGTTCTTCCAATAGGGGCAAGCCAAGGGAGGATCCATGAGCGGCGAACTGAAACTGGCTTCGAACTTGTGCCCGTTCTCGCGCCTGTCGGACCGATTCGTGCCCGGCGGTTACAGCGAGGGATACGAGTTCAACCGGCAATTGGAAATGCTCTCAAAGATAGAGGGCATTTCGGGAGTTGCGCTGGCCTGGCCCTCCCAGTTCAAAGACGGCGCTGCGCTGAAGAAGACGGTGGCCGAGCATAACTTGAAACTGGGGACGGTCGAAGCGGACGTCTACACGGAGGCGCGATTTAAGAAGGGTTCGTTATCCAACCACGACCCCCAAATCCGCCGCGCCGCGATTGACCGGACCAAGGGAGCGATTGATGCGGCGCTCGAAGCCGGAGCGCCGGATCTCAACCTCTGGCTGGCTCACGACGGCTTCGAGTACTGTTTTCAGGGCCATTACGCCGACGTGTGGAAATGGATTGTCGAGGGTCTTGCCGAAATCGCTGAACACAATCCGCGCCTGCCGATCTCCCTCGAGTACAAGTGCAAGGAGCCGCGCGCCAACCAGTACGTCGCGAATGCCGGCAAGGCGCTCATGCTGGTCCGCAAGCTCAACAAGCCGCATGTCGGGATTACCCTGGACGTGGGGCACAGCCTCGCCGCCCTCGAAAACCCGGCCGAGTGCGCCGTCCTCGCCCTGCAGGAGGGAAAGCTCAATCAGATTCATCTGAATGACAACTATCGCGACTGGGACCACGATTTGATCCCCGGCTCGGTGAACGTCTGGGAATATGTGGAATTGTTCTACTGGGTGCGCAAGCTGGGATATCCCGGCTGGTTCAGCATTGACATTTTCCCGTACCGCGACGCCGGCGAGGAGGTTCTCAGGCGCACGGTGCAGATTTGCCGGAAGTGCTGCCGCCTGGCGGACAAACTCATCGGGATGAACGTCGAGCAGCTTCAGCGGGACGGGCGGCATTTGGAAGTGATGCGGCTGCTTTGGGACATGGTGGGCGATTGAACAGTTGACGATACTTACGGACGGTACCTGCCGAGCGTGAATAAAAAGCGAGTTGGCAAGGTCACTTGTGCTTCCTTGCGGAAATAGGACGCCCTATTTCCGCAAGGAAGCATGGCCGCGCTAAGCCTTGTCACTTTGGTGAGTTATGCGTTCCGTTGGATCGTGTTTAGTTGCGCAAATTGGTACGTCAATTTGCGCAACTAAACACTGGAAAAGGAGATCGGTATGCGACGCCTCTTGACGATTCTGGCATTAGCCGGCCTGACGGCCGTGGCAACGGCCCAAAACACGATAACCAAATCCAGTGCCGTGGTGCGCCCGGCGGAGCAGGCGCCGGCCGCCGATCGGCCGGATTCGACCGGACTCTATAACGCCGCCCTGCTGGAGCTCGGCGCTACGGCCAGGGGCAGCGGGGCGGTCTTCAACAGGGACTGGCCGCCGGACAACGCGCTCGAGCCCGGGCTCTGGAACGGCGGGACGATCTTCGACAAGAGCGGCTCGCTCAAGGGCGGCCGGGTGGATATCCGCCTCCTGATCCCCGTGGACATCAAGGCCATCGAGGTCGTGGGGCTGGACTACCACGGCACGAGGCAGCCGAAGGCGATCTCCATCTTCGTCGAGGGCAAGCTGGTCAAGGACGTGGACTTGCAGGACGCTCCTGGACAAGTCCAGCGCATCGAGCTGGAGGCACGGGGACAGAACGTCGGGATCCTCGTCACGGACGATTATACGAACCCGGTGGACTACGGTGGCTGGTTGCGGTTGCGGGTGCTGACGACGACCAATGTGGCGGAGAAGATGAAGCCGCCGGCGCAGTACGACGTGAAGGCCTCTCCGGCGAACCTCGTTCCGACGGGCGCCAGCGCGGCCGAAGACAAGGTCGAAGTCGTCGGCCAGCCGCGCATGACCCAGGGCCATCCCTGTACGTTGTGGGACGAGGAGGACATCGCCCATTACAAGGACATGCTGAAGACCAGCCAGGAACTCCAGGCCCAGTACGCCGGGCTCAAGAAAGCGATGGACATCCGGATGACGCAGCCGCTGGGCATTCCCCAGCCGGTGAAGGCTCCGGACGGCACGTGGATGCACCTCATTGACAATTCGATGTCCCCGAGCGGACAGACGTATGGAGCCGTTCACAATGGACTCGGTTTGGACATCGCCAACCTCGGGACGGTTTACGCCTTCTCGGGCGAGGAGAAGTACGCGGAGTTCTGCAAGAAACTGCTGCTGGCCTACGCCGATGTTTATCCCAATTACGGGGTCGGCGCCCGGCCGGGTTTCAACCACGATCCGAGCAAGGTCTTCGACCAGCGCCTGAGCGACGCCATCTGGCTGACCCAGGTGGCGCGCGGCTACGACCTGATCCACAATTCGCCCTCGATCACGCCCGCCGAGCGGAAGCACATCGAGGATGACCTGATCAGGGCCGACGGTCGCTTCATTACGGAGAACTACGCGGATGTCGCGTCGCCCACCAACTGGTCGGCGATTGATATGTGCGCGGTGCTGACGGCCGGCTACGCGTGCAACGATGAAAAGCTGCTTAACATCGCCTTCTACGGACTTGAGGGCACCAAGGAGAAGCCGACCGGCGGCCTGTTCGAGAGGCACTTCACGCAGCCGATTGACGTGGACGGCATGTGGGCCGAAGGCGCCATAGGCTACCAGTTCATGGCGCTGGAGGCGCTGGTCATGGACGCCGAGGTGCTGTGGCACCATGGCATAGACATGTACCGCTTTCACCATTGCGCGCTGAAGCAGCTCTTCGATTCGCCTCTGCGGTTCGCCTATCCGGACCTGACGACGCCGGCCACGCACGATTCGGGCCGCGGCTCGATCGTCAGCGGTGAATCATTCCTGTATGAGTTCGCGTATCGTCGCTATCGCGATCCGAGCTACCTGCTGATCCTGAACCAGACCGGGCGCCATCTCGACGCTCATTTCCAGCAGTTCCCCGTCTCGGTGCTTTATGACCGCGATCCGAAGGAGAAGCAGCCGGCCGTGGAATGGAAGAGCGTGAACTTCTTCGGCGTCGGTTACGGCATCCTGCGGCTAACGACTGCGGCGGGTATCAACAGCCTTCTCCTGGAATACGGGCCGGACCGATCGCACGGCCATCCCGACAAGCTGTGCCTCGATCTCTACGCCTTTAACGATCAACTGATGATGGACCCGGGCAGCGTCTGGTATGAACTGCCGCTCTACTTGCAGTGGTACCACAGCACGCTGGCTCACAACACCCTGGTCGTGGACGAGCGGAATCAGGTCATGTGCGGGGCGACGCAACTGGTCTACGCCCCGGCCGACACGATGGGCATGCAGCGCGCCTCGTGCCGAGACGCCTATCCCGGCGTCATCATGGACCGGGCGGTGTTCATGACGCCCGACTACGTGGCCGACCTCTTCGGCGCGTTCGCGAGCCTGCAGCGCGAGTACGACCTGGCCTGGCACATTCGCGGCCAGTTCGCCTCGGACCTCACACTCGATCCGATCACGCTGCCGGAACCGAGGGAAGTCGGCTACGTGGCCCTGACCAACGTCCGCAAGGCCGCGCCGAGCGACCAGGCCTGGACTGCCACAGTAACGCGCGGAGGCAACGTGGCGCGGTTTCTGGCCGCCGGCGGAACCCAAACCGAAGTCATCGTCGGCGACGGGCGCTACGGCCTGGAAACCCCGCCGGCGATTCTGGAGCGGCGCGAGGCCGCGGCGACCGTCTACGGCAACGCCATTGACATTTCCGGCGGCAAGGAGGGTTACGTCAAGGGCGTCAAGCAGGAGGGCAGTCTGGAAGCCGGTTATGGCCTGTTGAAGGTCGAGACGGCCAAGGGCACGGACCTCTGCTTCGCATCGTACCGGCCCGGCAAATACCAAGCCGGCGCTCTTGAGACGGACGCCCAGCAGGCGTTCATGGTGATGGACGGCCAGGCGGTGAAGGCCATGTATCTCGGCGGCGGTAAGCTGCTGAAGGCCGGCGGGTCAGTGCTCGAGCGAAGCGAGCCGGGCCTCGCCTGCATCGAGAAGGCGGAGACCGGGGCGTACGTGCTGTCCAACCCCTCGCCGAGCGACGCCACGGTCACGGTGACCTTCGCGCCGCTGCGGACTATGGAGGCGTTCAACCTGGATGTGGCGGGCCGGCGCAGCGGCGCCGCGACGGTCAGCGCGGCGGCCGACTCGTTCTCGGTGCAGATGAAGGCTATGTCGAAAGTGGAATTCGCGCCCAGGGGCGCCGTCAGCGTCTACGACCAGCGGCAGGCCGTGCTCCAGCAGCGCCAGGCCGAGCAGGAAGCGGCCATAGCCAGGGCCCATGACGAGTGCGTCGCCCGGACCAAGGTCCGCGAGGCCGAAGCCCAGGCCAGCCCGGCCCCGGCGAACGCCGTGGTCGTCGTTCAGGGCCGGAACTTCTCCGGCCAGGGCGGCGGCGAGGTCACCACTGCGACCACCAAGCGGGCTGTCGCCAGCGGAACGTGCATCATCGATTGGGACGCCCAGGGCCATTGGCTCGAATGGACGTTCGACGTTCCGGCGGAGGGCTACTACAACTTGACCCTCTGCTATTGCAGCGAACTGGACCTCGCGCAGCTCCAAATCATGATCGGCAGGGAGGAGCAGGAACCGTTCGCCCCGATGATCTTCCCGTCCACCGGCGGTTGGGCCAACGGTTCGGATGACTGGCGGCTGTTCACCGCTGTGAACCCGACGAACGACAAGCCGCTGCTGCTGAAGTTCAAGCAGGGAAAGAACGTGGTCCGCCTGATGAACCTGAACGGACGCGGAATCGACGTTGACTATGTGGCCGTGACCAGCCCGGACGTCAAGGCGACCCGCGAGTTGCTGGCCGCGAATCTGAGGAAATAGGGCACACCGCCGCCTGGCCAGGGCCAAGGCCTGGGCGGAATGGCAGCTGCAGCAGCGGGCTACCTCTGATCGCGTCAGGCGCCACGCGCTGAAATCTGCGCCCGGCGATATGCAAAAATAAGTCCCGAGTTTCGTCGTCCTCGCGTGGCTGATCGGGTGCTGGGGCGATCGCTGTGGGTGCTGCGGCCAGCCCATTCGGCCATGCCTTCTTCGAACGGGGCCTCAGAGCCGAGGGCAGGGCGGCCCTGAGCGAAAGTCGAAGGGCCGCCGGATCTCGAGCCGGGGGTTTTCCATGAGTCCGCAGGGGACGAGGTTCCAGGCGTCGGACCACTGTTGGCCCTGGCTGATGAATTCCTCCGGCCCGATCCAGACCGGCCACTTTTCGGCGTGGTGAAGCGGGCCATGGCTGTTGCGCCGATGGCCGAGGACCTCGATGCCCAACTCGAACGCGTCCCCTTCGATGAAGTCCGTGACGTCTGCCTCGTTCGGTTCCCAGCCGAGGAACCCGGCTTCCCTGCCGTTGACCAGGACGCGCGCCGCCACGCCATGGTAGCTCGGCAGGCGGACGAAAAGCCGCTCGGCATCCCCCAGCCGAGGCGTCGCCACGGCCCGCCGGTAGCAGACCGAGCCGGAGTAGAACGGCAGCCCCTGCGAGGTCCAGTCGCCGATCTTCAATTGCTCCGGTGCGGCGACGATCCGCGCGCCGCCGCCGACCAGTTTCACGCCGAAGTCGCCCAGGAGGTAAATGATCTCCAGCCCGTCGTCCTCCGTATAGGCGATGTCCAGGCGGAGCCGGTTCTCCCCGATGCGCAGCCACGCAGGGTCGAGCGCCAGCAGTTTCAACGATGGGTCCACCCACCAGCCGCGCGTCGCGGCCGACGAAACTGAATGGCCGTTGATCGCAATCGTGAAATGTTCCGGCGATTCGAGCGCAAGGAGGAGTTCGCTTTGCGGCAGCGCGTCCGCGTGAATACGGTACTCCAGGAGGACCGGGATAGACCTCTTCCTCGCCCGCTGTTTGCGCGCCCAGGGCTGGACCATCCCGCCGCTGCGCGTGGGAACGCCCAGGGTCCGACGGATCCTTCGGTCGAGGCGGAGGATTTCCTCCTCGCCTTCTCCGCCCCTGCCGGCGATGCGCCAGCGGGCCTTGTCGAGGACGAGAACGTTCCGTTCGGAGAGCGCGATCTCCCAGGGCCGGCCCCCGATCGAGATACTGCGCACGGTGGTTGAAACTGGTCGCGCCGGAAGCGATTCGCGTGTTTTCCCCTTGGGCAGGACAAAAAGCCGGCTGCCCAGTGCGGGCAGGTCGGTGGCGATCTCCCATGCGCCGTCTTGCGTCCGTGCCGCATTTGCGGCAAAGCGCCGGCCCGTGGCGGGATCCCATTCCTCCGGCGCGCCGGAGCACTCGGCGAAGCCGCGTACCCGGACCGCCGGCCAGACGGCGCGGCGCTCGCGGACCTTCAACTCCTCGTTGAAGCCCAGGCGGCTCCACTGCGCGGCGGTGTAGCCGGTGTTGCAGATGAAGAGGCGGAAGGCGTCGCGGTCTTCCCGCAGGAGGTAGAGGACGCCGCCGATCTCGCTCCCGGCGGCATCCGTAATTGAGACGCGCCGGCAGAGCGGGTCGAGCGCGGCTACCAGTTTCGCCCCGCGGGCCGGCGTCCGCGGGCATCGCGCCGCCAATGCGGCTGGCCCCGGATCGCGCACCGCATCCACATAGGCCGCAACGCGGCCCGCGAAAACCACTCGGCCGCCGGCGTCGTGGAACCGCTCAAGAAGGCGGAGTGTCGTCCGGCGCATCGTGGTCATCGGCGGCGCGAGCATGGCTTTGTAGGTCGCGCGGCCGACGCGGAGCAACGGAGCGCCGTCCTGCCGGAAGACGCGCGCGCGGCGCGAGAGAATTTCCTCGTCGCCGTAATCGAAATCCAAATGCGCCCGCAGGAGCGTGTCGCGCAGTTGGCCGAACTCGCCGTCCAGCCGCGCGCAGAGCGCCTCCTTGCTCCAACCCTTCCGCACCTGGAGCCAGGCGCTTTCGACCGGGTGGATCACGAGCAGGTCGCGCACTTCCTCGCCCGGAGTGATCGCCGCATTCAGCCGCGCGAAGTAGTCCTCCAGCTTCGCGTAATGCGGCCACCAGGGCGACTGCGCGCCGACCGGAGTCGGGTAGTCGCGCTTGATCTCGCCCTTCATCGTGTACCAGTACAGCATCTCGCAGCGCAGGTTAATCCCAAGGGCCGTCTGCCAATCGCTGATCGCCTTCAGGCCGGCGAAGGAAAGGTCCCAGCCGGTGCAGCCATAGGTCTCGGTAAAGCGCCACTTGCGCCCGAACTGCCGCGCGACGGAGCTGACCTGCTTGGCCGTGTCATAGTAGCGCGCTCGCGCCGTCAGCAGGTCCATCCCCGGCGCCTGCATGTGCTCGTAGAACCGCATCGGCGCCGAGATCAACGCAACTTGTCGCGAGAGAGTGTCCTCCATCAGGACGTGGCCGGTGAAGAGCAGGTGGTTGCGTGCGCACCAGTCGCCGATCTGTTTCGAGAAGGCGGTCACGAAGAGGTGCGTGACGCAGTCGAGGAAATGGTAGCGCGCCGTGCGCGCGCTGACGCCCTCGATATCGTAGCAGAGTTCCGGCAGGTGCGGCAGCAGATCGTAGCCGTATCGCTCGCGGAAGAGTTTCGGCAGAGCGTCAGTCCAGGGGAGCGCGTTAGTCTCGCCGATTCCGCCGCCGTGGCGCATCATCAGTCCGGTGTTGGGCTCGTCGCTGAAGATGCCGCGTACGAGATTGCCGAACGCCCGGCCGCACTCGCGGCGGTAAGCCTCGTGGGTCACTCGGATGAACTCGCGCACCGCTTTGGGGTTGAGTGTGTCCAGATAGGTCTGGCCGTTGTACCAGCTCGACGACTCGGCGAGGCGCAGCTCGAAGGAGAGGATCTTTTCCCCTTTCGCGAGCCGCGGGCGGCGGCCCTTCGGGATCGGCCGCACGGCCGAGGCCACATGCCCTTTCACCACGGCCGTGAACGCCGCGAGCGTCGCGGGCGTCCATCGGAACGCGGCCGGATCATCCCACTCGAAGAAGCGCAGCATCCGATTACGACATGAGGGTTTCTTCGTCGCCAGTCCGCCGGCCGAGCCGGACGGCCAGCGCTCCTCGTCGTAGAGCCATACCTCCATCTTGAGCTTCTTCGCCTCGTCCATGCTGGCCTTGACGCACTCGAACCAACGCCTCGACAAGTACGGCGTCGCCAGGCCCCAACCCGGGTAGATGAAGAAACCGCCGAAGCCCATCCGGCGCATCACGCGGATTTGCCGGCGCAGTTCCTCCGGCTCGAGCTCGCCGTTCCACGACCAGAACGACTTCCCGCGCCAGGCGGCGCCGGGGGAGGCGAAGTCGCGCGCGATGGCCGATAGCATCCGGGACTGATCAGCGCTGCTCACGTCAACCCCCTTTCAGCCGGGATTTCCCATTTGACCGTCCTCCTGAGGGCATTCTGCCTTCGAACAGGTGATTGTACACCCAGAGTGCCCGCAGTCAAATGGTTTCTCTGCCGTTCTGGAAAACGATACGCCCATGCGCGCCCCTCGCGCGTCTGATGGGAACAAGTATCCTGAGCGGTTCGCCGAAGGTCCGATATGGCCGAGTTCTCATTCCCGTCGAACCTGGCTGTCGAGGTTGAACGGCACACGAACGGCGGCTTTTAGGAAGAGCGACTTCGGCGAGGGACCTCGCTTGACTCGAAGGCGGTTATGGGTGTCCGCGGAACTACAGAACTCCCGGTAGTTAGTCCGAGTACATCTCTGCTGCGCGTTTGGCTTCGCGAATCCACATTCGGATACGATGTGGCGGGTTATCCACCTCGTTCCAGTTGACATCGCGGCAGAATACAGATCTAAAACATCCCCGTGTGATCTTCAAGCCTCGCTCGACGTCCGCTCTAATGTCATGGTCGTCCTTGGCGGACATGATTTCGGAGAAGGGTTGTCGCCAAACGATCACGTACTGATCGCGGCATTTGTCCGCCATGGTCTTCAAATCTGTCCAGGGGCTGTTTACAATTGCGCGAAGATTGCTGATTTTCATAACAGCGTCCAACTTCCGCGTCAGATCTTCGCAACATCCGTATTCCGTGTACTTGAAACGTTCCATGATCGGTTTCTGATACGTTACAAGAAACTCATCCGTCATCGCAGGGCTGGCCAACTGAAATTCCTGACTTTCGGTTCGCCCCCACAGGTCACTGGCCTGCCACGGAACATCCGCCGGGGTGGTCTTGACGCTTTCAGGAAACATATTGGGTCCGTTGCCGTGGCAGTTGCTTTCACCGGTCCACGACCGGGCTTGGTCGAATTGATCCAGGAATTGTAATTCGGCTTTTTGCAGGATGTTCATCAAGGCATGGACGAAATCCGGCTCTTGCGCCATTTTGATCATCAAAGTTTCGAGTCCCATCATCAACGACGCCAGATGTCCCAGCACGGGACAATACGTGAACACAATCCTGACGGGGATTATTCCTTGGAAAATATCGTCATAGACCCGCTTTTGCTCAGTCAACTCTTGTTTTTCGAGTCGGATTGCTTCAACCGCATCCGGAACGTGTATTTTGGCAAGATCCTTTTCGTCCTTAATGGGTGGATCAATGAAAAGACTCACGCTACCAGTTTCCTTGCATTGATTGCCTGGAAAGTCTACTCCCCAGTTCCACATGGCAGACCAGTACAAGATATTTCGGTCCCACGGATGTCGAACGACAATATAGGGATAGAAAACGGTATCGTCCCCCATCCCAAAAACGCATAGCCGACTTTTGAACGTCGCTTCAAGCGAACGGTAAACGGAATCCGTACAAACCATATCCTCTTGGGTAACCTGTCCCCAGTCTGCATCTAAACAAACAATCGGTGGACGATCCGGTTTCTTCAAACTGTAAAGGTCGCGCCACCGTTTCCGCCTCATGTTCATCTCCTCGCCGCTTGCCATTTCCATGTATTTGCGGGCGAGATCTTTCACGTAATTCAACTCTACATTTGTGGTCACGTACGCTCCTTTACGCCACTTTACGCCGATGGTGTCTTAACCGTAATCTTCCAAATGTCCGTCGTTCACATTACGGTCAGCCATCAAAGGTCGCATTCTGCCCATTAGCATCCCGCTTGTCAAGAAGAAGCGGGGCTGGGTTTCGGGACCTTTGCCCGTCAACAGGTGCTTAAAAGAGTGTTCTTCAAGAGGATAGGTCCACACGCGCCCTCGCGTGCCTGCCGATTCCGTCACCATCACCCAAGAGCGATGTAAACGGTATGTAGCGGCCTTCATTGCTCCAGGCCGCCGGAAAATCGCTTGACGCGGATGTCTTCGGCCGGTATAACCCGAGGCTTGATGGCCGACCCTCGTGTTGACGATGGCTGTCTGGGAAATCCCCGCTGGGACTAAGGAGAGAGCCTTCATGCAGACCACGGAATTGAGTTGGCTGGCAGGGGCCGTGACGGCCTTGTTCGTCCTGGGAGGGTTCGCCGCTTCAGCGCGCGGGGCGAGTTGGGACGAGGTGCAGAACATCAAGCTGGATTGCGTCCAAAAGGCCGCTCAGCACGCCATGGAGCAGCAGAAGACGACGCAGGCCGCGCCGTTGCCCATCGCCTTCCCGGCGGGGATCGCGACCGCCGGAAACGTGAAGTTGACCGCGGTGACGCCGGAGAGCATCTCAATGGACGTGACCGCCGCGCCGTGGTCGCGCGAGGGCAAGGCCATCGAGCGGGTCCGCTTCAAGCTGCCGCAGACCGTGGACATGGTCGCCCAGCACACCGGGCTGGCCTTCACGGTGAAGACGATGGAGGCCGCCTCGCCGGAAGTCCGCATCGGCTGTCGGCTTCTGGCGGCCGACGGGCAGGCGGCCGAGGTCACGCCCATCGTCCCCGCCGCCGATCGCTGGGACGATAACCCGCACGAGATTTACCTGGACTGGGCCTTCATCAACTACGCCAGGGCGGATGACGCGGTCGCCGTCCTGAGCCAGGTAGAGGCGATCGAGATCACCTTCGGCGCTATCCAGCGGGCGCCCCGGCGCGGGCCGTCCGAGAAAGCCCAGGCCGCCCGATTCACCCTCTCCGACCTGCGTCTCGTTGACTATCACAAGGGCTCCTTCGATCCCAGTCGTCAGTGGCGCAGGTACGACGAGGCCGCCGGCCAGTGGGCGCCGGCGCCCAAGGACCTGACCCTCCAGCAGCGGTGCATGGAGGTGACCGGCCTGGTCGCGATGCACGGCGGCGAGAAAGGCATCCTTTCGGCGGTGGACTCGCTCGACATGGCCGTCCGCACGCAGTGCTGGGATGGCTCTCTTCTGGACGGCCGGCGCGGCGCGCGGACGGTTGCCAGCGGAGAGTACACCTACGGCTTCACCACCTATGGATTGCTTGTCGGCTACATGACGCTGGAGAAGTTGAAGTCTCCGCTGCTCGAGGAGAAGCTGACGGTCGGCCCCTTCACGATGACGCGGCGCGACTTCTACCAGCGGATGTTCTACCGCCTGGCGATGAGCCGGGCGGGCATCGCGAAAGCCAGCGAATACCGCGACGACATCATCGGCGGCAACACGCTCATCAGCGGGGCCAACCGCGTGCTGGGTTACGCCATTGCGATGCGGATGGTCGCCGACGTGCTCACCGACCCGGCGAAGAAGCAGGAAGTCCTGGACAAGTACGGCCCGTATATGCAGGAGATTGCCGACGCCCAAGGCCAGTTTTCCGGCGGCTTCCCGGTGCTCGGCGAGGGCGACCAGTACCAGGGAAAGGGCATCCACTACGACGCCGGCTACGTTCGCACGCACATGGACTGGCTGATCGTCGGGGCGCGGCGAACGGGCGACCCGCTGCTGGTGCAGATGCTGCGGAAGTACCAGACGGTTTTCGAGGCGGCCATGGATTCCGAGGGAAAGGGCCTCCTCGGCATGATCTCCGAGCGCCACCGCGGGCCGTTCGAAGGTTCCGTCGAACTGATCCTGTCGGACGCCACCTGGCAGGTCGGCGCGAAATACCGCCTGCCGATCGTCGCCCAGTGGGGCTACAACGACGGCATGGCCCAGTGGCTTAAGTGGGACGCGAAGTCCGGCAATGCGTTCACCGCCGCCCGCCATGAGCGCGGGTACGCCCTGGGCACGTTCACCGGGCGCGAGGTGGAAGACATGGCCCCCGAGCCGGAGCCGCGAGACCTGGGCTACCTCTTCCCGCGGCAGTTCCCCATCTGGTCCACACGGCTGTGCACGAAGGAAGGCAAGCTCGTGCGGACCAGCTCAATGGTCGTCTCCGCCGATGGGACGCAGGTGAGCGACTACTGGATTGACGTCGGAGAGTGGCCGGCAACGGTCGGCGTGCCAGTCCTCCTCCGGCCGAAAGAAGGCAAGGTCACGGCCGTCGCGGAGAAACTGCTCGGCTGGCCCAAGCTTCTTCCGGAGGGCGCGGAGATTGAGATCACCGGCGACCTCTCGGCCAGGGGCAAGCTTGGCCAGGCGATCCCCTTGACGCTCGCGAAGGCGACCAGGCTCGTGATCACCGGGCCGGACATCACGCTGCCGCCGGAGGCGATCGCAGAAGGCCAAAGCCCTATGGTCCCGTTCCGCGCGGAGCTGACCCTGGTGCCGGAGAAGCCCGGCCAGGCCGTCGAGTTGACCGTTCTTCGCGGGACGGTGCCGTACCAGTACAAGCTCACCTCTGCGGCGGCTGCGGCGGAGGAGTAGAGTGTGCCGGCTGATCATGGGTCAAGGAGTGACCCATGAGAAGCCTGCCATTCTATTCCGTTGCTCTTTTCACTCTCAGCAGCGTCCTGGCGGCTGTAAGCCCTTACGAGTTAAAATCTCGCCTTCGGCGCCAACTTCCCTCCATCCGATTTACTTCATGTGGTCTATCTTTATCCTCTGGAGGGTGACACTCTCGAATCCAAACGGCACAAGAAGGTAATCGTCAGTCCAGACCCCTCCTGCGCGGTTGCGCGTTTCGTACCAGTTCGGATCGCGCCGGCCGGAGCGGGAATCGGTCTCCCCTCGGAAGGCGGGCTCGCCCCAGCATGAATCGGGGTCGCCTGCGGTCCGGTGGTGCGGGCCTAGCAGGTTACGCAAGGTGCCCACGAGTTCGAGCGCCAACTCGTTTTGCCCCTCTTTGACTGAATCAGTGATATCCACGGTGAAAGGATCCCAGCCTCGGATGCCGGCCGTTGCGCCGTTCACGAATACTCGGACGAGGCAGGCATTCAACCCTTGCACGCCGAGGATCAAGCGCTCACCCTCGGCGGGACGAGGCAGCGTCAGGCGCCGGCTCGCGCGCATGACGCCGGCAAAGAAGGGATAGCCCTGGCCGATCAAGTCGCGTCCGGACGCCGGGCCGGAAAGCTCGGCGTCGATGCGGAACTCGGGCTTCAAGCGCACGCATCCGGGCGCGCCGGCGATCTCCTTGCCGTGCACCGCGAACTCGCCGACGATGTATGACGATTCCAGCTCAGTTCCGACCAGGTTCTGGAACAGGCCCGCGAGGCTGGACGATTCGCGCTGCAGGGGGGTGAACTCCCGCCGCAACTCCAAGGTATTGACGCCCGATTTGAGAAGCGCGGAGATGTCCAGTTTCTCGAATGAGCGGTCGAGGAAGTAGCCCTCCGGCTTGCCTTGGACTGCCTTGCCGTTGAGTGAAATCGCCTGCTCTTCCGGATTCTCGACGGCGAGCCACGCCTGCTTCGGAAGCGCCTCGACGTTGAAAACCTGCCGCATCCAAATCGGGCCGCGGTATTGGCGGGCGCAGAGGATCTGCTGAACGGCGATGATCGGCAGCGGCTCGGAGTATGGTCCTTCGGCTGTCCTGTAGCAGCAGAAATCCAGCGTGAGAGCGTTGGGACCCAGTCTTTGGAGTTGCCAGGAGTCATCCAGCTCGGTTTTGTCCGCGCCGTTTTCGCCCATATCCGCGCCGTATTCGACCGGCGAAGAATCCACGCTATCCTTCCCGGCGGGAACGGGAGCGTCCTCGAACAAATAGAGCTTCGCCTCGCCCGGCGCCATGCTCGTCTCGATGCGCGCCGCATCTCCGTTTTTCCCGGAGGCTACAATGTTGATCCGGCCGCTGACAGGGTCCAGTTCGCGAATCCGACGCGCCCCGTCTCTGTGGAGCGAAATCCGCCGCGGACGACTGCGGTTTCGGTTGCACAGGAAAACAAGATGCCCCTCTTCCAGTTCCCGCTCGCCGAGCAGCAATTCATTGGCCGCACCGTCCGGCGATTCGATATGCAGCGGGCGCGGAAGCGCCGTATCCAGAGCCTCGATCCAGGCGCGGTCTTCTCCTGCACCGCGGATGGCTTCCGCAAAATCGCGAGCCGCCGCGTCCGGCGCGCCCTCCACGCGCTCGGGACCTGCGCCCGCCGCGAGCACGATTCCGCCGGCGCGCCTGAACTGCTCCAGCAGCCGCAACGTCGTTCGGCGCAGGGTGAGCAGCGTGGGCAGGATGACGGCCCGGTAGGACATTCCTCCCAGGCGAAGCGTGCCGTCGGCGCCCACGCTTCCCATCCGGCTCAGCATCAGCTCGTCGCCCAGGTCGAAGCTTCGGTGCGATTCCGTCAGCGAGCGAAGCACCTCGACCAGCGCGGCGTTCAGCTCTCCAATCTCGACGTTGCCGCGGGGCCCGGCGCCGTCGGGGATATACTTCAACGGGTCAAAGAGAATGAAGGCCGATTCCACCGGGTGCAGCACCAGGACATCGGCGGAGCGGCGGCCCTGGCGCAGGGCGTAGCCGAGGCGCGCGAAATAGTCGCCGACCATCCGCTGCTCCGGCCACCACGGCTGCTGGTAGGAAAGGTGCGGCGGGTAGATACGCTTGCGGCGGCCGCGGAGGGAATAGAACGTCCCATGCATGCATCGCACGTTAATTCCCTTGCTGAAGAAGTAGTCGCCGATGAACTTCTGATCGCGGAAGGTGAGGCTCTGGCTGCTGACGCCGTACATCTCGCAGAGCGCCGCGGGTTTGCCCGTCTGGGCGGCCACGCTGACGCATTGCGCGGGAGTGAGCAGGAAGGGAACGCCGCGCTCACCCGCATCGGCATAGCATCCCCATTCCAGGCTGCGGGTCAGGTGGTCAATGCCCGGGATATCCATGAAAGGATACAGCGGCATGGCCGCGGCGGTCCAACCGATCTGCGACTCCAGGTAGTCCTCGCCCATGAGGTGGCCGCTGAAGGCCAGCCGGTTCTTGCCGCACCACGCGGCGATCTGTGCGAAATAGCCCTCCTGCAGCATCTCGAGCACGGTGCGCCAGTAGTGATACCGGGCCAGCTCCCAGTTCCCGGTCCGGCCGAACAGGCTGGGAATCGCGCCGGCCAGCGGATAGCCCCACTGGCGCTCGAATTCGGCCTGCAGCCTGTCTCCCCAGGGAATGTGCGGCGGGTTGAAATGCGGCTCATCCACCCACATGGACACGATCGTTTTGCCAAACTCGCGCTTGAACCGGCGCCACGTGCGTTCATAGGCCAGGTCCAGGTAGTAATTCGTCGCCGCCGGATTCAGCATATCGAGCCGGCCTGCGGCGCGTTCCACGTGGATGGCGGCGTCGCCGCATACCGCAAGCGGGCGGGCGTCGGCGGCCGCTCCCTTGGGATTGGCGGTGAGCACCGGCAGGCAGAACTCGTCCGGCAAGTCGGGCACGCAGGCGGGCATGAACCCGGCCTGCAGGTACACGCGCAGTCCCAGCCGGCTGGCGGCGGCGATGAGCGTCTCCATGCTGGCCATGTAGCCCTCGCCCGGATAGTCGCTGCGCAGGCCGTTGAACGTGCGGGCGATCACTGAGCCGCAGCCGGCGGCGCGGATTCCTTCCAACTGCCGGACCAGCTCATCGTCCTCCAGGCGGTCGTTCAGCATCCACAGCGTGACGTCTCTGAACTCGGGTCCCGGGTCGGCGAAAGTGCGTGGGTCTATCATGGGCGATCCTCATTGAAGTCCGGCGCGGATTCCGGGCGAACCTGAGAACAGACTAGCGATGGTCGGGGACGGATGCAAGCGCAGGCGCGCGTCAGAACGTCTTCCGGCTGTCGAGGAGGATCGTGACCGGGCCGGCGTTGACCAGCGAGACGTCCATCATCGCCTGGAACTCGCCGGTGGCGACCTTGGCGACGCCGAGCGCGGCGAGGCGCCGGACGAAGTATTCGTAAAGCGCGCGAGCGCGGTCGGGCGGGGCGGCGTCACTGAAGGAAGGGCGTTTGCCGCGGCGCACGTCGCCGTAGAGGGTGAATTGCGAGATGACCATCGCCTCCGCGTGGAGGTCCGCGGCGGAGCGGTTCATCTTGTCCTGCTCGTCGGCGAAAATGCGCAGGCCGGCGATTTTCTCGGCGAGATAGTCCGCGTCGCCCTCCGTGTCATCGCCGCCGACGCCCAGGAACACCAGCAGACCCTTGCCGATCTCGCCGACCGTCCGGCCGATCACGCTGACGCGCGCCTCGTTCACCCGCTGCACCACCGCGCGCATGGCGCTCAGACCTCCTATAGGGAACCCGCGCAGGAAACTATCAGCCCGCCGGGGCGCTGTCAATGTTCGCGGCAAGATCGTTTGACTTATGCCGCGCCGGGCAGTAGGATTTGCCTTGTCCTGCCGCGAGGCAGAAAACCGAATCGAGGAGGACCCGTCCATGAAGAGAACCATCTCGTTCGCCGCCGCGGCCCTGCTGGCCTGCTCATTCGTCGGTTGCGCCCCGAAAAGCCTGGTGCTCGTGACCCAGTATCCGGACGATTCGCCGCGCGTCGCCGAGGCGGTCGCCGCGATCCGCTCGCGGATGGGCGGCGAGAACGTGCCCTACTCGCTGACGGTTTGCAATACGAACATGGTCGGACAGGAGAGCGAGGTCTGGCGCGCGGCGATGTGCCGCCTGGCCGTTGCGAACGTGCATGCGGCGGACCCGTGCATGGTCTTCGTGCAGGGCGACCTGGTGGCGAGCCGGTTCGCGCCGAAGGCTATCGAGCTTTCGAAGAGGGTCATCTTCTTCGATATCGCAGGCGACCCGGCCGCGTACAAGCTGACCGACCCGGCCCAGGCGACGGGCATCACGGCGCCGGCGCCGGTCGCGGAACTGTTTGCGCTGATGAAGCAGATTGTGCCTTCGGCGCGCAGCGCGGCCGTGCTCGCGGACAGGAGCATCGAGGGAGACGCGATCGTCGCGCAGATTGATCGGGCGAGCGACCTGCCGATCAAGGTGGCACAGGTCAAGCGCGCGGGCACGATGGACGAATGGATGGCGGCCATCAAGGACGTCCAGGGCCAGGCCGACGTTCTCGTGATCGCGTCGTATTCGGAAGTGCTCAAGGACGCCGCCGGCAGCGCGAACGTGCCGGCGCCTGAAATCCTCCTGGCGACCTCGCGGGCGAACAGGCTGCCGGACTTCAGCTTCGCGAAAGAAGCCGTGGGCGCCAACGGCGTCCTCGGCGCGATCTCGGTTTCGATCAGCGCCCAGGCGCGGATGGCCGCCCGGATCGCCTCGATGGTGCTGTATTATGGCGAGGATTTCCGCGATGAGCCTATCAGGCCCTGCGAGGTCCTCGTCACGAGCACGAACGCCGACCGCGCCATGCAGTTGGGCGTGAAGCTGCCGGAGGCTGGAGTTTTCCCCGCCGCGCCGCCTGCGCCGGCCAAAACCGAGACACCGCCTGCGGAGACGGCGAAACCTGCCCCGGCGACCACGGCGGAACCTGTGGTCGTTCCGAAGTAGGGCAGCGCGACGGCATTTCGCTCCGCCTCGTGCGGGCTCGGCTACGCCGAGCGGCATCGCCTGTTCCATCCTATGAACCCGAGTTCGCCCAATAAGATTGCGTTTCCGCCGCCTGGCTGTTGCACTTCGAGGAAAGCGCCATGCGCCCTGTCCTGTTTTCGGTGAGCTACGCCGGCTTGTGGGGGCAAGCGCGGCTGACGCTGGAGGAGTTCATACCGCGCGCGGCTGCGCTGGGCTATGCCGGCGTGGAACTGATGGGCAAACGCCCGCACCTCTCGCCGCTCGACTGGCCCGACGACCGGCTCGAACAGCTTCGGGCGCTGTGCCGGCGGCAGAACCTCGAAGTCGCCTGCCTGGCCGCCTACACGAACTTCACCGCCGGCGCCGAGGCGCGCGAGGCGCCGTTCGGCGAGATGCAGGTCCAGTACGTCGAGTCGCTCTGCCGCATGGCTCAGCGGCTGGACTGTTCCCTCGTGCGCGTCTTCACGGCGTACGAGCGCGACGATATGCCCATGCCCGCGCAGTGGGACCGGACGGCGGCGGCGATCCGCGAATGCTGCGCGCGCGCCGCGCCTTACGGCGTCACGATCGGGATTCAGAACCACCACGACCTGGCCGTGGACACCAAGGCGCTGACGGAGTTGCTGCGCGAGATCGCCCAGCCGAACTGCCGGCTTATGCTCGACCCGTGGTCGCTCTGTCTGCGAGGGGAAGAACTCCACGAGACGGCGAAGCGCGCAGCGCCGCAGGTGGCCTATACGACGCTGGCCGACTACGTTCGCCTGCCGCGCTGGCGATACCGGCCGGGTCTCACGAACTACACGCGCGGGCCGGACCTGGTGCGCGCCGTGCCGATCGGCGAGGGCGAGATGGAGAACGCCACGTTCCTCGCCGGCCTGCGCGCGGGCGGCTACGACGGCCCCGTCGCTTACGAAATGTGCTCGCCCCTGCGCGGCGGGGGCGGCATGGAGAACCTCGACCGTTGCGCGCGCGCGTTCGTCGGCTGGCTGAAGGAAAACGCCGCGGATTCACGAACTAAAGGCAACTAGAAATACGGCTTTGCCACGGATTAACGGAAGGCGAAGATACGTCTCTTTATCTCATGCCGTTCGTTGCCGGTAATCCGTGTAAATCCGTGAAATCCGTGGCAAAAAACCGTCGTAGTTTTCGTTCCCCCCGCGACCGGGCATAAATTGCGGTTGACAGCGCGGCGGCCACCAATTATACTAATGAACTCGTTGCGCCGGATTGTCCCGCCGCGGCAATGAATTCGAGCAGAGACCGGAAACCGGAAGAGAGAGCGTTGCACATGGCTACGAAAAGCTACATGGCGAAAACCGGGTCAATCGAGGGCAAGTGGCTCCACGCGGACGCCACCGGCAAGGTGCTGGGCCGGCTGGCCGTGCGGATCGCCACCGTGCTCATGGGGAAACATCGGGTCACCTACACGCCTCACGTGGCGACCGGCGACTTCGTGATCGTCACGAACGCCTCGAAGATCCGGCTGACCGGCCGGAAGATCGAGCAGAAAGAGTACCAGCGCTATAGCCTTTATCCCGGCGGCCTGAAGCGCATCCCGATCAAGACGATGCTCGAGAAGAAGCCCGAGGAAGTCATCCGCCTGGCGGTCCGGCGCATGCTGCCGAAG
>JBKQWE010000008.1:0-15152 GCA_052139675.1 Candidatus Brocadiia bacterium
AAGATCACCAGGAGCACGCTGGGCTTGCCGTTGGCGAAGCCGGCCGCGCGAACGTCTTCGACTGAATCCACGACGTTGGCGAAGTCCGAAAGCTTGACGGCGTCGCCGTTGTGGTAGCCGACGATCAGCGGCTGGTAGTCCGCCGCCTGAAGCAACTGGTCGTTGACGGTGATGTCCGCGGTCGTCTCGTCGTCGGAAATCTGGCCCTTGGGCGCGTTGACGTTCTGCTGGCTCAGCACGCCGGCGACGTCCCGAAGGCCGAGCCCGTAGCCGTTCAACTGCGTCGGGTTGACCTCCACGCGCACTCCGGGAAGCGAGCCGCCGCCGACGATGACCTGGCCGACGCCCTCGATCTGCGAGAGCCTCTGCATGAGGATCGTCGAGGCGGCGTCGTACAGGCGCCCGCGGCCGTAGACGTCGGAGGTCAGAGCCAGGATCATGATCGGCGCGTCGGAGGGATTCACCTTCCGCCAGGTCGGGTTGCTCGGCAGGTTGGAAGGCAAATACGCGCTGGCGGCGTTGATGGCGGCCTGGACGTCCCGCGCGGCGCCGTCAATGTTGCGGTCCAGGGCGAACTGCAGCGTGATGCCGGTCGAGCCCAGCGTGCTCGTCGAGGTCATTTCGGTCACGCTGGCGATGCGGCCGAACTGGCGCTCCAGCGGCGTGGCGACCGACGAAGCCATGATCTCCGGGCTGGCGCCCGGCAGGCTCGCGCCGACGGAAATGGTCGGGAAATCCACCTGCGGCAGCGGCGACACGGGCAGCATCAGGAACGCGATCGCCCCGCCGAGCGCGATGGCCGCCGTCAGCAGCGTCGTGGCCACCGGACGATGGATGAAGGGCGAGGAAAGGCTCATGGCTGCTTCACCGGATCCGGATCACCGTTCGTTTCGATGGCATGGGTCGCCGTCAGCTTTCCGCCGATCCGGTCGAAGAAAATGTAGATGACCGGCGTCGTGTACAGCGTCAGCAACTGGCTCAGGAGCAGCCCGCCGACGATGGCGATGCCGAGCGGCCGCCGCAGCTCGGCGCCCACTCCGCCTCCCAGCGCCAGCGGCAGCCCGCCCAGCAGCGCGGTCATCGTCGTCATCAGGATCGGGCGGAGCCGCAGCAGGCAGGCCTGGTAAATGGCTTCCGTCGAGGTCTTCTTTTCCTTGCGCTGCGCGTCGAGGGCGAAGTCAATCATCATAATCGCGTTCTTCTGCACGATGCCGATCAGCAGGATGATGCCGATGATCGCCACCACGCTCAGCTCCGATCCGCAGATCAGCAGCGCCAGCAGCGCGCCGACGCCGGCCGAAGGCAGCGTCGAGAGGATCGTGACCGGGTGAATGTAGCTCTCGTACAGGACTCCGAGCACGAGGTAGACCGTTACGATGGCCGCCAGGATCAGGAGCGGCTCGTTCGTCAGCGACGCCTGGAAGGACTTGGCCGTGCCCTGGAACGACGCCTGGATGTCCAGCGGCATGTGGATTTCCTGCCGCGTCCGCTCGATCGCAGCCGCGGCCTCGCCCAGCGACGAACTGGGCGGCAAGTTGAAGGAGATGGTGACGCACGGGAACTGGCCCTGGTGGTTGACCGAGAGAGGGCCTGTCTGCATTTCAAAATGGCTGAACGCACTGAGCGGCACCGAGCCGCCGGTCGTCGAGGGGACGTAGATGTCCTGCAGCTTGGACGGGTTCTTCTGGAAGTCCGGCTGCGATTCCAGAACCAGGTGGTACTGGTTCAGTTGGGTGAACAGCGTCAGGACCTGCCGCTGGCCGAAGGCGTCGTAGAGCGTGTTGTCCACCGCCGCCGGCGTGATCCCCAGCCGCGAAGCCGTCTGGCGGTCCACGACGAGCGACGCCTGCAGGCCGCCGGGCTGCTCGTCGGTCGCCAGGTCGCGGAGCTGCGGCAGCGCCCTGAGCTTGTCCATGAACTTCATGGTCCAGGTGTGGAGTTCCGCCAGGTCGGGGCCTTCGAGCGTATATTGGTACTGCGTCCGGCTGACGCGGTCCTCCACCGTCAGGTCCTGGATCGGTTGCATGTACAGCGTGATGCCCTCGACCTTCGCCAGTTCCGGCTCGAGGCGGTGCATCACGTCCGTGGCGCTGATCTTGCGCTCGTCGAGCGGCTTGAGATTGATCAGGACGCGCCCGCTGTTCAGCGTGGTGTTGACGCCGTCCACGCCGATGAACGTGGAAAGGCTCTCCACCGCCGAGTCTTTGAGGATGACATCGGCAAGCGCCTGCTGCCGGCGGGCCATGGCCGGGAAAGAGATCGTCTGGGGCGCCTCGGAGATGGCTTGAATGACCCCCGTGTCCTGCACCGGGAAGAACCCTTTCGGCACGACAACGTACAGCACGACGGTGAGGAGCAGCGTCGCCGCGGCCACGATCAGGACGGTCGGCTGGTGCTTCAGGACCACCTGAAGCGTCCGGCCGTAAAACCGGATGACGGCCTCGAAAAAGCTTTCCGATTTCCGGTAGAACCATCCCTCGGCCGACTCGTTCCTCGGCCGCAGCAGCAGGGAGCACATCATCGGCGTGAGCGTCAGCGAGACCACGGCGGAAATCAGGATGGTCACGCAGAGGGTGATCGCGAATTCGCGGAACAGCCGCCCGACGATGTCGCCCATGAACAGCACCGGGATCAGCACCGCGATGAGCGACACGGTCAGCGACATGATGGTGAACCCGATTTGCTCGGCGCCTTTCAAGGCGGCCTGCAGCGGCTGATCGCCCTGCTCGATGTACCGGACGATGTTCTCGATCATCACGATCGCGTCGTCCACCACGAAGCCGGTCGAGATCGTCAGCGCCATGAGCGTCAGGTTATTCAGGCTGTAGCCGAGCAGATACATCAAAGCGAAGGTGCCGATCAGCGACAGCGGCACCGCGACGCTGGGGATGACCGTCGCCGACAGCGTCCGCAGGAAAAGGAAGATCACCAGCACGACGAGCAACACGGTGAGCATGAGCTCGAACTCGACGTCCCGGACCGAGGCGCGGATGGTGGTGGTGCGGTCGGTCAGGATGGCGACGTGGACGGAGCCGGGCAGCGTCAACTGCAGTTGCGGCAGACGCGCGCGGACGCGGTTCACGACCTCGATGATGTTCGCGCCGGGCTGGCGCTGGATGTTGACGATCACCGCCGGCGTTTGGTTCATCCACGCGGCCTGCTTGACGTTTTCGACGTCGTCCACGACCGTGGCCACGTCGGAGAGCATCACCGGCGCGCCGTTGCGGAAGGCGATCGGGATGGAGCGGTACTCCTCGCTCGTCAGCACCTGGTCGTTCGCGCCGATGAGGTAGGACTGCTGCGGCCCGTCGAAATTGCCGATGGCCTGGTTCAGGCTCGTCGCCTGGAGCGCCGCCCGCAGGGTCTCGAGGCTGACTCCGTAGGCCAGCAGCGCCGTCGGGTTCGCCTGGATCCGCACCGCCGGTTTCTGGCCGCCGGCGATGGTCACCAGGCCGATGCCCGGCAACTGCGCGATCTTCTGCACCAGCCGCGTGTCGGCCAGGTCCTCGACCTGCGAGAGCGGAATGGCGTCCGACGTCAGCGCCAGCGTCAGCACCGGCGCGTCGGCCGGGTTCGATTTGCTGTAAATCGGCGGCGACGGAAGGTTCGTGGGCAGGTACGTCTGGGCCGCGTTGATCGCCGCCTGCACCTGCTGCTCCGCGACGTCAATGTCCATGAAGAGCGAGAACTGCATGATGATGACCGAGCTGCCGGTGGAGCTGGTCGAGGTCATCTGGTTCAGCCCCGGCACCTGCCCGAACTGCCGCTCCAGCGGCGCGGTGACGGCGGAGGCCATCACGTCCGGACTCGCCCCCGGATAGAACGTCACCACCTGGATCGTCGGGTAATCCACTTCCGGCAGCGCGGAGACGGGCAGTTGATTGTAGGCCACGAGCCCGGCGAGCAGGATCGCCGCCATCAGCAGCGAGGTGGCGACCGGCCGGAGGATGAATGGGCGCGAAGGGCTCATGGTTTCTGGCCCTTGGGCGTTTCAGCGGCGTTGGTCGTTGCCGGAGTCGCCGCGCTCGCCTCCTTGCGCTGGGTGACCGCCATGCCTTCCTGAAGCCGGTTGAAGTTGTCCCCCGCGATGGTCTCGTCCGCGGTCACTCCCGTCACCGACGCCAGGTCGCCTTCGGTGATTCCGACTTTCACCGGCCGCATCTCGAGGGTGTTGTCCGATTTCACCACGTAAACGAACGCGCCCTGTGCGCTGCGCTGAATGGCGCCGGTCGGGACGAGCATGACATCGCTCAACGTATTGAGCAGCAGGCGGGCATTCACGAACTGGTTGGGAAAGAGCGCGTCGTCCTTGTTGTCGAACTGCGCTCTCAGCCGGATCGTGCCGGTGGCGGTGTCAATCTGGCTGTCCAGCGCCAGGAGCGTTCCCATCGCAAGCTTGTTCTTCTGGTCGCGGGACCACGCCTCGACCGGCAGCACATGTCCCGCCCGCAACTGCTCCTGGATCGCAGGCAAACTATCCTCGGCGACGCTGAAAATGACGGTGATCGGCTGAAGCTGCGCGACGACGACCAGGCCGGTCGTCCCTGCCGCGTGGACGATGTTCCCGACATCCACCAGCCGAAGGCCGACCAGCCCGGCCACGGGCGCCGAGATGGTGCAATAATCCACCTGCGTCTGCGCGGCGGCCACCTGGCCTTCGTCGAGCTTCACCGTGCCTTCCAACTGGCGGACGAGCGAGGCCTGGTCGTCGAGTTGCTGCTTGGGAATCGCCTTCTGAGCGTACGCTTCCTCGTATCGCTTCTGGTTGATCTTCGTTTCCGCCAGCACTTCCCGGTCATGCTGGAGCTGCCCTTGCGCCGTCGCCAGTTGCGCATCGAACGGCCTGGAGTCAATCTGCAGCAGCACAAAGCCTGCGGGGACGATTTGCCCTTCGGTGTAATTCACCTTCATGATCTGCCCGTCCACGCGGCTGAGGACGGTCACCGTCGCCAGCGGCGTCACGGTGCCCAGCGCCCAGTTGACATAGACCGGGATCGCGCCCTTCTCCACCTTGGTCATCGCGATCTCCACCGGCGCAGGCGGGTGCGGTATGACCGGAGGCGTCCGAAGGCGCAAGTACACGAGCAGGCCGATTCCCAGAACGACGACGAGCACGATCACAACCCACGGCCAACTGCGGCCTGTCCTTTCGGGCGGTTGATCATCAGGCGCGGCGGGAGAGATCAGGCGGCCTTCCTCATTCGGCTTGTCCTCGGGCATTGGGTCCTTCTCCGTCAAAAGGCTATGATGGCGGCGACGGCCGCATGCTTCCGTTCGGCGCGCGTGCAGGCGTCCCGCCGGAATACGAGCTTTCCCTGCTCAGAGTTCAATGCGCGGGAAAATAGTTCGTTCGCTAACTAATGAGATGATACATCAGCCTTGCGCTTTTGTCAAGGTAATCGAGCAATAAGGATCGGATACGCGCAAACCGGAAAAGACAGATGGCCGCGCTTGAAACGCGGCCATCTGTGTATCTATCGGTATTATATGAAGATATACAAGATTACAGCTTGAGCAGCCGGCGCTTTCCTTTTCGCTGCCGGCGCGCCAGCGCGGCGTTGATGGCCTTCAGGTAGGCGAGCGCGGACGCCTGGATGATATCCGTGCTGATTGCGCGCGCCGTCACGCGCTGGCCCTGGCATTCCACCTCGACAGACACCTCGCCCTGCGCGTCCATGCCCATCGTCACGGCCCGGATGCGGTAGTCCTTCAGCCGCGCGGCCACGCCCGTCAGCCGCTCGATCGCGCGATACACGGCGTCCACCGGCCCGTCGCCGGTGGATGCGTCCTTGAGGATTTCGCCCTTCGGCCCTCGCAACTGCAACGTCGCCGTGGGGATCGCATGCGTGCCGGCGCTCACGTGCAGCGACTCGATCCGATAGACCTCCGTCACCTGCGCGAACTCGTCCTCCAGGATCGCCTCGATGTCCTCGTCATAAACCACCTTCTTCTTGTCGGCCAGCGCCTTGAACCGCTCGAACATGAGCTGCACTTGCTCGTCCGTGAGCTTGAACCCGAGCTCGCGGGCGCGGACGCGCAGCGCGTGCCGGCCGGAGTGTTTGCCCAGCACCAGGTGGCTGCGCGATAAGCCGATGTCCTCGGGCCGCATGATCTCATAGGTCCTGGCATCCTTCAGGACGCCGTCCTGGTGCATTCCCGATTCATGCGCGAACGCGTTTTCGCCGACGATCGCCTTGTTGCGCTGCACCTGGATGCCGGTGAGCGTGCTGACCATCCGGCTCGTGGCCAGCAGGCGGCGGGTGGCGATTCCCGTCACGGCCTGGAAGAAGTCGCGGCGCGTCTTGATGGCCATCACGATTTCCTCGAGCGCGGCATTGCCGCCGCGCTCCCCGAGGCCGTTGATCGTGCACTCGACCTGGTCCGCGCCCGCCTGGACGGCGGCCAGCGAATTCGCCACCGCCAGCCCCAGGTCATTGTGGCAATGCACGCTGATCGTGGCGGCGTGGATGTTCGGCACGTGCTTGCGCAGGTGGCGGATCAACTCCGCGAAATGCTCCGGCATCGCGTAGCCCACCGTGTCGGGGATGTTCACCGTCGTCGCGCCGGCCTCGATCACCGCCGTCACGACCTCGGCCAGGAACTGCGGCTCCGTGCGCGAGGCGTCCTCCGGCGAGAACTCCACGTCCGGGCAATGCCGTTTGGCCTGCCGCACACTGGCGACGGACATGCGAATGATCTCGGGCTTGGCCTTGTGCAGCTTGAACTTGCGATGGATTTCGCTGGTGGCGCAGACCAGGTGGATGCGCGGGCGGGCGGCCTTGCGCAGCGCCTGCCAGGCGCGCTCGATGTCCGCCTCCACGGTCCGGGCCAGCCCGCAAATGACCGGGCCGCGCACCGATTCGGAGACCGCCTGCACCGCCTCGAAATCGCCGGCCGACGTGATGGGAAAACCGGCTTCGATCACGTCCACCTTGAGCAGCTCGAGCTGCCGGGCGATCTGCAGTTTCTCCTCCAGGTTCAGGCTCGCGCCCGGGGACTGCTCGCCGTCTCTCAAGGTCGTATCGAAGATGATGATGCGCCGCATGGTTTCCCCTCCTGGTCAATAATTCACCGCAGAGGCGCGGAGGACGCAGAGAAAGAATCTCCAGGAGTGAGATATCTGAGAATATCCTCTGAAGTTTTCTCTGCGCTCTCTGCGCCTCTGCGGTGAAAATATGTCTTATTTTCCGCGCTTGGCGGGCGCCTTTTTCCAATTCTCCGGCCGCAGCGAGCGGACCGCTGCGCCGGCGCGCCACATCTCGGAGTCGTGGATGACCTTCAGCTCCTTCCCCAGCTTCTGGCGATAATCGGGGCGGCTGTTCTTGTCGAGCACGATGGCGGTCTCCTTGCCGGTCTTGACGCTCTCATACAGGTCGCGGAAAACCGGCTCAACGGCCTTGCGGAACTTCGGCGCCCAGTCGAGCGCGCCGCGCTGCGCCGTGGTGCTGCAATTGGCGAACATCCAATCCATCCCATTCTCGCCGACCAGCCGGATGAGGCTTTGCGTGAACTCCTCGCACGTCTCATTGAACGCTTCGCTCGGCTCGTGGCCGTGCCTGCGGAGTTCGTTGTACTGCGCTTCCATCATACCCGCGATGCCGCCCATGAGCACGCCGCGCTCGCCGGTGAGATCGCTGTACACTTCCTTCTCGAAGGTCGTCGGGAACAGGAAGCCCGACCCGATCGCGACGCCCAGTGCCAGGGTTCGCTCGAGCGCCCGGCCGGTGGCGTCCTGGTGGACGGCGAAGGAACTGTTGATGCCGCTCCCATCCAGGAAGTTCCGCCGCACGCTGGTGCCGGAGCCCTTCGGCGCGACCAGGATGACGTCGATGTCCTTCGGCGGGATCACCTTCGTCTGCTTCTTATAGACGATGGAGAAGCCGTGGGAGAAATAGAGCGCCTTGCCGGCGGTCATGAAGGGCTTGATGTTCGGCCACAGCATCATCTGCGCGGCGTCGGAGACGAGGTACTGGACGATGGTCCCGCGCTCGGCGGCCTCTTCGATGTCGAAGAGCGTCTTGCCCGGCTTCCAGCCGTCCTTCACGGCCTTGTCCCAGTAGAACTTGTCGGCCTTGCGCTGGCCGATGATGGTCGGGACGCCGTTGTCGCGCATGTTCAGCGACTGCGCCGGCCCCTGCACGCCGTAGCCGAGCACGGCGATCACTTCGTCCTTGAGCACCTTCCGCGCCTTCGCCAGCGGGAACTCTTCCCGCGTGACGACCGTTTCCTCCACGCCGCCGAAATTCATCCTCGCCATGAGCGCAACCTCCTAAACCTTGAAAGCCTCGGGAACGCCTCCCATTTCAAAAAGCGCTTTTCCACGTTACGCCACGATTTCGAATTTTCCGCCGGCTCACTTCTGCTCCCCGCGTGCCAGGGCCACGAGTCCGGTCCGGACCAGCTCGCGGATGCCGTAAGGCCGCACCACCTCCACGAACGCGTCCACCTTGGCCTCCGGCCCCGAAAGCTCTACGACCATGTCCGTCGCGGAGATGTCCACGACGTTCCCGCGGAAAATCTCGATGAGCGAAACGATCTCCGGGCGCTTCGCCGGCGGCGCGAACACCTTGACGAGCGCCAGGTCGCGCTGCACGATGTCGCGGCCGGAATAGTCGGACACCTTCAGCACGTCTATGACCTTGCCGAGCTGCTTGCGCACCTGTTCCAGGACGGCCTCGTCCCCTTCGACGACGATGGTCATCCGCGAGACGCCCGCGTTCTCCGTCCGGCCGACAGTCAACGAGTCAATGTTGAATCCGCGGCCGCTGAAGAGGCCGGCGACGTGCGCCAGGACGCCCGATTTGTTCTCCACCAGCGCGCTGATGACGTGCCGCATGTTCAGTCCCTCACCGCTCTCCATGTCATTCCCGCGAAGCCTGTCCCCGACTCCGATCGGGGAGCGGGAATCCATGCGCCCAGCGTGCAGTTCTGGATTCCCGCTTTTGCGAGAATGACGGATGGATAACTGCTCCGCCCAAGCGCCGATTACGCCAACCCGCCCATCATGCGATTGATCGCCTCGCCGGCCGGCACGATCGGAAACACGTTCTCCTCCGGCGCGACAACGACGTCCAGGAAGACCGGCCCTTCCGTTCGAATCATCTCCTCGAGCGCCGCCTTGACGTCCTTCGGTTCCGTCACGCGGAACCCGCGCGCGCCGTACGCCTCGGCCACTTTGACGAAATCCGGGTTGTCCATCCGGCTGTGGCTGTATCGCTTATTGTAGAAGAGCTCCTGCCACTGCCGCACCAGGCCCAGGTAGCCGTTGTTCAGGATCAGCACCTTCACCGGCAGCTTGTGCTGGACCACCGTCGCCAGCTCCTGGATGTTCATCTGGATCGAGCCGTCGCCGGCGATGTCAATCACCAGCCGATCCGGCCAGGCGGCCTGCGCGCCGAGCGCCGCCGGGAAGCCAAAGCCCATCGTCCCGAGTCCGCCGGAGGTCAGCAGCGTCCTGGGCTTCCGGAACGTGTACCAGAGCGCGGTCCACATCTGGTTCTGGCCGACCTCGGTGGTGATGATCGTGTCCTCGGGGACCATCCGGCAGAGTTCCTGGATGACCGCCTGCGGCTTGATCGCGTCGCCGCCGTTGTAGCTGAGCGGATGCTTCTGCTTCCATCCGGCGATCTGGGCGTGCCAAGCCTCGCGCGCGCCGTGGCGCACGTGCGGGAGCAGCTCGCGCAGGATCTGCGCCGCGTCGCCGACGACGGGGATGTCCACGTGGACCGTTTTGCTGATCGAACTGGGATCCACGTCAATGTGGACGACTTTGGCCGAGGGCGCGAAGGCGTCAATCCGGCCGGTGACGCGGTCGTCGAAGCGCGCGCCGACGGCGAAGACCAGGTCCGATTCGGTGACGGCGTAGTTCGCCGCCGGCGTGCCGTGCATGCCGAGCATGCCCAGCGACAGGCGATGGTCGCCCGGGAATGCGCCCAGCCCCATCAGCGTCATGGTCACCGGCGCGTTCGCCGTCTCAGCCAACTGGCGCAGTTCCTCCGAGGCGTTCGAGAGGATGACCCCGCCGCCGACGAAGAGCACCGGCCTCTGCGCCTCGTTCAGCGCCGCGGCCGCGAGGCGGATCTGCCGCGGGTGCCCTTCCGTGCGCGGCTTATAGCCGGGCAGCCGGATGCGCTTGTCCGGTTCGCCCTCCAGTTCGGCCATGGTGATATCCACCGGCACGTCAATGACCACCGGACCCGGCCGGCCGGTCCGCGCGATGTGGAAAGCCTCCTTAATGGTGCGCGCCAGATCGCGGATGTCTTTGACCAGGTAATTGTGCTTCGTGATCGAGCGCGTGATGCCCGTCGTGTCCGCTTCCTGAAACGCGTCGTTCCCGATCAGGTGCGTCTTCACCTGGCCGGTGATTGCGATGACCGGGATCGAGTCCATATTGGCGGTCGCGATGCCGGTGGTGAGGTTGGTCGCGCCCGGTCCGGAAGTGGCGATGCAGACGCCCACACGGCCGGTCGCGCGCGCATAGCCGTCGGCGGCGTGCGCCGCGGCCTGCTCGTGGCGGACCAGCACGAACCGTATCGGCGCGTCGTACAGTGCGTCGAACAGAGGAAGGACCGCGCCGCCCGGATAGCCGAAAATGACTTCCGTCCCTTCCTCGACCAGCGTCTCGACCAGAATCCGCGAACCTTTGGTTGCCATCCGAATCTCCTCCGGCTCATTCCACGGCCACTCGAAACCGCAGGAATGAGCGCCTATTTCTATCATCTCCACTCGATGACCGTCAAGCACAAACGCCCTCGCCGCCGCCGACCTCGCCTGTTCCCCGCCTGAGAACAAACAAAAAACCCGCTGCCTTTCATCGGCAGCGGGTTTTGGTTTTCGACGTTTTTTACGGCCGAACCACCCTCACCCGCCGCTCGAAGCAAGTACGAGCACTACCACTGCCGTCCCGGTGACCGGGGCGGCGCAGGTAAGCCGCACAATGCTCAGAGTCAGACAGGTTCGGGACATCGCTCTCTCTCTTAACACGTAAGGTGAAGTATATCGAATTTTTATGTCATTGTCAACTTCAGGTCGAGGAAAGAATCACATTCCAATGACGAGCAATCCGCCATCGGATTTGATAAACTCATAAATGCGATGAAGCCGACTCTGAAATCCGTTTGGGCGGAGCTTCGGTACGGACGCTTCTGGGGGCGCATCATGGCCTATCTCCTCATCTTCATCCTCGCCTACGTCGTCTGGTGCGTTTTTCTTTACTCGTGGCAGGACCGCCTGGTGTGGCCGGCTGAGCTCTCGCAGGCGCAGTCGGCCCGGCCGAAGAACGCCGAAGCCATCTCGCTCCCGCTTCCAGGCGGCGGCGCCGTGGAGGCCTGGTTCTTCGCCGCGAAGCCCGACGAAAGCGGCAAGCCGGCCCCCGCGGTCATGTATTTCCATGGGAACGCGGAACTGATTGACCAGCAGGACCGGATCGTCGAGGGCTACTCCAAGCTCGGCCTTTCGGTTTTCCTGCCGGAGTATCGCGGCTACGGGCGCTCGGCGGGCAAGCCCTCGGAGAAGGAGATCGGGGAGGACATGATCCGCTTCTACGACCGGCTCATCCGGCGTCCCGACGTGGATCCTTCGCGGATCGTGTTCCACGGGCGCTCCGTCGGCGGCGGCGTGGCGGCCGACCTGGCGACGCGGCGCACGCCGGCGGCGCTGATTCTCGAATCCACGTTCTCGAGCATCGCAGCCATGGCGCTGAAGTTCGGCGCGCCGCCCTTCCTGCTCAAGCACCCGTTCCGCACCGACCGCGTGGTCGAGGGACTGGACGTGCCGATCCTGATCTTCCACGGCACACGCGACACGGTGGTGCCGGTCTCGCACGGGCGGCGGCTGCACAAACTCGCCCGGGGCTCAACGTATGTCGAGTACAATTCGGACCACAACGATTTTCCCGGCGAGGGCAACGACGAAGCGTACTGGCGCGAAATTCAGTCGTTCCTCATCCGCCCCGGCGTGCTGAGCGCTCCCAAGCCCGCTCCGGCCGCCCCGCAGCCTCCTCCGGCGCGTTGAGGAACTCCGTGCCGCGCACGGGTATCATCTCTGGATCCGCACGTAGATCGTCCGGGCCATCCCTTCGTCCACGGCGAACTCGCTTTCGCCCAGCGCGAAGACGTACGCCGGGAACTTGCGGATCAGGCTCACCGACACGCCCGGCACCGCGCCGATGGACATCAGCTCCTGCATCCGCGAGTCCTCGCCGGTGAGCAGGTATGCCACGCGCCCGCCCTCGCCCGGCTCGAGGTCGGCCAGCGAGGCGACGAGTTTTTCCCCTCCGCGCTTGCGCGCGCGGCAGCATTCGCCCTCGGGAATCGGCTTGCCGTGCGGGCAGGCCGTCGGATGGCCCAGGAGCTGGCAGACCTTGTCCTCCAGTCCGGCATAGAGGATGTGCTCGAGCCGGCAACTGGCCTCGTCGAGCGCGGTGTCGCGCACGTCGAGCACGTCGGCCATGAGCCGTTCGGCCAGGCGGTGGCGGCGGATCGCGCCGGCCGCCTCGCGCAGGCCGCGTTCGGTCAGCCGCGCCTCGCCGTCCGCGACGCTCACGTTGCCCATCTGCGAGAGCTCGTCGAACGCCGGCGACTTCTCCAGCGCCGAGAGCAGCGTCGGCGACTCGCCCTCTTCCCTTCGCAGCCAGAGCGTTTCGAGAATTTCCTGCGCGCTATCGCTCAGCGACATCTTTGCGCCTCCTGTTTTTCAGCCACCGGATCCAGCGCGGCTCCGGCAGCGATTCGAAGCCGCAGCGCGGACAGCGGACCATCCGGCACCCGCTCATCGGGCAACAGCGGCAGGCCTTCTCCGCCGCCGCCTCGTCGAATTCCATCCCGCAGTATCCGCAACGGGTCATAACACGATCCTCAGCGCGTGCAGTAGTGCGTTCAGCCCCACCCCGATCGCGAACGAGAAGACCAGGATGAACGCCGAGATGCCGACGCCCCACCGGATGCCGCGCTCCTTGACGTTGATGACGAACTGCGCGATGCAGGGCAGGAAGAGCGTCAGCGTCACCGCCGCGACGGTCAGTTGCACCCCGGTCATCACGCCCTGCTTCTGCAAGTCGTAGAGCCCGGCCGCGCCGTAGTCCCTGCGGAAAAAGCCGAAGATGAATATCTTCGCGCTCTCCGGCGGCAGGCCGAGCCAGCGGACCGGCTGCTCCAGCGCCTTCTGGGTCAGGTCGAAGAGGCCCGTCAGCCGGCCCAGCCAGATCAGGACGCTGGCCAGGATGAAGAGCGGGATGACCTCCTTGAAATACCAGACGATGCGCGTGTACGTCTTCACGAAAATGTTCTCGATGCGCGGCAGCCTCAGCGGCGGCAGCTCCATGTAGAAGCGCGGCGGGTCGCCCGGGAGCAGCCGCGCGCACAGGAAGCCGATGAGCAGGAAGACGAGGACGAGCACCCCGGCCCAGATCGCCAGCGCGGCCGAGTTGCCGTGCAGCAATGCAAAGATCAGGCCGAGTTGCGCCGAACACGGCACGGCCAGCGCCAGGAGCACCGTGGCGATGATCCGCTCGCGCACCGTCGGCAGCGTGCGCGTCACCACAGTCGCCATCGTGTCGCAGCCCAGGCCGAGCACCATCGGGATGACGCCGCGCCCGCTCAACCCGATCTTCTTGAACACCCGGTCAATGAGCATCGCCAGCCGCGGCAGGTAGCCGGTGTCCTCCATCACGGAGAAGAACAGGAAGAAAAATCCGACGATCGGCAGGATGATCGCGACGCCGTAGCGGAGTCCCAGCGTGATCACGCCATATTCCCCGGCGAGCAGGTCCCGGACCGGGCTCCACGGCACGTAGCGCCCGCAGAGCGCTTCGACCGCCGGGTTGAGGTACTGCCCGAACACCGTGTTTTCCAGGAAATCCACCGCGACCCCGGCGCCGAATTGCCCGACGAACTTGTAAAGCCCGACGTAGAGCACCAGGAGCAATATCGGGAAGCCGGTCCACGGATTGATCAGGACGGCGCTCAGCCGCTCCGCGAACGACTGCGGGCGCTTCGGCGCGAACTTCATGACCCTCGCGGCCAGATGCGAGGCCTGCCGCTGGCGCTCCGTCGCGATCAGGTATCGCAGCGGCTGCGAATATCCGCGCTGACACTCCGCGACGGCCGAATCCACCGCCGCGGCGGCCTCCGCGCTCAGCCGGCCGCGCGTATCCGCGTCTCCCTGCAGGAGCAACAGCGCTTCTCCGCGCGCGCCGGGCCGGCCTTCCGCGGCCAGTTGGCGCTCGATCGCTCCGAGGGCGGATTCAATCCGGCGACTGTATTTCATCACGCGGAACTCGCCCGCGGGCGAGCACCGGCCGATCGCCTCCCGCAATTCGCCGATGCCGCGGCTCGTCGTCGAGACCGTGGCCACGACCGGAATTCCCAGCAGCTTGCTGAGCCGCGCGACGTCAATCAGGATTCCGCGCTTCTCTGCCTCGTCCATGATGTTGAGGACGAGGATCAGCGGCAGCCCGGCCTCGCGGAGCTGAAGCGTGAACGCGAGCATCCGCTCCAGGTTCTTCGCGTCCACCACCTGCAGGACCGCGTTCGGCTTCTCCGCGAACAGGAGCATCGCGCGGCCGACGCGCTCTTCCTCGGAATTCGGCAGCAGCGAGTACATGCCCGGCGTGTCGGCGACTTCCCATTCCTGCTCGCCGATCCGCGCTTTGCCCTGCGTGATTTCGACGGTCGTTCCGGGGTAGTTCGAGACGACGGCGTACGCGCCGGTGAGCCGGTTGAAGAGCAGGCTCTTCCCGACGTTCGGGCTGCCGACGAGGACGACGAGCCGGCGCACTGAGGCGGCCGGTTCAGAGGCCGGCGGGCGCTTTGTGACGGATGCGTGAGTCGTACTGCTTTCCACGGCTTCTCCCTTTGCGAGGTTCAGGTCTTGCCCGCGACTTCAGCCGGCTCCATGCGGACGCAGCGGCGGCATTCCTCGGAATCCGCGCCGTGCCCGCACTCGTCTTTGAAACCGCGCCGCCAGCAACCGGCGGCCCCGGGACAGCTTTCGAGGAACCGGAGGAATTTGACGAGGTTCTCCAGCACCTGCGGCTCGATGGCGTGCTCCATGTGACAGGCATTGCGGCCGGCGGCGGCCGGGTCCACCGACAGGACCCGCACGAGAAACTGCGTCAGCGCCTCGTGCCGCCGCACCAGCTCGCGGGCGGCCTT
>JBKQWE010000009.1:0-17824 GCA_052139675.1 Candidatus Brocadiia bacterium
ACCGCGATAAGCCGCGCCGTTGTATTGGGTTATGCGTTCCGTTGGACCGTGTTTAGTTGCGTAAATTGGTACGCCAATTTACGCAACTAAACACTAGCGTCGCCGCCGGGTTTCTTATGCGGATATCAATGTGTGCGGGATCAGTGGCTGGATCGGACCGAGGGACCCACAGGCCGCCGAGCGGATGCGCTCGACGATCCGCCATCGCGGGCCGGACGGCCAGGGCGCCTACGAGGACGACTCGGCCACGCTCCTCCACGAGCGGCTGAGCATCATTGACCTCGCCGGCGGCCGCCAGCCGATGAGCGACGAGTCCGGCCGCTACCGCGTCATTTTCAACGGCGAGATCTACAACTACCGGGAAATTCGCGGCGAGCTGGCCGGCCAGGGGCATACGTTCCGGACGCAGAGCGACACGGAAGTCATCGTCCATCTCTACGAGCAGATGGGCGAGCGCTGCGTCGAGCAACTGATCGGCATGTTCGCCTTCGCGATCTGGGACTCCGTCGAGCGCACGCTCTTCCTCGCGCGCGACCGGCTCGGCATCAAGCCGCTCTTCTACGCGGAGCTGCCCGGCGGCCGATTCCTCTTCGCCTCGGAGCTCAAGGCGATCCTGGCGCACGGCGGCGTCGCCCGCGAACTCGATCCCGAAGGGCTCGACCAGTACCTGACGTTCATGTACGTCCCCGCGCCGCGGACGATCGTGCGGGGCGCGCGCAAGCTGCCGCCGGGACACACGCTCACCGTCCGCGACGGACACTGCGTCATCCGGCGGTACTGGGAGCTGCCGCGCGCCGAGCCGATCCACAAGGGCCGGCCCTTCGCGGTCGAGGCCTCCGAGCTGCGCGCGCGGCTCCAGGAGGCCGTCCGCTGCCGCATGATCAGCGACGTGCCGCTGGGCGCCTATCTCTCCGGCGGGCTCGACAGCAGCCTGATCGTCGCGCTCATGTCCCTGGCCTCGCACGCGCCGGTGAACACGTTCTCGGTCGGCTTCGAGGAGCACGGCTTCGACGAGCGCCCGTACGCGCGCCTCGTCGCGGAACGGTTCGGCACGAACCACCGCGAGCTGGTCGTGCGCCGGCAGGCCGCCGACAGCCTCCGGAAGATCATCCGCGCGCTCGACGAGCCGGTGGCCGATTCGGCGGCGATCCCGACGTACTTCATGGCGGAGCTGACCAAGCCGTGCGTGACCGTGGTGCTGACCGGCGAGGGCGCCGACGAGCTGTTCGCGGGCTACTCGCATTACAAAATCCTCGCCTGGGCCGACCGGCTCTCCGCCGTCAGCCCGTCGGCCGCGGTGCGGTTCGTGCTCTCGAAGTTCTCCCGCTGGACCGCCGCCGCCCGCGGCGCGGAGTATGCCGCCAGCCTGGAGGACCGGCCCGCCGCGTACCTGGCGCTGAAGTCGGTCTTCACGCAGACGGAGAAGGCGCGGCTGTACTCGGACGGGCTGAAGGCATCGTGCCGGACTATCGCGCCGGCCGACGAAGCCGTCCGCCGGTTCCTGCGGCCGAGCGGCGAGCCGTACCTGCAGCAACTGCTGCGCATGGACCTGGCGACTTGGCTGCCGGACGACCTGCTCGTGAAGGTGGACCGCATGACCATGGCGCACGGCGTCGAGGCGCGCGTGCCGTACCTGGATCACCGCGTCGTCGAAGCGGTCATGCACATGCCGCCGTCGTGGAAACTGGGCGGGCTCGAGGGCAAGCGCATCCTGCGCCGCGTCGCCGCCGGCCTGCTGCCGGAGGAGATCGTGCGGCGCCGGAAGACCGGCTTCGCCGTGCCCGTCGGCCAATGGGCTGCGGGCGAAATGAAGGGGATGGTGCAGGATCTCCTCGGCCCCGACGCGGTGCGCCGCCGAGGCCTGTTCGAGCCGGCCGCCGTCGCGCGCCTTCTCAACCGGCCCCGCTACGGCATGTTCGAGCGCCGCCAGCTCTGGACGCTGATCTGCCTGGAGATGTGGTGCCGGGAGTTCCTCGACACGGGCGGAGGTCTGAACGCACGGTGACGCGGTCTGGAATTATGCTTGGTACTTCCAGAACAAGATACTAAAACCGGTTTCACAACCTCGTAATCGTAATCTTACTCGTAATCGCCAGCCCGCCGTAGCCTAGGCGAAGGCGGGTAATCGCCGTTCTCCGTCTCAGCGAGACGAAGGCCGAGTACGATTAGGATTACGATTACGATTACGAAGAAGAGACAGCGCGTCGCGCTTTTCGTGATTTATGAAACATGCTTTAGCACTTCGACGTTGGGCGTTCGACGTTCGATGTTCGGCGTTCGCCGTCAAATGCTCTCCGCGCCGCGTCCATCACCTCGCGCAGCGGGACGTTTTTCTCGAGCGCGATGCGGCGGCAGTCCTCGTACTCCGGCGACGCGGTAACGAGCTTCCCCTCGCGCGTGCCGACCTTGACGCGGACGGGGCCGAACGGCGTCTCGACGGCGCGCAGCTCGCGCGCGAGCTTGGTCCGCTCGACGCGGTGGCGGCGGATGCCGAAGGTGGTGGTCTCGCGGAAGAGGATCTCCTCGGCGCGGCGGAGCGATTCGTCCTGGACGATCGCGCAGAGCATCCAGCCCGGCCGCGATTTCTTCATCTGGATCGGCGCCGCCCACGCGTCGAGCGCGCCGGCGGCGAGGAGCTGCGCGATGGTGTGTCCGACGACTTCGGCGGTCGTGTCGTCGAGGTTGACCTCGATCACCCAGGCCGCGTCCGCCTCGGCCGCGGGCGCCGGCTGGCCGAGCATCAGCCGCAGGACATTCGGGTGGTCCGCGTTGTCGCGCGAGCCCGCGCCGTAGCCGATGCGCTCGATCCGCAGCGGGCCCGGCGACCCCTGCCGGCCGAGCGTGGTCAGGATCGCCGCGCCGGTTGGGGTGAGCAGTTCGCGCGCCACCGGGCCGAGCTCGCACTGCAGGCCGGCGACCAGGGCGGCCGTCGCGGGCGCGGGCACCGGCAGCGTGCCGTGCTGCGACTTCACCGTGCCGCCGCCCAGGTGCAGCGTCGAGAAGAACACCGCGCCGACGCCGAGCCGCTCGAGGCCCGCGACCGCGCCGACGATGTCCGCGATCGCGTCCAGCGCGCCGACTTCGTGGAAGTGGATTTTCTCGACGGGCACGTCATGGATCGCCGCTTCGGCCTCGCCCAGGCGCGTGAAGACCGCGATCGCGCGCTCCTTCACGCGCTCCGGCAGGCGCGAGCCGAGGATCATCCCGCGGATCGTCTCCAGGCTGCGGCTCGGGCCGTGCGGCTCGTCGGCGGTCTCGACGGTCACCTGCAGCGCGCGGATGCCGCCGCGCAGGGCCTTCTCGGCGCGGAGCCGGATCAGCCCGGGCGCGAGCAGCGCGAGGTCGGCCACGAGCGCCTCCAGCGGCAGCCCGCAGTCGAGCAGCGCGCCGAGGATCATGTCGCCGCTGGCGCCGGAGAAGCAGTCGAAGTACGCGACGGTCTCGCTCATGGCCTGGCTCTTTCCTCATTCGCGGCAGCGGCGGGCGGGGCGGCGCTACGCTTTCTTGAAGTACATCATCCCCATCTGGACGAATTTTCCGGCGTCGGTGGAAATGCGGTCGAGCTTCTCCACCAGGCGCTGCACTTTGTAGAACAGCACGAGCACCAGCGACAGCGTCAGCAACTGGGCCAGCGTCACCAGGACGATGACGTAGAGGAACCAGGGCTGCTCCTGGTCGGAGAGGGTATCAAAACTGGGCAGCCACGACATGGGACGCTCCCTCAGTCACACGCCTAAGAAAATGCGCGCACGGCGCGCATTTTCTCTTGATGCACCAGCCGCGCAGCCGTTGGCGCGGCTAATGTGCTCGAAATGCGCGCACGGCGCGCATTTTCTCTTGATGCACCAGCCGCGCAGCCGTTGGCGCGGCTAATGTGCCCGAAATGCCTGCCCGCTGCGCATCACGCAGGATGCTAGCACACCGGCGGGGCACTGTCAAGAAATTGCAAACGCCGTCCCGCGCGGATAGAATTCAACGGTCATGGCCATAGGAGCGCGCGTGAAAAAGCTGGGCGTCCTCGGCGGCAGCTTCAACCCGGTCCACCTGGGGCACCTGGTGCTGGCGGAGACGGCGCGCGAGGCGCTGGGCCTCGACGGCGTGATCTTCATCCCCGCGAAGCTCCCGCCGCACAAGCGCGCCGCGCCGCTCGCCTCCGGCGCGGACCGGCTGGCGATGGTCCGCCTGGCCGTCGCCGGGAATCCCGCGTTTTCGGCCTCGGACATCGAGCTGCGCCGGCCGGGAATTTCGTACACCGTGGACACCGTCCGCGCGCTGCGGGAGAAACTCGGCGCCGGGGTGCAGATCTATTTCCTGATCGGGATGGACACCGTCGCCGAGCTCACCGCCTGGCGCGAAGTCGCCCGCCTCGCGCGTCTCTGCCGGTTCGTCCCTCTGAGCCGGCCCGGCCATGCGAACGCGGACGCCGCCGCCCTCGAGCGCGCCGTCGGGCGGCTTCCGGCACGCGCCATCCTCAAGCGCGCGGTCGCCATGCCGCTGATCGGGATCTCCTCGTCCGAAATCCGCCGCCGCGTCGCGGAGGGCCGGACGATCCGCTACCTGGTCCCCGATCCCGTCGCCGCCTACATCCGCCGAAAACGCCTTTATGGAAGTCAGAAGTGCGAGTGATGAATGAAGAAGCACTTCATCGCTCGTCATTCATACTTCTTCGCTACTTCACCTGCGCTTTGGCCGCCTCGACGGTGTTGCGCAGCAGCATCGCCACGGTCATCGGGCCGACGCCGCCGGGCACGGGCGTGATGTAGCCGGCCACGTCCTTCGCCTTGTCGAACTCCACGTCGCCGACCGTCTTCATCTTCGGCCGGCCCTTCTCGTCGAGCACGGGCTTGCCGTCGGGGCCGGTCTCCTGGATGCGGTTGATGCCGATGTCAATCACCACCGAGCCGGGCTTGACCATGTCGCCCTTGACCAGGCCGGCCTTGCCGGCGCCGACGCAGAGGATGTCCGCGCGGCGCGTGTGCGCGGCCAGGTCGCGCGTGCCGATGTGGCACCAGGTCGTCGTGCAGAAGTGTGCCACCAGCAGCAGCGCCATCGGCTTGCCGACGATCTCGCTGTGGCCGACGACGACGGCTTCCTTGCCGTAGAGGTCCAGCTTGAGCGAGCGGATGAGCATCATCGCGCCGCAGGGCGTGCAGGGCGCCGGGGCCGGCAGCGGCCAGCCGAGCGACTGCTCGAGCCAGTCGGCGTAGCCCGGCTCGCCCGCCTGCGGCTTGCGGTAGAACGGCTGCGGCGCGTACACCACGCGCCCCTGGTTCGCCGGGCTCATGCCCTCGCAGTCCTTCGACGCGGCGATCATCGCCTGCAGCCGCCGCGCGTTGACGCCCTCCGGCAGCGGCATCTGGATGATGATCCCGCTCACGGAGGCGTCCGCGTTCAATTTTTGAATCGCCGCGATGATCTCCGCCTCCGTGCTCGCCGGCGGCAGCTCGCAGAGCTGGTAGGCGACGCCGATCTTCTCGCAGGTCTTCGCCTGGTTGCTGGCGTAGATGCGCGCGCCCTTGTTGTCGGTGGCGATCACCGCCGTCAGCTTCGGCGCGACGCCCTTCGCCTTGAGCGCCTCGACGTCCTTCTTCAGTGCGGCCGTCACCTCCGCCGCCACCGCCTCGCCGTTGATGATCTGCGCCGCCATCGCCTCCTCCTTATAAAGAGCTTCCCGATCGGCTCATGATCCCCTTTGCGGGGATTATAACCTGCGCCCGGAAAAATGTCATGCGGAACTGGGGACATGCTGCGGCTTCTTCAATCGTCCTCGCTCTCGTCCTCGAATGGCAGTTCTGAACGAACGGCCGCGGACGAGGACGACGACGAGGACGAGGACGATGCACAGCCGAGGACGATCACCGGCGAAAATCGGGCGCGCCACAGAAAATTTCGTAATGCAAAAACGCCCGTCATTATTGGCGTTTTCATCATATTCCCCCGCGCCGCCGCCGCATCAGCCGAAATCGTGATGTACACTATTCATTGGGGAGGGCAAACCATGAAAACAGCGATAACGATTCCCATCTTATTCCTGCTCGTCGCCATGGCGCCCGCTGCGGTTCCGCCCGCGTCCGCTCCGCGCGGGAACTGGGCGCCGATGGGCGAATACCGCGTCACCGCCTACTCCGCGTGCGTGGCCTGCTGCGGCAAATCCGACGGCATCACCGCCGACGGCACCTATGCGCCCGGCTTCAAAGGAGTCCTGGTCTCCGCGCCGAAGGACATCCCGTTCGGGACCAAACTCTGGGTCCAAGGCGTCGGCCTCGTCGAGGTCCACGACCGGGGCGGCGCGATCAAGGGCCGGCGTGTCGAACTCTTCTTCCAGACATACCGCGAAGCGCTGCAATGGGGCGTGCAGAAGCGGCAGGTGTGGGTTTGGAAGGAGAGTGGGTGATTATAGCTTGATTCAAACCTCGTAATCGTAATCTTACTCGTAATCATAATTGCCGTTCTCCATTTCGGCCGCACGAAGGCCGAGTACGATTATGATTACGATTACGATTACGATGACGATTGCGATTACGAAGAGCGCATAGCACTCCACGCCTCTTGTGCCCGCAACAGTTGACCATTACAATGCCTCTGCCGTCGTTGCTTCCGCCGAAGTGAGGGATCAGGATCGAAGCAAACTTTTGTCGCAGATTCCCAGGGATAGCGATCATCGCCGGCGCCGCGAAGGCGGCGCGGCCGAGCAGGGCCACGAGGACATCGCGGAGACGCTGCGCAAGTATCTCGCTGAACATCCGGCGCAGAAAAAACAGCGGCCGGCCCTTGACAAGTCAGAAATATTATGGTATAAATCGGCTGATGGATTTCGGGTGTCGCAAGATGACGGCGGGAGGGAAGTTAATGCGCAAGAGACGGCTTGAAAAAACGAACCCAGCGTGTCGCAACACCTTGCGCCGGTGCGTCTTATGACTAACGCAAGCCTGTTTGCTTGTAAAGATTTATAGAGGCTAAGCTTATGACTCGCAAAGAGCGCATGCTCGCCGCGATGCGTCGTCGGCCGGTGGACCGCGTGCCGTTCTCGGCCTACAACCTGTTCCCGTATGAGGGCAGCGGCCACGCCGAGGATCCGAGCTATGCGCCGCTGCTAAATAAGATCGAACAGTGCGCGGGCGCGTTCGCGAAGATCGGCGTCATGCCGCCGCTGCACGGACTCGTCCGCCAGCGCCCGGGCCTGCTCGACCGGCGGATCGAGGGCGTCGGCGACGCGCGCGTCCGCCGCACCATTCTCCACACGCCGGAGGGCGACCTGACCGAGACGATGAGCATGCCCGAGAGCAAGCCCGCGCGGCTGATCAAGCCGTTCATCACCTCCGACGCGGACATCGAGTGCTTTCTCTCGCTGCCGTACGATCCGCCCGATATTGATATAACGCGCGCCCGCGATTTCTACGTCACCGCCGGCGACCGCGCGGTGATGGGCATCATGTTCGCCGAGCCGATGTCCGCCGTCGCGGGGCTCTTCGACCTCGACGATTTCCGCGAGCGCTGCATGACCGACCTGGCCGCAATCGAGAGGTTCGAGGACTGGGCGTTCGAGCGCTGCAGCGAGGACCTGCGCCGCCTCGTCGCCGCCTGCCGCGGGCTCGACTGCGTCCTCCACACCGACGGCCCCGAAATCTGCACGCCGCCGGCGATGTCGCCGGCGCTCTTCGGCCGGCTCGTCACGCCGTACCTCAGCAAGCTCGCGGGGATCATCCACGAGGGCGGGCTGCTCTGCGGCATCCACTGCCACGGACACGTGCGGGACATTTTCCCGGAGATGCTCAAGACCGGCGCGGACCTGCTCGAGCCGATCGAGCCGCCGGACCAGGGCAATATCAAGCTCGCGGAGCTGATGCCGCAGGCGGAAGGGCGCATCAGCCTGATGGGCTACCTGCAGGACCGGGATTTCTACACCGCGCCGCAGGGGCGGATGACGCGCAAGGTGGAGGAGATCGCGCGCGTCGTCAACGGGCGGACCGGGTACATCCTGTCGCCGACCGGCACGCCGTTCGAGCGGCCCTGCCCGGAAATCTACGCGCGCAATTACATGGAGTGGCTCGACGCGGCGGATCGGATTTTTAACGAATGACGGAACGGCGCGATGCAATCGTCCTCGTCCTCGCTCTCGTCCTCGAACGGCAGTTCTGAACGGACGACCGAGGACGAGGACGAGGACGAGATGAACTGCGAGGCGACAATCCCCTCAGAAGATCAGACAGCCGACTGGCGCGTGACGCACTTCTGCGGAGGCCAGCAGTGCGCGCGCGGTCGCGAGGGCAATTTCAATTCGGCGGCGTTTTGCGCGATGGGCGAGACGTTCCTGGTGGATGACGGCTGCGGCGATCTCCGCGCGGCTGATGCGAAGCGCAGGATGCTCGACGCGCAGGAGACGGAGGCGTTCGCGACCACGCTCGGCGATGCGGCCTCATGCGCCGGGCCGGACGGCGTGCGCCGCGTGCTGCGGCGAATGGTCCTCGTCCGCGCCGGGCCCGCGCCCTACCTGGCGGTGCTCGACGTGAATGAAAAGGACGGCCGCCCGTTCACCGCGGAGCTGCTTTGGCGAACGGACGCGCGCAACCGCATTTCGCTCGGTTCCGGCGCGCGGTTCGTGATCCACGGCGCGAAGAACCTCTGCGCGGCGGAGGTGCTCTGGCCGCGCGCTCCGGCGCCGCAACTGGCGCTCGGCGAGAGCGGCGGCCGGCCGCAGGTCAGGCTCTCGCTCACCGCGCCGGCGGTCGAGACGCTGACCGTGTTCTGCCCGCGGCGGGCGGGCGAGCCGACGCCGCGCTTCTCCTGCCGCCGCGACGGCGACGCGGCATTCTCGGTGACCTGCGACCTGGGCGGACGCGCCTCGGTGCTGCGCGTGAGCGCGGCCGGCGGCCCTCTCCGCGCGCCGGGACCGGTGAGATTGCAGGCGCGTTGAGCGGTTGTTCTGTGATTTCCATGGGGCCGGATATCGGAAAAGGAACAAGCGCCCGGAGAACGCGCCGAGACGCGGCGGTGGAAAATATTCTTGACATGCGAGTTGACTACCGGTAATTCGTCACGTACAATTCATGGACCGGGGCTGGTCTAAGGCAAGGACGCTCTGTCCTTACCAGGTATGTAGGACGTGCCGTGCTGATGACGCCGAAGGATAGCGCAACGCCCGACAAGACCCGCCATGGGGGAAGTGGCGACCTCGAGATCCGGCCGGCGCTCAGCCGCGCTGAGCTGGAGAGCGCGTACGAGCTGGTCTACCAGAACTATCGCACGCGCGATTACATTCCTGCGAATACCTCCGGCCTGCGGCTGACGATTTTCAACGCGTTCCCGAGCACGGTCACTCTCGTCGGCGTGATCCATGACGAAGTCATCGCCACGGTGTCGGTCATCCCCGATACGCCGGTCGGGCTGCCGATGGACGAAATCTACCACGACGAAGTCCAGGCGCTGCGCGACGCCGGCCGGCGGCTGATCGAGGTCACGATGCTCGCCGACCGCCGCCTGTCCGTCTCGCGCTCGCTGGCGATGGTGCTCGCGCTCATGAAACTCGTCTTCGACTACGCGACCCTGTCGCTGAAGTCCACCGACCTGTGCATCACCGTCAATCCGCATCACGACAAGTTCTACCATGAGTACCTGCTCTTCACGCCGCTCGGCGGCTTGCGCGCGTATCCGAGCGTGAGCGGCAATCCGGCCATCGCCCGGCGGCTGGACCTGGTGCGCGTCGAGGAGGAATGCCAGGGACGGCCGGTGCTGCTGCATCGCTTCTTCGAAGACCGGACGCCGCTGGACGTGTTCGAGAACCGCTATCACCTGACGGACGCCGACCTGCGCTACTTCTTCATGGAACGGACGCAGATTTTCTCCGAGTCGCCCGCCTACGTACTGAGCCGGCTCCGAGAGTACTACCCGGACTTCGACTGGGGCGGACTGGCGAACAAGCAGCTCAGCGGCGCGCAAAAGGGGTAGGGCTTACTTGCGGAAACAGGCACGCCAATTCACGCAACTAAACACTAGGGCGTTTCCTCACGGCTTCGGGCAGGCCAGGGCTTCCTGAATCGCCGGCAGCGCATCCAGCGCGGCTTCCTCTCCACAGCGCACCAAATCCTTCGCCGACGAAAAATCCAGCGCGCGCACGCCGCTGAAGTCGGGACGGATCACCACGTCGGCGGCGACCTTGCGGTGCTTGATGCTCCAGTGCAGGTAAATCGCCTGGGCCTGGACGGCGTAGGAGAAGATGTTCGTGGGCGGCTTGTCCTTCCACCGGCGGCGATGCAGGTCCACCGCGACGACCACGTCGGCGCCCATGTCGCGCGTCAGCAGCGCGGGCACGTTGTTCGTCAGCGCGCCGTCCACGAGCAGCCGCTTGCCGATCTTGACGGGGCGATTGATGATCGGCCGGGCGCAACTCGCGCGGACCGCCTCGATGAAGTCGCCGGTCTCGAAAACCACCTCGGGGTCCTCGACCAGCCCGCGCGGCTGGAAGGGCGGCCCGCCCTGGAAGACCACCATCTCCGCCGTCAGCAGGTCGGTCGTCACGAGGCGGATCGGGATCCGGAGCGATTCGAAATCGCGCGCGGGAAGGAACCGCCCGAGGAACCGCCCCAGCGGCTCGTTCGTCGAGAGCGCCAGCACCGGGAGCGTGAACTTCTGGAGCGCGCGCCAGTTGAGCCGCAGCCCGATCTCGCGCATGAACTGCACCGGCGCGCCGCCGGCGTAAAAAGCCGCCACCAGCGCTCCGGCGCTGCAGCCGGAAATGAATGAGGCTCGAATGCCGTGTTCTTCGAGCACGCACAGCACGCCCAGATGCGCCAGCCCCAGTTCGCTGCCCCCGCCCAACGCCAAACCCAGTGTCCTGCCCGGCGCCGCTTGATCCATGTAACCCATCCCAAGACGTAAAGCGAAAGTCGAGCCGCAGTGCGCGCACAAGCATACCTTCGGGGCGCCCCAGGGTCAAGCGGGCGCTTTTCGGCGTTCGGACATGGCCGCGCCCAGAGTTCACAACACGCCCTTGAGACCGCATTTCGTCCTTGCCTCCGCTTTTACACAAGAACTCTATGGCTCTGACGCGGCTGATCGCAAGTTGCTGTTAGAGCGCATGTTAGCATCATGCCTTTCCGCCTTCGGCCCGGATTCAGATCACTTCCGCGAGTCGAGAATTATGAACGTGTCGTAACATCCTATAAAAGTCCAGGTTATGCCCCAAACCGGTCTTGCGTGAAGTCCAGCCTGTCTAAGCCCCTCAACACGGTTTTCGCTGTAGATTTCGCTGAGAATGCAGATTCGCAGCTAATTTCAGATTCAGGACTGTCCTATGTCCTTATTTCACAAGGCATTCCACGCGCGGCGGTTTAGGGCTGGAATTAAAGCGAATTATTGGCATGCATCTTGCTCTGTTTCACTAGCCGATTCGATATGGGGACTGAAGCAGAGGGACCAATGCCGGAACCCGCAACACTCACATTGCTCGGAACGGGCTTCATCGCGATGGGCGTGCGATATCTGCGCACGAAATACCGCTCGATGAAGCCGAAGTTCGATCGCATCGTCGGTCTGGCCATGCTCGTCGCCTTCGCGCCGATCATCGGCCTCACCGCGCTACTGGTCAAATTGACCTCCCGCGGGCCTGCGTTCTACAGGCAGGAGCGCGTCGGCGAGCACGGGCGCACATTCAACATCATCAAGATTCGGACGATGCGCCTCGACGCCGAGACGAAGAGCGGGCCGGTGTGGGCCGATGCGCACGACCCGCGCGTGACCCTGATCGGCGGCTTCCTCAGGCGCACGCATCTGGATGAGCTGCCGCAACTGGTCAACGTGGTCCGCGGCGAAATGAGCCTCGTCGGTCCCCGGCCGGAGCGGCCTCACTTCGTGGAGCAGCTCCGGGAACGCATCCCCGGCTACGACCGGCGGCTCGCCGTCAAGCCCGGGATCACCGGCCTGGCGCAGGTGCGCGCCGGTTACGACCACGCGTTGCGCGACGTGCGCCGGAAGGTCAAGCTCGACACCATGTACGCGCAGCGGATGTGCTGGTGGGTGGACTTCATCATCATTGTAAGAACGATGGGCAAGTTCGTGGACTCGGGGGAAAGGAGGGGCTAAACGAACAAAAAACCGGACGTGCGCGACTGTGGCGTGTGGCCTCATTGGTTTCTTTATCATAGAGGAGGTGTAGGTAGGATGAGGAAAGCATTGGTTGTCGTTAGTGTGCTGGGCATGCTGGTCTTCCTTGCGACGACGGCGAGCGCAGCTCCGCTGCTCCCGCGGTCGCCTGCGGATTGGAACACCGCCAGCGGCGGAGACGGCCTCCCGCCCAACGAGGCGGCGCCCGCTGGTTGGGGAACGATCCTCAACACGACGGTTCAAGGCGGCGACGAGGACCGGACCATGTTCAACGTGGAAGGGATCACGGACCAGGCGTCCGGAAGCAGCCTGAGCTTCAATTCAGTCAGCGGAGCCAACTACGGATCGCTGACAGGTCTCGGGTACGACCTCAAAGTCGTCAGTGTGCAAAGCGCCGTGGTGGCCGGCAACGTGGTTGACTACATCTACCTTGGAAACAGCACCAGGAATCCGATCCCGAGCGGCCAGCCCGCGGGTACGTCCGGGTCGTGGGTCGTCTATGACAACGTGGACGGCGGCTCCACCACGGCCGGAAGCAAGGCCGCGCTGTTCAACCCGGGCGCCACCGGCACTGCGCCGAAGCAGTGGGTGGAGGGCACTTCGGGCGTAACGTTCGACACCTATCCGGGCGCCGGTTCCAACGCCAGCAGCAGCGTGTTCCTTGATGGCGTGTTCCAGAACGTGGGCACCATCGGCGGGAATGCGTACTGCGCGGTGGAAACGATCAACGTGAGTGGGCCGGACGAAGGCATTGGGAACATCGGAACGGGTCCCGGCCTGGAAAACGGCGTCAACCTGTTGATCGAAGGCGGGAACACGAATGCAGTCGCCGCTTTCGGCGGCGTCGGCAACGTCGTCAATTTCGATCCCTTCCTTTTTGCCCCGGTGGTCTCGCAGTATGAAGGTAGTGACCAGGACGCCGGTAGCTGGCAGATCGCCAGTGACGACGCCTTCACGTACACCGTCCCCACGACTGCCACGGGCGGCACCGTCGTTGTGGACGGCCAGACCTTCACCACTTCACCGGGCGACCAAGTCATCGGCAGCACGCAGGACGCGTCGTCGCTGTATAATTCTAACGTTCCCGAGCCGGCAACCCTCACGTTGCTGGGCCTCGGCCTGAGCAGCCTGTTGCTGCGGAGACGGCAGAAGTAATTTACGCTGACTGAGACGCGCCCAGCGTCCTGACGTGACGCCGGGGAAAAACGGGCCGCGTGATGCAACCCGCATCACGCGGCCCAAGTTTTTTAATCCGTTCGCGCCGCGCAACAAGGCGGCTCGCGGCGCGCCGGGCGCTACGTCGCGCGCTTGCTCGCGAGCCTGCGCAGCACGCGCCCCATGAGCGGCCGCCGCATCTCGATCGCCCGCTGCCGGCAGACCTCCGAGCAGCAATAACAGGTGATGCACTCCGCCGGGTGGGTGACGATCCGCCGGCCTTCCCGCCTGAGCGCCTGCACCGGGCAGTTGAGGACGCACTCGCCGCAGAGCACGCAGGCGTCCTCCAGGATCACCGGACGGGCGGAGCCTAATTGGTCGAAGACCCAGCTCGCCAGAAAGCCGGGAATGAACTTGAAAATCACGCTCTGGAGCCGGTGCGGGAGTTTCTTGAAGTCCGGGACCGCCGCCTCCGCCAGCGTCAGCCCGGCCGTCCGGATTGCGCCCAGGTCCCCGGTTCCAAGCCCCTGCTCGTGCGCGAAGCGCGTCGTCATCACCGCGCCGTCCGCATAGCCCATGACCCGCGCGGCGACCGCGTCCAACGCCACGCAGTCGTCCGAGCCGAGGACCAGCCCGACGCCGCGCAGTTCACCGGCGGCGGGGCCGTTGCCCTCCATCGCGATCACGGCATCCATCAGGGCGATGTGCGGCCGCAGGACGGAGTAGATATCCACGAGCGCCTGCGACATCTCGGCGGGTTTCGGCGCCGCGCAATGGATGTCCTTCTTCCCGCGGCCGGGCACGACGCCCAACTGGTTCTTGACCGCGCCGGTGAGGAGCGTCAGCCCGTGCGTCTTCATCTTGGGCAGGCTGACGAGCACTTCCGCCTCGAGCGCCGGCCTGGACATGCGCACGCTCCGAAGGACGCGGCCGTTGGGGATCGGGACTTCCACGCTCGGCGCCGTGTCGAAGTTGACCAACTGCGCGCCGGTCTCCAGGGCCACGCGGTCCAGGCCCGTGACCGCCATCGCGCTGCCCGTGGAACCGGGCGCCAGGCTTCCGCAGGAGTCGCCGATCTGGACGGCGCAGCCGCGGTCGCGGCAGAACTCGGCCACCGCGCGGACGAACTCGGGATGGGTGTTCACCGCGCGCTCGGGCGGGTCCGTGGAACTCAACAGGTTCGGCTTGAGCAGCACCTTGGCGCCGCGGCTGAGATGCGCCGCCGCTTCCGGGATCAGGGCAAAGACGCCCTCGACGGCGTCGCGGACCCGTTTCCGGTCGTACCGGCTGCAACGAACTACCGCCACAGTCCTTGAGGGCGCCACGCCAGGCTCCAGTTGAGGTCTCCTTCAACGCGGAGAGGAAATCAGGATTTTAGAGTCCTGGGAAAGTTCCTCAGTGCGTCTCCGTGCTCTCCGTGTCTCCGTGTTGAACTGAAACGTTCACGCTGCCGATCTTTCGGGCCGGCACGCCGCCCCAAATCTCACCCGCCGGAATCCTCGTTCCTTTAGTGACAAGCGCCATCGCTCCGACGATTGCCCCCTGGCCGATTTCCGCCCCCGGCAGTATCATTGCTCTGCCCCCAATAATGGCGTTGTCGCGTATCTTGACAGGCGCGAGAATCAACGTGCCGCCTTCCACCGAATGCGCGGTGATCAGCGTGTAGCCGCCGATCATGACATTCCTCCCCACTTCGATTCCCCAGGGGTCCGTAATGCTCGCATCCTCGCCGAAGAAAAACGTCCGATCGATCTTTGCGCCCATAAGGCGGTAAAACAGGTACCGCATGGGCGCGAAGTCATTAATATAGGGTCGAAGAAAGCTTCGCTGGATCAAATGCATCAAAGAGCCCGCGATGATCCAGCGCAGAGCCATCGGTTCGGTCAACTTGTAGGTTCCGGGCGTGATCCTGCGCAAAAAAATCAGGCTCATGAAAATGATCGTGATCCAAAAACCGGCCACCAGCCCGCAATAGGCGGCGGGAAATGCCAGAATCTCCAGGGCCGTTGAACCGGTTCGCCACAGGAGCCTGAATAAGAACGCAGCCGGCAGCAAGGACAAGCCGTACGTCATCAGGTCCACCAGGAGGCGAGCCACATCCGCGACGATCATGGGAACCTGTGCGATCCGGCTATTCGGCATATTCCGATCTCCAGCGAATTAAAACGGGCATGACCGCAAGCTTCGCATCATTGATGATCGCTTGCCCAAATCAGCTCCTCGACCTGGCCGGCGATGGGATCCCATGCGCCCCGCGGCGGAGCGCCTCGGGGCATGCGACCGTCTCGATCCATCGCGCCGCGTTCGCGGCCCCATCCCATAATGTCAAATTCTTCTTGGAAAAATTCTGAGCCCGGAGCGCAAACGCCGGATCGCGCAGGATCTTTTGCACTTGTCGGATCACGTCGTCCTTGCTGTCTGCCCTCACACCGAGTCCCAGTGCCTGAACGCGCTGCATGTTGAACTCCTGGTCGTGGAATTCCGGCACGCCGACGATCGGTTTGCCGCACGACAAGGCCTGGTAGATGGTGCCGTTTCCCGCATGGCAGACGACGACGGAGGCCACCTCGCACAACGCCTTTCCCGGCGCGAAGGGGGCCGCGTAACATCCCGGCGGGAGTTCGCGGACGGTCTCCGTCGCCGTGGTGCAGATTACCTGGAACTCGTTATCGGCCAGACCTTTCAAGATCGCGTGGATCTGCTCCAGCGGTCCCGTGCTGCCCATGGTCAGATACACGATCGGACGGCCCCGGTCCAGCTTTGCAAGCCAATCCGGCGCGGGCGCATTACTTTCCCACATCAGAGGGCCGACATACTGATAATGTTCCTGGGGCATGTCCGGGACATGAGGGAACAGTTCCTCGAGGTCCGCGACCAGGTTCAAGCTCTCCGAGCACATGCACTCCCGGATGTCCGGCAATTCGGGAATTCCGTATTCCCGCCGCACCGTGTTGAATGGAGCCGCATAGTGTGCATAGATGCGCTTCTCGAGGCCAGGCATCACGGACCTCAGAAACTTGAGCGAGCGCGCGCCGAAGATTCGGGTCAGGCGCCACGACGCCGGCGGGTCGAACTTCACGCTGCAGTACTGGGTCCAAACGGCATTCGTGACGCCGACATACCGGATGCCGAGCGACGGCGCTGAAATGCCGAGCGAGGGGCGAAAATCTCCCACCACCACGCTCGGCTTAATCTCCGAGAGAACACGCCGCTCATCTTTGACATATTCCCTCAGTTCCTCGACGGTGAATGCGCTGCCGCCCGTCTTGAGCCGGCGCAGCAGTTCATTTCGATCCTGCGTGTAAACCGGAACCACCGGCCAGCGGGCAGGGTCAATCTTATCGGCATGCGCGCCGGAAGCGGCGAAGCGGATGTCGAACGCGTTCGGGTCCATGGCGTTCGCGATGGCCACGGTCCTTCCGACGTGCGCGAGGATGCTCCCCTCGGGCATGAACAGCACCACCGATCGCTGGATACCGGTCATGGCTTCGTTCCTGCAGCGACCGTCTTGTCGGACGCAGCCGGCGGCGCCACATTGCGGTTGATCGCTTGCACCATGGCGCCGATCCGCTCCACGTCGCCGCTCAGGAACATCGCGCGGCAGCGGTCGCGGAAACCCGGCAGGTCGTTCCGCTGGCCGAGGGCGTCCGCCATCAGCACGCTCTCGTGCGAGAGATCGGTGACCAGGCCCTCCGCCTCGATGTCGCGGATGAAGGCCTCGCACTCGGCGAAGAGTTGCTTGGAGGACTTCCCGTTCAGGGTGTAGGGCAGCGGCTTCCACAGGCTCGGCGGGAAGAGCAGCTTGATCTTGTAGGTCAGCCCGATTTCCCAGAGGTCGGCCCGTTCGCTCTTCTTGAAGCCGTACTTCTCCGGGTCTATTTCCCACGGCGTGCCGGGGATCATGCCGGGAATGGTGACGGGGACGCTGTCGGGCCGGACGCGGCGCAGGAATTCCAGCGTGGCGCGCCGGCTCTCCGCGTCCTCGAACGGCGCCGGGTAGATGACGCTGGCGATGGCGCAGATGCCCGCCTCCTTCGTCTGGCGGATCACGCGCTCGGCCTCGGCCAGGTCGATCGGCTTGTTGAAGGCCTCGCGCAGGATGCGTTCGCTGCCCGATTCGAGCCCGTAGAAGATCGCCTCGCAGCCGCTCCGCCGCAGCAGCTCGAAGTCCGCCTGGCCGATGTTCCGGACATGCCCGAAGCAGCCGTACCGCACGTCCAGCCGCTCCTTGAGCAGCTCCTGCGCGATGTCAATCGCCACGCGCGCGGAGGTGTTGCTGCCGGAGTAGATGAAGCAGCGCGAGCCCAACTGGTCCATCAAGCGCCGCACCTCGGCGGCCACGCGCTGAGGCGATTTCATGTGCCACTTGCCGCCGCTCTTGATCGGGTGGATGCAGAACGCGCACCGGTTCGGGCAGCCGCGGCTTTCGTCCAGGACGCCGATCTTCAGCTTCTGGTCGCCTTCGAGGGCGGGATAGACCTGCGGATCATAGACCGGAAGCGGCAGCGCGTCGAGCGCCTCGACCACGGACGGCGGGTTGCTGGAAGTCCGGTTCGCGTGCTTCCACACC
>JBKQWE010000010.1:0-59736 GCA_052139675.1 Candidatus Brocadiia bacterium
TTACGCTTCGGACTTGACACGCGTGGTTTTCTTGGATAGAATCCGGGACGATTTTCAACGGCGTTACCGCCTGGTGCTGGCCGCCCAACGCCGCGCGCTGGCGCGCGTGCGGGCCGGTTGCAGCGCCGGCAAGCTGGACGCAGCGGCGCGGTCGTACTTGAAAGCTCACCGGTGCGGCAAATACTTCGGCCATAGCCTGGGGCATGGAGTCGGGCTGGAAGTTCACGAGGCCCCGGGCATTTCACCCGGCCAGAATACTCCGCTGAAGGCCGGGATGGTCATCACGATAGAGCCGGGCGTCTACGTGCCGGGCCAGGGCGGCGTGCGGATCGAAGACCTGTTGCTCGTGACGCGGAACGGCCACAAGATCCTGACCGCGTCGCCGAAATGGCCGCCGTCGGTCTTGCGCGGATCCTGAAACCACTTTTTCAAACTCAGAGAAGAATTGTGCGATGATTTCCACCAACGACATGCGTCCCGGACAGGCGATCATCTTCGAAGGCCGAATCTGCCTCATCACCCAATATGACCGCGTGAAGCCGGGCAAAGGGCCCACCTTCGTCCGCGCGATGCTCAAGGACATCACCACCGGGCAGGCGCTCGACAAAACCTGGCGCGGCGAGCAGAAGGTCGAGCTGGCCATCCTGGAGAAGCGCCCGCATCAGTTCCTCTACCGCCAGGGCGACGAGTTCCACTTCATGGACATGGAGAACTACGACCAGGTCGCGCTCGGCCCGGACCAGGTCCCGCCGGAGACCGCGCGGTTCCTCAGGGAGAACATGGAGGTCGTCGTCACCTTTTACAACGAGAAGGCCCTGAGCATCGAGATCCCGGCCTTCGTGAACCTGAAGGTGACCGAGACTGCGCCGGGCCTCCGCGGCGACACGGTCAGCGGCGCAAGCAAGCCGGCGACGCTGGAGACCGGCATGGTGCTCCAGGTGCCGCTGTTCATCAATGCCGGCGACGTGCTCAAGGTGGACACGCGCACGGGCACGTACGTCACGAGAGCATAGCGGTTCTCAGGGAGCGCCGCGCAGGCTCCCGGTCTTTTGGAGGCGATGGAACGCGCTATGGACCTTCAAGACGTCATGAAATTGCTCGAGCTGATGGAGGCGCGCCACCTGGAGGAGATCGAGGTCGAGCAAGGCGAGACGCGCATCCGCCTGAGAAAGGGCGGCGCGCCGCCGGTGGTGGTGCCCATCGCCGCGCCCGCCGCAGCCGCAAACCCCCAAGCCGTTCCAGCCGCCTCCGAATCCGACAAGGCCGCGGAGGCGAACCTCGTCAAGATCACTTCGCCGATGGTCGGCACGTTCTACCGCGCGGCCTCGCCCGACGCGGAGCCGTTCATCAACGAAGGAGACCACGTCACGCCCGACCAGGTCATCTGCATCATCGAGGCCATGAAGGTGATGAACGAGATCAAGGCCGAGAGGGAAGGCGACGTCGTGAGCGTCCTCATCGAGAACGGCGAGTCCGTGGAATTCGGACAGCCGATGGTGACCATCCGGCGCACCGGCACGGCACGGTGACCTGAATGTTCTCCAGAATCCTGATCGCCAACCGGGGAGAAATCGCCCTCCGCATCATCCGCGCGTGCAAAGAGCTCGGGATCGAGACGGTGGTGGTCTATTCTCAGGCCGACCGCGACGCGCAATACCTGAAACTGGCCGACTACCCCGTCTGCATCGGCCCGGCGCCCAGCAGCGAAAGCTACCTGAACATCCCGCGCATCATCTCCGCGGCCGAGATCACCGACGTGCAGGCGATCCACCCCGGCTGCGGCTTCCTCGCGGAGAACGCGCACTTCGCCGAAGTCTGCGAGAGCAGCAACATCCGCTTCATCGGCCCGCCGCCCAAGGTCATCAGCCTGTGCGGGAACAAGGCCGCGGCCGTCCGCGTCGCCAAGGACTGCAAAATCCCCATCCTGCCCGGCAGCGAGAAGATCATCGAGAGCCCCGAGGAAGCCATCGCCGTGGCCAAGAAACTCGGCTACCCGGTCATCATCAAGGCGGCCGCCGGCGGCGGCGGCAAAGGCATGCGGGTGGTCCACAACGACATCACGCTGCGCAACGCGTTCTTCGTGGCGCAGCGCGAGGCGGAAGCGGCGTTCAAGGACAAGTCGGTATACCTCGAGAAGTACATCGAGGGCGCGCGGCACATCGAAGTGCAGATTCTCTGCGACGACGAGGGCGAGCGCGTGCACCTGGGCCTGCGCGACTGCAGTCTGCAGCGGCGGCACCAGAAACTGATCGAGGAATCGCCGCCGCCGGGCCTGCAGAGGAGCGTCGCCGAGTCCATCTGCAAGGCCGCACTCAAGTATGCCGAAGCGGTCAACTACGTCAACGCCGGGACGGTCGAGTTCCTCGTGGACCGGCGCGGGCGCTTCTACTTCATGGAGATCAACGCGCGGCTCCAGGTCGAGCACCCGGTCACCGAGATGGTCACCGGCGTGGACCTGCTCTACCAGCAGATCCGCATCGCCAGCGGCGAGAAGCTGCGGCTGAAGCAGAGCCACCTCGAACAGAAGGGCGTGGCGATCGAGTGCCGGATCAACGCCGAGGACCCGGACAACGGCTTCAAGCCGTCGCCGGGCACGCTGAAGTTCTACCATCCGCCGGGCGGACCCGGCGTGCGGCTGGACACGCACGTGTACACCGGCTACACCGTATCGCCCTACTACGATCCGTTGATCGGCAAGCTGATCGTTTACGGGCGGAACCGGTCCGAGGCCATCGCGATCATGCGGCGCGCGCTGGACGAGTTCGTGATCGAGGGCGTCAAGACCACCATCCCGCTCTACCGCGCCATCTTCGGCAACACGCAGTTCGTCCAGGGCGGCGTGGACACCGGCTTCATCGAATCGCTCTTCGCCTCCGGCGCGGTGAGCTGAACCGCCCGCGCCTCTGCCGTCAATCCATCAGCAATCCGCCTTCGCCCCTTCGGCTGCGCTCAGGGCTGCGGCGGACAAGTCGGCAATACCGTTACGGCGTTTTCGGCGGCGATGGCGACGGCGTCGGGGCCGCCCTCAATTTCTCAATCAGCGCATCCACCGTGCGCTTCTGCTGCTCGAGCGCCTGGCTCTGCGCCTCGAGCATGTTGCGCAGCGTTTCGCGGTTCTGCCGAGTGTCCGTTTCCTGCGATTGCAGCGCTTTCAGGACCGCGTCGGCCGCCGCCCGGACCTCCTCCGCGACCGCCTTCACCTCGACGAGTTCCTTGTGCGTCGCGGATTCGGAGGCGGCCACTTTCTGGTCCACGTACGAGTGCATCTCCGACATCCGCTGGTTCAACTGCGCGTCCAACTGGCTCTGCGTCACGGCGGAGCAGCCCCAAAGGAGGGCCAGGCCCGCCGCGAATGCCGCGCCCCGCGCCATCTGCGTAATCATTCCAGCTGCTCCAGTCAGTCGGCCTGGGGAACCGAAACCTCGAAGCCGAGATAGCGCTCCAGCGCTTCCTTCAGCGGCGCCATGACGTGCCCGGGTGTCACGCTGGTGTGATGCCGATGCCCCTCGTACCCGACGTGCAGCAGCACGTCCTGCAGCTTCGGGACCTCCGCCACGCCCGCACAGCCGAAGAAATCTTTGGGCACCGGGTCCTTCGTAAAGCGCCCCTCGCCGAGGTAGAACTTGACCTTGCCGGACTCCGTCGCCATGCTCGAGAACGTCATCGGGGTCGGCGCGATCCGGCCCACGTTGCAGCCGAACGAATGCCCCTTGCCGACGGCGTTGCAGATGATCAGGTGGTCGGAGATCTTTCCCTTCCCGGCCATCAGCCGCTGGGGCACCGGCCCGCAATGGAACAGGATGCACTTGTCCTCGTCGTCGCCGTAGTTATTGTTCCAGTCCAGGCACGCGGCCACGTCGCCGGAGGCCTGCTGAAGCGCGTACATGGCCACGGCGTTGCCGACGTCCACCTCGCACGCGACGGGCATGCCGCGGTCGTTCATCTCGCTCAGCACCACGCAGGGGGAAATCTGGAGCTGCTGCTGCATCTCCGACCAGCAGCGCAGCGCCATGGCCTGGAGCTTGCACTCCGCGGCCAGGTTGTCGAGCACGATGCCCAGCCGCACGATCGTGTCGAGCGACTGGTCCGGCACGCCGCTCCAGTCGCTGTACGACTTCATCTTCGCCGCCTTCTCGCGGTAGGCCGCGCCGGCCGGGCTCACCGCCCGCACGCGCGCGAAGATGTCGGCCAGGTCGAACGTCTCCACCGTGATCCCCTTCCGCTGCAGCGCCAGCTCGTCGAAGCGCACGGTCTTGAACGCCGTGGTGCGCGCGCCGACCGCGCCGACCGACATGTTCTTCATTTTCTTCACCACGCGGCAGACCCGCGCGAAATGATCCAGTTGCGCGGCGAAGGCCTTGCTCTTCGGCGAGACCGTGTGCGGCTTCAGCGCCGTGAACGCGAGTCCGCTCTGGTGGAACACGTCCATGATCGAGCACTTCCCGCAGAACGCGTCCCGGCGCAGCGCCGGCGCCATCTTGTCCAGCTCGTCCGGGTAGGCCTGGATCAGGATCGGCGTCCCGCAGTCCCTCAGCGCCTTGATGGCGCCGGTCTCGTCGCCGAAGTTCGGCAGCGAGAGGATGACTCCGTCGTACTTCCCGGCGTTCCGCTTGAGGAACTCGGCGTACTTCTCCCCTTCGGCCGGCGTCTCCACCGCGCCGTACCGCGTCGCCGATTCCTCCATCATGATCGAATCGAAGCCGGCGTCAGAGACCGCCTTCGGCAGCTCCCGGCGCGCGCTGGTCATCAGCGATGCCGGGAAAAACGTCCGGTTCCCGAAATACAGCGCGAACGTGATTTTCGAATTCGCCCGCTCCGCGCTTGTCGAATGGATGGCCATGACCGTCCCTCCTTTTCCGAAAATGAACCGCTCACCCGCGCCGCAACGCATATCACGAATACCCGATACCCATCAGCGTGTCAACTGTGAACCGATCATGCGCGGGCTCCTTTCGACCGTCGAAATACATCAGCCCTTGTGTCACAAAAACGCCGGCGTGTAGCAGGACGCGACGTATCTTCTCACGACCGGTGCAGGCCAAGCTCTTATTACCGCGGAAAACAGCAGCAAATGTGCGCAAGCGTCCGGAAGGCATGACTTTTGCGAAGGGAACTCTCGGACGGTCGTATCGTTCAGGAATCGGGCATTTTTGTCTCTATACTGCAGGTCAAGCCGGCGAAAGGACGCGCGATGAAATGGCAAGGGCTGCTCTTCGGGGCCGTGTTGCTCGCGTGCGCATCGTGCTCCACCGATCGGTCTCAGCGGCGGCCGTATCTCATCATGGAGAACCTGGATTACGCCGCGAAGGATGTGGAAGCCGGCAAAACGGAAGCGGCCGCGCAGCTCTACCAGGTGGTCCTTCTGGCCGATCCGATGAACGAAAAGGCGCGCGCGGGGTTGGCCGGCATCGGCCAGTACGACCGTTGCATCCTGGAGCCAACCTTGCTCGGCCTCAACTACGTCTGCCGGCCTTTGCGCAACTCATACGCTCTGTGGATCGCGCTGTACCCGGTCAACCGCGTGCTGAGCATCCTCGACATCGTCAGCTTCCACGTCGGGCTGGAGGGCGGCGCGTACGTGGACGCGCACGTCACGCATGCCATGCAGGCCTCGGCCGGCGCAGGCGGCGGAATGCAACTGGGCTGGTGGCTCAGGCGCGATCTCGCCGTCGGCTCGGCGCACGTCGCAGGGCTGGCCCTCGGTCCTTTTTCGACCGAGAGCGAAGGCTTTTCCCGCTTCGGCACCGGCGGCATCCGGAGCAGTACATTTTCCATCGCCGGGTTGAGCCGGCCGTCGGACCTCGAATACCAGCGTTACCGCGACTATTGGGGCATCGGCGTTCGCGCGATCGCCGGCGTCGCCGGCGCGGAGGTGGAGTTCCACCCGCTGAAACTCGTTAATGCGATTACCGGAATCTTCTTCATAGACTTCCTGCGCGAAGACATCGGACACACACGAGGGCTCGACCTCGCGACCAACGAATTCGAGGCCATGGAGGACCTGATCAGCACGCTCAGTCCCGAGGAGATGCGCGCCCGGATGGACGGGCGGATGATTGCGCCAGCTTCTCCGCCTCTGTCGTCTCCTCCCAAGTTGGCTGAGCCGCCCAGCCCGGCGCCTGCGGCGAAATGACGACTCGGACGGGATTATACGATAACCTGCCCGGATAGGCGGCGGTTGTCCGCTCGCGCCATCGCCCTGCGGTTATAAGACCCGCTGCGTTCATTCGCGTCCTCCGCGAGCTTCATGGTAAACTCGTTCCTGCCATGACGGATCCCGTCTCAGCTATCATTGATTCCAGCGGCCTCCTGCGCCCCGGCGAATGTCTGCGGTGCGAGGTCTGCTGCCGGTTTCCCTCGGCGGCCAGCCCGCTCGCGCCATACTTTTCGCACGCGGAGATGGAGCAGGCTGTCGCAGCCGGCATGCCGGCCGACGCGTTTCCGCCCGGCCGGTATGGCCCCGGATTCTCCGCGCGGCTTGTGACGGAAGAACCCGCCTTCCGCTGTCCGGCCTTTCGGCCCGCGACGAACAACTGCGCCGCCTACGCCGCGCGGCCGCTCGATTGCCGCCTCTACCCGTTCATGCTCCTCTACGACGCGGACGGGAAGGAAGTCTTTCTCGGCCTCGATACGTACTGCCCCGCCGTCGCCCCTTCGGCTGCGCTCAGGGCTTTGGCGGGCGAGCCCGCCGTCGAGAGAGCCGGCGCGGCGTGCGTTCGCGACGCGGCCGACAAGCTGTCCTCTCTGCTCGACGGCGCATGGCTGGAAAAAGTCGTCGCCTCGCCCGGCGTCGTCGGCGCGTGGAACGACCACGTCCGGCGTCTCAGGCCGCTCCCGGCGCTGACGCGCGCGCTGTGCCGGACGGACCTCGGCCTGGCGCGAATGACGCTCACCGCGCGCGAGCGGCTGCTGCCGTTCTTCGAAGCGCACCGCGGCGCGCATTCGTTCCACGCCTTCGCGCCCATCTGCGTCTGGTCGGATATCTTCGACCTGCACTATAAGATTTCCGGCGAGCGCCTGCTGGTCTTCGCCGAGGAGGACGGCGATTGCTTCCTGATCTGCCCTCCGCTCGGAACGGGCGACGTTCTCCGCCCGGCCGAGGAGGCGCTGGCGGTGATGCGGCAACTCGCGCCGCGCGGCGCCTCGCCGCGGATCCAGGATGCGGACGACGATTCCGCCCGGCGGCTGCTTGCCCTGAGCGCAGTCGAAGGGCTAGCCCTGAGCGCCGTCGAAGGGTCCGGGTGGCGCATCCGCGAGACGCACGTCGAATACCTCTATCCGCGCGCAGAACTCTCCGACCTGCGCGGCAACCGGTACGAGAAGAAGCGCCAGCTCTGCAACCGGTTCGAGCATGATGTGAAAGACCGGCGATGGCGGCCGCTGGATGTGGACGACCTGCCTGAGGCGATGGCGCTCTATTCCCGCTGGCTGAAGGAGCGCACGACGGTGCATCCGGACGCGGTCTACGCCGCCCAGGCGGAGGCTTCGTGGCGCGCGCTCTATCGCGCGCTGCGCGACGTGGAGCCTCTGGGACTCGTCGCGCGAGTACTCGAGGCAAACGGGAAAATGGCCGGCTTCACGGTCGGTTGCCCGCTGCACGACGGGCGGACGTTCCACGTGATGTTCGAGGTCAGCGACCTCTCAGTCAAAGGCGCGGCGCAGTACATGTTCCGCGAGCTGTGCCGCGAAGTGCAGCCGTTCGACCGGATCAACGCCGGCAGCGCGTCGGACCTCGACAACCTCGCGCGCGTGAAGGAATCCTATCGCCCCAGCGAGCGCCTGAACTCGCATACGCTCGTTTGGAAGTCGGAAGTATGAATGATGAGCGATGAAATACTTCATCATTCATCACTCTTACTTCTCACTTCCTTCCAATCACTCCCAGCACGATCTTCCGCCCGTTCTCGTCGAAGAAGAAGTACGTCGGCTTGCCGTCCTTGAGCTCAATGACGTAGTTCCCCGGCGAGTCTTCCTCGCGAAACGGTTGGCCTGTGAAGCTATTGTAATAGTCCTCGGCATCCGCATACTGCGCCCATTGGGCAACAACCGACGAGGCTTCCTTCCTGTACGCGGCCAACGCCGCAGCCGGATCGCCGGCAGGCTCCATCTCATTTAGTTCCTTCAGAATATACTTGTGGTCTTCATAGATGGAATAAAAGGTATGTGAACTCACCATCAGAACCCGCTCATCCGGCACTTTCGGCAGAGCCCGATAGATGCAGACCCCAAGCAGAAGAGGCGCAAGCGAAACGATCATTAAGACAATGAAACTTTCGTCTCGGAAAGAAGGCGGATTTGACGCCTCGGGTAGACGATGCCGCCAGTATTTCACGGCGCAGACAATCGAGGCGAGAAGAAACATTCCTGCGGCGACGCGGCTTGCCCAGGCCAACGCAGTCTCGCGCATGTAATAGACGTGCCGGAGTGGCGTTAGCGGCTTCCATGTCAGATAGAGGTCACCCTTCATCTGCTCCGGCGAGAGGGTGGCCGAAAGAACTGTCAGGGCGGAAAAGGCTTTGCAGTATGCCTTGAGCGCTTCGTGCGACACCGGAATGAAGTCATCCCCTTCTTCCTGTGCGCCGAAATCAAGATGGCCGGCCCGTCGGCGCAGGAATGGCGCGGCGACCGCCTCCTCGTTCCCCACGACATGCAGGTCTACGGCCACCGGCCCATTCTCGATGCCGGTCAGTCGAAGTGGATACACGGCGCGGGAAGCGGCGAACGTGAAGGCGAGAGGGAGCGCTCGAAATTGCCCGTTTGCCGCGGTGTCCCGCCGGAGGCGCCCGGCAACGAACATCCATCCTTCCTTCGCATATTGCGTCAGAGCGTCCTGCTTGCTTGCTGCGACTTTGAATCCATTGCTATCGAGCCAATCGGCGATATTCTTTCCGTCCGTGCCGGATATGGTGACCGTCTCGTATAGACCGACTGTTTTGCGATCGAGCACAGTGATGCCGCTGGACATGAACGGCCCAATACCCGTAGAAGCGGCCGCGGGCAGCATCATGCCTCTCAGCAGCAACAGGATCACGCCAATCACCACCGGCGCTATCCACCCGCGCCTGTAGAGGCCCCACCAGATTAGTATTCCGATCAGCACCGCCAGTCCCGGCGAGAGCGGCCAGTCACTGTCAAATCCCACCAGCCGGTCCCTTGTGATCGCCCGCAGCGTCGGGAAAAGGCCGGGCGTCGCGGCCTCGACTTTCGGTAGGGACGGAACCGGCACGACCCAGGCGAACTCCGTGCCTTCACCTTCGACAGCGGTCTCGATGACCAGCCGCTCCGTTTTGCCGTCGAAGGTGATCAGCGCGCTCTGGTCGGGGATGCGCGGCTTGGCAATGCCCTGTACAAACACCGTGCCGTCGGCGAATGCGGCGGCAGAGACGCAGCAAAGGATTGCGACCGCGCAGACGAGCCGGCGCATTTTCATCGGCCCCTCCGTCGGAAGTCAGAAGTGCGAGTGATGAATGATGAAGTACAATGGGGGGCGTGCAACACCCGCCGCTCATCACTCATCACTCATACTTCCTCGTTATCGTCTTCGCCCGCGCTCGCGGCGGATTTCGCGCTCGGCTTCGCGCTTCTTGATCGTCTCGCGCTTGTCGAACTGCCGCTTGCCGCGCGCGACCGCGATGAGCACTTTCGCGATACCGTGCTTCCAGTAGAGCGAAAGCGGTATGAGCGTGAACCCGCGCTCGGCCACCTTGCCGATCATCCGGTGTATCTCGCGCCGGTGCAGGAGCAGCTTGCGCGGGCGGAGCGGCTCATGGTTGCGGATGTTCGCCTGCGAGTACGGCTTGATGTTCATGCCGAGCAGCCAGACCTCGTCATCCTTGGGCCGCGCGAACGCTTCGGCGATGCTCACGTCGCGGTTGCGCAGCGACTTGACCTCGGAGCCGACCAGGCTGATGCCGGCCTCGAATTTCTCGAGAATCTCGTACTCGAAACGCGCCTTGCGGTTGGTCGCGATGATGTTCTCTTCGGACGCCGCCGATTTTTTGTCTTTCGCGCTCATGGCCATAGAATACTAGCACGCGCCGCGGCGACCGGCAAGTCCGAACGCGGCAGACTTGACAGGCCCGCCGGACAAGCGAGAATGATAGGACGCGGATGGCAGGTCATTAAGGAGTCCACGATGAGCGCGAAGGGAAAGACTCTCTCTTCCGCCGAGGCAGTTCGGCGGCGAGCGATAGAGATGGGCGCGGCCGGCGCGAAAATCATTTCGCCCGACAAAGTCTTCACGGCGGCATGGGTCCGGTGGAAGTGCCGGTTCGGCTGCTCGGCCTTCGGCTCGAGCCGTCTCTGTCCGCCGCATTCCCCGGCGCCGGACGAGACGCGCGCCGTCCTCGACGGCTACCGCAGCGCGATCCTCATCCACTCGGAGGGCGAGCTGGACATGCGCCGCACGGTCGCCGCGCTGGAACGCGAAGCTTTCCTCAGCGGTTTCTACAAGGCGTTCGGCTTCGCGTGCGGCCCCTGCGGCCTCTGCGAGGAATGCGCCGGCGATAAGGCCTGCCGGCACGCCGAGCTGGCGCGCCCAGCGATGGAGGCCTGCGGCATTGACGTGTTCGCTACCGCGCGCGCCGCCGGATTTCCCATCGAGGTCGTCAAGGATTACAAGTGCAGGCAAAATTATTACGGGCTGTTGCTGTTGGAATGACGGCAGCGCAGAACGCCAGGAGCCATCGCCGCGCAGTGATTAAAAAAAGAGGGCCTCGCAAGTGAGGGGCAAGTTCCACGGTATTGCGCCGGGAACCACTTGCGGGCCCTCTGGATTTCCAGATCTGTCTTTCTTCATCCCTCCGCTTCACTGCCTCTACTATCATTATACATGTCATGTCAAGACTGTCAACGTCACTTGCGGACTTTCTCAGGTCGAAATCATAACGCGGTGTGCCACAGCATGATAGGATATGGTAAAATCGGAGCGGTACGGTTCATTTTTTTATTATCACGTCCGAGCGCAATTTCTGCACACGATTCCAGCGCGAATTCCGGGGTCGTCCGCGGGCTTCCGCAGCCTCTTTACAGATAAACTGGCCTGACCGGCTAAAATTGACATTCGGTCTGCGAAGTTGTTGTAATGGCGCATTCGTTCCCTGCAATCCTGGTAGCGTGCCGGAAGGATGTGACCCAGAGATGTCGAAACTCGTCATTGTCGAATCCGCGGCGAAGGCCAAGACCATCAACAAGTACCTCGGCAAGGAATACAAAGTCCGCGCGTCGCTCGGGCACGTGCGCGACCTGCCGAAGTCCAAGATGGGCGTGGACATCGCGCACGACTTTGCCCCGGATTACGTCGTCATCGCCGACCGCAAGAAAATCCTCACGGAACTTAAGAAGCTTGCCAAGGACGCCGACGAAGTCTTTCTCGCGACCGACCTCGACCGCGAGGGCGAGGCCATCGCCTGGCACCTGGCGTCGGTGCTCAAGCTCCCGAGCGCAAAGACGCGCCGCGTCGTTTTCAACGAGATCACCCAGAACGCGATCCGCGAGGCGTTCCAGAGTCCGTCGGTCGTCAACGAGAACAAGGTGAACGCGCAGCAGGCTCGGCGGATCCTCGACCGCATCGTCGGTTACCAGCTCAGCCCGCTGCTCTGGGCCAAAGTCCGGCGCGGGCTCTCCGCGGGCCGCGTCCAGTCGGTCGTCGTCCGCCTGATTGTCGAGCGCGAACGGGAGATCGAAAAGTTCAGGCCGCAGGAATACTGGGAGATCGCCGCCGACCTCGCGCCGCTCAAGCCGCACTCCGGCGAGCCGGCGCAATTCCGCGCGCAGTTGACGAAGCTCGACGGCGAATCGCTGATCATCGGCAACGAATCGTTTGCCCGGAAAATCACAGAGGAACTTCGGTCGGCCCGGTTTACCGTCGCCAGGTACGATGAGAAGGAGCGCGCGCTGCCGGCTGCGCCCCCCTTCAACACCAGCACCATGCAGCAGCAGGCTTCGACCCAGCTCCACTTCAGCGCGAAGAAGACCATGTTCCTGGCCCAAGGGTTGTACGAAGGCGCAGAACTGGGCCCGGAGGGCGCCGTCGGCCTCATCACGTACATGCGAACGGACTCCCTGCATGTGGCCGATCAGGCCGTCGGCGAGTGTCGCGATTTCCTTTCCAAGCGGTTCCCGAAGGAATACCTTCCCGAGAAGGCGCTCTTCTACAAATCGAGCAAGGCCGCCCAGGGCGCGCACGAGGCGATTCGTCCAACCTCCGCCGAACGCACGCCGGAATCCGTGAAGCCCTTCATCGAACCGGACCAGTTCCGGCTCTACGACCTGATCTGGCGCCGCTTCGTGGCCAGCCAGATGACCCCCGGTCGCCTCGCTGTGACGGATGTCGAAATCGCCGCCGGTCGGGCTAGCTTCGAGGTGCAAGGCCGTCGCCTCCTTTTCGACGGGCATCTGAAGCTCACCGGGTTCGACGCGAAAAGCGAGGTCCAACTGCCGCCGCTCGAGCCGAACGACCTGTTGAAGCTCCTCACGCTAGACCCGTCGCAGCATTTCACCAAACCGCCGCCGCGCTACTCGGAAGCCGCGCTGGTAAAGACGCTCGAGAAACTCGGCATCGGCCGCCCGAGCACCTACGCGCCGATCATCTCGACGATCCAGCAGCGCGCCTACGTTAAGATGCTTAAGCGTATGTTTTTCGCCACGGATCTCGGCAAGCTCGTCACCGACCAGCTCGTCGGGCACTTCGGCGACATCATGGACGTCCAGTTCACCTCGCACATGGAAGACCGCCTGGATGAAGTCGAGGAAGCGAAGACCGGCTGGCTCCAGGTGCTGCGCGAATTCTACGAGCCCTTTTCGGCGGACCTCAAGAACGCGGAGAAGAACATGCAGCGACCCGCTCCCGAGACGACCGAGCACAAGTGCGAGAAGTGCGGCAAGCCGATGCTCAAGCGCTGGAGCCCGCGCGGCCAGTTCCTGGGCTGCTCCGGCTACCCCGAATGCCGCTTCACCGTCCCGCTCGACGACGCCGGCCAGCTCGCGCCGCGGCCCGCGCCCGAGCCGACCGACGAAAAATGCGAGAAGTGCGGCTCGCCCATGGTCATCCGCACGGGCCGCCACGGCCGGTTCATGGCCTGCTCCGCCTATCCCAAGTGCAAGAACACCCGCAACCTCGACACGCCCGTCGAGATTCCCGACGCGCTCAAGACCTGCGAGAAGTGCGGCAAGCCCATGGCCGTCCGCCGCAGCAGACGCGGCATGTTCCTCGGCTGCACCGGCTACCCGGAATGCCGCAACGCCAAGCCCATGCCCAAGACGCAGGACGCCAAGTAGCGCGGCGAAACGTATTCCCCGGCCTCATCCGCGCCTTGACAGACGGCGCACGCGGACATACACTCATCGCGCAGGAGTTCCCGTCGCTCGACCTCGCGGAGAGGAACTATGCCGATCCGCTTTCGGTGCAAGTGCGGCAAAATCGTCAAGGTCGAAGAGAAATACGCCGGCCGGCACGCGACGTGCCCGAACTGCGGCGCGCAACTGGTCGTGCCGAACGCCTCCACCCTGCCCGAAGCGGGCGCCCCGATTGCGAAGCCCGCGCCCGACGCTCAACCTCCCCAACCGACGGCGCCCGAACTCCAATTGGAGTCCGATACCATAAGCCCGGGCGGCGAGACGCCCGACGCATCTCAAAACGCGCTGGAGCTGGAGTCCGATCTCCCCGCCCCCGACGGCCAGCCGGCCGGCGCGCCTGAAGGCGCGATGGAATTGGAGGCCGATAGCCTGGCCGCGGGCGACCAGCCGAGTGATACCGTCGAAGAGGTAATGGACGTCGAGGAAGTCGCGCCGGAGTCCGAGATCAGCGAGGTGGTTCCGCTGGCTGACGATTCTGCTCCGGCGGCGCCGCCCGAATCGGCCTCCGAAAAGGCCTGCCCCAACTGCGGTGTGCCGGTCCCGCCCGACGCGACCGCCTGCGCGGAGTGCGGCATCAACCTCATGCCGGAAAAGGCGGCCGCGAAGAAAAAATTCCCGCTCCCGAAGGCCTTGCAGCCGCTTCAGGAGTCCTGGCAGAAGCTTCGAGAACACAAGGCGTTCCCGCTCATCGCGGCCGTCGGCGCAGTGGTCTTCATCCTGATTGTGACGGTGGTCGTCGTCGCGATCAAGAGCTCGAAGAAGCCCGCGCCCGCCGCGGTCGCGGAGCTGCGGCCGAAGTCGCGACCGGCGCAGACGCCCAAGAGCGTGGAAAAGCCCAAGCCGCCGCCCGAGTTGCAGTTCCACTGGTCGGGCTTCAGCGACCCGGCGGCTGTCGCGCGCGATCGGATTCTGAAGATCGGCCAGGAATTTGCGGCCTATGTGGACAAGAACCACCAACCGCCCGCCACGCTCGCCGAAGCCGGCGTGGCCGAAGCCGACAGCGCCGACTACACGTACGTCGGCACGGAGATCGCCGCGCTTCCTCGCTTCCACGCCAATGCATATGAGGCAAAACCGTCGGCGGCCTACGTGCCCTGGGTGCTCTTCAGCGACGCCAGCGCGCGGCCGGTTTCCGCCGAGCAGATCCCATCGGTCCTGCTGAGCAAGGCCGAGTCCGGCTGGTTTACGGCCGCGGATGCCGCCCTGCTGGCGAAAACCGTGCCCGTGATCCGCGTGACGAACCTCCGCTTTGCGTCGCTGGAAGTGGCCCTCGACGACAAGCCCGCCGGCGTTGCTCCGCGCGGCGGCGAGTGCGTAATCACCGCCGCGGCCGGCCCTCATCAGATCACCTTCACCGCCGGCGAGCAGAAAGAAGGCCTCCAAGCCGACCTCAAGCCCGGCATCGTTTACACGTTCGTCCATCCGCGGCAGGCCGATCTTCCGTGGATCCCCATGAAGCAAATCCGTGCGGGGATCACCGGACAGTCCGCGCCGCCGCCGGAGAAGGCGCCGATGCAGCCCGGCCGCTTTACGACGCCGCCCGGCCGGCCCGCGACGCCGACGGCGGATCAATCTTTAACGTTCACGGTGCCGCCGGATAAAAAAGAAGGCTTCGTCGTCAAGGCGGTCAAGAGTCCCACGGAGACCGTGGATTTCCTCGAGGGCGACGGAAGGACCGCGCTGGCGTTGAATTTGCGCTCGATCGCCGCAAAGATCACCCGCGAGGATGAGAACCTGACGATCGAAGGACCCGCTCCGGGTCAGCCGATCCTCGTCAACGAGATCGGCCGGCTCGAGGCCGGCATCGTCAAGTTCAAAGGCGACATCACCGTCACGTTCCGCAAGACGGCGCTCGGCACCCTCCGCTGCGAAGAGTTGCCGAATACGGACCCCGCGGCGGTTTCGCTGCCCGAGGCGCGGCAGGCTGAGCCGGGCAAGCTGCCGGCATCGAATCCCGCGGCGACGCCCGCCCCGCGGCCGACCTTCCCGGCCGTGATCTACACCCCATTGCCGGATTGCGAGGCTATCGCCGGCACGCTCGCATCCTCGGCGCCCGCCGCCGTCGCGTTGCTCCTGCAACGCGCGCAGTTGGAGCCGAACCCCGCCGAGGCCGCGCCCGTCCGCGAAACGCTGCCGGCCGCCGGCGGGCGCTTCCCGAACGCGCCGCAGCAGGGCCGCCGCGGAATGCCGCCGGGCGCCCTGATGCGAGGGCCGCGCCCGCCGGAGGCCCAAGGCGCGCCCGCCAGGCCGCCGGCAGAGACCGGCGGCGAGCGACCCGTGCGCCCGCCGCAGGAGATCCCGGCATCGCTCGTTTACGCCGACCTCGCGGTCTACGGCGATCCCTCGGCCTTCGACGTGCTCAAGGCGCAGTATGACAAGATGCCGGTCGAAGCGGTCAAGTCGTCGCCGGCCTACCCGCCGCTCCTGCTGGCGCTGGCGCGGTCCGGCGGAATATCGGCCCTCTCCTATCTGCGGACCGCTTCCGCTAACGCGCCCACCTCCGCCGTCATCGCCCTCTCTATGATTGATGACCCCGCGGCCCGGCAGGCGCTATCCGAAATCCTCGCCAAGTGGACTCCCGACCAGGTCGGCGAGGCCGTGGACGAGTGGCCGGCCGTCGCCGGCCCGGCCTGCCGCATCACCTTCATAGAGACTCTCGCTTCGGCCAAGCCGGCCCTGCTTGACGACCCCGTCGCGCTCAATGCGCTGATGAAACTCGATCCCTTCACTCTCGAGCGCGTGCTGGCCAGGCGGCTCACGGCCGAATCCGCCGAGCCGCCGCCCGAGCCGGCTTCGACGCCTCAGCCGGCTTCGGCGCCTCAGCCGCCTTCGCAGGGGCGCGGGCGCGGTCCGATGGGCAGGGGACGCGGGCCCGTGCCGGACATGACCAGGCGCGGACCGATGCCAGGGATGAACCGGCCGGCGCCGGCGGAAGCTAACGCGTTCCGCTCGCCGGCGCCCTCCTCCTGGTTGGCGCTCGCCTATTTGAAAAACGAGGCGGCCGTGACGCGCTTCGTGCAATTGGTCGGCAGCGGCAACGAGCTGGCGAAGCGTCAGAGCGCGGCCGCTGCGCTCGGCGAAGTCAGCGACCCGAGCGTCGTGCCCATCCTCACAGCGCTGTTGAAGGACAGAGAGGCGGCCGTGCGCCGGACCGCAGCCCGGTCCCTGGCCCAAATGCCCGATGCCGCCGTCCTCAGCGCACTGGATGAGGCCATGGACAAGAACCTGCTCGTCTCCGCGATTGTCGAGCAGGCGGGCGCCATTGCGGCGAAAGCCGGAACGGAGGCTACCGCAAAGCTGCTCGCGAAAATGCTGACTGTCGCGGCCGGAGAAAAGTCGGTCGCAGTCGCGGCGGCGCCGAGCAAAGCCGCTGCGCCAGCGCCGGACGAAGGCGCCGCGCCGTCGCGAGGCAGAGGCGGCAGAGCGTCGCGAGGCCGGGGCGGCCCGCCGCGGGGCAGAGGCCCCTCGCAGCCGCCGAGCAGCAGTCCCACGCCGGCGCCGCCCGCCAGGAAGGCCGGCGAACCGGGCATGGCGACGCCCATGATGATCCTCGAAGCGATCAACCGGCTGGGCCTCTATTCTCCCGAGGTCAAGACGGCGCTCGAAGCGGCGCGCGAGGCGCCGGACGCCGACGTTCGCGCCGCGGCATACAAGGCGGGCGAGCAGGCGATCGCCGCCGAGAGCGCGGCGGATCGTTCCGCCTCCGCGGTCGCCGCCGCCGCCCTGGCGCTCAAAGACCAGGCTGGCACGGTGCGGTGCGCCGGAATCGCCCTGCTCTCGGCGGCCGATCCCAAGGAGGCGCTCGCGCTGCTGATGCCGGCGGTGAAGGACCCCGACCCCGGCGTCCGCGCCGCGGCCTTGGCCGCCCTGCCCGAGATCGCCGATGATCCGGATATCGCCGCCGCGATCAAGGACGCGCTCGGCGACCCGAGTCCGGATGTTGTCCGCGCGGCGGCGGTGGCGGCGGCGCGGCGGCCGGCGCTCGGCGCCGAGGTGCAGGCAGCGCTCAGCCAGGCGGTCGGCCCGCTCACGCTTCATCTGACGGATCCGAACCTGGACGTGCGATTCGCCGCCATACGCGCCCTGGGCAAGCTGAAGGACCCTGCCGCGGTCAGTTCGCTCCAAAGCGTGCTGACCGACAAAGATACCCAGGTCGTCCAGGAGGCCGTCCGCGCGCTCAGCGAGAACGATCTGCCCGATGCCGTCAAGGCTTCGCTCGACGCGCTCTCCCTCGGCAACGAGGCCGTTCCGGATGATCTGCGGCGGGAGATCCTCGCGCGCCTGGCCGCCCACTGCGCGGATGCCGGTTCGGCGTACGGCGCCTGGGCGGCATCCGGCCCGGCGCTCAAGGAATCCGACTTGCACATTCTCGAGGAGATGGCGCCTGCCGCCGCCGGCGACGTGCGGTCCGGCTTGATCGCGCTCGCGACGCGATACCTGACCGATTCGCGGCTCGAAGCGAAGAAACGCGCGGCGACCATCCTCGCCTGCTACGCCGACGACGCCGCCGTTCGCAAGGTGCTGCTGGACGCGCTTGAACAGGATACCACCGGCATCGCCCAAGGGGCCGCCGACGCGCTGCGCCGCATCCGCGACGACTCGATGATTGACGTCCCGCTCCTGGCCTACTACAAGGCGCTTTGCGAGGCACCCGGCGCGCCGGCGGGTCCGGGCATGCGCGGCGGCCGAGGGCCCTTTGGGCCGTTCGGGGGCGCTCGCCCGGGAATGCCCGCTGCGGGCGCGCCTGCAACCACGCCGCCGAAGTTCCCCGGCCTGGTCAAAGCCACGGCGGAGGACAACGCCGCGTTGCGCGCGGCCATCATCGAGGCGCTCGGCGCCATCGGCGGCGAACGCGCGGCAAAGGCGCTCAAGACCATCGCCGAACTCGAGCAGAAGAGAAACAGCGACGAGATGGCGCCCCGCCTCATCGAGGCGTTCGAGAAAGCCAAAGCCTCCACCAGCATCCGCGATCTTTGCGAGTATTACGTGAACGTCCCCGGCCGCTACAGGCTCGATGCGATCGCGGCGCTGATGCGCCTGGCGCCCCTCGATTCCACGCGCGTGACGGAGACGCTGCAGCACCTGGCCGCCACCGGCACCACTCCGCCCGACGTCGCCGCCGCGGCGGTGGATGCGCTCGACGAGGTCCGGAGCGCCGGGGGCGCATAAGCCGTTCGGCGATCCGCCTTCGCCCGTTCGAGTGCGCTCAGGACTTTGGCGGACGAGTCGGCATGCGGAGAGGTCTTCCGATGTCCCAAGCCCTGCACCTCTTCATGGTTCGGCCGAGCCTCGACGATGTCCCGGCGCCCATCCTGCCGGAGAACTTCAGCCTCCGTTCCTGCCGCGCCGGAGACGAGGCCGCGTGGCTCGACATCATCCGCCGGAGCTACGGCGGCGATTGGCCCGACGACGCCTTTCAGCGACACATGCTCTCCGAGGAGTCGTTCCGCCCGGAGCGGCTTTTCTTCGCGGTCACAGATACCGGGCGTCCTGTCGCCACCGCCGGCGCGCTTAAGAAACTTCCCCACGGCGACTGGACCGGCTACCTCCACATGCTGGCGGTCCTCCCGGAATTCCGCCGGCGCGGGCTGGGGACGGCGCTGCTGCGGCGGTGCCTGGTTTATTTCAGGGAACAAAGCTGGCGCGACGCGGTGCTCGACACGGAGGCTTCGCGGCTGGAGGCGATCCGGGTCTATCTGGCCGGCGGGTTCGTGCCCGCGCCGGAGATTGAGGAGGACGTGACGAACTGGCGCGCGGTCCTCGCGGCGATGGGAAGGCCCGACCTTGCGGAAAAGCAAGCGGCCGCTTTCCCCAACGGGACCTACTTCAGGAAGAGGTAGTACAGCCGCCCTTCGTCCAGCATCCAGCCCGCGATGCGGCCCGCCTGGTCGCCGATGCCGATATAGATGTCGGCGCGGCCGGCCGCGCGGATGGCCCCGCCGGAATCCTGGTCGAGCGCGAAATGCTGCCAGCGCACCTTCTCGCCGGACTCCGCCGCGACCGGAACCCGCGTATCCACAAAAGCGAGACAGCCGCGCGGGAAAAGGCTCTTGTCGGTCGCGATGCTGCAGCGCTCGGTCACCGGCACGCCCAGGCAGCCCGTTGGCGCGGTGTCGGTTTTCTGGAAGAAGACGTATCGCTCGTTGCGCGGGAGGAACTCGTCCATCTTCTCCGGATTCTGCTGGAAGTACTTGATCAGGTTCGAGAGCGTCAACTGCTCCTTTGGCAGAAGCCCCGCCTCCACGAGCGACAGGCCGACGCTCGTGTAATTCCTGCCGTTGTTCGCCTGATAGCCGGCCTTGAACATGGTTCCGTCCGGCAGCCGGAGCTGCGCGGAGCCCTCCACGGTGCAGACGAACGCCTCGAAACGGTTTTTGAGATAGACCAGTTCCTGGCCCTTGACCGCGCCCTGGTCAATCTCCGCGCGGCTGTAATACGCCTTCTCGACAGTCCCGTCCGGCAATTTGCGCCCGATGCAGTCGCCGTTCGCGTCCTTGACGAGGTCCGGCGGCGTCTTGTAAAGCGGCCAGCGATACTCCGGCGTCGGCGTCAGGCTTGCGTCAAAGATCGGCGTGTAGTACCCGGTGAAGAGCACGGTGCCGGCGTCGTCGCAGCCGACCGACTCGTACACGTCGAAGCCAGCCAGGATTCTGGCCTGGAGTTCGTCTCCCGAATGCGCCGAGGTCAGGATCTCCCGGAACGCCGCCAGGCTCTTGGCCGCGCGCTCATGCGTGATGTCCTGGACCGGGAAGAACTTCTTGCTCGAAGGCTTCTCGAACCAGCCGATGCTCAGGTTCAGCGCCGCCAGCAGCCCTTCGCGGTCGGCATCGAACGCCGGCCGGAAATCGGGCAGGCGCGCCGGGTCCGTAATTTTCCTCAGAGCGGGCATGCCCGCCGGAAGCGGGCGCGCGTAGTCTTTCACCTCCGGCGGAGGCGGTTCGGGAATGTGAGTCTTCGCGCATCCGGACATCAGCAGCGTGCAAGGCACGGCGCACGACAAAAGCCCTGCGCTCAGCAGCGAGAGCGCAATCCTGCGCGGCGTTGAAATCATGCCAGATCTCCGTCTCAAAAATTCTCTCGGGGCAACCCGTTCAGGGCCATAGTTTAGCGCCCCTCGCGCGCCGCCGCAAGTCAGAGGCGGTTTTCCCGCTATCCGCGCTGCCTCAGATAGAACGGGTTCGTGAAAATCCAAGGCGCGCCTTCGAGCCAGGCCTCGAAGCGATAGACGCCCGGGCCGGCCGGGACGGCCGACAGGCGGTTGGTGAGTTCTTTGAGGCGGCACTGCCCGTCGGCGATCCAGCGCACCTCCGCCGCGCGAGGCAAGGCGATCGTCATCCGCGTCCCGTCCGCAAAGGGCGCTTCCTGGCCCATCTGCAGCGCGCGGCCGTCGGCCAATTGAGCGCCGCATCGCGCACCGGCGGAATCGGCGATGACGTCGTGCGCAACGAATCCGCGCCCCTCGACCAGCGCCTCGGTCAGCGCGGCGACCGGGTCGTTGCGCCAGTCTTCCGGCCGGATAAACAGGTGGTTCCGCACGAAGCCGAACATCTGGCGGTACGAGAACAGCTCCAGCCGCGTGAGCGGCACGCGCCGGGCGTGGCAGTCCAGCCCACCCAGCCCGCTCAGGCGGCGCTCGCGGCCGAAGCGGTCCCACATTCGCAGCACGTGCGGGTCCGGCCCGCGGACGCGGCGCTCCGGGTGCTTCCAGAACTCGTACGCCGCCGGCAGCCGCCACCATTCGATGCCGTCCACCCAGTCGTGCATGTACGACCAGATCTCAATGCCGCGCACCGCCGGGTGGCCCCAATCGTACAGCGGTGTGTGGTGGATGCCGAGCGAGCGCTTCCGTTTGCCCATCGGATGCGCGACGATGACGTATCCGCCCTGCGCGCCGACGGCGTCCATGGTCCTCCGGTTCGACCGAACGGCATATCCTTCGCAATGGCGCACACGCAGGGCCAGCAGGTGGCCCTGGCGCCAGGGCGTGACCTCGGCGGCGGTGACCAGCGCCACGCCGTCATGGACGCCCTGCCAGCCTTCCCGGAGCGCGCCGAGGTTATCGTGGTCGGTCAGGACAACGAAGTCCAGCCCGGCGCCGCGCGCAGCGGATAGGATCTCCTCGATCGTGCCGGTGCCGTCGCTGTAGCGCGAGTGGATGTGCAGCGCCCCGGTGCGCTCGAGCCATTCGCCCGGGCGCGCGCCGCTCGAGTCGCCGTCGGATGGGTCGGAAGCCATTATTCCGTCCAGTGTTGCGCCGCGCCCCTGCGGAAGCCCGTCGTGCGCAGGGTTCTATTTAGACAGGCTACTATAGACAGTCCTCCGCGGACTGTCCAGCGCATGGATGCCGCGCTCGGCGCAGCCATGGATTTCGCGGGCACACAGCTTGACAAGACGTTCGGCATTGAGTATCAAGTATGAGGAAGTCCGAATACTCGAATGGAGGATGGCGCATGGGTCGCCCTTTGGCGCTTTGCGCGGGTGTGTGCGTGCTCGCAATGCTCGTCCCGGCCGCATGGCCCCAGGCAGCCCCAACGCCGGCGACGACCGCCGCGCCCGAGCAGCCTGCAGCGCCCGCGGCGCCCGAAGACCCGCTGGCCGCCGCGATGGCGACCGTCAAGGCGCCCGTGGTGGCGCGGGCAACCGACGTCGCGGCGGCGCGCAACTACCTGGTGGATCAGCGCCTGGTCGCGCGCCCGCTGATCGTGCAACTGCTCAGCGACGACGACGCGCAGGTTCGCATGAACGCCGCAATCGTCCTCGCCCAGATGGCGGCCGCCGGCGACACGTCGGCGCCGACCCTCCAGGCTCTGCAGGTCGCCGCGAAGGACACGGAATTCTCCGTGGCGTATTGGGGCTTCCAAGGTCTGATGAGCGACGGCGTCCCCGCGACGGATCAGAGCATGGTGATCAACGAGATGATGAAGATGGAGCGCCCGCGCGCGCTGCGCCTTGCGGCGCTCACGACCATCGGCGACAAGAAACCGATCTCCGCCGCTCCGATTATCGTCGGCCATCTCCAGGAAATCCTGAAGGAGTACACTGCTCAGGTGGAGACGGTGGTGTCATCGTCGGAAACCCTTCCCACCCCGCGCGTGGGTCAGCCGCAGCCTTTCATGGGGCCGGGGCGCGGCGTTCCCGGCCCGGCGGGCTACCCGACGTACGCGCAGCCGTCGCCTTCCGGCCCTCCACCGACTACGCCATCGGCGCCGCCAGGAGGGCGCCAGAACGGGCCCCCCATTACTAGAGGTCCCGGGGCGAATTACGGGTCTCGCGGCTTCAGAGGGCGGGGTCCGGCGGGCGTACCGGGGGCCGGAGCTGAGGGCCGATTCATGCAGAGCAATCCGGCGGGTGCACCCACGCCGGGCGCAGTAACCCCGGGCGAAGGCCCGCTGGGGCAGCCCCATCCCGAGGCCGTCGTCGCGCAGGTCCGCCGCGCGGATCTCGGCAATATGACGCTTGACCGGCTGCAGACGCTTGCCCACGCCGTGGAATCCCTGACGATCGTAGCCGAGGTTCACCAGGAGGGCCTGGTGCTCGAAGACATCGTGTCGACTGCCCAGCCGGACGCGCCGCTGTTCGATTTCAAGAGCACGCCGCCGTGGGACCTGGACAAGTGCGTGGCCAAAGCGGTGATCTACATGAAGAGCCATCCGGAATACGGCCCGGTGCCCGCCCCGGCGGGGGCTGCGGTTCCTCCCGAGGCTCCGCCTGCGACTGCACCGGCTCCCGCGACGACCGCGCCTGCGCCGGCGACCACAACGCCGGCGCCATAGGGCGAAATTCCCCGCGAAGCCTCTAGCGGTTCAACTGCGCGTCGAACGCGATGGCGCTCGGCGCGAAGTCCAGGTTCCGCACGAACCGGCACGCCTCGCGCGCCCCTTGCTCGCGGTCCATCGCGGAATCTTCCCACTCGACTGAAAGCGGCCCGCCGTAACCGATCTGGTTGAGCGCGCGCAGGATTGCCTCGAAATCCACCTTGCCGCGGCCGAGGCTGCGGAAATTCCACCCGCGCCGCGCGTCGCCGAAATCCAGGTGGCTGCCCAGGATGCCGCTCTCGCCGTCCAGCGTCACGATCGCGTCCTTCATGTGCACGTGGCAGATGCGGTCGCGGAATCGGAGCAGGAACTTCACCGGGTCCACGCCCTGCCAGTACAGGTGCGACGGATCGAAGTTGAAGCCGAAACTCCGGTCGCCGCCGATCGCCGCCAGCGCGCGCTCCGCGGTGACCAGGTCGAACGCGATCTCCGTCGGATGCACCTCCAGCGCGAACCTCACCTTGTTCCGCTTGAACTGCGCCAGGATCGGCCTCCACATCTCGGCGAAGTGACGGAATCCCGCGTTGATGTCCTCCTGGCTGACCGGCGGGAACGCGTAAAGCATGTGCCAGATGGAACTTCCGGTGAAGCCGATGACGACCGGCACGCCCAGGTTCCGCGCAGCGGCGGCGGACTTCTTCATCGCCTCCACCGCCCACTTGCGCTTGGCTTCCGGCTTGCCGTGGCAGGCTTTCGGCGCGAACGCGTCGCTGCGGCGATCGGAGTTCAGGTCGCAGACGAGCTGCCCGGCCAGGTGGTTTGAAATCGCCCAGCAGCCGAGACCATACCGCGCCAGCAGCGCGCGCCGCTCGTCGCAATACCTCTTCGACGAGGCCGCCTTATCAATATCGAAATGGTCGCCCCAGCAGGCGAGTTCCAGCCCGTCATATCCCATGTCCTTGGCCATCTCGCACATCCGCTCGATCGGCAGGTCCGCCCATTGCCCCGTGAACAGCGTCACCTTGCGCGCCATGGCAGTACTCCTTCCAAAAAATCGGTCGCCTATTATTACCCTTTTTCCGAAGGTTTGACAAGGCGCATTCTTGCAGCCCGCAGGATCGGTTGCTAGAATGGGAAAAGATCGGAGAAGACCATGGAACTGACGGCAATATTTCGGAAAGTGCCGGGCGGGTACGTCGGGTTCGTCGAGGAATTGCCCGGCGCTAACACACAAGGGCGAACGCTCGCGGAGGCGCGGCGGAACCTGTCCGAAGCGGTCGAACTCGTACTCGATGCAAACCGCGTGCTGGCGGAGGAGTCGCTCATCGGGCAAGATGTTATTCGGGAGCCCCTGGTGGTTTCTGCCCGATGAAGCGACAGGACCTCATCCGGCATCTCAAAAAGCATGGTTGCGAGTTCCTGCGCGAAGGGCGAAGTCACACCGTGTACGTGAATCGCCGCGCCCGAAAGTCCTCGACTGTGCCGCGCCATCGCGAGGTCTTCGAGTTCATCGCCCGCAAGATATGCAAAGACCTGGAGATCCCTTCTCCGTAGATCCGCTTCAACCTGTATTCACCCTTTCGGCAGCTTCACCCACTTCGACCCGAGCCGGTTGGATCGGACCACCGCCTCGAGGAACTGCATGCCGCGCACGCCGTCGTCCACCGTCGGGAAATCCAGCGCCAGCGGATCGGGCTTGACGCCGTCGAGGGCGGCGCGGATCGTCGCGCCGATGTTGACGTAGAGGTTCGCGAACGCCGAGATGTATCCCTCAGGATGGCCGAAGGGCACCCGCATGGCGCGCGCCGCGGCCGGGCTCTTTGCGCCGATGTAGCCGTTGCCGCGCCGCCAGACCTGCACGGGCTGCTCGATCCCGCGGACGTACAGCTCGTTCGGGTTCTCCTGGAACCATTCGAGGCTCCGTTTCTGCCCGTAAACCCAGATCGCCAGGTCGTTCTCCTCGCCGATCGAGACCTGGCTGGAGATGAGGACTCCCTTTACGCCGCGGTCGAAGCGGACGAGGCAGTTGCCGTCGTCCGGTATCCTGCGGCCCGGAATGAAGGTCGTCAGATCGGCGCAGATTTCGCGGATGTGCAGGCCGGTGACGTACTCCGCCAGGTTGGCCGCGTGCGTGCCCAGGTCGCCCATGCAGCCGGCGGCGCCGGAACGCTTCGGGTCGGTGCGCCATTGCGCCTGCTTCGAGCCGCGCCGCTCGAGCGGCTGAACCAGCCAGGCTTGCGGGTACTGCACGATGATCTTAAGCAGGCGCCCCAGATCGCCCTGCCGGATCATGTCGCGCGCGAGCTTGACCATCGGGTAGCCCGGGTAGTTGTGCGTGAGCGCGAAAATCTTTTTCGATTTCCGAACGATCGCGCGCAGCGCCAGCGCCTCGCGGACGTCCATCGTCATCGGCTTGTCGCAGACGACGTTGAACCCGGCCCGAAGGAAATCGCGCGACACGGGAAAGTGCAGGTGGTTCGGCGTGACGATCGAGACGAAGTCAATCCGCTCGTCCGGCGGCAGCGCCAGTTCGCCGCGGATCATCTCGGAGACGCTGCCGTAAACCCGCCGCGGGTCCAGACGCTGCTCGCGGCCGGTCTGCCGCGATTTTTCCGGATCGCTGCTGAACGCGCCCGCCACCAGCCGGATGCCGCCGTCCATCCGCGCGGCCTTGCGATGGATCTCGCCGATGAACGAGCCCGGCCCGCCGCCGACCATGCCCATCCGCAGATCGCGACCGAGTGCGGAATTATCTCCAGCCATGCCGGTCCCTCCTATTGATCAAAGAAAACAACCGCTGTCGTTGCCACGGATTTTACGGATTCCCACGGATTAACGAAAGATGAAGATGACCGCCGTTGCAGCCTTCCTGTCCGTAGCCGGTAATCCGTGGCCATCCGTGCAATCCGTGGCAAAAGTCGCCCTTGTGCTTTGTATGACTCTCAAGGCGCCGCGAAGCACGCGACCCAGTGGCCGCCGCCGACGTCGTGCAGGTGCGGCTCGTGCTCCTTGCACTGCGCGGTGCAGCGCTTGCAGCCGCGGTCGTAGAAGCGGCAATAGTCCGGCGGGTTCAGCGCGCTGGGCACGCCGCCCTCCAGGATGATCCGCTTGCGCTGCGTCTTCGGGTCCGGCACGGGCACCGCCGAGAGCAGCGCCAGCGTGTACGGGTGCACCGGGTTCTTGAAAAGCTCCGCGCTGGAGGCCGTCTCGACGATCTTGCCCATGTACATCACCGCCACGCGGTCGCTGATGTACTTGACGACGGCCAGGTCGTGCGCGATGAAGAGGTAGCTGAGGCCGAATTCCTCGCGGAGGTCCTGCAGCAGGTTGATGACCTGCGCCTGGATGGAGACGTCGAGCGCGCTGACCGCTTCGTCGCAGACGATGAAGTCGGGGTTGAGCGCGATCGCGCGCGCGATGCCGATGCGCTGGCGCTGGCCGCCGGAGAACTCGTGCGGGTAGCGGTCCATGTGGCCCGCCTCGAGGCCGACGCGTTCGAGGAGCCCGCGCACGCGGTCGCGCTGCTCCCGGCCGCGCGCGATGCGGTGGATCGTCAGCGCCTCGCCGACGATGGCGCCGGCGGTCATCCGCGGGTTCAGCGACGAATACGGGTCCTGGAAAATGATCTGCATGTGCCGCCGCTCGAGCCGCAGTTCTTCCGACGAGAGGGCCAGAATGTCGCGCGCGCGGAAGACGATCCGGCCGCCGGTCGGCTCGATCAGGCGGAGGATCGAGCGCCCGGTGGTGGTCTTGCCGCAGCCGCTCTCGCCGACCAGGCCGAGCGTCTCCTTGCGCCCGAGCGTGAACGAGATGCCGTCCACCGCCTTCACCTGCGCGACCACCTTGCGCAGCAGGCCCTTGCGGACGGGGAAATACTTCTTCAGGTCGGAGACCGTCAGCAGCGGTTCGTCCCGCGATTCCGCCGGTCCGTTGCCTGCGTTCCCTATTTCACTCTGCATTCCGCACTCCGCACTTTACTTAAGGACCCAGCACGCCGACCAGTGATTCGGCCGCTTCTCTTCAAGCGGCGGCTGTTCCTGGCTGCAGCGATCAATCGCCAGCGGGCAGCGCGGGTGAAAACGGCAGCCCGCGGGCCAGTGAGTCGGGCTCGGGACCTGGCCCTGGATCGCCTCGAGCCGCGCCGCGCGCTCGGAGTCGAGTCGCGGGATGGACTTGAAGAGCGCGATGGTGTACGGGTGACGCGGATTTTCGAAGAGGTCATCCGTCGGCGAATATTCCGCCGCCCGGCCCGCGTACATCACGAGGACGCGCTTCGCCATCCCGGCGACGATGCCGAGGTTGTGCGTGATGAGCAAGATCGCCATACCCAGATCGCGTTGCAGGCCGGCGAGCAGGTCCAGGATCTCCGCCTGGATCGTCACGTCGAGCGCGGTCGTCGGCTCGTCGGCGATCAGGAGCGCCGGGCGGCAGACGAGCGCCATGGCGATCATGACGCGCTGCTTCATCCCGCCGGAAAGCTGGTGCGGATACTCGTCCACGCGCTGGTCCGGGTTCGGGATGCCGACGCGGCGCAGCATATCCACGGCCAGTCCGCGCGCCTCCTCGGGGCCCTTCTTCTGGTGAAGGCGGACGGCTTCGATGATCTGGTTGCCGACGGTGAAGACCGGGTTGAGCGAAGTCATCGGCTCCTGGAAAACCATTGAGATCTGCCCGCCGCGCACGCGGCACATCTCGCGCTTCGAGAGGCCGAGGAGGTTCCGCCCGCGCAGCAGGACCTCGCCCGACTCGATCCGTCCGGGCCGGTCCACCAGCCGCAGGATCGAGAGCGCGGTCACGGATTTCCCGCAGCCCGATTCGCCCACCAGGCCGAGCGTCTCGCCCTCGGCGATCTCGAACGATATCCCGTCCACCGCCCGCGCAACGCCGTCGAGCGTGCGGAAATTCGTGTGCAGGTCCTTCACTTGGAGCAGCATCGGCTCATTCATGATCGTTATATCTTCAGCCTCGGGTCCAGCGCGTCGCGCAGGCCTTCGCCAACCAGGTTATACATCGTCACGGTGACGAAAATCATCACGCCGGGCCAACAGGTGAGCCACCAGTAGCCGGTCGGCCAGGCCTGGGCCTGGTTGAGCAGTTCGCCCCAGGAGGCCGTCGGCGGGCGGACGCCGAAGCCGAGGAACGACAGGCCGCTTTCGGTCAGAATGGCGCCGGCGACTCCGAAGGTGATCGCGACGAAGACCGGCGCGATGCTGTTCGGCAGCAGGTGGCGCAGCATCACGCGCCACGAACTGGCGCCCAGGGCGTGCGCGGCGACGACGTAGTCCTTGGCGTTCTCCGAGAGCATCTGCCCGCGCACCAGGCGCGTGACGTCGGTCCAGCCGGTCAGCCCGATCACGAGCATGACGTTGAAGATCGAGCGCTTCTCCACGAACGCCATGATCGTGAGGATCAGGAGGAACGTCGGGAAACAAATGACGATTTCGACGACGCGCTGGAGGAGCAGGTCCACCCAGCCGCCGTGGTAAGCCGACACCGAGCCGACGAACAGGCCGATGATCACCGCCACGCCCACCGAGAGGAAACCGACCGAGAGCGACACGCGCGAGCCGTGAATGACGCGCACGAGCACGTCGCTGCCGGAGCGGTCGGTGCCCATCGGGTGGGCGGCGCTGGGCGCGGCATACGTCTCATTCGGCAACTGCTCGAACGGCCCGTACGGCACCGGTGGCAGGATCAGCCAGTCCGGCGTCCCCGGCTTGATCTGCGCCGCCAGGCCGCGGTAATCGGTTTTGTCCAGCCGGCTCCGCACGATGAAGAACGGCACCAGGCACGCGACCGCCAGCGCCGCGCCGGTCCAGCCCAGCGCCGCCGCGCGCCATGCCTTGCGGCGGACGACCAGCCACAGCGGAACGAGGATGACCAGCGACGCGACCGTCAGGACCAGCGCGTAGTTGAAGACGCGCTCCAGGAACTGCTCGGGGACTTCCTCGCTCGGCGCGAAGACCTCGCGGAGCATCGGCGAGCTGAGCCGGCCGTGCCAGCGCATGAGGATCGGCTTGTTGTTGGCGATCACCGGCGCGGCGATGGCCACCGCGAACAGCGCCGCGATCAGCGCCAGGCCGCCGACCGCGATCCAGTTGCGGCGGAACTGGCGCCAGACCATCGCGCGATACGTGCGCGGCTTGTCCGGCAGCTCGGACGTTTCACTCAAAGGTGATTCGCGGGTCAACGACGGCATACAGGAGATCCGAAATCAGGATTCCCAACAGGGTCAGAAGCGCGCCGATCGTGAACAGCGCCATCATCAACGGGTAGTCGCGGCTGGAGAGCGCCAGGATCGAGAGGCTTCCCATGCCGTTGATCGAGAAGATGTACTCGACGATGATGGACCCGCCGATCAGGCCGGGCAGCAGCCCGGCGAACAGCGTGACGAGCGGGAGCAGGCTGTTGCGGAACACGTGTTTGAGGATCACCTGCCACTCCGGCAGGCCTTTCGCGCGGGCGGTGCGGATGTAGTCCTGGCTGACGATCTCCAGGATGCCCACGCGCGCGTAGCGCGAGAGCCCGGCCAGGCTGGCATAGCTCAGGCACACGACCGGCAGCACGTAGTGCCGCGCCGTCTCGGCCAGGATGCGCCAGTAGCTGACTCCCCAGGTGAGGTAGCTGTCCGGTGACAGGCCGGCGACGGGGAAGATGTTCAGGAACCGGTCGCCGCAGAAGAACACCAGCATCAGCAGCCCGACCCAGAACGTCGGGAGCGAATAAAGCAGGAACAGCATTACGGTCATGCCGCGCTCGCCGGGCGTATCGCGCCGCACGGCGGAATAGATGCCCATCGGAATCGCGCAGGCGTAAACCAGGATGATGGAGAGCGTCTCCAGCTTCAGCGTGGCCGGCAGCCGCTCGGCGATGATGCCGAGCACCGGCGCGCCCCGGTCCACGACGAGGGAGTCACCCCAGTCGAATCGCGTCACGATGCCCCAGATCCAGTAGCCGTAGCCGACGATCGGGTTGCGGTCGAGGTGGTACTTCTCGCGCAGGATCTTTTCGCCCAGGCTTTCTCTTTTGGAAGCGCGCTGGACGCCGGCTTCCTCGCCGCCGAGCTGCTGCGCGCGGATCGGGTCGCCCGGCGCCACCCGCATCATCGTGTACGAAACGACGGTGATCACCAGGAGGGTGACGGCCATGAAGAGGAGTCGTTTGAGGATGTAGTTGCGCACATCACTCCTTGTACTTCTGCATATTCAGCGGCACCCAGAAACTGTCCGGGTACATATCATTCATGGGCTGCCACACCTTGGCGTTGTGGAAGCGCTTGTCCTGCGCTATGAGCGCATCGGGTGAAATCAGGAACGTGTACGGCTGTTCCTCGTGCAGCAGGCGATGGAGGCGATGGTACAGCTCCGTCCGCTTGGCCAGGTCGAACTCGCGGCGGGCCTCCTCGATAATGCGGTCCGCCTCGGGGTTCTTGAACCCGACGAAATTGGAGCCTCGCGGCAGGTCGGCCTGCGAGGAATGCCAGATCTGATAGGGGTCGTCCGCCCAGTCGAGCTGCCAGCCGAGCTGGCAGACGTCGAAGTTGCGCTCGTCAAGGCGTTGCGTGAAGACGGACCACTCGACCGGATTGATGGTCACGATAATGCCGGCCTTGGCGAAATCGTTGCGCACGATGGCGGCGATTTGCTCGCCGATCTTGCTGCTGGAGACGGCCATGTAGGTGAACTCGAACTTCTGCCCATCCTTGCGGAGCACGCCGTCGCCGATGGTGTCCTTCCAGCCGGCCTCGGCCAGCAGCGCTTTGGCCTTGTCCACGTCGAAGGGCCACGGTTTGATGCCCTGGTCGTAGGAGGAGCTGTCAATGTAGAACGGCCCCGATACGATTTTCCCCAGGTCGTGGTAGACCTCCTTCAGGATGCGGTCGCGGTTGACCAGGTGCGTCAGCGCCAGCCGCACGTTCTTATCCTTGAAGAGGTCGCGCCGCAGGTTGTAGCCGATGAAGCTGAACGCGCGGGCCGGGTACTGGAATTTGGCGAACTTGTCGTTGAAAGCCTTGTCCTTGATCTGGTCCACCCATTGTTCCGGCTGCAGGTTCATGCGGTCAATCTCGCCGTTGCGGAGCGCCTCGAGGCTGGCGGTGGGCTCGCGGATGATCTTGGACATCTGCCGCAGCAGGTAAGGCTTCGGCGCGTAGTAGGCCTCGTTGCGGCGGAAGGTGAACTCTTTCCCCTTCTCCCACGACTCGAAGATCCACGGCCCGCAGCCCACGATCATCCGGTTGCGCTCGGCGTTGTCCGTGAAGCCGTCGGGGTTGGCCGGATCGAACTGATAGAAGTGCCGCGGCAGCGGGTTGAGCCCGAGCGTGAGTTCCTCCGATTTCCAGTAGCGCCGCTTCCAGATCACCTGGAACGTGTACCGGTCTATGACGCGGAGATCCTGAAGGTCCTCGAAGTAATTGCGCATAAAATCGCACGGGATTTTCGGGTTCATGATGATGTCAACATAAAACTTGAAGTCGTCGGCGGTGACCTCCTGGTTCTCGTACTTCTTGTGAGTGGTCGGGTCGGTGAAGTCGTGCCACAGGACGCCTTTTCGCAGGTGAATGGTATAAGTCAGCTTATCGTCGGAAATCTCCCATTTTTCCGCCAATTTGGGCTCAAAAACGTCCGGATTGAGGTAGCAGCGTTCGGCCAGAGTGTCGGTGCACATGCCCCAGAACGCGCCGACGGACGCCTCGTTGTTGATGATCGGGTTCAGGTTGCCGCTTTCCGCCATCATGGAGGTGACGAGCGCGTCGCCCTCGACCGCGTTCGGATCGCGCAGTTCCATGTTGGCGAACTTCGGAAGGGATTTCTCCGCGCCGGTTCCGGCGGCAGCCCCGGGCTTGAACCCGCCGCCGGCGAGGTCTTCGCGCAGGCGCGAGAGCTCCGAATTCATGGCCTCGACTTCCGTGACCAGGTTCTCCGCGCGCTTGCGAAAGACGTCCACCGCCCCGATCACCAGGTAGAACCCCAGGAACAGGATCAGCGCGATGACCACCAGCATCACGTTGACGAAAACGGATTTTCCACCCATGATTCGCTCCCCAGATCGTGGAACGACGAGGCGAAATCGGCTCGGCCGGCGTTGACGCCTGAGCGTACGCTATCCCCCATCGGCTGTCAAGCAACGCCGCGCGCAAGACGCCAAGAACAACAGAGACACGTTGCCACGGATTTCACGGATTCCCACGGATTACCGGAAAACGAAGATAAGGGCTATTCCTGACTCTCCAGCCGGTCGCCGTAATCCGTGTAATCCGTGAAATCCGTGGCAAAAAACGTTGGCCGTTTAATTGCCGTGCGCGGATTCCAGGAAGGCCTTGATCACGCGCTCGATAATCGGCGCGATTTTCTCGCGCTTGTCCGCGCCGAGCTTGGTCAGGCTGGCCCGCGTGCGCGCCTCGAAGTCCCGGAAAATCTGCTGGCGCCGCTTCTCCAGCTCGCGCTCGATCTGCTCGCGCGGAAGGTTGTAATTGCGCTCGAGTTCATCGCCGAGCGCCTTGAGCTTTCGCTCCACCTCCGCGCGCAACTCCACCGCCCGCAGCCGCGCACGCTCGATCACCTCGTCCGAGCGTTTTTCCAAATCCGCGATGCTCTCGAAAATGTCCTCGTCCATCCTGCCGCTCCTTCAAACCGGTTCAGCGCATCCGACACAGTGTAGTCACCTTTCAGAACTTGTCAAGCGGCCGCAAGCGCAGCCGAACCGGTTGCATAACCGGAAACCTTTTTGGATATTGGAAATTGGAATTTGGAAATTGTGCAGTGCCATCGCCGCGGCGCACCCGCTCTGCCGGGATAACTCCCAACCGCGATTTGACTTCGATTCAGATTCCTTCGTATAAGGATGCTGCGCGCGATCCAGCGGGCTGAGAAAGGCGACCATGAACGGCATTCTGCTTAAGGGCGGCACGTTGATTGACGGCCGGTGCGACGCCGCGCCGACGAAATGCGATCTGCTCATCGAGGGCGACCGCATCCGCCGCATCGCCCCGGCGATCCGCGCGACCGGCGCGCGCGTGCTGGCGGCGGACGGGCTGATCGTCGCGCCGGGATTCATTGACGCGCACTCGCACAGCGACCTCTCCGCGCTCCAGGATTCCTCCGCGCAAGGCCGGGTGTACGACGGCGTGACCACGGAGGTCAACGGCACGTGCGGCTTCACGCTCTTCCCGCTCGGAGGCCCTTCGGCGGCGCAGCGGCGGGCCGAGATGGCGAAGAAAAAAGTGCGCGCGGACTGGCGCGACGCGGCCGGCTATTTCGAGCGGGTCGAGTCATACGGCAGCGCGATCAACCGCGGTTTCCTCGCCGGGCATGGCGCCATCCGTTCGGCTGTCGTCGGATACGCCGGGCGCGCGGCGACCGCTCCGCAGATCCGCCGGATGGAGGCGCTGCTCGACGAGTGCCTCGAACAGGGCGCGCTCGGTTTCAGCAGCGGGTTGTGCTATCCGCCGGGCTGCTTCGCCGAGCCGCGCGAACTGGTGGCGCTCTGCCGCCGCCTGGCCGCCGAGCGCCGCCCCTACTGCACGCACATGCGCAGCGAGGGCCGCCACTTGCTCCAGTCCGTCCGCGAATCGCTCCGCGTCACGGCCGCCGCCGGCGCGCCGCTGCACATCAGCCATCTCAAGACCAATGGGCCCGCGAACTGGTGGAAGATCGGCCGCCTCGAACGCGCCCTCTTCGCTGCGCGCGCCGCCGGCCGCGACGTGACCTGCGATCGCTATCCGTACCTGGCGGCGCAGACCGACCTCTCCACGATCTTCCCGGACTGGCTGGCCGACGGCGGCCGGGAGCGCGCGCTCGAGCGGCTGCGGAGCGCGGCCACGAGGGCGAAGTTGAAGAAGGCCGTCGCCGGGATCCGCACGAAGGGCGGCCGCTGGGAGACGATCGTGATCTCCGTCGCGACCGAATCCACGCGCGAGTTCGAAGGGCTGACCGTCGCCGAGGCCGCGCGCCGGATGGACCTGGAGCCCTGCGAGGCGGTCTTCGAACTGCTCCTGCGCACGAAAATGGCCGTCAGCGCCATCTTCTTCGGCATGTCCGAGGACAACCTGCGCCGCATCCTGAAGTGGCCGTTCGTGTTCATGGGTTCCGATTCCTCCTCGCGCAGTCTCACCGGCCCGACCGCCGAGGGCAAACCGCACCCGCGGAGCTTCGGCACCATGGCGCGGTTCCTCAGCGAGTACGCGTTGCGCCTGAAGCTCATGCCGCTGCCGGAGGCCGTTGCGCGGATCACCAGCCTGCCGGCGGAGCGCTTCCACCTGGCCGGCCGCGGCGTCCTGCGCGAGGGCGCGTATGCGGATATCACCGTGTTCGACGCGCGGACGATTCGCGACGCGGCCAGCTATGACGCGCCCTTCCGCCTTTCGCAGGGCGTGCGGCACCTGCTCGTCAACGGCGCGCCGGTCCTGCTCGACGGCCGCCAGACGAGCGCCCGGCCGGGCCGCGTCCTCCGCGCGTGAAGGCGGCATCGTCTCTTGACAAAATTCGGCGGATGGCGGAAAGTGTAAGTGATCTCTGGAGCCTGTTTCATAACCCGCGAAAAGCGCGGAGCGCTTTCTGTCCTTCGTAATCGTAATCGTAATCCTAATCGTGCTCGGCCTTCGTAAGGCTACGACGGAAAACGGCGATTAGGATTACGAGTAAGATTACGATTACGAGGTTGTGAAACCGGTTCCAAGCGAGCGAGGAAGATGCCTCTCAGGTACGTCGGGCCGACCATCGCGATCGCCGTGAACCTGCCGCTGGCGGTCTGGGCGCTCATCAAGCAGCCGCGCAATCCGGCGTATCGCCTGTTCGCGCTCTTCGGGGTCAGCCTGGCGATCTGGAACCTCGGCGGCGAGGTCTTCCATCACGGCGGCGCGGAGAGCATCTGGCAGCGCCTGTCCTTCTTCGGCATGGCGCTGGCGCCGGCGAACTTCCTCTGCCTGGCGCTGGTCGCGCGCGGGCCTGCGCCGGATGCGGCGGCCCTTTCGGGCCCGCGCGGCGGATACTGGCACCTGCTGCTCTACGCGCCGATGGTCGCCCTGGGACTGGCGCTGAACCCGGCCATGATCGTGCAGAAGGCGCTCTCGCATTCCTGGCTCAGCGGCTTTTACGTGATGAGCGCGCCGGAGACGCTGGCGTTCGGGGCGGTGACGGCAAGCTACCTGGTCGCGGCGCTGTGGATTTCCTGGCGCGCCGGGCGCGGCGCCGCGGAGGGCGAAGACTGGCCGTTCTACATGGTGCAACTGCCCTTCGCTGCGGGCACGCTCTGCGTGCTCGCGGTCGCCTATCTCCACTCGGAGAAATCTCCGACCGTCTCGCTCTGGGCGATGGTCATGTCGCAGTACGCCATGTTCATGATGATCCGCCACGGGCTCGTCGGTTTCGAGTTGAGCCTCAAGCGCGGCGTGGCGCTGGCCTTTATGGCCGTGGTCCTCGCCGCCTGCGTGCTGCTCGGTCTGGCGCTCATCAGCGTCTTCTTCGGCCGCACGTTCAGCCCCGAGATGATCCTGATCCTCGTCGTCTGCGCCGTGGCGCTGTGCGTGCTTTATGCCGCGCTCGTGCCGCGGCTCGAGGAGTTCTTCGACGCGATCTTCCATCGCAATCGAAACCACTAGAATGCCGAATGTACAACGAACGCACGCGGCGCGGCTCCGGCGCGCCGCGATCGCGGGAGCGGTCCTGTTCTGCCTGGCTTCCCTCTCGTTTGCCGGGCCGATCGTGACCATTAATCTGAAGGACGGGCGGAAGCTGGACGCCGACATCCAGTGGTTCTTCGAAGGGCGGTTCGTCGTCCGCGACATGCAGTCCGACGAGACGATCGAGCTGGAAGCTTCGAGCATCAAGACCATTGACTTCGGCGAGACCCACCGAGAGAGCGGCCCCGCGCGGCCGCTGACGATTGCCGAGATCCGGCTGCAGGCCGAGAAGCATCGCTTTCCCACGCTGCTGCGGGCTTTCATCAACCTGACCGCGGCGCGGCTGAAGGAGCTGGACACCGAAATCCGCCAGGAACTCGACAAGCCCGGCCTGTCGGCGGACGATAAACGCGACCTGGGCCTCGCCCGCGTGCTGTCGCTCTGGGCGATGGGCCAGGAGGACAACTCGCGGGGTCTTCTCGCGAGAATCCGCGCCGAGCATCCCACGGACTCGGTCGTGAAGCGGTTCGACGTCCAGATGCGCAGCGTCAAGGAATGGGTGGCCGAGCCGCCTCTGCCGCCGCTGCCGCTCCCGGAAAAAAGACCGTAACGATGCCCACCAAACCGAATCCCGGCCGCAGTCGCCCGCGCGTGTTGAGCATCGCCGGATCCGATTCCGCCGGCGGGGCGGGAATCCAGGCCGATATCAAGGTGATCACCTGCCTGGGCGGCTACGCGATGACTGCGGTGACGGCGGTCACCGCGCAGGATACGCGGCAGGTGGCGGGCATCCACGCGGTCCCGCCGGAATTCGTTGCGCAGCAGATCGAGATGTGCATCGCGGACATCGGCCTGGACGCCGCCAAGACCGGCATGCTCTCCGGCGCGCCAACCGTCCGCGCCGTGGCGGAAGTCCTGCGCAGACACCGTGTCGCCCATCTCGTCGTGGACCCGGTGATCTTCAGCACCAGCGGAAGCCGGCTGCTCGATCAGCCGGGCGAGGCCGCGCTCATCCGCGAACTCCTGCCGCTGTGCGAGGTGGTGATGCCGAACCTGACCGAGGCGTCGCGGCTGGCCGGGCTGGAGGTCGCCGATCTTTCTGCGATGCGCCGCGCCGCCGAGGCCATCGCCCGCCTTGGCCCGCGCTCAGTCTGGATCAAGGGCGGACACCTCGCCGGCTCGCCGACCGACCTGCTCTACGACGGCAGGGATTTCCTGGAGCTTCCGGCGGAACGCATCGAGACGAAGGACACGCATGGCGCCGGCTGCGCGCTCTCCGCCGCGCTCGCCACCGAGCTGGCGCGCGGACTGGAGCTGCACGAGGCCGCCCGCCGCGCAAAGCGGTTCATCACCGAGGCGCTGCGGAATTCTCTGCGCCTCGGAAAAGGCCGCGGCCCGACCGACCCGCTCGCGGCGGCGCAGACGCTGAGCAGGAGAGCGCAGGACCGCCGCAATCGCTAGCGCGGGACCCGCTTCAAGCCCCTTTGAACGCCCCGTCCGAGACCGTGAAAATGCGCGAAGGCCCTAGTTGACGGCGTTGCCGGAAACCTGGGTATCCTTGTACCAGAACAGCAATAGGGGCGCGATCCATGAGCTGAACCTCTGGGAGGTGAGGTTCAAGGTATGCGTGGCGCCGAGTTCCTTGCTCTTGCGGGTCACCATATCTGCCACGGCATCCACGTTCACGGTGTCCTTCAGAAATGCCAGTTGGGTTCCTGCCGTGGTCGTGTCACCGGTCACCAACGGTATGAAGGAAAGGAAATAAATGCCCCAGCAGTCGCCGTTGATGTGCGCAATCGGGGTATAACGTTGCTCCGTGAGGCGCTGATCGTTGAACGTCTTCCCCACGTCCACGGACGCGCAGCCGGCCATGAAAACCATCCCCGCGACCAAGGCCCCCGCCATTCCAAGAGTGCGCCCCATGCTCCGTCTCCTTACTCAATCCGGATCCCCAGATGCCCAGCGGTTCACGCCACCCGTGAACCTTCATACCAACTATTGTACCTTGTCCGGATGCCAAAACAAGCGAAAAAACGCGGCGTCAGCCGGTCTTCCCTGCGAGCCATGGCGGCAGAGATCCGGGATTAAAATAAAACGGCCTGCGATCCCGGCATCGGGACCGCAGGCCGCAGGATTCCGTCGCGGCTCAGCCGGCCTTGACGACCTTTCCGCTCCGCAGGCACTTGGCGCAGACGCGCACGCGCCGCACGCCGCCGGCGGTGGTGGCCTTCACGACCTGGAGGTTCGGCAGGAACCTCCGTTTCGTATGGCCGGTCGTCTTGCGGCCGACGCCGCCCTTGCTCTTAGCGAGGCCGCGCCGCGTGAACTGGTAGCCGCTGTGCGGCTCCTTGCCGCAAATCTGGCATCGGTTCGCCATGCTATTCGCTCCTCATTGGACACGCTTGGACTATGGGTTCCGCATCAGGGCTGTTTGAGAGAGTCACTATAGCAGATTCTGCGGGAAATTTGCAAGGTCGCGCTTGCTTTTTACGCGTCATCGGGATAGGCTGAAGTTCTCCGCTTTTTCTAAAGGAACCGCAAATGATCTACAGGCGCGAGGAATTCTTCGAGGAACAGCCGGAAGACCAGAAATTCCCCGTAAGGCAGGTCGAGCTGGTCACCTCGCTCGACGGTTCGGTGAAGAAGTTCATCGGGCGCGTGACGCTCGGCGTCCAGACGCCGATGGGAGTAACGAGCCTGCCGGTCACTTTTGAGATCGAGGCCGCGTCGGTGCAGGAGGCGTTCGCGAAGTTCTCGCAGCGCGCCGAGACGGAGGTCGAGGCCGCCAAGGCTGAACTCCAGGACGAACTGACGGAGATGCGCCGCCGCAGCCAGAGCCGCATCGTCACGCCCGGCGACCTGCCCCCGACGGACCTCGGCAAGCTGAAGCTCTGATCTCATGAAACGCGCGATCCGGCTACTGGTCCTGCTGCTCGGCGCGGCCGTCCCGTGCGCCGCGCTCGCAGAGTCCGCCACGCCGGTGCAACTTTCCATCTGGCCGCCGGTCCAGCTCGCGCCCGAGGACTCGGATGTTTACGGGCTCCGGCTCACGCTCCCGTTCGGCGTGAACCGCGACGTCGCCGGGCTGGACCTTGGGCTGGCGAACCTCGTCATCTCAACGGCCTCCGGCGTTCAGGCCGGCCTGCTGTGGAATCAGGCCGCATGCGCGAACGGCGCGCAGTTGTCGCTGGTGTTCAACTATGCCAACACGTTGCACGGCCTGCAGGTCGCCGTCGGAGTCAACAACGCGGACGACGTGAGCGGCCTTCAGGTCGCGCCGATTCTCAATACGGCCATCACCGATTTGCAGGGCGTCCAACTGGCCGTCGGCGGGAACCACGCGGACACGGTGCACGGCGTGCAAGCGTCGCTGCTCAACCACTGCGAAAGGATGTACGGCGCGCAGGTCGGCCCGATTTCCAACTACGCCACCCGGATGCACGGCGTCCAGATCGGGCTGATCAATTACTCCCGGAGGGCTTCCGGCATCCAGATCGGCCTCCTCAACTTCATGCAGGACGGCCCTCTGCCGTTCTTCCCGCTGATCAACCTGGACTTCTCCGCCCGCCCCGCCGAACAATGAAACCGGCCTACCGCCCGAGCCGGCCGGCGTTCTCCAGCAGGAATTTCTCCGCCTCCGCCGACCAGAGCCCGCCGTGGAGCTGAGCGATCCGGGCAAGCTCCGCGAAAACCGGATCGCGCTTGCCCTTCTCTTCGAAATCGGCGATGGCCGTCAGCGGCATCGAGAGGCCCGTGTAGATCAGCTTCTTCCCGCCGGGGATGTTCGGCAGATTCAGCGTCGTCTCGATCACCGCGTCCAGCCCGCCGACGTGCGTCACCATCGCCGCCGGGTTGATCCGCCCGCGCGACATCAGGTCGAGCGACTCGACCATATCGTCGGTGTTCCCGCCGCTGGTGCCGAGGGCATGCGTCGAGCCGTAATGCACGTTGTAGAAATTCACCGGCGCGCTGAAATTCGGATCCAGCGGCCCGGCGAAGAAATTCAGGCACCCGTCGCGGCCGAGGATCCGGTCGCCGGATTCCACGACCGGCCGCACCGGAGCGAAGACCAGCACGTCGTCGAATCCCTTGCCGCCCATTCGAGCGTCCTCAGGGCGGCCCTGAGCGATGGTCGAAGGGCCGCCGGTCAGCGAAACCAAGTGCTCCGCCGGGTTCGGCAACCGGCTCGTATTCACGTAGACGAGCTTCACGCCGTTGGACTGGGCGTCCTCCGGGGTCAGCAGCGACGCCGCTCGCGAAAGCCGCGCGTCGTCAATGTCCGTGACCACCAGCAGCGCGGGCCGGCGGTCGCAATGGATCGCGTAATCAATCGCGCCCAGGCCCATCGGCCCGGCGCCGGCGAGGATGGCCATCGCACCGCCGCGGATGATGCCCATATCGTGGACGTACGTCCCCGGCTTGCTGTGGTAGATCGCGTGGAACGCGCCGACGATGCACGACATCGGCTCCGCGAGCGAGGCCGCGAAGTACGCCTCGCCCGTGTAATCGAGCAGGCAGCCGCACTCCATGACCTCGTTCGGGATAATCACCGCCGTCGCGTCGCCGCCGATATAGCGGTAGGAGTATCCCGGCGCGGCCAGGCTGCCCTGGTAATTGATCGCCGGCTGGATCGCGAACTTGCTCCCGGCCTTGAACCGGTTCTGCCACTTCCTGCCGACCTCCAGGATCGTCCCGCAGAACTCGTGCCCGATGATCGTCGGGTTGCGCGCGATGTCCTTCGGCACGCGCTTGTGGTCCGCGCCCTGCTTCGCCGCCTTATGCGAGGACATGCAGATGCTGTCGGACACGACGCGCGCGAGGATCTCATCCTCGCGGAGCGGCGGCAGCTCGAATTCCTCCAGCCGCAGATCATCTTTCCCGTAAAGCCGTACAGCGCGGGTTTTCATGATGGGCTTCCTATGAGCGGGCCGGACTGGCCGGCCGCGCGCGGTTTGTCTTTCCGGCGGCGAGCTTCCGGAATGCCTTTGGGAGGAATTCAAGCACGTCGGTCGCGATGAGGCCGACTTCGCCGAACTGTTTTGCGGCCAGGTCGCCGGCCAGGCCGTGCGCATAGGTCCCGAGCACGGCGGCTTCGAACGCGCCGAGCCGCTGGCCGATCAGCGCGGCGATCGTGCCGGTCAGAACGTCGCCGGTGCCGCCGGTCGCCATGCCGGGATTGCCGGTCGGGTTGACGAACACGCGCCGGCCGTCGGTCACGATACTCCGGTGCCCCTTGAGCACAAGCACCACACCGTTCTCCCGCGCGAACCGGAGAGCCGTCAGTTTCCGCAACTGCTGCACCTGGCCGACGTTCAGCCCGGCCAGCCGCGCCATTTCGCCCGGATGCGGCGTAAGGATGCGCGGCGCCGGCGCGCGCCGGAGCACCGTAACGTCCTCCGCCAGCGCGTTCAGCCCGTCCGCGTCCAAGACCATCGGCTTCGACAGCTTCAGCAGGAGATGATGGACGAGGTGAGTCGTGCTCGGATGGCGGCCGAGTCCCGGGCCGAGCGCGACCACGTCGAACGATTCGGCCCACTGGAGGATTGCACTGGCGCCCCGGTCGCTCAAGGTCGCCACGGGCGTTTCAGGGAGCGGGCGCGTGGTGCAGCAGACGACCTGAGCGGCGAGGATCGGATAGACACTTCGCGGCGTGCCGACGGTCACGAGGCCCGCGCCGGCGCGCAGGGCGGCGGTCCCGGCCAACGCGGCAGCGCCGACCATGCCGCGCGAACCGGCGAGGACCAGGACGCGGCCGTAGTCGCCCTTGTTCGAATCCGCGCGTCGCGGCGGCAGTTCAGGCAGGCCGGGGATTTTTCGCATGGTCCTGTCCGGTATGGTTAATGAGCGATGCGACGGAGCCCGCGCCGAAACCGTTATCAATGTTAACCACCGCCACGCCGGCGGTGCAACTGTTGAGCATGGTCAGCAGCGGCGCGATGCCGCTGAAGCTGGCGCCGTAGCCGATGCTGGTCGGCACGGCGATCACCGGCCGGGCGACCATTCCGCCCACCACGCTGGCCAGCGCGCCTTCCATGCCGGCGACGACGATGACCACGTTGGCCCGGCGCAGCTCCTTCCGAAAGCGCAGCAGCCGGTGCAGGCCGGCGACGCCCACGTCGTAGATCGCCCGCACGCGGTTGTCGAGGAATTCCGCCGTCACGCGCGCCTCCTCGGCGACGGGAATGTCGGCGGTGCCGGCGCAGACGACCAGGATCTCGCCCCGCGGCGGCGGATGCCTCGTCCGCTTGATCGTGACCGTCCGCGCGGCGACGCAATAAACGGCGTCGGGCGCGAACCGGGCGATGGCGCGATGGACCTGCTCCGAGGCGCGCGTCGCGAGGAGGTTCATGCCGCGGCCGTGCAGGCGGCGGGCGATCGCCTGGATCTGCGCCACGGTCTTGCCCTGGCAGAAGATCGCCTCGGGAATACCGCAGCGCACCTCGCGGTGAAGATCGAGTTTCGCGAAGCCGATGTCGTCGAACGCGCCGCCTTCAAGATGCTTGAGGGCCTCGCCGGCGGACACATCGCCGCGCTCGACGGCGCGCAGCAGCTTCATCAGGCGGTTCTCGTCCATCTCGGTCACCTCCGCAAACGACTGGAACAGGCTCTAAGCCGTCGCTCTTTTATCCCGCCGTTCCGTCGGGCAGACGTCGAGCGTCAGGTCGCTCACTCGCCCGGCAGTATAGAGCGGATACGCGATGCCGGCAACCATGGCGGCGTTGTCCATGCAGTAGCGGATGGGCGGCAGGACGACTTCCAGCCTCCGGCGCTCGGCGGCATCGGCCAGGCGCTCGCGCAACCGCGAGTTGGCCGCAACGCCGCCGCCGATGGCGATACGGCTCGCGCCGACCCGGCGCGCGGCCTCGAGGAGCTTCTCGACCAGCGTGTCCACCACCGCTTCCTGGAAGCTGGCGGCGACGTCGGCGATTTCCTGCTCGGTCAGCGGCGGCCGGGGCGTCCGCGGATTCTGGCCGCGGCAATGATAGAGCACCGCGGTCTTGATGCCGCTGAAGGAGAAGTCGAGCGAGTCCGGCCCCAGGCGCGTGCGCGGGAAGGCGATGGCGCGCGGGTTGCCGGCGCGCGCGGCTCGGTCCACGTTCGGGCCGCCGGGATAGCCCAGGCCCAGGATGCTCGCCGCTTTGTCGAAGGCCTCGCCGGCCGCGTCGTCGAGCGTGGCGCCGAGCGTCTCGTGCTCGATCGCCGAGCGGCTGCGGAAGAGGCTGGTGTGCCCGCCGGAGGCGACGAGGCTGACGCACGGGAAGAGCGGCGCCTCGCGCTCCAGCGCGGCGGCGTAGGCGTGAGCATGGAGGTGGTTGACGCCGATGATCGGCAGGTCATGAAGCCAGGCAAGCGTCTTGGCCGCCGTCACGCCGATGAGCAGCGCGCCGACCAGTCCGGGCGTGTGGGTCACCGCGACGCCGCCGAGGTCCTCGATGCGGACCTTGGCCTCTTCGAGCGCGCGGCGGACCACCGGCAGGACCATCGTCAAGTGCGCGCGGCAGGCGATCTCCGGCACCACGCCGCCGTACGGCAGGTGCAGCTTGTCCTGCGAGGCGACGATGTTCGAGAGGACCTGCCTGCCGTCCTTGACGACGGCGGCGGCAGTCTCGTCGCAGGAAGTTTCGATTCCCAGTAGGAGCATGTCAGGCCTGAGGATTGAGGGCAGCGTTGCGAAGATCAGCGATTCTGCGAGTCGAATAGCACTGCGCGACAAACCGGGCGAGTCTTGCGCCGCGTTCGTCACGCTTCGCAAGGTCCGCGAGGAACCGGAACGCCGCTACTTCTCCGCCTTCTCCACGCCCACCTCGGGCATCACCGTCGGATGCAGCAGTTGCCATTTCAGGATATTCAGGGCGGCCTGGAGTTGGAAGTCCACCACGCGCCCGCGGCGCGTCTCATCGCCCTCTTTGCCGCTCGGCTGCTCGGCCGGCGCATCGGCCGGCGGGTTGGGCGCGGCCTCGGGCGCGGGCGCGGCCGCCGGCGGCTCTTCCAAGTCCGCGCCGAGGCGGTAGCGGCCGCGGAGCTTGTCTTCGCGTTCCTGGTTGCGCAGGGCCAGTTCGTGCTCGCGGCTCATCGGCAGATAGATGTCCGGCATAATGCCCTGGTGGAACTCGATCGGCTCGTTATTGGGCCGGTAGTAACGCGCAGTGGTCATCTTAAGCGACTCGCCGCCGCCCAGCGGAATGACGTTCTGGACGGAGCCCTTGCCGTACGTGCGGCCGCCGACCAGCAGCGACCGGTTGTTGTCGTGCAGCGCGGCGGCCAGAATCTCAGAGGCGCTCGCCGATCCCTCGTCCACGACCACGATAATCGGCAGCGACTCCAGACTTTTCTCCTTGTGAGCGTGAGCGGTGTAGGTCCGGGTCATCTCGGGCTGCCGGCCGCGGACGCTCACGATCACGCCGCTGGCGAGGAAATCGTCCGCGATGTCCACCGCCTTGTCGAGCAGTCCGCCCGGGTTCCCGCGCAGGTCAATGACCATCCCTTTCAGGCCCTGCTTCTGGAGATCGCCGACGGCGGCGAGCATGTCGTCGCGGCACGTCTCGGTGAACTGGCTGATCTGGATGTAACCGATGCCGCTCTTCGGGTCGAGCATGGCGCCCTCGACCGAGGCGGGCTTGATTTCCGCGCGCGTGATGGTGATGTCGGAATCAACCGTCGCGCCGATGTGGTGCACCGTCAGCGCGACTTTGGTGCCGATCTTGCCGCGCAGCGTCTCGACGGCATCCTCCAGGTTGAGCCGCTCCGTGGATTTGCCGTCAATCTTCAGAATCTCGTCGCCGGCGAGGATCCCCGCGTCGTACGCCGGCGTGCCCTTGATCGGCGTGATGACGGTCAGGATGCCGTCCTTCAGCGAAATCTCGATGCCCAGCCCGCCGAATTTTCCCTCCGTCTCGGCCGCGAACCGCTTGGCCTCGGGCTGGTTGAAGTACTGCGTGAAGGGGTCGTTGAGCGCCTCCAGCGCGCCGCGATAGGCGCCCTCGAAGAGCTTCTTCGTGTCCACCTCGGTCACGTAGTCATCGTGCACGCGCTCGATGATCTTCTTCAGCGTCTCATATTCTTTCTCGTTCGGCTCCTGGCTGAAGGCGCGGCTGATCCCCAGCGCGCCGGCGAAAACGACGACCAGGAACAGGACCAGGCTCTTGCGGGGCATGGCGGACTCCTAGAGAGTGGGGACGGAAACCACAACGCTTCGGTTCGCGCATTGGTGGACGGGGGCGGGATCGAACCGCCGACACCAGGATTTTCAGTCCTGTGCTCTACCGGCTGAGCTACCCGTCCAGCTTCGGACGCGATATTGGAATTTACACGAGCGGGCGCGGGCTGTCAAGCCATCGCCGTTCGCCGGGCGTTGCCGGGCCGGCCTTTCGACTTGTCGAATGACCGGCCGCGCAGCGTTTGAAAGCGGGCTCGCGGCGCGATATAATCGCGGACTGTTGGCTTCAGGCCTTCGAATCCACCGGGAGGTGAAGCGGATGCGCTTCGTCACTTCGATCGCCGATCTGCACGCGGCGCTGCGGGAACTTCGGCCGGGCAAGAAAACGGTCGGCTTCGTGCCGACCATGGGCGCGCTGCACGCCGGGCACGTCAGCCTCATCCGCTGCGCCCGCAAGGAGACCGGCCTGGCCGTCGTCAGCGTCTTCGTCAATCCGACCCAGTTCGGGCCGAGCGAGGACCTGGAAGCCTATCCGCGCCCGCTCGAGCATGACCGCCAGGTCTGCGAGAAGGCCGGCGTGGACATCCTGTTCGCGCCGCCGACCCATGAAATGTATCCGGGCGGCTACGCGACCTACGTCCTCCAGGAACGCTATACGGAAGCCTTCGAGGGCGAAATCCGCACCGGGCATTTCCACGGCGTCTGCACCGTCTGCGCGAAACTCTTCAACCTGGTCCGCCCGGACATCGCCTTCTTCGGCCAGAAGGATTACCAGCAGAGCGTGGTCATCCGGCGCATGGTGCGCGACCTGAACTTCGACTTGAAGATCAGCGTCTGCCCGACCGTCCGCGAGCCGGACGGCCTGGCGATGAGCTCGCGCAACGTCTATCTTTCGCCCGAGGAGCGCGAGCAGGCCACCGTGCTGAACCGCGCGCTCCGCAAGGCCGAGGAGCTGTTCGCGAAGGGCGAACGCCGCGCCGCGCCGCTCATCGCCGCGATAGACGAGGTGATCCGCGAGGCCCCCGCCTCGAAGGTGGACTACGTCGCCGTCGTCAACCCCGAGACGCTGCGCGAAATTCGCCGGATCGAATCCGAGGCCATGGTGCTGATCGCCGTCCGCCTGGGCCGGACGCGGCTCATAGACAACTGCCATCTCTCGGCGCGGTAGCCCTGCCGCCTGGTGACGGCGGAAAGGAAAAATGCACGACATCTTTTTCCGCATCGGCGACCGGTTCGCCATCCACTCCTACGGCGTGATGGCGATGATCGGCTTCCTGGCGGGGCTCTTCGTCGCCCGCTGGCGGGCGCGCAGGGCCGGCCTGCTGCCGGACGAGATCACCGATATCTGCGTCTGGGCGCTCCTCGCCGGCATCGTCGGCTCGCGCATCGCCTACGTTCTCCAGAACACCGATTACTTCTTCGACACCGGCCGCCCGGGATGGTCCGTCCTCGACCTCCTCAAAATCTGGCAAGGCGGCCTGGTCTTCTACGGCGGGCTCATCGGCGCGCTGGTCGTCACGCTGCTTCTGCTCCGGGCCAAGAAACTGAAGGTGCTGCCGGTGCTCGACGTGCTCACGCCGTCGCTGGCGCTCGGCCACGCGTTCGGGCGGATCGGCTGCTACCTGCACGGCTGCTGCTACGGCGTGCCCGTCCACGAGGGCGCATGGTACGGCTGCGTCTTCCCGCGCGACGCGCTTCCGTATCTCTCCGGCGTCGGCGCGCCCTTGTACATTCCGCCGGGCACTCCGCTGTGGCCGACGCAACTGGTGAGCGCGTTCGACCTCTTCTGCATCTTCATCATCCTCTCGCTCTTCTTCCGCCACCAGCGCCGCCCGGGCGAAGTGACGGCGCTGTACCTGCTCCTCTACTCCACCGAGCGGTTCATCGTGGAGTTCTTCCGGGGCGACACGCACCTGCCCGGCCAGATGAGCGAGGCGCAGTGGATCAGCATCGGGATCTTCATCGCGGGCGCCGCGCTGATGACCTGGCTCAAGACGAGCACGCCGGAGAAAGTCCCCGTCAGGAAGTGAGGGGCGGCCCTTCGTGCTCACTCGCCCCCACCGCGCCGAGGATCCGGTCCAAGTGCGTCGAGGATCTTCCCGATCTCGCCGAATCTGCCGACGTCGGTCGCTCCGCGCGCGATCAGGATGGAGTTCCCTCGCGCGGACTCCGGCGGCGTGCGGTACTTCAGGACGAAAAGCGGGCGCCCGAGCTGCTCCGCGGCCCGGACGGTGTGCATCGTGCCCCCGCGCGGGCGCGTCTCGATGACGAACACGGCGCGGCCGAGCGCGGCGATGATCCGGTCCCGGGCGACCGCCGCGGCGGCGGACCACTCCAGGTCAGGCGGACATTCGCTGACCACCGCGCCGCGCTGCGCGATCTCCGCGAGCGCCGGAAAGTCCGCGCGCGATTTGAAGTGCCGGATGCCGTACGGAACGCACAGGATGGACCGCCCGCCTCCCTTGAACGCTCCGCGGTGCGAGGCCGCGTCAATGCCGTGCGCGTAGCCGCTCACGACCGTGACGGCGGCGGCGGCGAACCGCTTGCCGAACTCCTCCGCGATGGGCCGGCCCCGCGCCGAGGGCTTCGTGGTGCCCACCATGCTCACCGCGCGCCGGTCCCGCGCGCCGATCTGGCCGAGGATGTACAGCAGCGGCGGCGGGTCCGGCAGGTCGTGAAGCGCCGGCGGGTAAGCCGGGTCGGTCATGCGCAGGAGATGCACGCCTTTCTTCTGAAGCGCCGCCACCGTGCGCTCCGCCGAGTCGAGCCGGCTCCGGCAGGCCAGCAGCGCGTCGGCCAGTTCCCGCCGCATGCCGCGCACCTCGGCGAGGGCGCTGCGGTCCGCCTTCTCGACGGTCTCCGCGGCCGAGCCGAACCGGTCGAGGAGCCGCCGGAACGTCACCGGCCCCATTCCCGGCAGCGCGTGCAGCAAGGCCCAGTAGCTGATCTCCGCGGTCTGGCTCATCGGCCCTCAACTGAAAGCGCTCATCCGCCTTCGCCGCCCTCCACGCGATGGACCCTCATCATGTTCGTGGCGCCGGGGACCGTCGTCGAGCCGACCAGCAGGATGACCAGGTCGCCCGGCCGAACAAAGCCGCAGGCGCGGACGGCGCGTTCGGTCATCGCGACCAGCGCCTCGGGGCCGGCGGCCATTTCCGAAAGCATCGGCCGCACGCCCCACGCCAGCGCCAGCCGGCGGCAGGTCTCTTCCGACGGCGTGAACGCCAGCACCGGCGCCGACGGCCGCCGCGCCGAGACGAGCAGCGCCGTCCGTCCTGAGAGCGTGAAGACCGCAATGGCCGCCGCGCCGAGTTCCTGGGCCGCCACGCACGCGGCGCGCGTGCTGGCCTCGGCGACGCCGCGCGGTCCGGCCGCCTTCTCGCGCGCGAACGGCCGCCGATATTCCGGGAGATGCCGCTCGGCGGTCAGCGCGATCTCGGACATCATCCGCACCGCCTCGACCGGATATTTCCCGACCGCGGTCTCGGCGGAGAGCATCAGCGCGCCGGTCCCGTCGAAGACGGCATTGGCGATGTCGGTGGCTTCGGCGCGGCTCGGCTGCGGGTTCGAGACCATCGTCTCGAGCATCTGCGTCGCGGTGATGTCCGGCTTGCCGCGCCGGCCGGCGACCGACAGGATCTGCTTCTGCAGAATCGGGATTTCCGCGGCGGAAGTCTCGACCCCGAGGTCGCCGCGCGCGACCATGACGCCGTCGGCGGCGGCGACGATCTCCTCGAGGTTCTCGATCGCCTCGATGCGCTCGATCTTCGCGATGACCGGCACATCGCGTCCGGCGGACTTCGCCGAGCGGCGGAGGTCCTCGATGTCCGACGCGCGCCGCACGAACGACAGGCCGACGTAGTCCACGCCCGCGCCGATGCCGAATTGCAGGTCCTCGAGGTCCTTCTCCGTCAGGCAGGAGGCGCTCAGCGGCGTATGCGGAAGGTTCATGCCCTTGTGCTCGTCCAGCGCGCCGCCGACGAGCACCTCGGTCTGCACCTCGCGGCCGGCGACGGCTGTGACGCGCAGTTGCAGCCGGCCGTCGTCGAGCAGGATCACATCGCCCTTCCGGACGTCGTCGGGCAACGCAGCATACGTGGTCGAAAACCGCGCGGCCGTTCCCACGACCGCGTCGGTGGTGATGCGGACGGAATCGCCGGCGGAGAGGTTGACCGGTTGGTGTCCGGCGAGCTCGCCGATGCGCATCTTCGGTCCCTGGAGGTCCTGCAGGATGGCGACGGCCTGGCGGGCTTCGGACGCGGCGCGGCGGATGTCGCGCACGGCCGCCCCGTGCGTCTCGTGCGAACCGTGCGAGAAATTCAGGCGGAAGACGTTCACGCCCGCGTCAATCAGCTTCCGGATCATAGCGGGTCCGCTCGAGGCGGGCCCGAGCGTCGCGACGATCTTCGTGCGCCTTTCCTGCGGCTCCACAGATTCCCCTCCGGCGCAAAGCAGGCGGGTTTGTTCTTACGCTATTTTTCACCACGAAGGTCACGAAGCGCACGAAGGACGGCAAGAGAATCCCTGCTTTCTCGTCTGCTATCCGTTGCCTCTGCAGTTGTCACTGGTTCTTCTTCGTGCCCTTCGTGCTCTTCGTGGTGAGATGAGTTTTCCGGCGGCACTCGGCGTCTTCGCGGATTTTGAAGACGCACAACTCACCGCACATGCTGCACACGTCCTCCTCGCCCGGGCGACGGCGCTTGCGGAAACTCGCCGCCCGCTTCGGGTCCATGCACATGCGGATTTGCGCCTGCCAGTCGCGGGCGCGGCGGAGCTCGGAGAACTTGCGGTCCCATTCGGCGGCGCCCGGCACGCCCTTGGCGATGTCCGCGGCGTGCCCGGCGATACGCGCGGCGATGACGCCCTCGCGCACGTGCTCCACCTCCGGCAGGCCGAGGTGTTCCATCGGCGTGACATAGCAGATGAAGTCCGCGCCCGCCGCGGCGGCCACCGCGCCGCCGATCGCGGCAGTGATGTGGTCGTAGCCGGGGGCCACGTCCGTCACCAGCGGCCCCAGGATGTAGAACGGCGCGCCGTGGCAGAGCTCCTTCTCCAGGCGCACCTGCGCCTCGATCTGGTGGAGCGGCACGTGACCGGGGCCTTCGATCATGACCTGCACGCCGGCCTCGTGCGCGCGCGCGGCCAGTCCGGCGAGCACGTTCAGCTCGTGGACCTGCGCCCGGTCGAACGCGTCCGCCTGCGCGCCAGGGCGCAGGCCGTCGCCGAGGCTCAGCGTCACGTCGTGTTCGCGCGCGATGGCCAGGACCTCGTCGAACTGCTCGTAGAGCGGGTTCTCTTTCCCGTGACGGGCCATCCACGTCGCGAGGAAAGTGCCGCCGCGGCTCACGATGCCGCACACGCGCGGCGATTGTTCGAGCGTGCGGAGGACCTCGCGCGTCACGCCGCAATGCACGGTGATGAAGTCCACGCCTTGCTCGACGTGATCGCGCACGGCGCGGAGGATGCCCGCGGCGGTCATCGCGTGGACGTTTCGGCCCTGCCGCAGCACGCGGACCGCGGCGTCGTAGATCGGCACGGTGCCGACCGGCACGCGCGAGGCCTCGAGGATCCGCCGGCGCACCGAGCGGATGTCGCCGCCGGTGGAAAGGTCCATCACCGCGTCCGCGCCGGCCTCGACCGCCGCGTTCAATTTCTCGAGTTCGGGCTTCAGATCGGGGAAGTCCTGCGACGTGCCGATATTCGCGTTGACCTTCGTGCGCAGTCCCTGGCCGATGCCGCACGGCTCGATCGCCGGCAGGCCGAGGGCCTTGCGGCAGAGGTTCATCGGCAGGACGACGCGCCCGTCGAGCAGGCGCTGGCGGAGGACTTCGGCGGAGGTCCGCTCGCGCACGGCGACTGCGGCGATCTCCGGCACGGCGATGCCGAGCCGGGCTTGTTCAAGTTTCGTCATTGACTTTCCTCGTGAGGGTGGAACGGGCGATGCGACCGGCGCGGCCGAGGCGAGCCTTGAGCCGCCGCCGCCTCGGTCAGGGCCCGGACTTCTTCCGGGTTGAGTTTCCGCCAATGGCCGAGCCGGAGCGCGTCATCCTGGAGCGGCCCGATGCGGAAGCGCCGCAGGTGCGCGACCGGGAATCCGACCTTGGCGAGCATGCGGCGCACCTCGCGGTTGCGCCCTTCGTGCATCGTGATCTCGACGACCGAGTCGGCCCGGCCGCGCCTGATAATCTTGACCCAGCTCGCCGCGCAGCGGTCGCCGGCGATCCAGACGCCCACCAGCAGATCGCGCTTGGCGGAGTTGCTGATCGCGCCGCGCACCTGCGCGCGATAGGTCTTCGGCACGCCGTATCGCGGGTGCGCCACGCGCTGCGTGAAGTCGCCGTCGTTGGTCACGATCAGCAGCCCTTCCGTGTCCGCGTCGAGCCGGCCGACGGTGAAAAGCCGCGCGTCGCGCATCGGCAGCAGGTCGAAGACGCACGGGCGCCCGCGCTCGTCGGCGTTCGTGCAGACATAGCCCTGCGGCTTGTTGATGAGGTAATAGACATTGCGCGCCGGGCGGACGACCTCGCCGTCGCAGCGGACTTCCTGCCGGTCGGGATCCACCTTCGTTCCCAGTTCGGTCGCCGGCCGGCCGTCCACGGTCACGCGGCCCGCCGTGATCAGCGCCTCGCACGACCGGCGCGAGCCGAGCCCGCCGGCGGCGAGCACTTTCTGCAGTCTCTCCAGCGCCATGACCTCACTCCGGCTCCGCGACGCGGACGATCTCGAGTCCGGGAGCGCCCCGGCTGTGGCGCGCTCCTCGCCGCGGAACGATCTGGTATTCCCTGACGCAGGCCGACACCAGCACCGTTCGGCCTTTCGCCAGGGCGACTTCCGGCCAGCGCGGATCCCGCAGCCGGCCGCTGCCGGCCAGCACGTGCAGGATCTCGAAACGCCTCGTTTTCGACCGGACGCATCCGCGGCGGACCCGCCAGCGGTCCATCACGAACCGGTTGCATGCGACCAGCCGCTGCGCGTCGAACGGCAGCCCGCGCAACGCCCTCGGCTTCGGCCGGCGAAGCGACAATGCGCGGCCGCCCGCCGCGCGGACCGCTTGGTCGGGATGGAGCTCGCGCGGCTTGCCGTCGGCGCCGACGCGGCCCCAGTCGTAGAGCCGGAACGTCGCGTCCGAATTCTGCTGAACCTCGAACAGCGCCACCCCGCCGCCGAAGGCGTGGATCGTGCCGGCCTGGCAGAGCCAGACGTCGCCGGTGCGCGCGGAGAACTTCCGCATCCGCGCGGCCAGTTCGCCCGAGGCGGCCAGCGTGCGGAGTTTCGGCATATCGCTCGCCGCCTTAAGGCCGCTGACGACCCACGCGTCCTTGCCGCCGCGCAGAACGTACCAGGCTTCGGTCTTCCCGCAGTCGCGCAGCTTCATCGCGCGCGCGCACGCATCGTCCGGATGCACCTGGACGGAGAACGCATCCGCCACGTCGAGCAGTTTCACCAGCAGCGGGAACCGCCCGCGCGCCGGCTTGCGGCCGAGCAGGCTCTCGCCGTGCGCGCGGATCAATTCGCGCAGCGTCCGGCCCGCCGTCGGGCCGCCTTTGACCACGCTCGTGCCGTTCGGATGGTCGGCGATCTCCCAGGATTCCCCGATCCGTTCGCCCGGCGGCAGCCGTTTCGCCGCCGCGCGCGCGAGCGACCGGCCGCCCCACGGCTTGGCGACGAAGATCTCCTCGAAAACCAGGGGGCCGAGATACATGCCTTCCACTTCTTCAGCAGAACCGGCGCGCCCCGGACACCGGGCCGTCCCGCGTCGGGGCCGGGCCGCGTTATACATTCAAGGCGCGTCCGCGTCAACCGACTCGCGGACTTCCCGCTCCCTTCACGGAAGGACCGTCAGCATCCGCTCGATCGCCCGGCGCGCCCGCGCGGCGATCGGCTCGGGCACGGTCACCTCGTAGACCATGTCCTCGAGCGACCAGACCATTTTCTCCACCGTGTTCAGCTTCATGTTCGGGCAATCGGCCAGGCGCGAAGCGGGATAAAAGGTCTTACCGGGATTTTCCTTCTTCAGCCGGTGCAGGAGCGCGATTTCGGTGCCGATGATGAACTCCTGCGCCGGGCTCGACTGGCAGAGCCTGAGGATCCCGGTCGTGCTGGCGACGTGGTCGGCCAGCGCGATCACGTCGGCGGTGCATTCGGGATGGACGACCACCTTCGCCGCGGGATGCTCGCTGCGCGCGCGGAGGATGTCCGCGGCGAGGATCCGATGATGCGTGGGGCAGTATCCGGGCCAGAGGATGAGTTTTCGCCCGGCCTGTTTCGCGGCGTAGTCCCCGAGCGACTGGTCGGGGACGAAAATGATCTCGCCATCGGCGGGCAGGCTGCGGACGACCTGGACGGCGTTGGCCGAGGTGCAGCAGATGTCGCTCTCGGCCTTCACCTCCGCGCTGCTGTTGACGTAGCAGACCACGCGCGCGAGAGGATGCTGCGCTTTCAGCGCGCGGAGCTCGCGCGCGCTGACCATGTTCGCCATCGGGCAGCCGGCGCGCGGATCCGGCACGAGAACCTTCTTGCCCGGGCAGAGAATCGCGGCGGTCTCCGCCATGAAATCCACGCCGCAGAAGAGGATGACCTCGGCCTTCGCCCCGGCCGCCTGCCGCGAGAGGCCGAGCGAATCCCCTACGTAGTCGGCGGCGTCCTGCACTTCCGGCCGCTGGTAATTGTGCGCCAGGATCACCGCCCGGCGCTGCGACTTCAGGCGGCCGAGTTTCTCCGTCAGGCTCTCGTTCGTCAGGGTCATATCGGCGTGGCTCTTCAGAGGGTCTTGTCGGTGTGCGTGCCGGCCTTGAGTTCCATCGCGGCCAGCACTCGGATCGTGAGACGGCGCTCCTCCTGCGAGATCGGGCCGTAGTCGCGCTCGGGGCCAGGCCAATGGTCGAGCGTGGCCGTCACGGTCGCGTTCGTCACCTCGCCGACGAGCTGATATCCATGATCGTGCGCCGCGTCCCAGACCGACACGGCGACTTTCGGATTCTTCGCGACGTTCTCCGCCGTCTGCGGACAGAACCACGCCGTGAACGCCACGTGCTCCGCGTCCAGGATGCGGATCAGCTTCGAGACCGCCAGATGCGGCTGCCCGCGATCGTCGGCGCTGGCGACATAAGCGACCGCGGCGCCCTTGAGCGCCGCCCGAATTTCCTCGGATATCACCACGTTTACGCCCCTTTTACGGTTCAGTTTTCCGCGCTTTTGCGCGAGCGATCAAGCCGTCCGCAAAATGCGAACGACCTCGTCGTCCTCGACCTGGTCGAACCGTTCATAGAACTGCCCGACCGCCTGGAAGTACTCCGGCGCGGCGAGGCAGACGACCTCGTCGGCCACTTCATCCAGTTCCTCGAGCGTGTCCTGCGGCCCGACCGGAATCCCGCACCAGAGCCGGGCGGGCTTTGCGGCGCGCACTCCATTCAGCGTCGCGATCATCGTCGCGCCGGTCGCTACGCCGTCGTCCACGACGACCACCGTGCGTCCTTCGCGCGGGGCGATTTTCCGGACCGCACGATAGGCCTCGGCGCGCTGCCGAATGCGCTCCAACTGGCGCGCGGTCTCATCCGCGACGTACTTCTCGTCGGCGCCCAGGGCCGAGATCAGGCTGCGGTTGAGGTACGTCTCGCCGCCCTCGATCACCGCGCCGATGGCCAGCTCCGGGTTGCCCGGCGCGCTCAGCTTCCTCGCGATCACGACGTCCAGTTCAGCCTTCAGCTCGCGCGCGACGGCCGCTCCGATCATCACGCCGCCGCGCGGAATGCCCAGCACCAGGAGATCGCCGCGCGCCTGCGGGCGCAGCGCCTGCGCCAGAAACCGCCCCGCCTCGTGCCGGTCCAGAAACGGCGTGACCTTCCCGACGATTTTCAGTCCCATGGTTCCCCCGCCGCGCGTTCCGCGCGATACCTTCACCCCGGCGTTTCAATCTCCAGGCCGTCGCAGGCCAACCGGACATTCGGCGGCAGCCCGGCTTCGACCGCCGCATGGTCCAGGCGATGTGAAATATGCGTAAAGTACGCCCGCCGCGGCTTCAACCGCTCCACCAGCTCCAGCGCGCCGGAGAGGTTGAAATGCGCCGGATGCGGCGCCACCCGCACCGCGCCGACGACGAGCGTGTCGAGACCGGCGAGCAGCCGGACCGATTCCTCCGGCACCGCGCTGCAATCGGTCAAATAGGCCAGGCCGCCGACGCGATATCCGAGGATCGCCCGCCGCCCGTGCAGGATCGGCACGGCCGTCACCGGCACGCCGCAGATCTCCGCGCCGCCGTTCATCTCGAAGGACCGCAGCCGCGGCACCTCCCAGCCGGCCGGGCCTTGCGGTTCGCGAAAGGCGTACTCGAAATTGCGCCGGATCACCTGCAGGGTCTCCGCGTTCGCATAGACCGGGACCGGCGCGTTCTGCCGGCCGGAGAACGCGCGCACGTCGTCCAGCCCGAGCACGTGGTCCGCGTGCGCGTGCGTCAGAAGCACGGCATCGAGCCGCTGAACCGCGTGCCGCAGCATCTGCTGGCGCAGGTCCGGCGAGGCGTCAATGAGCAGCGCGGCCCCGCGTTCGCGGAGGAGCGCCGAGGCGCGCGTGCGCCGGTTCCGCGGATCGTCCGACCGGCAGACCGCGCAGTCGCAAGCGATCATCGGAACGCCGTACGAAGTTCCCGTGCCGAGAAAGAGTACCTGCATGTCCCGCCTTTTCGCTGCCGCCTCAAGGTATTAATCAGCGTACCTCAACGCAGCCGGTCATTCAAGGCACCGAAAAGCTCGGAGAGGCCGTCGAGGTCGGGGTAGCTGACGTTCCCTTGCCGATCCGACGGCCATGGCCCGCCATCGAATTCATCAGCAGGTTTGGAGAACCAAGGTCGCATATCTGCATTAGGGTCACAATGCGTTGACAAAGCGGGAACGAAACGGTACACTGACGAACACACATATCTTACGAGAAGGGGCGAGGCCCATGAAGTTCGTGACGATTCGGGATTTCAGGAACAAGACCGCGGCCATCCGGAAGGCCCTCAGCGCAGAGCACGAGATTATCCTGACGGCCAATGGGCGGCCCATCGCCGTCCTCACGGATGTGGACGAGGACACGTTCGAGGAAAAGCTCGCGGCGCTGCGGAGGACGCGCGCCTATTCGTTGTTGGACCGCACTCGCGCTCGCGCCCGCGAGACGGGCGCCGACAAGTTGAGCATGGAAGAAATTGACGCAGAGATCGCGAAGACCCGCCGCGAGAGGCGCTCCGCCCGATGAAGGTTGTGCTTGACACGAACGTCGTCGTCTCCGGCCTGATCAAAGAAAAAGGCGCCTGCGCGCAAATCCTCCGCCAGGCATTCGGCGGGCATCTCGATCTTTGTGTTGACGACCGTATCCTGCAAGAATACGAAGCGGTGCTGCACAGGCCGCTTTTACGCATGCTTCCCGCGGACGTGGACAACATTCTCGCACTGATCCGGTTCAGGGCGGAACGCACGATCCCCGGGCCGCTGCGTGTCGAGATTCCCGACCGATCCGACCTTCCGTTTCTCGAAGCGGCGGCGGCGGCGAACGCCATCCTGGTCACCGGCAATGCCCGGCACTTTCCCCGTCATCAGCGCGCGGGAGCCATCGTCATGACTCCAAGAGAGTTCCTCGACTTCCTGCGCAACTCCTGACGTAAATTGACATCGTTCGTCAGCCGTTGCTAGAATCCGCCGGAATCCAATGATTGACGCCACGCACTGGGAAAAACTTCGCGCGATGCACCCGCGGGACGTGACAGCGCGTTCGCTCGCGGACTACGACGCGCCGTCGGCGGAGTATCGCTTGCGGATTCTGACGGACGAGGTCCGGATTTCGCCGGAGAAGCGCGCGGTGGCTTGGCCGCCGGATGCTGGCGCGGACGCTTCGACCGCGCTCAGGGCGGGCCCTTCGACTCCGCTCAGGGCAGGCAAGCCGCCGGGGTTCAATTACTGGCTCGTGTCGGTGGTGTACTTGCTTTCGGCCAAGGCGCTGCCGCCGAAGGGTGACTGGGTGTCGGCTACGTCGCTGCCGTACGGCGAGTTCTTCTTCCGCGGGCCGCACGCGCTGGCGACGGAGGCGGTCGCGTCGGCCTTCGCGGATCGGCCGGAGGCGTTCGTGCGGGCCGCCGAGACGCTCGGTGGAAAGCCCTGGCCCGCGGCGCCTGGCCCTGAGCAGAGTCGAAGGGGCGGCGCCTTCGTCCTGCCGGCGCTGCCGCGCGTGCCGATGCTGGTACAGCTCTGGGAGCGCGACGAGGAGTTCCCCGCGCGCGCGAGTTTCCTGTTCGATTCCACCGCCGGCGACCACTTGATGGTGGACGCGATCTGGTCGCTCTCGGCCATCGTGGCCAAACGTCTCGCTGAGTCCGCAGGCTGAAGGAGCCGGTCGTGCAAAAATTTCTTCTCGGCTACAACGTCGAGTCGTCCGACTGGAGCCGCCCCGGCGTGCTGGTCCGGTTCCTGGAGGCCGCGGCCCGGCTGCACCGGGAGCTGGCGCTGCCCTGCACCTTCTTCGTGCGGGGGCAGTCGCTCGAAGAGCACCCGGACGATTTTCGCCGGCTGCGCGACGAGTGCGGCGAGCTGATTGACCTCCAGCAATTCACCTATTCCGCGCTGCCGCTGAAGACGGTCTGCCAGGAGAACCATCGCGGGCGGGCCGTTTTTCAGGGCGGCACGCCGCGCCAATGCCGCGACGACATCGCGCGCGCGTCGGAGGCCATGGAGCGAATCCTCGGGAAGCGCCCGATCGGGCTCGGCGGCCCGCTGGGATATTACCGCGGGCTGGCGGACCGGCCCGACCTGCTGGAGATCGTCAGCGGGCTCGGCATTCGGTTCACGCGCACCTTCACCCGCAACTCGCGCGACTGGAGCCCGCTGGCCTTCGAGACGCAGCCGTTCCGCTATTCCGCCGAGGGCTTTCCGGGCGTGCTCGAAATCCCCGGCCAGGGCTGGCCGGACTGGGCGCTGAAGGAGGCGCTCGGCCCGGCGAACCCGGAGCTCTATGTCCGCCAGATGTGCAAGGACCTGGACTACGCCGCCGCCAAGCAGCTCACCTGGAGCTGCGTCCAACACGACTGGTCGGCCATCGAGGGCGACCCGGAGATGCGCTCCACGCGCGCGGTTCTCGAACACGCGCAGAAGCTCGGCTTCCAGGCTCAGACGCACCGGGCGTTTTCCGAAGAGTTCAAATTACCCGAAGGCACCGGACATGTCGAAGCGCAGCAAAAAGTATAGCGCCCTGGCGAGAAAGCACGTCGAAAACCCGAGGCACATCCCAGGCATCTTCAACTACTGCGACCGCTGGTGCGAGCGCTGCCCGATGACTTCCCGGTGCAGTGTCTTCGCGATCACTCAAGAGCACTGCCCGGACGGCGGCGAGCGCGACGCAGACAACGCGCGTTTCTGGGAGAAGATGAGCGAGGTGTTCCAGGGGACGCTCGAGATGATCCGCGAGGACGCTGAACGGCAGAACATCAGCCTCGATTCGAGTGACCTTGAGAAGTTCGCGGCAGAGCACCGGAACAGGCAAAGCGCGGTGAAAAAACACGCATGCCCGCGCGCCGCCAAGCGGTACGCGAGCATGGTCGACGCGTGGTTCGACTCGGCTAAGCCGCTGTTCGCGGAGAAGAAAGTTGCGCTCGAATCCCAGGCCCGGATGCAGTTGCCCGGCGCCGCTCCGGAGGCGGAGGCCGCGCGCCTCAAGGACGCGGTGGAAGTGGTCCAGTTTTACCAGCACCAGATTTGGGTGAAGCTCATGCGGGCGACAGGCGGCTTGCTCGAGGAAAAGTCGGAGCCGCCCGACGAATATCCGAAGGACTCCGACGGCTCGGCCAAGGTCGCGCTGATCGGAATTGACCGTTCGATTTCAGCCTGGTCGGAGCTGCGACTCCAGTTCCCGGATCCGCAAGACCGGGTCCTTGACATCCTTGTCCAGCTCGACCGGCTGCGACGGAAAGTTGAGAAGACCTTCCCCGACGCGCGCTCCTTCGTCCGGCCGGGGTTCGATGACGACCTGGCAAAACGCGCGTGACTTGCGAGCGACGCCGGCGGCCGGCCTAACCGCCCGCCTGTTTCATGAACTCGTCGTGGATCAGCCCGTTGCTGCAGACGAGGTCTATGGAGCGGTCCGGAAGCGTGCGCGTGAAGACTTTGCCGCCGGCCTCGCGGATGAGGACGATGCCCGCGGCGATGTCCCACTGGTTGATGCCGAACTCGAAAAACCCGTCCAGCCGGCCGCAGGCGACGTAGGCCAGGTGCAGGACGGCCGATCCCATGCCGCGCACCTTGCTCGCGGCGAGCGGCAGTTGCGCTGCGGTGGCCAGTCCTCTGCGGAGCTGCTCCTCGCGCGAGGAAAATCCGAAAGCGATCATGGCGGCGCTCAGCGGCACCCGTTCGCTGACCCGGATTCTCTTCCCGTTCAGGAACGCGCCCTGCCCCTCTTCGGAGTGGTAAAGCTCGCCGTGGATTGGGTCGAAAATCACCCCGACGATCTCCCGGCCCTGGTGAAGCAGCGCCACGCTCGTGCCCCAGAGCGGGATGCGGCGGGAGTAGTTGACGGTGCCGTCGAGCGGGTCAATCACCCAGAGATAATCCGATTTCGGCCCGACGGCGCCGCATTCCTCGGAGAGGATGGCGTGTCCGGGGAACTTCTCACGCACGATGCGCAGGATGACCTCCTCGGCCTTCTTGTCCATGGCGAGTTTCACGTCGCGCTGCGCCAGGTGCTCGACGCGGATTTCGCCGCGGCTCCCTTCCTGCAGCAGCCGGCCCGCCTCGCGCGCCGCGCGGATTGCGGTCTCGAGCATTCGCGGCCTCCATGTATTGAACTCGACGTCAGAGAGCAGTCATTGTAGCAAACCCGATGCGCCCGGC
>JBKQWE010000011.1:0-33770 GCA_052139675.1 Candidatus Brocadiia bacterium
TTGGGCGATGCCCACGGCGACGCGCGCGGAGGTGTTGCTGCCCGAATAGATGAAGCGGCGCGTGTTGAGCTTTTCGATCATGCGGCGCATTTCGGCCACGACGCGCTGCGGGGACTTCACTTCCCACGCGCCGCCGCTCTTGATCGGATGGATGCAGAAGGCGCAGCGGTTCGGGCAGCCGCGGCTTTCGTCCAGCACGCCGATCTTCAGCTTGCCGTCTCCCTCCAGCGCGGGATAAACGGCCCGGTCATAGACCGGCAGCGCCAGTTGATCGAGCCCTTCGACCACGCAGGTGGGGTTGCAGGAAATCCGGTTCGCGTGCTTCCAGACCACGCCGGGGACCTGGTGCCAGTCTCCCTTGCTCTCCAGCGCGGCGATCAACTGCGGAAGGACCTGCTCGCCCTCGCCCTGGATCAACTGGTCGAACACGTCGGTGTGCTGGAGGATGTGCCCGCCGAAGTAATCCGCATGCGGGCCGCCGGCGATGAGGCGCACCCGCGGCGCGCGCGCCCGGATGGCCTCGGCGATCCGCACCGAGCCGGAGAAGCCGTCGCCGTTCCAGAGCTTGAGCCCGACGTAATCCGCCCCGAAGCGCACCGCTTCGTCCGCCGCCTCGGCCGCGATCGTCAGGATTTCCTTTTCCTGGAACCGCTCCAGTTGCGCGCCGGCCCGCAGGAACCGGAGTTTCTCGAGCCAGGAGAGGCGCCGGTGGCCGACGAAGAGTTTCTCGGCGAGCGGCCGGACGCGCCGCGACAGTTCCTCCGGAAAGAGCCGGCGCACGGTGGCCACGGCGCCGTAGTCGAGGATGCGCGCGTCATGTCCGGCTTCGAGGAGCGAGCCGGCCAGGCTGGCGAGCCCGTTGTCGGGCATGAGGCTGCTGGGCGTGTACGGATAGCCCGCAAAGCTTACGAGGAGAACCTTCGACACGGAAGCCCTCCGTGCACTGGCGAAAGCGCGCGCTTCGATTCGCGGCGGGATTCAAATTCCCGCAAGCTGCGCCGCGGCATCCGCCGCTTCCGGGAAGTCCCTGGAGATGGCGAGCGCCTCTTTCAGCTCCACCTTGGCGTCGTCCTTCCGGCCGCTCTTCAGGAGCGCCAGGCCCATGTGATACCGCACCGTCGCGTTCCCCGGAAGCGCCGCTTTTGCCTTCTGGAGCAGTTCCAACGCCTTGTCGTTCTCCCCTTTGACGTAGAGGACCCAGCCGAGCGTGTCCATGATCTCGGGATTGTCCGGGCTGAGCTTCGCGGCCTGCTCCGCGATGGGCAGCGCGGCATCGGGGTCGTTGCGCTTCGTCACGTACAGCCAGGCGAGTTCGTTGTCGGCGATGGCGGCCAGGCCCGGCGGGCTGGTGACGGCCTGGTAGGCGGCGGTGGCCTCCTCGAGCCGCCCGGAATCCGCGAGAAGCTTCGCCCGCTGCAGTTGGACCGCGCCGATCATCTCCGGCGGCGCCTCGTTGAGCGCCTCGTCGAGCGAGTGGATCGCCTCCTCGCTCTTGCCGTTCCGTTGCTGGCACTCGGCCAGGAGCACGCGGGCGATGACGTAATGCGGGTGCGCGCTGAGAATGTCGCTGCACTGTTTGGCCGCTTCGTCGAGCTGCCCCATTCGATCCAGCAGCCGCGCCCGCCAGCAGGCCACCAGCGGTTCGTCCGGAAGTTCCTTCATCACGAGGTCCAGCTGCTCCAGCACGCCCGGACAGGAGTTCGTGCTGAGCCAGAAGACCGCGTTGAGCTTCGCCGCCAGTTGGGTCCGCGCCGGCTCCGCGACCGCCGCCACTCGCTGCAGGAGTTCCAGCCGGTCCGCCGGCAACGCGAGCAAGACCCGCTCGGCCATGAGGTCGCTCATCGCGGCGGCGCCCTTGATGTCGCCCTCGCCGGCGCGCAGCACCGCCAGGTACCAGCGCGCCGTGTCCAGCCGGAGGTTCGGGCCCGGAGCCTTCGCGGAGAGGCCTTTCAGGAGGTCGGCGGCCTGCTGCACTTTGCCCTCGCCTTGCAGCGCCACGGCCAGCTCGGCTTTCCCGGCGTCCGTCTTCGACTTCTCCGTGGCGGCGCGCAGCAGGATCACCGCGTCGGCGGGCAGGTTCTCCTCCAGGTCCAGCAAGGCGCAGCGGGAGGCCGGGGCGAAATCCGGCGCAAGCTTCAGCGCATCGTCGAACGCCGCCTTCGCGCCTTTCCGGTCGCCCTGCGCCCAGAGGACTTCCGCCAGCATGCACTGGGCCGGCGCGCTCGTCGGGTTCTTATCCACGTAGGACTTCGCGAACGACGCGGCTTCGTCCAGGCGCTTCTCGCTCAGGAAAACGTACAGCAGCGTGGCCCACACCTGCGCGGAATTCGAGGCCGCCGAGGCGCGGTCCAGCACGGCATGCGCGTCGGCCATGTCCTTCGTACGGAGAAAAACGTTGACCAGCCCGGTGACCGCGCCGATGTCGCCCGGGGCCGCGGCCAGCACCGACTCGTAGATTTCCCGCGCTTCCTTGTAATGCCCGAGCTGCGTCTGCAACCGCGCCAGCTCATAGGCGAAAGACACCGAGTTCGGATATTCCTTCCGAAGCTGCTCGTAAATCGCCAGCGCCTCCAGGTAGGAGCCGGTTTTCACCAGGAGGCCGGCGCGCAGCAGGCGCACCTGCACGCCTCGGGTGGGCGTGTCCTTGAACTCGTCATATTCCTTCTGCAGGAACTCGTCGGCGGCTTTCCTCTGCGCCGGGTCGCGCGCCATTCCCCTGGCGTGGATCAGCGCGAGTTCTTCGATGTTCTCCGGCGGAGCGCCGGTCGCCTGGAGCACGTCGCGGGCGAGCTGGAACGCCTCCGGCCGCTCCGGCTCAATGCTCAGCGCCCGCACCGCGTATCTCTGCGCGTCCTTCGGGCCGAGGTCCTTTGCCGCGCCGGCCAGCGCCGCGCACGCCTGGTACTCCGCGTCGCGAAGCTCCTTCGCCGTGCGGGCATTCGGCGGCGTGGTGGTCTTGCAATCGTCGAGGACCTTGCTGAACTGCGAGATCGCCTGCTGGCGTTTCGGCGGCGTCGCGCTCATCAGCGCCTGCGCCAGGACCAGGCGCGCCTGCGCCCACGCGCCGCGGTTCGTGAAGATGTTCTGCAGTCGGTCGGCCGCTTCCTCGAAATGGCCCTCATGCAGCAGCACCCGGCCCATAACCCAGAGGACCTCCGGGCGCTTGCGGCCGGTCTTCTCGAGCTTGTCGGCCACCGTGCGGGCTTCCGCCCAGCGGCCGCCCGCGATGAGGATCTCCGCCTCCGTCAAGAGGTATTCGCGCCGCGGCGCCGCCACGTTGGTCAGCAGCCGCACGTGCTCCAGCGCGCTGTTCAGGTCGCCGGAATACCATTCGGCGATGGCCATCAACTGGAGCGCGTCTCGCGGCGGGGGCTTCAACTTCAACAGCGGATCGAGCATCGCCTCGGCCTCGCCCGTCCGCGGGTTATAGGCCGTGAGCGCCACCCGCGCCAGCGCGATTCGCGCATCCGGGGTCTGCGGATCCCGCTTGATCGCCTCCTGGTACGCATGGTACGAAAGAATCCTGACCTCGCGTAGCTTCAAGGCCAAGTCGCGGCCATCCTGCTCCCTCGCCGCCGCCTCATCCTTCTTATCGAGGTCGCGCGCATCCCGGTACGCCTTGAGGAGGAGCCTCTCTTCGACCTTCTCCACCTGGAATTTCTGGTCGTAGACCTGGGCCAGCAGCGTATAGGCGACCGCCGGCTTCGCGGCCTTATCCGCCTGCTGCTGCACCAGGGCGAGCGCCGGGTCCACGTCTTCCGCGACGGTCTGCTCGCAGATTTTGACCGTGATATCCTTGTCGGCGGTTTCCAGGCGGTTCGTGGCGCGGGCGTAGAGCACGCGGGCCTTCAGCATCGCCGCCTCGCTCTCCGACAGGCCGTACTTGACCGCCTGATCCACTTCCGCCAACGCCTCGGCGAATTCCTTTCGCCGTTTCAGAGCATCAATGACGCCCACCCGCGCTTCCGTGAATTTTGGGTTCAGCGCCAGCGCCGCGCGAAACTGCTGGAGGGCGTCGCTCGTATTCCCGCGCTCGAGATACAGTTCACCTTTCGTGTAGTCTTTCTTATCGCGGTTGTGGTAGCGCTGATAAACGAGAGCCGCGACCACGCAGAGGAACAGGACCAGCAGCGTGTACCACACGACCCGCCGCCACCGTCGTGTCCGTGGAGAACCGTTGGCTGCCAAGACATCCCTCCTTAATCAGTGTCCGCCGGGAGCGTTCCAGCTCGCGAAAAACCGGCCCGCCGCCGGGCTTCAGTAGCCCTACATGTTAGCATCCTCTCCATGGCAGAGCAAAATGTACGACGGCAAATGCGAGAAGCAAACCGAAAGCCGAAGGCGCAGAGCGCCGAATCCTGCATTTCCCGCTTCCCATTCCGCGCATTTCACTTTCCGCCGCCGCTTGAACTGGCGCGCCCGACCGGCTATGTTGTGGCGCGGGAGTTCCAGCGCAAGCACGGCAACGGGACGGCCATGGGCCTTCAGTCGCGCATCAAGGAAAACAGCCGGCGCATCTCCGACGCCACCGCCGGAAGCCGCGATTACTTCGAGCTGGCGACGACGAACCTCTCGCTGTATCGCGCCCTGCGCGCGGCGGCGGAGCGGCACGCGCGCGGACGGCTCCTCGACGCCGGCGCCGGCCGCCTGGCCTACCGGCGCATGCTCCAGGAGTTCTGCGCCTCCTACGAGAGCCTCGACATCGCCGGCCCGGCCGAGCGGCTCGACCACGTCGCCGACCTTCAGCGGACCGGCCTGCCCTCGGCGCAATACGATTCGGTTTTCTGCGCGCAGGTCCTGCACCACCTGCCCGAGCCGGAACTGGCCCTGCGCGAGATCGCGCGCATGCTCAAGCCCGGCGGCAAGGCCATCCTCTCCGTGCCGCACCTGGCCTGGCTCCATAACGAGCCGCACGATTACTGGCGGTTCACCGGCCACGGGCTGCGGCATCTCGCCGAAAAGGCCGGCCTGCGCCTCGTCTCCGTCGAGCCGGTCGGCGGGCTGATCTGCTTCCTGGCCTATGCGCCCTCCACCGCCGCGCTCGCGCTGCTCTGGCCTGTCCGGCCGGCCTTCCGCGCCGGGCTTTGGATCAACCGGCTCTTCATCCGGCTGGCGTTGCTCGCCGACCGGGGGCTCGGGGTGAAATCGCTCTACCCGGCCAACTTCGTCGCCGTCGCGGAGAAGCCCTGACGCGCAGAGCCTCGGCGCCACTAAACACGGTCCAACGGAACGCATACCCCAATGCAACGACGCGGCCTATCGCGGGCATGCTTCCTTGCGCAAGGAAGCACTGGCCTCTTGCAGGGCCGGGCCGAGGCTGATATGCTTTCCCTGGAGCGCAGCGGATGGGATGACCGCCTGATGCAAAATCACGATGAGCACAGCCCGCGGAACGTCTCGCGCGAGCGGAGCCACGCCGGAGCGCGCCTGGCGCGCCTCGACGCGGGCTGCGTCGCAGCCGTTTTCCCCATCGCCTCCGAGCCGCTGGTCATCGGGCGCGATCCCGGAAACCCGGTATTCCTCGGCGACACGCTCGCCAGCAAACGGCACGCGGCGGTCTCGTTTCAGGGCCGGCGGCTGACCCTCGAGGACCTGAACAGCCTCAACGGCACGTGGGTGAACGAGCGCCGGGTGCAGGTGCAGGAACTCGCCCCCGGCGACGTGATCCGCATCGGCCGCAGCCTCTACATCTACCTGGTAGACGGCATGCCGCTGAAGCGCACCGGCGGCGGCGCGGCCGGCCGGCTCCTCGGGCAGAGCCCCACCGGCGCGCTGGAACTGCCGGTCACCGAGACGCCGATCCTGATCGGCCGCGCGCCCGAGGCGGACGTCCGCGTCGCGGAACACGGGATTTGCGATTTTCACGTCCAAGTCTCCCGCGCGCCCGGCGGCGTGCAGGCGATCCAACTGGCCGCGGACCCGCCGCGGTGCTTCATCCTGGCCGACGGGGCGAATCTGAAGGTCGGCGATACGGTCCTGCTCTACCGGTCCGGCGCCGCTGCGCCCGCGCCGAAAGCCCCGCGCCTCTTCGAGCCTGAGCCTCAGAGCCGTAGGCGCGCGCCCGCGCGCCCCGTCGCGCGGCCGGTCCCCGCTCCGAGCCAGCCTTCCGAAGCGAACCTGTTCAGCTTGCTGGAAGCCGAATCGCAGCGGTTGGATCGCGATGAAGCCGGCGACACGAAGCCCGGCTACGCCTGGAAGTGCCGCATCACCGTCCGCAACGGCCCGCTGGCCGGAAAGACTTTCACCTTCCTCGGCAGGCGCATCACCATCGGCCGCGACAAGAAGTCGAAAATCCACCTCCAGGACCCGGACGTCTCCCGCTCTCACGCCTGCATCTGCCAGCACGAAGGAGATGTCCTCATCGTGGATTTGAAAAGCGGGAACGGAGTGTTCCTGAACGGCGTGTCCGTCCTGCGCGCCCCGCTGAAAGCCGGAGACGTCATCCGCATCGGTTCCACTGAATTCCTCGTTCACTTGTGATCGGAAAGGACCCGCATGCCGCCCAAACCGCTCGTGGACTTCAGCCTGATTGACCTGGACCGCGTCGAGGACGATATCGAGGGCATCCGGAAACACAACCAGCAGCGCTTCGAGATGGAGACGCTCTCGGGCATCATCAAATTCGACCTGGCCGGCGGCTACGTCGTCGCCTTCCGCGATACCTCGATGCAGGACTTCTGGGTGCGCGGCCACATCCCCGGCCGGCCGCTGATGCCCGGCGTGCTCATCTGCGAATGCGCCGCCCAGGCATGCAGCTATTTCTACGGCCGCGGATCGAACCAGGACACGAAGGGCCGCTTCCTGGGCTTCGCCGGCCTCGACGCCGTGCGCTTCCGCGGCCAGGTGCTGCCCGGCGACCGCCTCGTCATGGTCGCGAAAGTGCGCGGCGACATGAAGGCGCGCCTCTGCTCCTTCGATTGCCAGGGCTTCGTCAAGGACCACATGGTTTTCGACGGCACGATCAACGGCGTCATCATCTGACGCCGGCCGCCGGACCCCGACTGCGGACGATCATCGCTTGTGAGGGATGCTGGCCAAAATGCCTGAGCGGCTCTTCACCTTCTTCCATGGACCGGACGCCGGCCGGACGTTCGTGCTGGTCGAGAGCCCGGTGACGCTCGGCCGCGACGAAGAGCGCGAGGTGGTGCTCCATGACGACCGCGCCTCGCGCCTCCACGCGCGGCTGCTGCCCGATGGCGAAGGCGCCGTCGTCGTGGACTCGGGCAGCTCCAACGGCCTGTTCGTCAACGGCGTGCTGGTCCACGAACGCCGGATCGTCCGGGGCGACGTCGTCACCATCGGCGCGAACAGCTTCGTCTTCGGACGCGAAATCCCCTCGGCCCGGCAACTGGAACAGATCGCCAGGCTCGCCGAGCAGCGGGCCCCGGCGGCGCCCGGCGAGCCGACCGACATCCTGCTCGAGTCGTTCCCCTCGCTCCAGTTGCACCCGGCGCGCGCGCACCTGGCGGAGATCGTCCATGCCGCCGCGCAGGCCGCGCAGCCGGCGGCGGATGCCCGCGGAATCCTGCTCTCCGTCGAGATCGAACTCGAGCCGGACACCGCCGTCCTGGACCGGCAGCAGTGTTATCGCGCGCTCGCCGGGCTGCTCGCGCACCTCCTGGAAACGTGGCCGGCGCGAAAGCCGGACTCGGGCACGGCGGGCACCCTGGCGCTGCGGCTCGGGCCCGACGTGCCGCGCGGCGGATTCCAGGTGGAGTTGATCTGCATCGGCGTCGCCATTCCGCGCGAGCAGATCCTCGCCCGCAGCCGGGCTGAGCCGGCGACCTTCGCGCGGCTGGTCGCCGCCGCGCACGGCGGCGCGCTCTACCTGTTGCCGCAGGATTCATCGGATACGCTCGCCCGGCTGCGAATGCCGTTCGCCCCGCCGGCCGAGCCGACGACGAAGATCATCGCGCCGAGTCATTGACCTTTGTGTGCGAGGGATGCAAGCGTGTCCGAGCCTGGCCGGACCCCGGAATCCTATAATCGCGGCGAGCCGTTGCCTGAAGCCGCCGTCGAGGATCTTCTCGAAGCGATGGCCGTCCGCGGCTTGGGCCCGACGACCCTCCGCCGGCTGCTCCATCACTTCGGCTCGTGGCCGCGCGCGCGGGAGGCCGGCCGAGAGGAACTCGGCGGACTCGGCCTCAAGCGCGAGGCCATCCGCGCGCTCCACGGGCGCGACCTGGAGTACGACCCGAAGGAGGAATTGAAGAAGGCCGGCGACCTCGGCATCCGCATCCTGCCGTTCAGCGCGCCGGAATTCCCCGGTTCGCTCCGCGACCAGGACGGGCTGCCGCTGCTGCTGTACGTGAAGGGCGGATTTCTCGATCGCGACGCGCTAGCGATCGGCGTGGTCGGCTCGCGGCGCGCGTCGCTCTACGGGCGGATGCACGCGGAGCAGTTGGCGTTCGAGCTGGCGCAGGCGGAGTTCACGGTCGTCAGCGGCCTGGCGCAGGGCGTGGACGCCGCGGCGCACGAGGGCGCGCTCAAGGGCCGCGGGCGCACGATCGCGGTGCTCGGCTGCGGGCTGGACCGGGTTTATCCGCCGGAGAACCGCGACCTGGCCGAACGCGTCGCCCGCAGCGGCGCCCTCGTCAGCGAGCTGCCGCTCGGCTCGCCGCCCACCGCCGCGAACTTCCCGCCGCGCAACCGGATCATCGCCGCGCTCTCGCTGGGCATCGTCGTGGTCGAGGCCGCCCGGAACAGCGGCGCGCTCATCACCGCTCGGCTCGCCGGAGAGATGGGCAAGGAGGTCTTCGCCGTCCCCGGCGACATCGGCCGCCCGCAGACGCGCGGCCCGCACCGGCTCATCCGCGACGGCGCCAAGCTCGTCGAGACCGTGGACGACATCATCGAGGAATTCGGCCCGCTGACGCAGCCGCTGAAAGTCCGCGAGGACGAGCGGCCGATCCCCGACCCGCGCGCCCTGATGCTCAACGAGGTCGAGCGCGCCGTCTACGACCTGCTCGACTCCACGCCCAGGGACATTGACGAGGTCACGCGGGAATCGCGCCTCTCCGCCGCGAACGTCGCCAGCACCCTCATGGTCCTCGAGCTGAAGCGCCTGGCCGTTCAGATGCCCGGCAAGCTCTACGTCCGCGCGGGGACGCTGCAACGGTGACGGCCGATTTCTGATTGGTGATTTTGCGTTGTAGAAAACATCAGGTTTGCAGCTTAACCCTGCAGGGAGGCGCTCTGTCGCGTCCGCGATTTCCATCGAAACCTCGGGCGCGACAAAGCGCGGCTCTCCACCGTGCGGGGGGTTTGCCACAGAGCAACCGGTGCGCGGTCGTGTTAGTCGAACTACTCCGCATTGCGTAGTAGCTCTGACTGCACGATCGCAGGCGACAAAGCGTTGCTCTCCACCGTCCGTGAGGATTGCCACAGAGCAACCGGTCTGCGGGCGTGTTAGTCGAACTACTCCGCATTGCGTAGTAGCTATGGCTGCACAATCGCGCGAGGGTTGACGCTGTCTCGCATCCTTCTTTAGCTGTTGCTTTTTCGAACGACCGTTCATCAAACCGCCCGATGGCTCCAGAGCAGTTTCACCGGATTGGAGCCGGGGCGCTTTTGGACGGAATGCGGGACGCTTTTCTGGGCGATGCAGGCGGCGTCGGGGGCCGGTCTCGATCTTCTCATCGTCCTTCTCGTCTGCCGCGCTGTTATCAGCGGGCTTCGCGCAGGATTTCGTCGGATTCCCGCTGCAACTCTTTCCAGAACTGCTTCATTCGCTTCAGCCGCGCCTCGCCTTGCGGCGTCAGGCGGAAATATCGGCGCTGAGGTCCTGCCGGCGAGGAGCCTTTCCTGACCTCGGCCCATCCCTCGCGCGTCAGCCGGGCCAGGATCGGATAGACCGTGCTTTCGCCGATTCCCTCGCCCACCTTGCCGGATAGCTGCTGGAACACCTCGTAACCATACGCCTCCCCTCTGGCGAGAATGGCCATCAGCCAGAGTTCGATGACGCCCTTCCTGACCTGCGACATCCACCTCTGCATGTCTGATCACCGCTCACCGGGCCGATGGCCGGCTCGACCATCCCCGTGACATAAACCGCGCCGCTGTCGCCTTCCGCACTTTTGCAGGTCCTGCTGCTACGCCAGCACGGCAGTTCGCTTGCCTTTGCATTTTTTCCGGCCCCCATCCCACGCTGCTGCGCATGGCGCTACTACGCATAACGTAGTAGCGGTCGAGCTTCCTTTTTCCTACTCGTAACATCCCCGGTCCGCGCCGAATCGCGGCAAAATCCAGCGAAGCGTACCGAAATCGCTCCGTTTCAAGAGCTATTGCCTTCTGTCCCACGGCGCTGCAACTTTTCGCAAGATGCCGTGCAGGGCTGACGCGATTCTCTGTCCCAATATGGTTGTTCCCCTACTGCGCAGAGCGTAGTAGCGAGCGCCATGTGGCGCCGGGTCCGGCTGACGGATGCTGAAGGTTGGGGCGGTTCGCAGCCGTGTTCGTCACACTACTACGCATAGCGTAGTAGCTGCGACTGCGCAAATTACAATAGGGTCGCCGCTGCGGCGCATAATTCTTCAGCTGGCGCTTCTTCGAACGACCGTTCATCATACCGCCCCGTGGCTCCAGAGCAGTTTCACGGGCTTGGAGCCGGGGCGCTTTTTGACGGAATGCGGGACGCCTTTTTGGGCGATGTAGGCGGTGCCGGGGCGGATCTCGAACTCCTCGTCGCCGACCTTCGCGGTGCCCTGGCCGGCGAGGACGTAGAAACCTTCCTGGTCGTCGTGCACGCCGGGCGTGCCGTAAACTTCCTGGTCGTAGAATGCGATGCCGATGCAGAAGCCGTTCGTCGCGCCCTGCTCGGCGCCGATCAACTGCCCGCCGCCGGGCTGCTTCTTGAAAAACTCGTCCTCATGCACGTGAATGGCCATCCGGCGGCTCTCCTTTAACAGTCTCCATGTTGAACTCGCCTCTCACTCCGTCTCTCCGAAAACCTCGGCACGGAAGGTCAGCACCTCGGTGTCCGGATCGCGCCACGCGTCGGCGGACAGGCCGGCCTTGTGGCTGCAGCAATGGCTGAGGAACTCCTCCTTGCTCCAGCCGGTCTCCGTGGCGACCTGCGGGAGGAAACACCCGGCCGCGGCGCCCCGGCGAATGTAGATGCCGTCCACGCCCAGCTCGATGGCCAGCGGATTGGCGATGCGCTGGAGCGGGCTGAGGACGCTGATCTCGATGCTCAAGCGGTCCAGCTCGTCCGGCGTGATCGGGTAAGACCAGAAGCGCGGGTCCTCGGTGGCCGAGGCGCGCGCGGTCTCGTTGACGAGTTTCCAGAGAGGCTTGGCGCTGGTGAAGTGGCCCAGGCAGCCGCGGAGGTTCTCGCCGTTCTTGAGCGTGACGAAGCAGCCCTGCTTGCCCTGGAGTTCGGGGTCGGCTTCGTCGAGCTTGGGGAGCGGTTTTCCCTGGATGGCTGCGGCCACGCTCTGCCGCGCGATCTGGAGCAGTCGTTTCCGGGCGGCCTCGTTCACCGCGGGCCCTCCGCCTCGAACAGGTCGGTCCGGCGGCTGCGGAGGATGTCGTCCTGGACGCTGCTCAGATCCAGCCGCGCCAGCAGCAATTGCCGGACGCTCCGCCGCGCCTGCGCCGTGATCCAGCCGCGCGGATCGGCGATCATGCTGGGGACGTTCTGTTGCCGGCCGGCTGCGTTGGCGAAGAGGACGAACCGGCCGTTTTCCGCCGCCCGGCTGCGGACGTGAGCCTCGATGACGGGCCGCTTCCACATCTGCTTCCTGCCGAAGAGGTACGAGATGACGATGATCAATTCGGCCCGCCGCAGCGCCAGCCAGCGGGATACTTCGGGGAACCGCAGGTCGTAGCAGATCTGCATGCCGACCGTCGCGCCGCAGGCGGTCTTCACGGCGGGCGTCTCTCGGCCGGCCAGGTAATACTCCGGGTCCAGCCCGTAGAGGTGCGTCTTGTCGTAGCGCCCGGCGATGCGGCCGTCGGGCCCGATGAGCAGCGCGCTGTTGGACCAGCCTCCGTCGAGCGGCAGGTGCGCGCCGAGGACCACGGTCAGGCGCGACTTGCGCGCCAGGGCGCGCACTTCCTCGACGGCCGCCTCGACGGCATCCGGATCGAAACCGGCCGAGGACTTGTGGAACGCCGGCGCGTAGCCGGTGAGCGCGCATTCCGGGAAGACGAGCAGGGCTACGCCGGCGCGCCGCGCCAGCGCCATGAACCGCGCGATCTCACGGAGGTTGCGTCCCAGGTCGGCCGTCTCCGGCATCTGCGCGACGCCGACCGCCAGCGTTTTCCGGCGCATGCCGCGCCTCCATGGGTCAAACCCTGCAATCCCGCCAGCCCTATCATAAAGACTATTCCAACAGTGTCAATAAAAAAACCGCGAAGTAATCTTATGCGACCGGCGCGCAGCGCTGCATGTCTTCGCACGGTTAGCCCCAACGGGGCCTGTCAATGTGGCAGTCGTTAACTGCCATCCTGCCAGCGAAAAAACAGCGATGGAATTGCCTGCGCTGTGCAAGTCTTCAAAATGGTATACTGTAACTATCATTATCGTAGCAGTTTATGACACGCCAGCCGCAGCGTGTTTCCTTTGGCGAAGTTTACTCCGGTGCCGCGCGCAGCGGTATATAGTTTGCTGACGTGGAATTCCGGACTATCGGAGCAGCCTGAAGAGAAGGAACCGCACATGGTGGCGCGCGAGCTGTTCGTACGGCCGTACAGGGTCCTCGTCTCGGATGACGACGCGGGTTGCCGGGAGACCGTGGGCGAAGCGCTCGCCATGCAGGGATACGAACTGTGCCTGGCCTCGTGCGGCCGCGAGGCGATCGAGGTCGTGCGAAGCCACTTCATCCACGTGATGATCGTGGACATGAACATGCCCGACATGACCGGGCTCGATGCGGTGAGCATGATCCGGCGGGAGATTTCCGCGCGCGTGCCGAGCATCCTGATGTCGGCCGACGCGTCGCGCGAGTTGATGTCCGAGGCGCTGGCGGCGCACTTCGATTCGTTCATCGCAAAACCTTTCGACATCTCCGCGCTGCGCCGCATCGTCGTTGAGGTCCTGCGGCGGCATTACGAGACGGACGATCTGTGATTCGACCGCGAAACCGCGGAATGGCATTTTCTTTCGCGCCTTCGCGCTTTCGCGGTCAAGAAGTCTTTTCTTTTTGAAAGGAGCCAGAACGATGGCGACCAAACTGACGCCGATCGGCGACAAGGTGCTGGTGAAGCGGCTCGAGGCGGAGACGAAGACGAAGGGCGGAATCGTGATCCCCGACAGCGCCAAGGAAAAGCCCAAGCAGGGCAAGGTCATCGCGGTCGGCTCCGGCCGGCTGCTGAAGGACGGCAAGCTCGGCGCCTTTACCGTCAAGAAGAACGACCGGATCCTCTTCAGCTCGTATGCGGGCACGGAGGTCACGGTGGATGGAGAGGAATATATTCTCATGTCCGAGGACGACGTCCTCGCGGTCATCGAGTAGGGAGAAAGTGATGTCAGCCAAGCAGATTGCACTGAACGAAGAGGCGCGCAACGCGCTGCGCCGCGGGGTGAAGCAGCTCGCCCGGACCGTCAAGTCCACGCTCGGGCCGGCCGGTCATAACGTGATACTGGAGAAGAGTTACGGCGCGCCGGACGTCACCAAGGACGGCGTGACCGTGGCCAAGGAAGTGGAGCTGAAGGACCGATACGAGAACATGGGCGCGCGGATGGCGCGCGAGGTGGCCTCGAAGACGAGCGACATCGCCGGCGACGGGACGACGACGGCCACGGTGCTGGCCGAGGCGATCTTCGACGAGGGCCTCAAGAACGTCACCGCCGGCGCCAACCCGATGCACCTCAGGCGCGGGATTGACCGCGGCGTCGAGGCCGTGGTCGCCGAAATCCGGCGCATGGCCGTCAAGGTCAGCTCGGGCGCAGAGATCGCCCACGTCGGCCGCATCGCCGCCAACAACGATCCGGAAGTCGGCCAGATGATCGCCGAGGCGATGGACAAGGTCGGCAAGGACGGCGTCATCACCATCGAAGAGGGCAAGTCGCTGAAGACCGAGGTCACGGTCGTCGAGGGGATGCAGTTCGACAAGGGATACAGCTCGCCCTACTTCGTCACCGACCCGGCGACGATGGAGTGCGTCCTCGAGGATCCGTACATCCTGATCCACGAGAAGAAAATCTCCTCCGTGCAGGACATCGTGCCGGTCCTGGAAACCGTCGCGCGCGCGGGCAAGCCGCTGCTGATCATCTCCGAGGAAGTGGAAGGCGAGGCGCTGGCGACTCTGGTCGTCAACAAGCTCCGCGGCGTCCTCTCCGTCTGCGCCGTCAAGGCGCCCGCGTTCGGCGACCGGCGCAAGGCCATGCTCGAGGACCTCGCCACGCTCACCGGCGGCCAGGCCGTGTTCGAGGACCTGGGCATCAAGCTCGAGAACCTCCAGCTCAAGGACCTCGGCAGCGCCAAGAAGGTGCGCGTGGAGAAGGAGAAGACCACGATCATCGAGGGCGCCGGCTCGCAGAAGGACATCCGCAGCCGCATCGAGCAGCTCCGGCGCGAGATCGAGACGACCACCAGCGATTACGACCGCGAGAAACTGGACGAGCGGCTGGCCAAGCTCTCCGGCGGCGTGGCCGAAATCCGCGTCGGCGAGGCGACCGAGATCGCGATGAAGGCCAAGAAGTCGCGCATCGAGGACGCCCTGCATGCCACCCGCGCGGCGGTGGAAGAGGGCTTGGTGCCCGGCGGCGGCGTGGCGCTCGTCCGCGCCCTCAAGGCGCTCGACAAGGTGAAGGCCTCCGGCGACGAGCGGACCGGCGTGGAGATCGTCCGCCGCGCCTTGAGCTCCCCGTTGCGCCAGATCGCCGAGAACGCCGGCTACGACGGCGCGGTGGTCTTGCAGAAGGTGGTCGAGTCGGAACACGACTTCGGCTTCGACGCGGAGAAGGGCCAGTACGTGGACATGATGAAAGCCGGCATCATTGACCCGGCGAAAGTGGTCCGCAGCGCCCTCCAGAACGCGGCCAGCATCGCCACGCTTCTGCTCTCCACCGACGCGATCATCAGCGATCTGCCGAAGGAGGAAGAGGAGGAATAACGCCGGGCGACCGAGTGAAATAGAGAGATAGAAAAAAAGTTGACAAGCCCGCGGCCGTGGTATATTCTTTCATTGAGGCGTGAAGCAAGCGGGTAGGCGGAAAAGAAGGCGTTGCAGTAGGCCTTGCCGGCTCATCTCGACAGTAAGCGTGCGGTAAGTGAAGGACGCAAGTCGTAAGTCGAGAAGAGTCGGCAAGGCCGTCGTTTTCTGTTCAGCCGCAGGGGCGAAAGAGCCTTGTCCCCTCAAGGGGCGCCGTTGAGGGAGGCTTTTCGGCATGGGCCGATGCAGAGACGCGAAATCGGGCGACGTGATGCAATTGCTGAGCGATATCTGCCGGCAGGCGGGCCTCAAACTGACCCGCCAGCGGGTGGAAGTGCTCCGCGAGCTCGCTCATTCCGGCGACAGGGCGACGCTGGAAAAAATAGACCGCCGGCTCCAGGCGAGATTCCCGACGCTCTCCCGCAGAACCGTCCGGCGGGCTCTCGGTGAGTTCGAGCGCGTCGGGATCATCCGCGAGGTTGACAAGCCTGCGCTGCAGCTCCGGGGTTCCAGCCGGCGCAGATGACCTGAACAGGCCGCGTTCCATTTCTTCCGAAAGCGGGGAATACCGATGCTCGGCGACAAGATGGAAAAGGCGCTCAACGGGCAGGTCAATGCCGAACTGTACTCCGCCTACCTTTATCTCTCGATGGTGGCGAACTTCACCGCGCAGAACTGGATCGGCGCCGCGAAATGGATGCGCGTCCAGACCACGGAAGAAGTCAAGCACGCGATGATGCTCTACGACTTCGTCCTCGCGTGCAACAGCAGGATCGTGCTGGAGCCGATCGCGAAACCGCCGACGCAGTGGCCCACGCTGCTGGCGGCTTTCGAGGCGGCCTACGCGCACGAGCAGAAGGTCACCGGCCTGATCCACGGCCTGGTGGACGTGGCCCACGCCGAGAACGACCGCGCGACGGCCGACTTCCTGCAGTGGTTCGTGAACGAGCAGGTCGAGGAGGAAGCCAACGCGCTGGGCATCGTCCAGCAGCTCCGGCTGATCGGCGATTCGAAGGAAGCGATGTTCACGCTCGACCGCGAGCTCGCCAAGCGCGGCGAATAGGGCCGGCGGCGATTAAGGAAGGTCTCTCGCAAAGACGCAAAGAGCGCTAAGAACAGCATAATCAGGTTGTTTTGCGTTCTTTGCGTTCTTCGCGTCTTGGCGAGAGGATTCCTTTCTTTCTGCGAATGTCATTGAACCTTGCGAGGGTTTTTGCGGGCCCGCTCCGGCGGGCCGGCCTTCGCAAGGTTTTTCTTTGAATCGGCGTCCGGCGCGTTCATCTCGAGCATGAACTGGAACACGCGGTCGGACCAGCCCGGCAGGCCTTCGTGCGCGTGGTCGGGGTAAATCGCCAGTTCCTTCGGCGCGACGATCTTGTTGAACGCCGCGAACTGCGTCGAGGGCGGGCAGATCGTGTCCATCAGCCCGGTCGCCATCAGCACCTTGCCGCGGATGCGCGGAGCCAGGTTCTGCAGGTCAATGTAGCCCAGGCGCGTGAAGATTTCCTCCTCGCTCTCGTGGCGCGGGTCGAAGGAGCGGAAGAACCACCGCAGTTCCTCGTACGCGTTGAGCGCCAGGTCCATCTCCCAGACGCGCCGATAGTCGCACAGGAACGGATAGGCCGGCGCCGCGCGGTTGATCCGCGGCTCGAGCGCCGCGCAGGCCAGAGTCAGCCCGCCGCCCTGCGAGCCGCCGGTTGCGCCGACGCGCGCCGGGTCCACCTCCGGCATGCCCATGACGATCCGCGCCAACTCGGCCGTGTCGAGGAAGATGCTCCGGAACAGCAGGTTCTCCGGCGAGTCTTCCAGGCCGCGGATGATGTGCCCGCGGAGCGTCGTCCCTTTGACCATGCCGAGGTCTTCCGAGCGGCCGCCCTGGCCGCGGCAGTCGAGCGCCGCCACGGAAAAACCCGCCGCCACGTAGCCCAGCTTCTGCGTCCAGTCCTCGCTGTGGCCGGAGTAGCCGTGGAAGAGCAGCACCGCCGGATGCGGCGCCGGCGCCCGGCGCGGACGCAGGTACTTGGCATAGATGCGCGCGCCGCGGACGCCGGTGAAAGTCAGGTCGAAGCACTCGGCGAACGGCGCCTGGAACTCCGCCGGCGCCAGGTCCACTTTCGGTTCCACCGCGCGCATCTCGGCCAGCGCGTCCTCCCAGAACCGGTCGAAATCCTTCGGGCGCGGATTGATTCCCCGGTACTTCTTCAGTTTTTCGAGCGGCATGTCCACGATAGGCATCGAGAAACTCCTCGGCGCGCCGGGCCTCAGCCCTGCGCCAGTCGAATCAGGTAATAAGCCAGCGCGGAGACTCCCGCCGCGCACGGAACGGTCAGGACCCACGCCCAGATGATGCGCCCGGCCACGCCCCAGCGCACCGCGCTCAACCGCTTGAGCGAGCCGATGCCCATGATGCCGCCGGTGATCGTATGAGTGGTGCTCACCGGGATGCCGAAGGCCGAAGCGGTGAACAGCGTGGCCGCCGCGGCGGTCTCGGCGCAGAACCCGTCCACCGGCTTGAGCTTGGTCACCCGCTGGCCCATCGTCTTCACCACGCGCCACCCGCCCAGCATCGTTCCCAAGGCGATGGCCGCATGGCAGGATAGCACAATCCACAGCGGAATGTGAAACGTGGCGCCCAGCAGGCCCGCGCTGAAAAGAAGGCTGGCGATGATGCCCATGGTCTTCTGCGCGTCGTTTCCGCCGTGGCCCAGGCTGTACAGCGCGGCGGACACCAATTGTCCTTTTCGAAAGACATAGTCCACTTTCGCCGGAGCGCTTCGGGCGGCCAGGCGGTAAACGATGACGCCCATCAGGAACCCGAGCACGAGGCCGATGATCGGCGAGACGAAGATGAAGATGACCGTCTTGAGGATGCCGCCCCACACCATGGCGCCGGTCCCCGCCTTCACCAGCGCGGCCCCGATCATTCCGCCCATCAGCGCGTGGGAGGAACTCGTCGGCAGGCCGAAATACCAGGTGAAGACATCCCAGACGCAGGCGCCGACCAGCGTCCCGAAGATGACGCTGTTGTCCACGATCTTGATGTCAATGATTCCCTTGCCGATGGTGTTCGCGACGTGAAGCCCGAAGAAGAGGAAGGCGACGAAATTGAAGAAAGCCGCCCAGAGGACGGCGTAGCGGGGCGAGAGCACGCGCGTGGATACGACCGTGGCGACGGAGTTCGCGGAGTCGTGAAATCCGTTCAGGAAATCGAAAACCAGCGCCAGCGCGACGAGCAGAACAATGGTGACTGTCATGACTCAGGCATGTTTGACAAAGATGGACTCGACCACGTGGGCGACGTCTTCGCAGATATCGAGGACCGTTTCCGCGTCCTCGTAGATCTCTTTCCGCTTGATGACCATAATGGGGTCCTTCTCCCGCTCAAAGAGTTCCGCGAGCACGATATCCCTCATCGTATCGCCGACATTCTCGAGCCGGTGGATCTCCACGTACGAGGGCAGGATGGCCTTGGCGTTCTTCATGTTGCGCAGCCCCTTGACCGTCAGCGACACGGCGCGCACGGAATCCTCGATCACTGAAGCGAATTCCACCAGGCTCTTGTCCACGCCGGCCAGCTTGTAAACGGACAGCCGCCGGACAATCGTGTACAGCATGTCGGTGATGTCATCCAGTTCCTTCGTCAGGGCGTAGATATCCTCGCGGTCGAACGGCGTGACGAAGGTCCGGTTCAGCCGGTCTATGATCGCGTGCGCGGCCTCGTCGCCCCGATGCTCGATGTCCCGCATCTTCGACAGGTCGTCCACGGTCAGCTCGCCTTTCGAGACCACTTCCTTGAAGAAGATCGCCGCCGCGACGGCGTAGTCCGCTTGCTCCTCCAGCAGGTCGAAGAACTTGAATTCCTGGGGGAAAAATCTGAAAAGCATCTGCCCTCCTTCGTTCTTCAGGATACGCCCGAGCGGGAACGCGCATCTCCGGCGGGCATGAGTCTAACCGTCACTCAGCCGTAATGTCAATCTAACGCAACCGTAATACGCGCGTTCTTGACAGGCGTCCGCAATGCCCCTAGAATCCGGTCTGGTCGGCGGCGTTCATCGAAGTTAAAACGCGAGGAGGCGTCATGCGCTCGGTGGTCACCGGCGGAGCCGGGTTCCTCGGGTCGCACCTGTGCGATGCGCTGCTCCAGCGCGGCCACGAGGTCATCTGCCTCGACAACCTCATCACCGGCAGCTCGGACAACGTCGCGCACCTGCTCGGCAACCGCAAATTCCGGTTCATCCATCACGACGTGACGGAGTACATCTTTATTGACGGGCCGGTGGACAACGTGCTCCATTTCGCCTCGCCGGCCAGCCCGATTGATTACCTGAAGCTGCCGATCCAGACGCTCAAGGTCGGCTCGCTCGGCACGCACAAGGCGCTCGGGCTTGCCAAGGCCAAAGGGGCGCGGTTCCTGCTGGCGAGCACCTCCGAGGTCTACGGCGACCCGCAGGTCCATCCGCAGCCGGAGACGTATTGGGGGCACGTCAACCCGATCGGCTATCGCGGCGTGTACGACGAGGCGAAGCGCTTCGCCGAGTCGCTCTCGATGGCCTATCACCGCGCGCACGGCGTCCGCACGCGCATCGTCCGCATCTTCAACACCTACGGCGCGCGCATGCGCCTGAACGACGGCCGCGCGCTGCCGAATTTCATCTGCCAGGCGCTCCGCGGCGAGGACCTCACCGTCTTCGGCGACGGCGCGCAGACGCGCTCGTTCACCTACGTCGCCGATACGCTCGCGGGCATCCTCAAGCTGCTGGACTCGGACGAGGCCGAGCCGGTCAACATCGGCAACCCGCAGGAGATCAGCATCGCGGAGTTCGCGCGCCTGCTCATCGAGATCACCGGCAGCCGGAGCCGCATCGTCATGCAGCCGTTCCCGCCGGAGTTCAAGGACGACCCGAAGGTGCGCCAGCCGGACATCTCGAAGGCGCGCAAGGTGCTCGGCTGGGAGCCGCGCTACGCGCTCCGCGACGGGCTCGTCCCGACGCTGGAGTACTTCAGGAAACGGATGGAGGGATAATGCGCATCGTCGCAGGCACGGCGCGCGGCACGCGGCTCGACTGCCCGCGCGGCGAAAAAGTCCGCCCCACGCCGGAGATGGCGCGCCAGGCGATTTTCAACATCCTCCGCGACGACGTGCTGGAGGCGACCGTGCTCGATCTCTTCGCCGGGGTCGGCACCGTCGGCATCGAGGCGCTGAGCCGCGGCGCGGCGTGGTGCGTCTTCGTCGAGCGCTCCAACGCGCACAAGCTGTACCTGCAGCGCAACCTGGAGCGGTGCCGCGTGGCCGGCCGCGCCGACGTGCTCGTGCGGGATGTTTTCCGGTGCGAGGACGTCCTGACGAAGCTCGGCCGACCGGCCGACATCGCCTTCGTGGGCCCGCCGTTTCCGCTGCTGCAGGATCCGTCCGGCCGAGCCGCGCTCATGGCGCTCCTGGACGAATTCGCCGAGCGCCGGCTGCTCAAGCCCGGCTGCGTCGTCATCCTCCAGCACGATCTGCGCGACCCGATCCCCGAATCCACCCCTCATCTGCGCGCCGCGGGCCGGCGTTCTTATGGCAGGAACGTCTTTACGCTCTACGAGGCGATCTGAATCGCCTCCGTCAGCGCATCGCAGCGCGCCTCAACCCGTTCACGGTATGAACTTCTGATTAGCCTTGATCGCGCGCAGCGTCGCCACGAGCAGGTTCACGCCGTTGTCCAGGTCCTTGAGCGAGCAGACCTCGACGGGCGTATGCATGTAGCGGTTCGGGATGCTCATCAGCGCGGCGGCGACGCCGGCGCGGTTGACCTGAATGACGTTGGCGTCGGTCCCGGTGGCGCCCGGCTCGGCCTGCATCTGGAACGGGATGCGCGCGGCCTTGGCCGCCTTCTCCATCAGCGTGGCGAGCACCGGGTTGATGTTCGCGCCGCGATGGAGGATCGGCCCCTTGCCGAGCGATACGTCGCCGACGAGTTTCTTATCCACCTCGGGATGGTCGCTGGCGAATCCCACGTCCACCGCGATGCCCGCGTGCGGCTCGATGCCGAACGCCGCCGTGCGCGCGCCGCGCAGGCCGATTTCCTCCTGCACCGTGCTCACGCCGTAGACGCCGCAGTCGAGCTTCAGGTTCCGGATGCGGCGCATGGTCTCGACCACCGTCCACGCCCCGACGCGGTCGTCGAATCCTCGCCCGCTGATCAACTGGTTGCGCAGCTCGAAGAACCGCCGCGCCAGCGTGGCCGGGTCGCCGATCGCCACCGCCGAAAGCGCGTCCTTCCGGTCCTTCGCGCCGATGTCAATCCAGTATTCCTTGATCTTCATCGGCTTGCCGCGCTCGTCCGCCTCCATCAGGTGCACGGCCTTCTTGCCGATGACGCCGTCCACGCGGCCGCGGGCGTCGTGGATCTCCACGCGCTGCCCGGCCAGGATGGACGGGTCAATGCCGCCGATGGACGCAAAGAAAAGATAGCCCTTCTCGTCAATGTGCGTGATCATCAGCCCGATCTCGTCGCAATGGCCGGCGAGCATCACGCGCAGCGGCGCGTCCGGGTTCTTGACGGCGATCACGTTGCCGTGCACGTCGGTGCGCACCTCGTCCGCCGCGTCCTTGAGGCGGTCGCGGACCAGCTTCTGGGCGGGTTGCTCGAAACCGGACGGGCTGGGCGTCTCGATCAGCTTCTTCAGAAACTCCAGCGCAGAGCGTTCCATGGCGCGCCTCCTCTAAAATACGAAGTTGTATTGATCCTTGCATTCTATCGGCCCCGAGCGCGCGAAAGCAAGCGGTTGATCGGCGACCCTGGCGCGTTTCTTAGACCGTATCGGGGCGGCGCACCGCCATGAAAGTTCAGTGCGCGGCAATCCAGGCAGCCACATCGTCTATCGTCTGCCGAGAAACCGGCCCGCGCCTCTCATACTCCACGGGAGTGCTCTTTCCGCTTCCCTCCATGAAGAGATGGTTCAGCTTCGGGTAAAACCTGAACGTCACTTCCGGCTTGCCGGAGAGCGCCTTGACCCAGCCGTCGTATTCAACTTTTGTGGACTGGTAGTCTCTGCCGCCTTGAAGGATCAGCATGGGCTGATTCAGCGATTTCGCCAGTTCAGCCGGACAGTAGCCCCGAAGATCGAGCCAGTATGCTGCTAAAGGCATGCCCAAAGGAAGCGCGGACGCCGGAGTGTTGAGCGATAGTGTCGCACTCTTGACCGTTGCAACCTGTCGTCGTAGCTCGGCGATTCTCTCTTTCGATTGTGCAGACGGCGGACCGTCCAGCGTGGACAAATACGTCACCTGCTCGAGCATCACATCCTCCAAAGGACGCGTGGCGCCGGCCATGACGATCAATCCGGCCAGATGATCGTCCAACTTTCCAATGCGCGGAATCAGCGTCCCACCGAGGCTGTGGCCAAGCACGAAAATGCGCTTCGGGGAGATCTTTGCTGTGCTTTTGAGCAGTGAAACCGCAGCCAGTGCGTCGTCCAGCACCTCCTCTTTCACCGTCAGACTGTTCGAGATCTTGGCGATCTGGGCAGAATAGACCTTGGTCCGCTTGTCGTAGCGCAGAACAGCGACGCCTCGCGACGCCAGTCCCCAGGCTAGATCGCGGAAAGGCTTGTTCGGTCCCAACGTCTCATCCCTGTCATTTGGGCCCGAGCCATGGATCAATACAACTCCTGGGAACGGGCCATCGCCATTGGGCAGAGACAGCACGCCAGGCAATTTCCACTCACCCGCGCCGACCGTTACTTCCAATTCCTTGAAAAGGCCCTGCTGGACATAGTCGGGCGCCGAGTACTGCGTCTGGGACAATTCGAGATGCGGCACAAACCACAGCCCGCCGATCTTCCCGTCATTGTCGAAAACGACCTCGGCGTCAAGCGTCTGCTTCTCGAACTTGCAGGTGACGAAGATAATGGGGACGGCGTCCTCACTTGCCGCACGAGCCCCGCCAATTCCCTGGAAGATACCGTTCTGCTGAACCGCGGATGCCCATACCTGCTTTAGCATATCGGCGGTGCATGCCCGAGCCATAGTGGCGTCAAATTGCGACACGGCATCCGCATACTTGCCTTCGGCAACGCGCCGCACGAATTCCAAAGCGGCCACAGTCTTGGCATCCGGGACGATCAATTGCGCGCGCACAGACTCGGCGCCGCTTAGTCCTATGAATGCGACTGCCAACGCGATGATGATCCATTTTCTTGCCATTGCCGCGCCCCTCCAAACACGATTCTCTTGTTCATACTGGGCAGCTCTACCGAGTCTAATCCGTCTTGAGGATCCAGAAGCCGGAAATCTTGCCCGTTCGGCTGAATGTGACCTTGATGTCCAAGTTCGACTTGGCAAATTCGCAGGTCACGATAACCGAAGTGAATTTCCAGTACCTCTCCGTGCGAGTTTCCAACTGCTTCAGGAACGGTCCGAATTGCCGTAGGGTCAGCCGCCAGGCCCGGGCCAGCTTCTCGGGAGTGAGCGGACTCGCCAGTTGGCTGTCGAAGTCGCGTGCGACCGCAGCGAAATCCGCTCTAACCAGCGATTCAACAAGCTCGATCGCAACAGCGTCAATATTTCCGGAAGGAATCCATACAAAGTCGTAATCCTCCATCAGGGCCAGCAAAGCCTTCTCCAACATCGCCGTGTTCAGGTGATAAGTGATATTCCTCCCCGACCTGGCGCCCTGTATCAGACCCGCCTCCCTCAGGACCGCGAAGTGGCTGGAGACTGTCGGCTTCGTCACGTTGAAGCGGGACGCAATCTCGCCGGCAGTCATGTCGCGCTCGCGCAGAAGCTTCAATATCTTCCTCCGCGTCGCGTCAGCACAAGCTTTGTAGACCTTATCCATGGCATTCATTTAGATAATTGCCTAATAATCGCATTATACGGTCGGACGCTTTCGTTATCAAGGGAATAAGTAACGGGCAACGCGACTCGCAGGAAGCCGCCGCATCGCGCCCAGTGCGTCGCCGCTACTACGCAATACGTAGTCCCGCAAGAAACGCGGCTGGCTTTCGGCAGCAACGAGCCTTACGGTGAGCTGGCCCGTGCGAAGGCTTGTGCGAGCTTTCGCAAGGTCCCGTGTAAGGATCCGAGACGGACTGGGCAAGATAGCGCTACTACGCAATGCGTAGTAGCGCTGGAAATGCGGGCGCTGGTTGATGTAAGAGACGGCTGCCCATGAGTCGTAACTTGCGCCGGTTCGTAGTGATGCGCGACAGTCCTGGCGCGAGCAGGCGCATCGCCGCTTGGCCGAGCGCGTCTTGGCGCGGAGCGCATTTGGTGCACTTGGCAGGAGTTCTCGTGTGCTAAGGGAGCCCCGCCACCTTCTTGCGTCGCGGCCGGTGCGCGCGTTACACTGCATGAGGACCATGGACAAACCATTCGAGATCCTGGAGCACACCGCCGACGTCGGCGTCCGCGCCTTCGGGCGCACGCTGCCGGAGCTGTACGAGAACGCCGCGCGCGGCATGCTGGAGGTGCTCCTCGACCCGGCCTCGGTGAAGCCGGCCGAGGAAGAGACGGTCGTCGTCACCGGGACGGATGCCGTGGACCTGCTGGTCGTTTGGCTGCACGAGATTCTGCTGCGCACGGACGCGCGCAAGCGGGCCTTCGCGCAAGTGCGCGTGAGCGAGGTCGCCGAATGGCGCCTGGTGGCCACGCTCAGCGGCGAAGCGCTCGACCGGTCGCGGCATGAGCTGCGCGCGGAGATCAAGGGCGTCCCGTACTATGGCGCGCGCGTCGCAAGGGCGGAATCCGCGTGGGTTGCGGAAGTTTACTTCGATATTTGATCTGGATTGCGGAGTGCGGAGTGGAGAGCGCGCCGCCTTCCGTTTCACTCCGCACTCCACACTCCGCACTCCGCACTGCAAGGAGAGGGTCATTCATGGCAAACGACTGGAACGGGCCGCTGGAGCGGCTGGACCCGTGGCGCGTGCGCATCCCGCGCGAGTACAAGGCGGGCATGCGGGCTGACGGCATCATCTTCGCCGACGAGCGCCTCGTCGAGTCCATCCGCAAGGACCAGGCCGCCGAGCAGGTGGCGAACGTCGCTTTCCTGCCGGGCATCCAGGCGGCCTCGATGGCGATGCCGGACATCCACTGGGGCTACGGTTTTCCCATCGGCGGCGTCGCCGCGACCGACCCGGCCGAGGGCGGCGTGATTTCACCCGGCGGAGTCGGGTACGACATCAACTGCGGCGTGCGCGCGCTGCGGACGAACCTGGACGAGAAGGCGGTGGCCGGCCGCGTGCAGGCGCTCGTCGGCGCGATGTTCCGCGATATCCCCACCGGCGTCGGCGCCACCGGCGCGATCCGGTTCTCCGATGCCGAGGAGCGCCACATCGTCGCCGAGGGCTGCGCCTGGATCGTGCGCAGGGGCCTCGGCCGGCCCGAGGACCTGGAGCACACCGAGAGCGGCGGCTGCATCGAGGGCGCCGATCCGGACGCCGTCAGCCCGCGCGCGTACGAGCGCGGCCGCGGCCAGGTCGGCACGCTCGGCTCCGGGAATCATTTCATCGAAGTGCAGGTGGTGGACGAGATCTACGACGCCGAAGCCGCGCGCGTCTTCGGCCTGGCCGCCGGCGGCGTCACCGTCATGATCCATTCCGGCAGCCGCGGGTTCGGGTACGAGATCTGCGACAACTACGTCCACTCGCTCCAGGGCGCGCCGGGGAAATACGGCATCGAGCTCCCGGACCGGCAGCTCGTCTGCGCGCCGGTGAACTCCAACGAGGGCCGGCGCTACCTCGGCGCCATGCGCTGCGCCGCCAATTACGCCTGGGCCAACCGCCAGGTGCTCATGCATCTCACGCGCCAGGTCTTCGAGCACTTCTTCAAAATGAGCCCGCGCGACCTGGGCATGGACCTGATCTACGACGTCGCGCACAACATCGCCAAGCTCGAGCGCCACAAAGTCGGCGGCCGCGAGCGCACGCTCTGCGTCCATCGCAAGGGCGCCACGCGCGCGTTTCCGCCGGGCCATCCGGAAGTGCCGGAGGTCTATCGCGGCATCGGCCAGCCGGTCATCATCCCCGGCGACATGGGCCGGTATTCCTTCCTGCTCGTCGGGCAGCCGCGCGCGATGGAAGAGACCTTCGGCTCGGCCTGCCACGGCGCCGGCCGGCTGCTCTCGCGGACCGCCGCCGTCCGCGCCTCCCAGGGCCGCTCGATCCGCAAGGAACTCGAGCAGAAGGGCATCTTCGCCCTCTCGCACGACCGCCGAGGGCTTGACGAAGAGCAGCCGGCAGCTTACAAAGATGTGGCCGTGGTCGTGGACGTCGTCCACGGCGCGGGCCTGGCCAAAAAAGTCTGCCGCATGCGGCCGCTCGGCGTGATTAAAGGATAAGTTTTCGTAATCGTAATCGTAATCCTAATCGTAATCGCCTTGTCCTGGCGCAACGCAGTCAACGGCGATTACGATTACGAGTAAGATTACGATTACGAACACAGTTAGAAAGGAAACGACATGTCGAACATTGACTACGGCCTCCTGCGCAAGTACACCAGCATCAGCGCCACCGCCGAACAGATCCTCAGCCGGCCGGAGAAGGAAACCTATTTCAACCTCAGCCTGAAAATCAGCCCGGACAAGGTCATCCAGGCGGATTCGTACGTCGTGTATTTCAATACCGTGCGCGGACCGGCGAAGGGCGGCATCCGCATGGCGCCGGACGTGACGCTCGACGAGACGCGCGACCTGGCCGAGCGCATGCTCTGGAAGACCGCCCTCGCGCGCATCCCCTTCGGCGGCGGCAAGACCGGCATCGCCATTGACCCGAAGAAGCTCAGCCGGTTCGAGAAGACCGCCGTCATCAAGGAATACGTCCACGTCATGAACCTGGACCTGCGCTACGGCGTCTATGTCCCCGCGCCGGACATGGGCACCGACGCGACGGACATGGCGGTGATCTTCGGCGAGCTGCACATCCCCGAGTGCGTCACCGGCAAGCCGCCGCGCGTCGGCGGGCTTCCCGGCCGCCGCGAAGCCACCGGCCGCGGCGTCAGCCATGCCGCGCTGCTGATGCTGGAAGACGCCCTGAAGAAGAGCCCCAAGGGCGCCACCGCCGCGGTGCAGGGATTCGGGAACGTCGGAAGTTATGCCGCGCTCTTCCTGCACGAGGCCGGCGTCAAGGTCGTCGCCGTGAGCGATGTGACCGGCGGCCGGTGCAATCCGAAAGGGCTCGACATCCCCGCGCTCTTCGCCCACGCCGCGAAGAACGGCTCGCTCGACGGCGCGCCGGGCAGACACATCTCCAACGACGAATTGCTCCTGGCCAAGGTGGACATTCTCGCGCCGTGCGCCCGCGAGAACCAGATCACCCGCGACAACGCCCGCAAGCTCCGCGCCGCCGCCGTGGTCGAAGGCGCCAACGGCCCGACCACCGCCGAGGCCGACGTCATCCTCAACGAGCGCAGGATTCCGGTGGCGCCCGACATCCTCGCCAACAGCGGCGGCGTGATCGCCTCCTACGTCGAGTGGCGCCAGGCCAAGAGCGGCTCGATCACCGACAAGGACGAGACGTTCGAGGTCGTCGAGGACCGGATCGGGATCGCCTTCGAGGACATGCGGCGCGTCGCCGCGGACAAGAAGGTGCCGTTCCGCACGGCCTGCCAGATTTCGGCGGCCGAGGAGCTCGTCGCCTCCTTGAAAGATCGCGACTGGATTTGAAAAGGGAACCCACGATGAAGAGGGCGATTGGGCTGATCGCGGCGGCGGCGCTGGCGCTCGGCTTCTGCGGATGCGGGAAGAAGGAAGCGGCCCACACGGCGGCTGAGCAAGCGGAGACCGGGCCGGCCATTCTCATCGGCTGCGTCGCGCCGAAGACCGGCGAGGCGGCGACGTTCGGCATCTCCTGCGAGAACGGCGTCCGGCTGGCCATTGAGCAGGCGAACGCCGCGGGCGGGCTGTTCGGGCGCCCGCTCAAACTGATCGTCGAGGACGACAAGGGCGATCCGGTGGCCGGCAAGATCGCGTTCTCGCGCCTCATCGAGCGCGAGCACGTCTGCGCGGTGGTCGGCGCGGTCATGAGCAAAGTCTCCCTCGCCGGCGCCGAGGTCGCCGAGGCCTCGCGCACGCCGATGATCTCCAGCTCCTCGACCAGCCAGTTCGTGACGCTCGGCAAGCGCTATGTCTTCCGCGCCTGTTTCACCGACCCGTTCCAGGGCTACGCCGACGCGCACATCGCCTGGGACACGCTGAAGGCCCGCCGCGCCGCGGTCCTCTACGACTCCGCGAACGATTACAACAAGGGCCTGGCCGAGATCTTCAAGAGGGTCTTCACCCAGCTCGGCGGCGAGGTCGTCGCGTACGAGAGCTATCCGGAGCGCAGCAACGACTTCAAGCCGCAGCTCACGAAGATCCTGCCCGCCGCGCCGGACGTGCTGTTCCTGCCGAACTACTACAACGACGTGGCGCTGCAGGTCAGCCAGGCGCGCGAGATCGGCATCAAGGCGGCGTTCCTCGGCGGCGACGGATGGGACTCGCCCGAGCTGCTCAAGGTCGCCGCGGCGGAGGGCGGATATTTCTCGAACCACTTCTCGCGCGAGTCCGATTCGCCTCTGGTGAAGGCATTCGTCGCCGCGTACCGGAAGCGCTTCGGCGCCGACCCCGACGCGCTGGCCTCGCTCGGCTTCGAGGCGACCGAGATCCTCCTCGACGCCATCCACCGCGCGGGCAGCGACGACCGGATAGATATCCGCGGCGCGCTCGAGAAGACCGACCTCGAAACCATCACCAGCCGCATCACCTTCGACAAGGACCACAACCCCATCAAGCCCGCCGCGATCCTGGAGATTCAGAACGGGCGGCAGGTGTTCAAGGGCTGGGTGAAGCCATGAAGAAAGCGTGCACTCGGGAGCAGGTGCGCGAGCTGGACCGGCGGGCGATGGACGAATACGGGATGCCGGGCGTGGTCCTGATGGAGAACGCCGGCCGCGGCGCGGCGGAGGTCGCAGCCGAGATGCTCGGCAATCCGGCGGACTTGCCCGCCCTCCGTGTGGCGGGGAAGCGCGTCGTGATTTTCTGCGGCAAGGGGAACAACGGCGGAGACGGATTCGTCGTCGGCCGCCACCTGCACAACCGCGGCGCGAAGGTGGAGTTCGTCCTGGCGTGCCCGCCGGAGGAAATTGACCCCTGGACCGACGCCGGGATCAACCTGCAGATCGCGCAGAAAATGGGGCTTCACCTGCACCTCGCCGCGGCGGAGGACGGGCGCTTCGAGGCCGCCGGCCTCGAACGGTCCGCCGACCTCATCGTGGACGCGCTGCTCGGCACCGGGCTGACCGGCGACGTGCGCGAGCCGTATCTTTCCCTCATCCGCCTCATCAACGCCGCCGACAAGCCGGTCCTGGCGATAGACATCCCGAGCGGCCTCGACTGCGACGCCGGCCGGATCCTCCGCGCCGCCGTCCGAGCCACGCGCACCGCCACCTTCGTCCTCCCGAAACTCGGCTTCACCCTCGCCGAAGGCCCCGCGCAGGCCGGCCAGGTTGTCGTCGTGGACATCGGCATCCCGAAAGAACTCGTGGAAAGTATCGAGTGACGTGGTGATGCCGGCAATGCCGCAGTGACTGAACGAAAAGGCCGTATATGTAACTCTCGTCCTTGGTAGCTTATGACCTCTTGCCCCGTGTACGAACGTATTCCTCGCAAAGGAACCTCACCGTGGCGCCGTTTCTCCTCAATACCAATCTGAATCTCCACCATTTCGAATCAACCGCCTGAAGAATCTCAGGGCGTTCCGGGTGAGCGAGGGCAACAGCGACGAATTTTCTGTCCGACGGGTCAAAATCTGCAAGTTCAGCGTCTCTAGGAAACTCCTGAAAATCGTTGCCGCCTCCGTTAGTCGGGGTGATGCGAATTAGCTCGCACCGATTAGGGTTCATCCGATTCGTAAGAACCCATTGTAGAAATGCCTCCCCTAAACCGGCTTGGCCACTTGACCGTAAGTTTGCAGAGTACTCGCGAATAATACGCCACTCGTCATCAAGGACCAGTTTGTGCGCCCCACTTCTCATGAGGGCTGCCACCTCTCGAACACAAGCGTTGACACATTGTGGCGGCAGATTGGTGTTTAATCCATTTGCCACGACAGGCACATTCGTGTCGATAACAAGACTCATCCGTTTGCTTCCGATTGCTTCTTCATGGCTGCTTCAGTCATCGCTACCAAGTCGCTCGTCACATCCCCAAAGAAACCGTCTGGCCAGTTCGTAATGTTCCCGGCCGAGTCTACGTTGAGCTTCTCCTTAACGGATGAGCCATTGGGCATTCGACAGAAGTAGAGCGCTGTATTCTCAGATGGCATTGCACCCTCTGCTATCCTTCGCTGGAGCCTACGCAACAAATGTTCACTGTGGCTCTCAACGATGATCTGAATGTTGCGTCGCGTGACGACTTCAATAAGGACATCCGCCAACGACGCCTGCACGGAAGGATGCAAGTGAATCTCGGGCTGTTCCAAAAGAATCGTCGAGCCTTCCGGCACATAGTAACAGAGAACCATCACAGGCAGTATTTGAGAAACACCGAACCCAACATCCGTGATAAGAACCTCGGGGCTTGTCAGCGTCTTCTTAACGCGGAGTTCGTAGTCCTTACGATTCTGTGCAATAGGTTTCAGCGAGTATGAATGGATCAGCCCCATTTCCTGAAGCCAATATGCAATGCGTTCCTCGATTGTTTGCCGCTTCCTGCCTCTGCCGAACGATATGCTAGGCCCCTTTTGCCTCGATGAAAGCAGAGCCGGCACAGCGAGTTCTCCGCGCATGCCAACACTGGTCGGTCGTTCGCCGCCCCACAGATAGCTACGCTTAGGGTATTCACGAAGAGGCCCGAGGTAGGCCAGCCTGCCAAACTGGTCCTCAAGCGCCAAGACAAGGTTCGACAAAAATCCAACGTTTTGGTAATAGGCGATTACCTCGTTGGGGAAACCATAACACTTCACGGGTGCAGGCAGCGGCCATGAACGACCCGGGGAATGTAAAGCGTCATAGTTTTCGGAAATCAGCTTATATTCTTCTTTGCCATTTGTTCCCGTAACTCGTTTCATTCCAAAATGGTTGTCACCGAAACTGTATTTTAGGCTTTCGACCGCAGGCCCGGCAGTATCTCCTTTTATGTCGACTTCAAACGTCAATTCCGGGATTTCGTAAAGCGTCTTACCTTGGTCCCTGGGATTGCTGATTTTCAATGGCCGTGGAAGGTCCCAATGCAAGAATAGAGAAAGGACTTCACCAACTCCGTGACCATGGATCATGTCAAAGTAGGTTCCTAGGTCTACGAGGGAGCGATCATCGCCCATGTGAAGGACGCGGCCCCTGTCGGCGGACTCAATGGTCTGCTTCAGCATTAGAAGCATCTGCAAAATGCTGGTCTTGCCGGAGCTGTTTGCTCCAAATAGCCCTGTGAGCGGGGCTATTTGCATTAGTCCCGTGTCCTTCCAGGACTTAAAGTTGCGTACTTGGAGTTGTCTTATCATTTATGATCCTCCAGAAAGTGCCTTCGCGGGACTTCGCTCCGAATAGCTATTTTGCCACTTTTCAACCCATTGTCAACTGTAAAGTGGAATTCCTTACAGAAGTCAGCGCCAGTCCAATGCTTCCGGATTCGTGCGATCACCGCGATTGGCCGAAGTTAATATTGGGCCTTACTCTTCGATCACGCAATCTCGATGATCCCCTGGTCGCCGACGACGAAGCGGTGCGTGCGCGGCTTGTCGCGGGCGCGGATCAGTTGCGAGTCGCACCCGAGCAGGCTGCCCTCGATGCGCACGCCGATGTTCTCGATGCGGCAGTTCGCCAGGACGATGCTGAATTCCACCTCGCTGCGGGTGACCTGGCAGTCGTGGTAGATCGAGGTGTACGGGCCGATGTACGAATTCTCGATGACCGTGTTCTCGCCGATGATGGCCGGGCCGCGGATGTTGCTCCCGACGATCCGCGCGCCGCGCTGCAGGATCACGCGGCCGACGACCTGCGAGCCGCCCTCGATCCGCACGCCCTCGGCCTGCGCCGGCTCCGCGTGATCGAGCACCAGCCGGTTCGCCTCGAGCAGGTCGTCCGGCAGGCCGGTGTCCTTCCACCAGCCGGTGATCTCGCTGAACGTCACGCGCTTGCCGTGCTTGATGAGGTAATCGTGCGCGTCGCTGATCTCCAGCTCGCCGCGCGCGCTCGGCTGGATGTGGTGGACCGCCTCGAAGACCGACTCGTCGTAGAAGTAGATGCCGGTGACGGCGAACTGGCTCTTCGGCGCCTTCGGCTTCTCCTGGATGGAGATGATGCGGTCGCCGGCGATCTCCGGCACGCCGAAGCGCTCCGGGTCGTGCACGCGCGCGAGCGCCAGGTGGCAGTTGGACTTGCGCGCGAGGAACTCGTCGCGGAAGCGCTCGATGCCGCCGACGACCATGTTGTCGCCGAGGTAGAAGACGAACGGCTCGCGGCCGATGAAGGGCTGCCCGATCTTCACGCAGTGCGCCAGGCCGAGCGGCGCCGTCTGCGGGATGTAGGTGATCTTCAGGCCCCAGCGCTCGCCGGAGCCGAGCGCTTCCTGCACTTCGTTGCTATCGGCGTTGACGATGATGCCCGCCTCGCGGATGCCGGCGGCGGCGACGTATTCGAGCGCGTAGTGCAGGATCGGCTTGTTGGCGATCGGGATGAGGTGCTTGTTGCGCGTGTGCGTGATCGGGCGCAGGCGCGTGCCTTTGCCGCCGGCGGCGATGAGCGCTTTCATTCAGGTTTTCCTTTCGGCGATGGTGGTGAGCAGTTCGCGGAAGAGGGATTGCTGCCCGACGGGCAGCGCGTCGAGCGCGCGCTGGGCCTGGAGGATCAGCCGGTCGGCCATCTCCTGCGCGAACGCGATGGAGCCGCACCGGCCGTACAGGCCGAGGATCTCGGCGACGTCGGAGTCGGTCTTTTCCTCGCGCGGCTTGCGCATGATCTTCAGCAGGCGTTCGGCCTCGGCGGGCGAGGAGTGCGCCAGCGCGTGCGCGTAGAGGATGCTGGCCTTGCCCTCGCGGATGTCGGAGCCGCTTACGCCGCCGCGCCCCTTGCCGGCGGTCAGGTCCAGGATGTCGTCGCGGATCTGGAACGCCGGGCCGAGGCTCTCGCCGAGCCGGCGCAGGCACTCGAGCGTCGCCTCCGGCGCGCCGGCGATGATCGCTCCGCCGACCATGCCGAGCACCAGGTAATGCCCCGTCTTGAGCGTGACCATGCGCAGGTAGTCCTCGATCGTGAAGCGCGCGTCGGAGCGGGAATTGATGTCGAGCGCCTGGCCCGCGATGGTCCGCTCGTAAGTCGCCAGGAACAGGTCCATCAGCCGCGCGCGCACCTCGGCGGGCACGGGCGAAAGGATCACCGCGCGCAGCGAGCGCGCGAACAGGTAATCGCCGACGTTGATCGCGTTCGCCAGCCCGAACCGCTTCCAGACCGTCGGCTGGTTCCGCCGGACCGTGTCGCCGTCCTCGATGTCGTCATGGACCAGGAGCATGTTGTGGAGCAATTCGACCGCCGCGGCGAAGTGGAGCGCCTTCTCGGAGTCGCCGCCGAGCGCCTCGGCAGTCAGCAGGCAGAGGGCCGAGCGGATGCGTTTGCCGCCGGTCTCCAAGTGGTACCAAGCCGGCCCGCCGAGGAAGGCGGACCCGTCCCCCTCGCGCGGGACGAGCTCCTTCAGGATCGGGCCGATGCGCTTGGCGTGGCG
>JBKQWE010000012.1:0-85661 GCA_052139675.1 Candidatus Brocadiia bacterium
CGTCGTCCTCGTCCTCGGTCGTTCCGTTCGGTTGAGGACGACGACGAGGACGAGGACGAGGACGAGATCGTTCACGAAGTGGAGGAATGCGCAATCATGTCGCGCAAACCGCTCATCGGCATCACCATCGGCGATCCCAGCGGCATCGGGCCGGAAGTGGTCCTTCGCGCGCTGGCCAACCGGCGGGCGCGGGAGGCGGCGCGGTTCATGGTCTTTGGAAGCGCGGCGGTCCTGAGCAGCGTCGCGAGCGGACTCGGCCGTCACGCGCCGAGATTCCGCCGCGCCTCCGACGCGCCGGTCGGACGCGATGCGGGACCGTTCCTGATGGAGTGCGGAGAATGTTCCGGCCGGCTGGCGTTGCTGGGCCGGCCCACCGCCGCCGGCGGAGCGGCCTCAGTCGCGTGGATCCAGTGTGCCGTCCAGATGGCGCTTGACCGCCGGATTGACGCCGTCGTAACCGCGCCGATCAGCAAAGAGGCCATCCGCAAAGCGGGCTATGACTGGCCCGGCCACACCGAGATGATCGCCGAGAGCGCCGGCGTCCGCAAGCCGGTGATGATGATGGCCGGCGGCGGCCTGCGCGTGGCGCTGGTGACGACGCACGCGGCGATCAAGGATCTGCCCGGGCTCATTACGCGGAAGAACGTGCTCGACACGATCCGCATCGTCCATCGAGATCTGCGCCGGTGGTTCGGGCTGCGGAGGCCGCGCATCGGCGTCTGCGGGCTGAATCCGCACGCGGGCGAGGCGGGGCTGTTCGGCCGCGAGGAAACGAAGTCCATCGCGCCGGCGGTCCGTCAGGCGCAGCGCGAAGGCATCGCCTGCGACGGCCCGATCCCGGCCGACGCGGCTTTCACGCCGAAGCTCCGCGCGCTCCATGACGCCTTCGTCGCCATGTTCCACGACCAGGCGTGCATCCCGGTCAAGATGCTGGCGTTCGATAGCGGCGTGAACGTGACGCTCGGGCTGCCGATCATCCGCACTTCGCCCGATCACGGCACGGCGTACGACATCGTGCGGCAGGGAAAAGCCAACCCCGGCAGCATGGTCGCCGCAATACTGCTCGCCGCGGAAATGGCCGGAAGGCATGGATAGCGATCTTCCCACAAAAGCAGCCGGCATCGGCCCGGCTCAGCCGCCGCCATCGGTACCGCGCGAACACCTCACCTCTCGGCCGCTCTCGGAAAAGCCTCCTTCCATGGGGATCTTCTGCGCCATTGCTTATGCGGCGATCTATGACGGTTTGTTCATTGGCATGTGGCGGATCGTGGCAGTTTTTGCGATGGTGGCCAAACCATCGCACATGTTCAGAGACCTTATGTCCTTCGGGGTCAGATTTGCCGCTGCCGCCGTCCTGCTGAATTTCGGCTTCCGTAAGGTCTCAAGTTCCTGGAGTGAGGCGCTGAGCCTGAAGCGTTTCAGCGGCTGGCTCCTGCTTCCGATGATCGTTGCGACGGCCGGGCTTGGCATTCTGGATTCCGAGGCGGGGATCGTGCTGCATAGGTTCTTGCCACCGCCCGCCTGGCTTGCCAAACTGTTCGCGTCGCGCCACCTGGCGCCTCCGATCGAATTCCTCGCCGCGGTGGTTATTGCGCCTCTCACCGAGGAGGCCGTTTTCCGGGGACTCATCCTCGGCGGATTGCTGCGGCGATACTCCGCGCCGACGGCAATCCTGGTATCGGCCGTTCTGTTCGCGCTTTGGCACCGGAATCCGTATCAATTCGTGATGGCCTTCTATCTTGGCCTCCTCGGAGGATGGATCTACGTGCGGACCCGGTCGCTTTGGCCATGCGTAATACTCCACGCGTTGACGAACCTCAACTCGACGCTCGTCATAGTTGGCGCTTTCCCCTGGAAGATTGCAGGTTATTCGGCTCGACTCCCTCCGGGCGTCGCGTTTCAACCGCTCTGGCTCGACGGGTTGGGCGCGTCGCTGACGGCAATCGGTCTGATTGGGCTGGCGTGGGTTTTCCGGCACCGGCCCGCGCAGAATATTCCGCAGGTCAACACATGACGACAAGCGCCATCCCGACGGCCGCCGAGCTGAAAGCGCTGTTCGCGGCGCACGGGATCCGGCCGAGCCGGGTGCGCGGGCAGAACTTCCTGGTGGACGCGGCGGTGATGCGCCGGGTCGTCGAGGAGGCTGAGCTGGACCGGCGCGACGTGGCGCTCGAGATCGGCGCCGGGACCGGCGGGCTGACCGGCTGCCTGGCGGAAGCCGCCGGCGCGGTCGTCGCCGTCGAGGTGGACCGCAAGCTGCACGCGCTGGCGGCGGAGCGGCTAGGGGGCCTGCCGAACGTGCGGCTCATCCACGCCGACGCCATGGGCCCGGGAGCGGCGCTCGCGCCGGAAGTGCGCGAGGCGGTTGCCGCCGCGATGGACTCGATTCCTGATTCGCGCCTCAAGCTCGTGGCGAACCTGCCGTACGCGGTCAGCACGGCCGTCATCTCCGCGCTGCTGCTGCAAGGCCCGGTCCCGTGCGAGATGGTGGTGACCGTTCAACGCGAGGTCGCCGACCGCATCTGCGCGGCGCCCGGGACGGACGCGTACGGATATCTCTCCGTCATTGTCCAGGCCACGGCGCGGACGCAGGTGGTGCGGCACGTGCGCCCGGGCGCATTCTGGCCGCAGCCGGAAGTGGAAAGCAGCATTCTGCGCGTCCGCCCCGATGCCGAACTCCGCGCCGCGGCCGGCGACCTGGAGAAACTCCGGCAGGTGGCGGGCGACCTCTTCGGCCACCGCCGCAAGCAGGCGGCGCGCAGCCTGCTGATGGCCGGGCGCGTGAAAGACCGCGCGGCCGCCGCGCGCCTCCTGGCGGAAATCGGCGCGGCCGAAGCGGACCGCTGCGAGCAGTTCACCGTGGCGCAGTTCATCCGGCTGGCGAAACTGCTGTCTTGACAGTGTTTCGGGCCGATGGCACAATGCGCCGCGTTGCGCGGCCGTATCGCAATCGCGATGCTGCTCAGAATCCTGGTCGCCGGCCTTTCGTTTGCAGCGAAACCGACGATAATGGTTAGAAGCAAGCGCGATTGCGCAAAGGAACTCATGATCCAATGAGGGGAAATCCATGAAAGTCCGCGCCTTCAACGTCCTGCCCAAGCTGCCGAAAGCGCTCGACCCGCTGCGCGACATTGCGTACAACATCTGGTTCAGTTGGAACTGGGAAGCGGTCCAGCTCTTCATCCGCATGGACGTGGAATACTGGGAGAAGTCGTACCAGAACCCGGCGCTGATGCTCGGGGTGGTGCCGCAGGAGCGGTTCGAGGAACTCGCGCGCGACGAGGGATTCCTGGCGACGATGAACCGCGTTCACGCGCAGTTCCGCGCCTATATGACCGCGCCGACCTGGTTCAGCAAGACCTATCCGAACGTCACCAGCCGGACGATCGCCTACTTCTCCACCGAGTTCGGGATTGACGTCGGCCTGCCGATCTACTCCGGCGGCCTGGGCGTCCTCGCCGGCGACCACCTGAAATCCGCCAGCGACCTCGGCCTGCCGCTGGTCGCGGTCGGGCTGCTCTACCGCGAAGGCTACCTCAAGCAATACCTCTCCGCCGACGGCTGGCAGCAGGAGGCGTATCCGCGGAACGACTGGTACAACATGCCGGTGACGCTGGTCTCCGACGCGGCGGGCAAACCGGTGCGCGGGGAGATCGAGCTCGACGAGGAGACGGTGTATTTCCACATCTGGCGCGTGCAGGTCGGCCGCGTGCCGCTGTTCCTGCTGGACACGGACCTGCCGGAGAACCCGCCCGGGCAGCGCGCGATCACCACGCGGCTGTACGTGGGCGACCGCGACATGCGCCTGCGGCAGGAGATTCTCCTCGGCATCGGCGGGCTGCGCGCGCTGACGGTCATGGGTATCGAGCCGAGCGTCTGCCACATGAACGAGGGACACAGCGCGTTCCTGGCCGTCGAGCGGCTGCGGCAGATGATGGAGCGCTACCCTCTCACCCGCGCCGAGGCGCGCGAGGTGGTCTGGGCGACGAACGTCTTCACCACGCACACGCCCGTGCCCGCCGGGAACGAGCGGTTCGACGTGGAACTGCTCAACCGGCGCCTGGGCGGCTACATCAAGAACATCGGCATGAGTTGGGAGGAATTCGTCGCGCTCGGCCGCGAGGACCCGAAGAACCCGAACGAGGAATTCTGCCTGACCGTGCTCGCGCTGCGCCTGGCCGCTCACTGCAACGGCGTCAGCGCCCTGCACGGCCGCGTCTCGCGCGGGCTCTGGCGCCACCTGTGGCCGGGGCTTCCGACCGACGACGTGCCGATCCGCAGCGTCACCAACGGCATCCACACGCGGTCCTGGCTGAGCCACGACATGACCGAACTGCTCGACCGCTACCTGGGGCCGCGGTTCCTCGAGGAGCCGATGGACTTCTCGGTATGGAGCGGCGTGGAGAGCATCCCCGACACCGAGATCTGGCGCACGCACGAGCGCCGGCGCGAGCGGCTGGTCTGGTTCGCGCGCAAGCGCCTCCGCCAGCAGGCGCAGCGCCGCGGCGCGCCGCCCTACGTCGTGGACGAGGTGGAACAGATCTTCGACCCCGAGGCGCTCACCATCGGGTTCGCCCGGCGCTTCGCCGAGTACAAGCGCGGCACGCTCCTCCTCAAAGACCCGGAACGCCTGCGCCGGCTGCTGAACGACCCGAAACGGCCGGTGCAGATCATCTTCGCGGGCAAGGCCCATCCGATGGACACGCCCGGCAAGCAACTGATCAAGGAACTCAACCATTTCGTCCGGGGCGAAGGGTTCCGCAACCGGATGATCTTCCTTGAGGACTACGACATCAACGTGGCGCGCTACCTGGTGCAGGGCGCCGACGTGTGGCTCAACGTGCCGCGGCCGCCGCTGGAGGCCTCCGGCACCAGCGGAATGAAGGCCGCCGCGAACGGCGCGCTCAACGTCAGCACGTTCGACGGCTGGTGGTGCGAAGGCTACACGCCCGAAGTCGGCTGGGTGATCGGACACGGCGAAAAGTACGAAAGCCCGGAACAGCAGGACTCCGTCGAGAGCGGCGCGCTGTACGACATCCTCGAGCAGGAAGTGGTGCCGCTCTTCTACGAGCGCGGGCGCGACGGCCTGCCGCGGCGGTGGATCGCGCGGATGAAACGCTCGATGCACCTGATCGGCTCGTACTTCAACACCAACCGCATGACCGCCGACTACGTGCGCGACTATTACCTGGACGCGGGCGAGCGGTTCCAGGCGCTCGCCGCCGACGGCCCCGCGCGGGCGCGCGCCCTGGCCGCCTGGCGCCAGCGTATCCGCCAGCGATGGAGCGGCATCCGCGTCGAGGACGTGAAGTCCAGCGTGGACGCCAAGCTCCTCGTCGGCGACCCGATCGAGGTCGTCGCCCGTGTGTGGCTGGGAGAACTGACGCCCGGCGATGTCCAGGTCCAGCTCGGTCTCGGCGCGCTCGCCGCCGAGGACCAGCTCGAGGAGGCCGCGTACACGCGGATGACGCCCGACGAAAAGCCCAGCGACGGCATCTACACCTACCGCTGCTCCATGCCCTGCACCCACAGCGGCCGCCGCGGCTTCGCCGTCCGCGTCCTCCCGTTCCATCCCGATCTCGTACACCCGTTCGAGCCGGGGATGATCGTCTGGGGGTGAAGCGAACGCGGCGGCTGAATGTTGACACGGCTAACCACGGGCGATAGACTCAAGTTCTAGAAGTGGTATTGGTTCAATAGCTCGCCGCGCTGAGGTGAGGTTATGACGAAGCTGCTGACGAAAGTTTTTCAGAAAGCATCCAAGCTTCCCGACAACCTGCAAGACCAATTTGCGCAGGAGTTTCTGGACGAATTGGTGTGGGAAGCGCGATGGGGTGAAACGCTCGCCAAGTCTCAGGATAAAGTGGACCAGTTGGCCGAGAAGGCCGCGAAGGAGTACAAGGCCGGCCGGACCCGCGCAATGGGCTTCGACGATTTGTGAAATCGCACCTCACTCAGGACTTCATCGTCTGCTTTCGAAAGCTCCCCAGACGAATTCAACGCCTTGCCCGGAAGAACTTCAAATTGTGGAAGAGGAACCCGTCACACCCTGGCCTTGACTTCAAGCGTGTTGGAAAAAGGCAGCCCTCTTACGCCGTGCGTGTGGGCATCGGCTGGCGAGCCATGGGACTTCTCCAAGGCGACACCATCGTTTGGTTCTGGATCAGCTCTCACGCTGATTACGACGGCCTTATCCGGAGACTGTAGAGGTTTTCGAGCGGCGCGCAAACGGCCGGTATACTCCCCACCGGTGATTATTCCCATGCGCCCGCCATCACGGCCTTGCGACAAGGCTTTATGTATATGACATCGTTGCAGCGAGCATTCTTCGCCGTAGCAGTCGCGGGGGTTCTTCTGGCCGGCTGCGGCAAGCGCGCGGCGGAGTCCCGCCCGCCCGCCGACGGCTACTACCGCCTGCCGCTGACGGACAATCCCGTCACGCTCGACCCGGCGCTGTTCACGGACGTCAATTCCGAAGGCGTCGCGCGGCGCATTTTCAACAACCTCGTGAAGCTCGACTCGAAACTCCAGCCGGTCCCCGACCTGGCCGAGAGCTGGAAGGTCTCCGACGACGGGCTGACCTATACGTTCATGCTCCGGAAGGGCGTGCGGTTCCATGACGGGCGCGAGATGGTCGCCGAGGACGTGCGTTTTTCGTTCGAGCGGCTGCTGCGCCCGGAGACCGCCTCACAGAGGGCATGGGTCGTCGAGCCGATCGCCGGGGCGCGCGAGATGCGCGACGGAAAGGCGCGGTCGCTCGCCGGGCTCGAAACGCCGGACGCGCATACCGTCGTGCTGCGGCTGAAGGACGCGTTCAGCCCGATGCTGATGCTCCAACTGCTCGCGATGGGCAATGCCGCGATTGTCCCGCGCGAATGTTTCGATGCCGAGCGCGGCGGCGGTGAGAAATTCGGGCGGCGGCCGGTCGGGACGGGGCCGTTCCGGTTCGTCTCCTGGCGCGACCACGACGCAATTGTCCTTTCGCGGAACGACCAATACTTCGGCGGCCCCGCGAAACTCGCGGGACTGCGGTTCCGCATCATCAAGGAGTCGCTGGTCGCCTGGCAGGAGTACCTGGCCGGCGGACTGGAGCATTGCGCGGTGCCGGAGGGATTCCTGAAGGAGGCGCAGTCCGGCCCGCTGAAGGGCCAGTTGCGCTCGACGGCCACGCTCAGCACGCAGTACCTGGGCTTCGCGATGTCGCACCGGCCGTGGGGCTCGAACGTTCACCTGCGCCGCGCGCTGAACTACGCCGTGGACCGGAAATTCCTCTGCGAGAAAATCCTCGGCGGCGAGAGCGCGCCGGCGAAGGGCGTCGTGCCGCCCGAGATGCCCGGCTCATTCGACGTCGCTCAGGGCCGCTTCGACCCGGCGCTGCCGGGATACTCCTACGACCCCGAGCGCGCGAGGAGCGAACTGCGCGAGGCCGGCTACGGTCCGGGCCTGGAGCCGGTGGAGCAACTGCCGGAGATGACGCTGTATTTCAATTCCCGCCCGCCCGGCGCGGAGGTGGCGCAGGCGGTGCAGGCGGACTTCCAGCGGATCGGCATCCGCGTCCAGTTGCGCGCGCTGGACCTTGCCGCGCTGCTCGAGGCGACGAACCAGGATGAGCCGGACCTCTTCCGGCTGATCTGGGCGGCGGATTTTCCCGACGCGGAAAGCTTCCTGCGGATTTTTCACAGCAGCCTGGCCGGCTCCGCGGGCAACCGCGCGCGCTACTCGAACGCGCAGGTGGACGACCTGCTCGACCGATCGCGGCGCGAACTCCAGCCGGAAAAGCGTCTCGCGCTGCTGCGCGAGGCGGAGAAGATCATCGTCGCCGACGCGCCGTGGATTTTCCTCTCGCACGGCCGCACCGACCTGCTCGTCAAGCCGTACGTCCGCGGCCTGGAACTGACGCCAATGGACGTCGGCACGTCGGTCAACCAGGTGGATTTCCACGCGGTGTCGTTCGAATAACCGCCGGCAATCAGCGGATATTCATTCGGCAATCCGCCTTCGCCCCTTCGGCTGCGCTCAGGGCTACGGCGGACAAGTCGGCGTTCGGCAATCGGCAATAATATTACGTCCATCCTTCCGCCCCAAGCGCGTCGTGCAGTTCGTCGGGGTGCTGGCGGCAGTGGTATTCGATGCGGCTCGATTCGGCGTGCGCCTTGCTGTAGGGCATGCCCTGCGACATGCGGTTGCGCTCGTGAAGCTCGTGCACGAGCACGTAGCCGCGCTCCTGTTCCTCGATGTCATCGTCAATCCAGACCTCGTTGCCCGGGACGAATTCGTACACGAACTCGTGCCCGCCGGCGGTGAAATCAATGTCGAACACGCTGCGGACGAGCCGCCCGCTGACGATCCAGACGGTGACGCCGCTCTCGAGTTTTTTCCAGAGGCGCTTATGCACGTCGTGGCCGTCGGGCAGCTTGTGCCCGTTGGCGGTGAGGCGCTTGAGATCGCCGGCCAGGCGGCGCTCCTTCCGCTCCGTCCGGTCGGCCGCCTCGAGGGCCTTGTTGTACGGCATCCCCCGCGCCATGAGGCGATGCTCGACCAGCAGATGCTCGACGAAGAACTTCAGCTCGCCGGAACCGGCCTCGCGGTCAATCCAGAATTCGTCCACGGGAATGTACGGGTAGCGGTAGTGCTGGCCGAAGTTGGTGAATTCCTCGTCCTGGTGCGTGCGGATGTAGCTGCCATCCACGACCCACACCTGGAACTTGCCGCGTTCCTCGGCCTTCTCGATGTAAGGCGGCTTGCCTGCCGTGGGCATAAGGCGACCTCCTCACCATATTATCGGCACGCGATCACTTTTTTATACTGCCTGCAGGTCAAGGTGTCAAAGCAGGCGCAAGTTCCGGAGGCGGGCCGTAGACCGCCTTTCGGGCGTCCTCGTTTGTGAGGCGGTAGATCAGGATCGAGTCATGAACCTCGTCGTCCGGCTCGCGCTGCCGCAGGAAAGCGCAGAGGCGGGCCATGCGCAGGGTGTCGAACGCGAGCAGGCGCGTGTTCCAGTCCTTTTCTCCTCCCATGGCCATGAGAAGCCGCAGGCCGACGGGATCATCCTTTACCTTTATGATGCGGGCGAAGTCCCGCAGGCGCTGCTGGTAGGCCTGCTCATATTGAGCCGTCCAGCGGCCGGGCGCGTCGGAGAGCACTTGCTGCAGCACCGTGGCGCTGATGCAGTAGACGCCGCCGGTGAGCGGGCCTATCGTGGTGTCTCGTTCCACGTCAGGGAAGCCGGGAAGCTGTTTGCCGGGGATGTGATAATAGCGGGGACTGCCGTTGCCGAAATAGGCGAAGTAGACGGGCGCCGCCGCGTTGCCGTCGAGTTGATTCCGGGCGAGCCACTCCTTCAGGCCCGGCAGATCCTGCCCCCAGTCCAGGGAACTATCCACCAGGTGGCGGTAGCCGTTCCTCGAGCCGCCCGCGACCGCGTTGAAATAGGGAATGTAATCCGGCCAGGCCAGAGCGCATTCCGCCGCCCCGATCACCAGAGCGCCGACGAGAGCGGCGCAGATCAGCCGGTCCCGCGCTGTGACCCAGTGCACTGCCGCGCCGGCCAGGATAAAGAGGGGCGGGTACACCGGCATGATGTGCCGGTGGCCGATGTTCAGGTGGCTGCAGATGGCCGTAAGCCAGTAGATCGCCAGGAACACCCACAGCGGCGCGGTGCGATAGAGGGCGGGCGCGAGAGCCCGCCACGCGGCCTGCCCGGTCTCTTTCCGCGCGAGCCTCATCTTACTGACCGCCGCGGCCAACGCTAGGGCCGCGACGAGGAAGACCACCAAGGGCGTCTTGACCAGAAATGTGTACGGGAAGAACGACAGCCATCCCGTCAGGCTATACTCGCCGTTGAGGAATGCCCGGCGCAATTGCGAGCTCCGATAGACGTTCGCGAAACCGTACAGGTACGCCTCCGGCAGCAGTTTATGGCTGTTGAAGAAATGGATGATCCCTGGGACGGCCCCTCGCACGTTCGCCACCATGCTCCAGGGCGGATAAAGCTCGTTGAGAGGATTCGAGGTCGCGAACGCGGAATAGCGGAATCCGTAGAAGGCCCAGATTACCGCGACGATGATGATCGCGTGGACCAGGACCGTCCCCGCAAAAACCGCCGCCCGACGCCGGATCGCTTTCCCTTCAACCGGCCGCAGGACGCCGGCCGGCGCGGACTCTCTCGAAAAGAGTTGAAGCCCCATCAGCACGACGGCGACGGGGATGATGAGAACCGCCGAGAACTTCGAGAGGAACAGCCCCGCCATCGCGAAGGCGCTCGCCAGCACCGTCGCGGCGGTGACTCTGTTCACCATGACGCTCACGGCCCACAGGCTGGCGGTGAAGAAAAGCGCGGCTGCCATGTCGGAGGTGACCAGGCTCCCGTTGGCGAGCATCGTCGGGTTGAAAACGTACAGGGCGAGGGAAATCATCCCTCCGATCGGTCCGAAGAGGCGGCGCGACCAAAAGTAAACGATCAGCCCCAGCATCACGCTCAGGAGCGCCGTAAAAGCCCGCCCCTTCAGCAGCATCGCCTGCACGTCGTTGCCCATCAGGTAGAAGAACTGGTGCCCGACGGCCCAGACGTTCGAGGCGGTCCAGAACCGCGATGCGTCCGCCGGGAAAGCATACCTGCCGAGAAGAAGCGGAAGGGCGCACCATCGCTGGGGGAAATTGCCGTTCTCCGGATTCAGGCGGTAGTCATTGTGAATCCAATAGCAGTAACCGGCGGGCAGGTGAGCGATCTCGTCCGCGGTGGTGCACTTGTTCATGACGCTGGTGACGGCCAGGGCGAAATGGATCGCCAGCAGCGCCGCGACCATCGGAAAGCCCGTGAGCATCCGGGCCGTCCGGGAAGCCCCGCCGGCCGTATCGTGGAGTTTATCCGCGCGCTGTTTCGCCACGCGACTCTCGGTCATATAATCCGCGCCGGCCGTTCATCCGGATCCTCGCCAGGTCGCAGCCCATCTCTATCGAATCCCGCACCAGCCGCACGCGCGAGTCCGGATCGAAGCGCCAGGGCGCCGGCACTTCCTTGATCCGGCAGCCCCGGCGAAGCGCAATGTAGATCACTTCCGCGTCGAACGCCATCCCAGAAAGCCGCTGCCGTAGAAAAATGTCCTGCGCCGCCGCCGCGCGGAAGCACTTGAATCCGCACTGCGTATCCTGAAAGCCGGGCAGGACCATCGCGCGGATCATCGCGTTGAACGCCCGGCCGACCAGGTGGCGCCAGGCCGGCTCCCCGCTGCGGACGGACCCGGGCAGTTCCCGGCTGGCGATCGCGACGTCGAAATCGGTCAGCAGAGGCGGCAGGAACCGGCTGATCTCGCTCACCGGCACCGACAGGTCGGCGTCGGAGAAGAGGCGATACTCGCCGATCGCTTCCAGCATTCCCCGCCGGACGGCCAGCCCCTTTCCCCGCTCCTTCTCCTGGAGCACCCGCAAGGCGGGTTCCTCCCGCGCCATCGCCTGCGCCAGGGCAAAGGTGTCGTCATGACTGCCGTTCTCGACGACCAGCACTTCGGACTTGTAGGGCTGGGCGCGCAGGAAACCCAGGATCGCCGCGATCGTCGGAGGAAGGCGCCGCGCCTCATTGTGCGCCGGGACGATGACGGAGAGGAACACCGGCCGAGCTTTGCCGGACGCAGGCGCATTTTGGGCCACAGGCATCATCGGAGGATAATTTCCGCGCTGGCCACAATGATATCGTCACGCAATCGCTTTCTTATACAGCCCGAAGGTTAAGGTGTCAAAGCAGACGAAGGAGACCTTCTCGATGGCCGGATGCCCGGCGAGGAATTCGCGCACGGTCTCCACAGCGATCCGGCAGGCGCGTTCGGCTGGGAAGTGGTAGACGCCCGTGCTGATCGCGGGAAAGGCCACGGTCTTCAGCCCGCGCTCCGCGGCGATGCGCAAGGAATTGCGGTAGCAGTCTGCGAGGAGTTTGTCCTCTTCATGCGCGCCGCCGTGCCAGACCGGGCCGACGGCATGGATGACGTGTTTCGCGGGGAGATGGTAGCCGCGCGTGATCTTCGCCTCGCCGGTCGCGCAGCCGCCGAGCGTGGCGCACTCGGCCACCAGCTCCGGCCCGGCGGCGCGATGGATCGCCCCGTCCACGCCGCCGCCGCCCAGGAGCGACGAGTTCGCGGCGTTCACGATCGCATCCACTTTCATCTTCGTGATGTCGCCCTGGACCGCCTCCATTCGGTTTTCCATATTGATGATTCTCCTGGTTTCCTAATTACCCGATCTCCGATTCCGAAACGTCTCGATGCGCGGTTCGCCGCCGTTCAGCTCCACACTGATCATGCCGCAATCGTCAGTCGCAAGCAAGTTTTTCGCGGTCTTGGCGTAGAGCGCCGCCGCCTGGGCGTCGCGTCCGCCGGGGATGATCGCCACCGCCGGGCGGACCGCCTCGGCCAGTTGCGCCGCGTCCGGGTCGGCGCGGCCATGATGCGGAACCTGGAGCACGTCGGCGGCCAGGTCCGGGTTCCAGCGGATGAGGGCGCCCGCCGAGCCGTGCCCGAAATCGCCGGTCAGGAGAACCACGCCTTCCGGCGTCCGCACGCGGACCACGGCGCAGAGTTCGTTGTCGGTCCATTTCAATTTCGGCACGATCGGCGGCGGCCAGAGCGCCAGGACCTCGGCATCCGCGAAGCCGGCGACGCGGTCTCCCTCGCTGAAACGGCTCACCGGGACGCGCTCGTTCGAGAGGCTCTCGAGGAGCCGTTTCGGCCCCGGCTGGTTGTCGAAATAGTCGAAATAATTCGTCACCGCCACGCCGCCGACGTGCATCCTGCGCGCGAGTTCCGCCGTGCCGTTGTAATGGTCCGCGTCGCCATGCGACAGCACCAGCAGGTCCAGCCGTCGCACCCCGAGCGACCAGAGCGCCGGGACGATCACGCGCTCGGCGATGTCGTCCGCGCGGCCCGCGCTGCCGGCGTCGAAGAGCAGGCTGCGGCCGTCCGGGAACCGCGTGAGGATGCAGTTGCCATGGCCGACCGAGATCGCGTCCACACGCAGGTGGCGGACGGACGACTGCGGCCAGATGAACAGCAGGTACGCGAACGCCGGGACGAGCATCAGCGCGGCGACGCGCCGGCGCGTCAAGCCGAGCCTTGCGCGATACGCCAACGCCGTGAAGACCGCGCCGCACAGGAGGATCATCGCCCAGCCCGGCGGCGGAAGGTAAACGCAGACGCCGGGCAACTGCGCCGCCGCGCGGCACGCCCATTCCAGCACGTGCGCGCAGCCGCCCGCGAGCCACAGCAGCGGCTGCGCGGCGAAGGCGCTGAACAGTCCGACGAGCGCGCCGGCCAGGCCGGCGGCCACCGCGACCGGCAGCAGCGGCAGCAGCAGCAGGCTCGCGACCGGCGCGATCGGCGTGAACGTTCCGAACTGCTGCGCGATCAGCGGCGCCGTCGCCAGCCACACGACCACCGTGGCGCACGCGATGCTCTTGAATCTTGAACGCCTGAGATAATCCGGCCAGCTTCGGCCTTCCGGCATTCCCAGCCTGGTGAGCGGATCATACGGCGACCCGAAAATGGCGTACTCCAGAGGCCGGCTGAAGAGCCACATGCCGAGGACGGCCGCGAACGAGAGCTGCAGCCCGATGCTGTAAAGGTCGGCGGGCCGGATGAGCAGGATCAGGATGAGCGCCAGCGCCATGCCGGACGGGAAATTCATCTTCCGCGCCAGCAGGTACGCGCCGCACCACACGCCGCACATGATGACGGAGCGCTGCACGCCGTGCTCGAAGCCGCTCAGCAGCGCGAAGGTCAGCGCCGCCAGGAACACGGCGACGGACGTCGCGCGGAGCCCGACCCCGAACGCGCCCAGCGTCCACCAGCAGCACGCCGCCAGCAGCGCCACGTGCAGGCCGCTGATCGCCAGGAAGTGCATCGTGCCCGTCTCGCGGAACTCGCGCCGCTGAGTCTGCGTCGGCGCGTCCTGGTCGCCGAGGACCAGGCAGCGGATGATGCGGCCGTCGGCGCCGGGCATCTGCTCCTTGAGGAACGCGAGCAGCCGGCTCCTCAGCGCGAAAATCTGCCGAAGGCCGGGCAGGCCGCGCACTTCTCCCGTCCGCCGGATGCCGTCCGGCGAGCGCACCTCGGCCACGCCGCAGAGGCCCGAGCGGTCCATGAGCAGCCGCACGTCCTCCTCGCCGGGATTCCCGGGCGGCAACAGCCGGCCGGCGCGGAGCGTCGCCTCGATCTCGTCGCCGTACTGCACGCCGGCGGCGCCGCGGACGATCGCGCGCAGCCGGCCGCGGATCGGCGTCCAGCGCTTGCCGTCGGAGAGCTGCGTCAGCTCGAGGGTGAACCGCGTGAGGGTCTGCGGCCCGGTGGTTCCGGCAGGGCGCGGCTCCGTTCGGACGATGGGGCAATCGGCCACGATGCCGCGCGCGTGGAGGATCCGGGTCCCGGTCGAAAGGAGGGCAGAGAGCTGCGGCGCGCGCTCGTCGGCGAAGCGCGAACCCGCATAGGCTGCGCTGCCGGCGACCACCGCCGCCAGCGTCACCGCGAAAATCCAGCGGGGCTGCGCGCGCAGGAAGAGGAGGATCAGGCCCGCCAGCCCGAGCGCGGCCGCGCACGCCAGGCTCGCCGAGGGAGAAAGGAAATGCCCGCCGGAAACGAGGACGCCCGCCGCCAGAGCAAAAGCAACGCTGACGAGCGGGCGTCGCATGATGATGAGCTCTCAGCCGACCGCGGCGGTTCTCACCACGATGACACGACAATTTTCACCACGACGGCACCACGAGCACTACGTACGGCACGTCGCACTTTTTCGTTGCCGGCTACTTGATGTCGAGCCGTTTGCGCAGCAGGTCCCAGTTCATGCAGCCGTCCATCAGCTCGATGGCGCGGGCGGTCTTCTGCTCGCTCTGGAGGCTGAGGTGGCCGCGGAGCTGCTCGCAGATCGCCGCGACGGTGGAGGTGTCCTGGCCGACGAGGATGACCGGCACGCCCATCTCCTCGGCGCGGGTGAGGATGCGCTCGTTCGGATAGAGGTCGCCGGTGAGGATCAGGCAGCGCGTCGAGGTCTGGAGCGCCGCGAGCTGGATGTCGGCGCGGTCGCCGCCGGTGATGACCGCCTTGTTGGGCACGCGGCGGAAGAACCGCAGCGCGGAGTCCACGTTCATCGCGCCGATGCTGAAATGCTCGGCGAGCTGGTTGAGCTTGTCGCCCGCGCAGAGCACCTTGCCCTCGAGCCCTTCGACCAGCTCCGAGACCGGGACGGCGTTCAGGATCGTGTCGTCCGGCGCGCAGCCGAGCACGTCAATTCCCTGCGCCTTGAGGAACGGCTGCACCGCCTGCGCGATCTGCTGGGCCTTCGAGGCGGGCACGCGGTTGAACACCACGCCGACGAACTGGTCCGGGAGCAGCGTGCGCATGTGCAGGATGCCGTCGAGCGTCTCGGTCGGCCACTTGTAGCGCGCCACCACGATCACCTTGGCCTTGATGTCCGCGGCGAATTTGTCCATCGAGTAGCCGTAAGTCAGCCCGCAGGAAAGGCGTCCCATGCTGACGGACATCACGATGTCCTTGCCCTGCGAGACAGTCTTGTACGCCGAGAGGATCCGCTGGCGCGCGTCGCCCTGCGCGCCGCGCAGCGCGTCCGCCAGCGCCTGGTCGGTCAGGACCAGCGGGCAGATCGCCTCGAGCGGGTCGGAAAGTCCCAGGACCTTGCGGAAGAACACCGCGTCCTCGTCCACCATGTGGCCGTCCGCCATCATCGGCAGCGGGCCGATCGGCTTGAAGAAGCCGACGGACTTCCCCTCGCGGCGGAACTTCTCCGCGATCCCCAAAGCCACGACATTCTTTCCGACGTACGGCGTCACCGATGTCAGCAGTATGGGAAGCATGGCATCCTCCTCGGCAGAAAGCCGTCCGCTCTCAGCGGCCGGCTGACCACGGATAGTTTACTTTCTTTAGCCTTTCAAGGCCAGTCGCGCGTCCATCGCCACCGTGCCGCCGCCCTTCGGGAAGACGGCCAGCGGGTTGAGGTCCATCTCGACGATCTCGGGGAAATCCGTCACCAGTTGCGAGAGCCGCAGCAGTCCCTCGACGAGCGCGTCGAAGTCGGCCGGCGGCTGGCCGCGGACGCCGCGAAGCAGCTTGACGGAGCGGATCTCGGCGACCATCTCCTCGGCGTCGCGCCGGGTCAGCGGCGCGATGCGGAAGGAGACGTCCTTGAGCACCTCGACGTAGATCCCGCCGAGGCCGAACATGATCATCGGGCCGAACTGCGCGTCGCGCGTCATGCCGAGGATCGTCTCGCGGCCGCCGCGGATCATCTCCTGGACGAGCACGCCGCTGAGGTCGGCCCCCGGCAGCTTGCGCCGCGCGCTCTCGATGATCGCCGTGAAAGCGCCCACGACTTCGAGTTCCGTGGCGACGCCGACGCGCACGCCGCCGACGTCGGATTTGTGCAGGATGTCCGGCGAGGAGATCTTCATCACCACCGGCAGCCCGACTTCCCGCGCGGCGGCGACGGCTTCCTCGTGAGTGGTCGCCAGCTTGCTGCGGGGCATCTTGAAACCGTACGCGCCGATCACCTCGCGCGCTTCCTGCTCGCCCAGCTCCAGGCGGCCGGCGGCGCGGCTCTGCCGGAAGATCGCGGCGACCTTGTCCTTCTCGGCGGGGAAGGTGCAGATTTCGCCCGCCGGCGTATCCATCCACAGCCGGTGCCGGTAAAGCGCGTCCATCGCGGCCACGGCGCGCTCGGGGAACGGATAGGTCGGCACGCGGTGCTCCATGAGATAGCGGAAGCCCTCGAGCACGCGCGGCCCGCCCATGTAGCAGGCGACGACCGGCTTGCCGTACTCGGCGGCGGCCTTCGCGACGACCTCGGCGGTCGGCAGCGGCTCGGTGCTCGTCTGGGGAGTGAGGATGACGATGACGCCGCGGACGTTCGGGTCGCTGAGGGCGGCGCGGACGGCGATCTCGTAGCGCTCGGCGCGCGCGTCGCCGAGGACGTCGATCGGGTTGTAGAAGTTCGCCGTCGGCGGCAGCGCCTGGTGCAGCGCGTCCACGGTCTCCTTGGTCAGCGTGGCCATCTGCAGCCGGCTGCGTTCCACCGCGTCGGTCGCGATGATGCCCGGCCCGCCCGCGTTGGTGACGAGGGCCACCTCCGGTCCGCCGATGCCCTTCTGATAGCTGAACGCCAGGCCCCAGTCGAAGAGGTCCACGACCTCGCTCGCGCGGAGGATGCCCGATTGCCGGAAGGCGGCGGCGTAGGCGTTGTCGGAGCCGGCGAGCGCGCCGGTGTGGCTCGAGGCGGCCTTCGCGCCGGCGGCCGACATGCCGGACTTGAAGAGGATCACCGGCTTGCGCCGCGTGATCTCCTTCGCGACGCGCATGAATTCCTCTCCGTGCTGGACCGACTCGATGTAGCCGAGCAGCACGCGCGAGTCGTGGTCGCCGCCGACCGCTTCCAGCAGCGTGGTCTCGTCCACGTCGGCCTTGTTGCCGACGCTGATGAACTTGCTGAAGCCGATCCGCTCGCCGCTCGCCCAGTCGAGGATCGCCGTGCCGAACGCGCCCGACTGCGACATGAAGGCGATGTCGCCCTTCTCGGGCATGCCGGCGGCGAAGGAGGCGTTGAGCTTCTCGGGCGTGTTGATCAGGCCCAGGCAGTTCGGGCCGATGATGCGCATGCCGTTCTCGCGCGCGACCTCGACGACCTTGCGCTCGAGCTCGGCGCCTTCGCGGCCGGTCTCCTTGAAGCCGGCGGTGATGACGATCAGCGCGGGCACTTTCTTCGCGGCGCAGTCGCGCGCCGCTTCCAGGCAGAACTTCGCCGGGATCACCAGCACCGCCAGGTCCACCTCGCCGGGAATGTCGCGGACCGACCGGAAACAGGGCAGGCCCAGGATCTGGTCCGCCTTGGGATTAACCGGGTAGATGCGGCCGGCATAACCGTACTGGATCAGGTTGTGCAGCACGTCGTGGCCGACTTTGCCTTCCTCGCGCGACGCGCCGATCACCGCCACGGAACGCGGGTTGAAGAAACTTTCGAGCATATTCTCTGGCCTGAAAAACGGGAAAAGTGTTCTTCCGGCGCCGGCCGGAATCGCGGAAGGGTCGTATTGTAGCAGCCGCGCCGGGCTTCCTCAACCGAATCTATGCGGATTTTCGCTTGACTTATGCGAAAAGCAATTCTTATAATCCGTATTCGCCGGAAGGCGTACCGCCCGCGCGAGCGGGTTTGCTTCCCTTAGGGAGGAGTTGCCATGACGTTCTGGGCGAAGCTGCTGATAGTCGTGGTCTTTATCCTGAGCCTCGTTTTCGCCTCCGTGTCCGCCGCGCTCTTCGGCAGGCGGGAGGACTATCGCGACCAGTTGGAGAAAGCGAAGGCCGCCTACGCCCAGGAAAAAGACTCGTTGACGCGGAAGAACGCCGCGATGACCGACCAGGTCAACCAGGCGGTCAAGGAAGTCGCGGAGGCGAAGTCCAACGCCGACGCGGCCCAGCTTCGCCTCGACACGGCGATCCATGAAGCCGAGCGGAAGGCCGGCGAGTACGCGGCGAAAGATATCGAGAACCAGAAAGTCAAGGACCTCGCCGTCGAACAGGCGGCGTCGCTCGGCAAGCTCGGCGTTGACCTGAAGGATGCCATCGCTGATCGCGAGCGCGCAGAGACCGAGGATCACACGCTCCAAGGCAAGCTGATTGATGAGCAGGGCCGCGCCAACAAGCTCGACAAAGAGAACACGGAGCTGACGGCCTCGTTGAAGACCGCCACCGACTCGCTCGGCAAGGCGGAGGAGACGCTCAAGCTCAATGACGATATCTTCGCCGAGTTGAGCCGCCGGAACGTCGCCTGGCGCGAGCTCATCGCCGGCTGGGCCACGCTGCCGGATATCAAGGCCAAAGTGGTCAAGGTGGATCCGGAGAGCAACTTCATCCTCCTGAACGCGGGCCTGAAGCAGGGCGTGATGAAGAACTACGATTTCTCGATCTTCCGCGACGGCACCTTCGTCGCGAAGGTCAGCGTGTTCGACGTCCAGAACGATCTGTGCGCCGCGCGCGTTGTCGTGCCCAAGCTGCCCATCCAGCGCGGCGACAACGCGTGGACGCGTTTGAGCGACTAGCGCCTCCGGGTCCCCGGGCCGCTGCGCCCGGCCGACCCTGAGAGCGGAGACCTGAAAGCGGGATGAAGAACGCCATGCCCCGAACCCCGTCCGCGCACCGACCTCTCCGCAGCGCGGGACAGTCCGTCTACGAAGTGATGCTGATCATCGCGTGCGCGGCGATGCTGCTGGCCGTGATCCTCGCCGCGCAGGAATACTTCTCCTTCTATCAGGGCCCGGCGAAGCCCAATAAGTTCGAGTCCGCGACCACGCCGATGCCGATGGCGACGCCCCCGGCGCCGGTTCGGAAGACTGCGCCCGCGCGAACGGCGCCCGCTCCGACGACGACGCCGGCCTCCACGGCCACACCCGAAGCAACCCCGGCGCCGGCAACGACGCCCTGAACTGAGCCGCGCCGGAATCGCGCGGGTTTCGCCGGATGCCGGCTGCGGACTTCCGGCCACGGCGCGCTAAGGATTTGGGATGTTCCTGAACCGCCTGGTGGGACTCTTCTCCCACGATATGGGGATAGACCTGGGCACGGCCAACACGCTCGTGTGCCTGGTCGGCCAGGGCATCGTCCTCTCCGAACCCTCCGTCGTCGCCGTCAAGCGCGGCACCAGCCAGGTCCTCGACAACGGCAATGCCGTCGGCAACGTCGCCAAGGAAATGATGGGCAAGACGCCCGGGTCCATCCAGGTGATCCGGCCCATGCGCGACGGCGTGATCACCGACTTCGAGATCACGCGCGCCATGCTCGAATACTTCATCCGCAAGGTCCACGGACGCAGCCGCATGGTCAGCCCGCGCGTCGTCATCGCCGTCCCGTCGGGCATCACGCCGGTGGAGAAGCAGGCCGTCATTGACTCCGCCCAGCGCGCCGGCGCCCGCAAGGTCTACCTGATTGACGAGCCGAAGGCCGCCGGCATCGGCGTCGGCCTGCCGATCCTCGAGCCGGTCGGCAACATGATCGTGGACATCGGCGGCGGCACCACCGAGGTCGCCGTCATCTCGCTCGGCGGCATCGTCACCCGCCAGTCGGTGCGCATCGCCGGCGACGACATGAACGACGCCATCATCAACTACATGAAGCGCACCTACAACCTCCTCATCGGCGAGCCGAGCGCCGAGGCCGTCAAGATCGAGATCGGCTCCGCCGCGCCCCTCGAAAAGGAACTGACCCGCGCGGTCAAGGGCCGCGACCTCATCGCCGGCATCCCGCGCTCCGCCACGATCACCAGCGAGGAAGTCCGCGAGGCGCTTTCCGAGCCGATCCAGGTCATCCTCGATGCCGTCAAGCGCACCCTCGAGACGACCGACCCGGAACTCTCCGCCGACCTGATTGACCGCGGCATGACGCTCTGCGGCGGCGGCGCGCTGCTGCGCGGGATTGACCGCCTCATCGCCAAGGAGACCGGCCTGACCGTCCGCATCGCCGAGGACCCGCTCACCGCCGTCGCGCGCGGCACCGGCGCCGTCCTCGAGGAACTCGATCGCGTCAAGGACATGCTCGAAAGCGACGAAGAATAGAACAGACCCTTGTGGATTGCGGAATGCGGATTGCGGAATTTCACAATCAACGAGTCGGCACTCCGCACCCCGCAGTCTTCTGATATAGCGTGAAGTCTTTGCCGTCAAAGAGCGCACAACCTCGCCTCAGAACCTTCGCCGCTTACCTGGTGGTTTCGCTGGTTCTCCTGCTGCTGCCTTCCGGCTGGACCGGGCGCGCGCGCATGGCCGCGATGTTTCCCGTCCAGGCCGTCCAGGGCGCCTGGCTGGGCGCGCTGGCGCCGGCGGAAGGTTTTGCGGACCGCCTCGGCCGGCTCTGGCGCGCCGCCGGCGAAGCGCGCGAACTGCAGGCGCAGAACGCCCGGCTGCGCGCGCAACTGGTCGAGGAATCCGAGCGCCGCCGCGGGCTGGAGCTGCGCCTGAGCCAACTGGCGCAGTTGCCCGCCGAGGCGCAGGGGCGCCCGATCGAGGCGCGTATCCTGAAGTTCGACTCCTCCGCCCTGCGCCGCACGATGGTCCTGAACCAGGGCGGCCGCGCGGGCGTGACGGCCAATGCGCCGGTCCTCTGGAACCAGGCGCTGATCGGCCGCGTGGATTCCGTCGGCCCGTGGTCGTGCAGCGTCGTCCTCGTCGGCGACCGGGAGTGCAGCATGGGCGTGCGGTGCGCGCGCACGCGCGTCCAGGGCGTGCTCAAGGGCGTCGGCGGCGGCCAGGCGCAGGTGGACGACCTCGGCGCCCAGGCCGACATCCGCGTCGGCGACGTGTTCGCCACCTCCGGCCTGGACGGCGTCTTCCCGCCCGGGCTTCTGGTGGGCGAATGCGCCGCGGTCTCCGCCGAATCCGGCGCGATCTTCCAGTGGGTGGTCGTGAAGCCGGCCTTCGACCCGGCGCTGCTCGAGGATGCCGTCATCCTGTTGCCCGAAACCGCCGCGCCGAACTGACGTGCATGAAAGGTTTTACCACGAAGGACACGAAGGTCACGAAGGACGGAATTGAAATGCGTAAATACTCTTCGCCCTTCTTCGTGTCCTTCGTGACCTTCGTGGTGAGAACCGCAGTTGTGTTTGTCAGATTGACGTCCGCGCACGCGCGGCCCTGATTTTGGAGTTTTCGATGCGGGTCGGCAGTTGGCTGCTGGCGTTGGCGGTCGTGGCGCTGCTCGCGTGCGGCCCATTGCCGCGCTACATCTCGCCGGCTTGGCGGCCGGACCTCTTTGTGATCCTGGCCGTTTTCGCGGCGCTGCGCGCGGAGCCGGGGCGCGGCGGCGACGCGTTGGCCCTCTGCTGGTTGACCGGCCTGGCCAAGGACCTGCTTTCCTCCGGACCGGTCGGACAATACGCCCTGCTCTACCTGGCGGCGGGCGCGGCGATCGCGCGCCTGCGGCCGGCCATGGACGCGCGCTCGGCGCTGACCGGCTCGGCGCTGGCGTGGGCGGCGGCGTTCACCACCGAATGCGTCGCCGCGTGGGCGCTCGGGCGCGAGGGCGGCAGGCTTTGGCCCATGCCCGGCGCGTTCCGCGGCGTGCTGACCGCCTCGCTGGTCACCGCGTGCGTCGCCTGGCCGTTCTTCCGCTGCCTGGATCGCCTGCTGCGCCGGCGGGGCCATGCGAGGAGCATGCGGGCGACCTACGACGAGGCCGGAGGCGCGGCATGAATCGTTTTAGACCACGACGGCACTACGGGCACAACGTACATAAACATAACCGTTGCCTTAACAGCCGTTGCGTAGTGCCCGTCGTGCCGTCGTGGTGGGAAAGTGTGCGCGGGGTGGGCCATGTTTGACCGGCGGCTCGGCCTGCTCTATTACGTCTTCTGCGCGGTGCTGCTCTGCATCGGAGCGAGGCTCTTTCAACTGCAGGTGCTTGGCCTGACCAGCGAAGACCCGGACGCCGTGCTGCGGCGGCCGCTGCCGCTCGAGGAAGTGCCCGCCGCGCGCGGAACGATCTTCGACCGCGATGGAGAGGTCCTCGCCTGCGACCAGCCCACGCTGGAGCTCACCCTCCAGTACGATGAATTGCTCCGCATGTGCGCGCTCGGCGGCAACAGCATGTTCGCGGAGGAGCGCGACCGGATCCGCGAGGCGGAGAAGCGCCGTCCGGTCGCCGAGGACTCGCTCCAGGCGCGGCTCGACGCGCTCTCCGCGGCGACCGGCTGCGACCGCGACCAGATCCTGGCGCGGGTCGGCGAGCTCGTCACCCAGGTGCGCCGGATCCGCCGGCAGGCGCTGGGCGATCACGAAGCGGAGTTCGGCAAGCGCATGCTTTACGAGGAAACGCTCCCGCACGTGTTGATCAGCGGCGTCTCCATCGAGACGGCCGAGCGCGCGGCCGCCGGCGCGAGCCGGTTCCCCGGAGTCGCAGTCTCGCCGGCGTGGCGCAGGACGTACCCGCAGGGAAAATTCGCGGCGCATGTCGTGGGATACCTCGGGCGCGCGCAGGCGCCGTCGCGCGGCGAAACGCCGGAAGACCCGGACGTTCGGCCGGGCGACCGCGTCGGCATCGCCGGGGCCGAGAAGCAGTTCGACTCCGCCCTGCGCGGCGTGCCGGGGATCGTCAACACCGCCGTGGACCCGAAGACCGACGGCCTGGCGCGGAACGTCCTCTTCGGCGCGCAGCCGGGGCGGAACCTTTACCTGACGCTCTCCGGCCCGGCGCAGCGGCAGGCTGAGAAGTCGCTCGCCGGCCTCGTCGGGGCCGCGGTGGTGATGGACCTGCGGACCGGCGAACTGCTGGTCCTGGCCAGTTCGCCTTCGTTCGATCCGGCCACCGGCCCGGCCGCCGAGGACCTGCCGATGCATCCGTACCTGTCGCGGGCGACGCAGGACAGCGTGGCGCCCGGCTCGGTCTTCAAGCCGGTCGTCGCGCTCGCCGCGTCCGCCGGCGGCTTCGGGACCGAGCGGACCTTCACCTGCGACGGCATCCTGGTCTACGGCGGCGTCACGTTCCACTGCGAAGGCCATCACGGCGCCGTGAACATGGCGCAGGCCCTCGCCATGTCCTGCAACATCTATTTCTTCCAGGTCGCGCGCCAGACCGGCGCGCCCGCGATCCTCGCCTGGGCGAGCGCTCTGAACCTCGGACGCCGGACCGGCGTGGACCTGCCTTACGAATGGGCCGGCCGGCTGCCGCAACTGCGCCGCGACTGGCAGGCGGGCCAGACGATGAACCTGGGGATCGGGCAGGGCGACCTCAGCGTCACGCCGCTGCAAATCGCGGTGATGACCGCCGTGATCGCCAACGGCGGCAAGTCCCCGCGCCCGACGATCCTTCGCCGGATCGAGCCCGCGCCCGAGGAGGAAGCGCCCTCCGCAGCGGACGCGCTTGCGCCGTGCGAAGTCCCGCTGCCGCCGGAGGGGCTGCAAGCCGTGCGCGACGGCATGCGCCAGTGCACGCTCGCCGGCACCGCGAGCAACGTGCCCGGGCTTCGCGAGCTGAAGGCGGCGGTGAAGACCGGCACGGCGGAGACCCGGGACCGCACCATCAACCAGGCCTGGATCGCCGGCTATCTGCCGTGGAATTCGCCGCGCTGGGCCTTCGTCGTCGTCGTGCACAACGTTCCGGGCTACGGCGCGGCGGTCGCCGGCCCGATCGCCGCCGCGACGCTCCAGGCGCTTTTCGCCAAGCCGGAATGAGCGCGGAGGCCGGCGGCGTTTCCCGCCGCCTCTTGACGCTCGTCCGCGCGGGTGCTACCATCGAGTGCCGGGGCCTGCGACGCGCTGAGACGAAGCCGTGAACCGTTGAGGACTGCTGATGGGTGGCCGTGGAAGAGCCGTGGTGCTTGGCGCGCTGCTCCTGGCGGCGATCCAACTCTCCGGCTGCGCCGACGCGACGCGTTACGTGGGAGTCGGGCTGCACGAAGAGGCGTTCATCATCGAGGGCGTTCCCTCCATCCGGCAGGGCCCGGAACTCAGTTGCGGCCCCGCGTGCGTCGCCTCCGTCGCCACCTACTGGACGCACGCGATCCCGCCGAGCCTGCGCGAGGCCGCGGCGCCTTTCCGGAAGAAGGACACCTCCGCCACGGATCTGTGCGCGGCGGCGAAAAGCGCCGGCCTCGACGCTTTCGCCTTCTGCGGCACGCTCAAGGACCTGGAGGTCTGCGTGCGGAAAGGCCGGCCCGCCATCGTCATGGCCTACTGCGGCACCGTCGGCGATCCTGCGATTTCGCTCCCGTATTACCCGGCGGTCCAGCGGCTTCTCTGCGATCTCTGGCCGCCGAAGCACTGGACGGTCGTCATCGGGACGATCGGCGACGAATGGTTCGTCATCCAGGATCCCGCTGCCGGCAGGTACCAGGTGCGGAAGACGCGCCTCATGAGCGGCTGGAAGCGAAACGACTGCATGATGGTGCTCCTGGCGCCGCGAGCGCCGCAGGTCTCGGTTTCCGGTCCTTAGTACATCATTTCGCAAGTCCCGTGGGACTTGCGAAATGATGTACTTAGTCCGGTCGAACGACCATATCGGAGGGCTCGGTCACGGCCATGCGAAGAATGCTCTGCGGAGTTCTGGCGTTTACGTTGGTCCTGGCGGCCGGCAGCGCGCCCTGCCGGGCGGAGACGGCGTCAACGGCAAACTCGGCCCCGGCTCGTGAACCGCCGGCGAAGCAGCCTTCCTTCTGCTTCCAGGGCGCCGCGCCGGACCGGCAGGAGGCGAGCGGCTACGCCGAAAGGGCGCAGCGCGACGCATCGCGGGCATCCCAGCCCAGGGCCGGAGACGCCGACGAAACCGTACTCGTCGTCGCGATAGCCGTCGTCTGCGTGGTTTGCCTCGTGGGGGTGATTTATCTTACCAGCGTGGTTCTCTGACCCTGCTCAGCCCGCTGAAACGGCTTCAGGCCGGCGACTGTGGAAGGCGCTTGCAAGGCGGCGACCGCTGTGCTAGGCTCAAGGCAGCTTGACTGGAGGCTCAAGCGCTGAAGCCGGCCCTCACAGGCGCACCTCGGGGCGGGAGAGCCAGGCTGCCGCACGCAGACCAGACTTTCACCGCGATGCGCATCTCGCTGATTCGGTTGCGTTGCTGTATTGGGAATTCGGCCGATGATCGAGGGAAAAGAATCTTCCGGGCAAGGTCCTGCGTCGAACGCGCCGCTTTCCGTCCGACGGAAGCCGCCGCGCGCGCAGCGCCGGATGCGCATCCTTCTGCGGCAGGTGGCTATCTGGCTCGATAACTGGGGACTGCGCGGCTATCCGCAGGACACGCACGACTGGGCGTCGAAAGTCGAGCGGCTGCGGAGCCTCAAGAACACCACCCGGCACATCCACTGACCGCTGACCCGCCCCACATCAACTGCGCCGCATCCGACATGGATCTCCTCTCCCGGCCGTGCTAGCCGCCGTCGGCGAGCCGCTTGAGCTCTTCGAGTTTCTTCAGCGCTTCCGCCGGCGTCAGGGAGGCCAGGTCGAGGCGACGCAGCGTATCGGCGACGACGTCCGATTCGCGGCTGAAGAGCGTCAGTTGCAGGCTGTCCGACTTCCGGGCCGCGGCGCCGCGCTTCCTGCGCACGGCTTCCGCGGCGATCTTCGGGCGGTCGCGCTCGTCGAGCGCCGCGTTCTCCAGGTTCGCCAGGATCGTCTTCGCGCGCTCGACCACCTCGTCGGGCACGCCCGCCAGCCGCGCGACGTGGATGCCGTAGCTCTTGTCCGTGCCGCCCTCGACGATCCGCCGCAGAAAGATGATCTCGTCCTGCCACTCGCGCACGGCGATGTTGTAGTTCTTGATCGTCTCGAAGAGCGAGGCCAGCTCGGTCAGCTCGTGGTAGTGCGTCGCGAAGAGCGTGCGGCTCTTCAGGTTCCGCGCGATGTACTCGGCCACCGCCCAGGCGATGCTGACGCCGTCGAACGTGCTGGTGCCGCGCCCGACCTCGTCCAGGATGATCAGGCTGCGGCGCGTCGCGTTGTGGAGGATGTTCGCCGTCTCGATCATCTCGACCATGAAGGTGCTCTGGCCGCGGGCGATCTCGTCCGCCGCGCCGACGCGGGTGAAAATGCGGTCCGTCAGCCCGATCCGCGCCGAGGCGGCCGGGACGAACGAGCCGACGTGGGCCATCAGCACGATCAGCGCCGTCTGGCGGATGTAGGTGGACTTGCCCGCCATGTTCGGGCCGGTGATGATCATGATCTGGGTGTTCGCGCCGTCGAGCGCGGTGTCGTTCGGCACGAACGGCTCGGCGAGCGTCCGCTCGAGGACCGGGTGGCGCCCGTCGCGGATCTCCACCTCGTAGCCCTCGGTCATCTGCGGCCGCACGTAGTGGTACTCGGCCGCCACGTCGGCGAGCGAGGCCAGCGCGTCGGTCTCGGCCAGCAGGTGGGCCGTCTCCTGCAGGCGTCCGGCGTGCCGGCCGACCTCCTCGCGGACGCGGAGGAACAGGTCGTACTCGATGTCGCGCGCGCGGTCCTCCGCCGTGAGCACGCGCGCCTCGTACTCCTTCAGCTCCGGGGTGACGTAGCGCTCGGCGTTTTTCAGGGTCTGCTTGCGCAGGTAGTCGGCGGGGATTTTCTGCTGGTGCGTGTGCGTGACCTCGATGTAATAGCCGAAAACCTGGTTGTAGCCGACCTTGAGCGAGGGGATTTTCGTGCGCTCGATCTCGCTCGCCTGGAAGCGCGCGATCCAGCTCTTGCCGTCGCGCTGGATCGAGCGCAGCTCGTCGAGTTCGGCGGAATAGCCCTCGCGGATGAGGCCGCCTTCCTTCAGGAGCGCCGGCGGATCGGCGGCGATCGCCGCGCCGATGAGCGCGCGCGCCTCGTCCACCGTGTCGAGCTGCCCGCCGATGGCGCGGAGGCGCGCGTTCCCCGCCGCGCTCAGGCGCTCCTTCAGCGCGGGCAGCGGCTCCAGCGAGCGCCGCAGCGCCAGCAGGTCGCGCGCGTTCGCCCGCGCGGTGGCCACGCGCGCCGTCAGCCGCTCGATGTCATACACCTCGTTCAGCCGCGCCCGGGCCTCCTGCCGCAGCGCGCGGTCCTTGAAGAATTCCTCCACGCCGTCCTGCCGCGCGGCGATCTCCTCGATCCGCCGCAGCGGGCCGACGATCCACTCCTTCAGCAGCCGGCCGCCCATCGGCGTCAGCGTGCGGTCGAGCACGCCCAGCAGCGAGCCCTTGCGCGCGCCCTCGCGGAGCGTGCGCGTCAGCTCCAGGCTGAGCTGCGTCGAGCGGTCGAGCACCACGCGGTCCGAATCGCTCATGCGCGCCAGGCGCCGGATGTGGCCGAGGGAGATCTTCTGCGTCTCCTGGAGGTACTGGAGCGTCGCGCCCGCCGCCGAGAGCGAGGGACCCAGCGAGCCGCAGCCGAACCCCTCGAGCGACTGCACGCGGAAATGCTCGAAGAGCGTCTTCTGCGCGGTCTCGCGCCCGAAGGCCCAGTCGGGCCGCGGCGTGATCATCGCGCCCGTCTCGCGCCGGAAGCGCTCCAGACGCCCGTCGGCGGCGGAGGCCAGGCTCTCGGGCAGGAGCAGTTCGGTCGGGTTCAGGCGGGTGAGCTCGTCGCCGAGATGCGCGGCCGGCAGGTCCTCGGCGTGGAACTGCCCGGTGCTCAGGTCCACCCACGAGAGGCCGACGGCGTCGCCCTCGAGCAGCAGCGCGGCGAGGTAGTTGTGGTCCTTGCTCTCGAGCAGCGAGTCCTCCGTCACGGTGCCCGGCGTGATGACGCGCGTCACGTCGCGGTCCACCAGCCCCTGGGCCTGGCGCGGGTCCTCGATCTGGTCGCAGAGGGCCACTTTGTATCCGGCCTGGATGAGGCGCTTGACGTAGGCGTGGACGGAATGGTAGGGCACGCCGGCCATCGGCACGGCCTTCTCGCCCTTGCTGCGCGAGGTCAGGGTCAGCCCGAGCAGCCGCGAGGCGAGCACCGCGTCGTCGTAAAACATCTCGTAGAAATCCCCGAGGCGGAAGAGCAGGAGCGCGCCGGGATACTGCGCCTTGATCTCCTGGTACTGCCGCATCATGGGGGTTTGCGTCATGCGAGCCTCGCGGCCCATTCGGCCATGCTCAGGGCCGCCCTGAGCCAGGCCGAGCAGGCGGGAAAGCCGAACGCGGTTTCACGGTCCGTCAGGGGAAAAGTATAGCAGAAGTTTCGCCGGCTGCGCAAAAGGCGTCTCACTTCGCGGCGAGCGCTTCGCGGACGGTGCGGTGGCGGCCGAACAGGCGGGTGAGCTTGGTGATCTCCAGGACGCGCTGCACCAGCGGCTGCGCGCTCGCCAGCCGGACGTAGCCGCCCTGCGGCCGCACGCGTTTGTAGACCACCATCAGCGCGCCGAGACAACTGCTGGTCATGAAGGAGACGTCGGAGAGGTCCACGATGAATTGGGTCGCGCCCTGGTCCGCCAGCGCCAGGAGCTCCCGCTGGAAGGGGTGCGCTTCGGCCTCGCCGATGCGGCCGTGCGGGCTGACCAGGCAGACGGCGCCGCGCCGCTCCACCTCCAGCGAGACGACCGAGCCTTCGTCCGCGGAGGGCTTCTGCGCCCGCCGGGCGGAAGGATGAACGCCGGCGGAAGAGGGACGCAACGGCGGCGGCTGATGACGGGCCGTCTTCATCCCTCGTCCCTTATCCTTCATCTGGATCCTTCTCCGCGCTGTCTATCGCGCCCAGGGCGCTTTCTTGCGCATCGTGACGCGGTTGCCCTTCGCGTTGAAGCCCACGTCGTCCATGTACGCGCGCATCAGCACCAGGCCGCGGCCGTGCGGCAGCTCCAGGTTCTCGTCCGCGGTCGGGTCCGGCACCGCGTCCGGGTCGAAGCCCTGCCCCTCGTCCTCGACCGACACCACGCATTCCTCGCGGTCCACGGAGAAGGTCACCGTGACGTGCTTGGCCTTGTCCATGCGGTTGCCGTGCTTGATGGCGTTGATGATCGCCTCCTCGAGGGCCAGGCGCACGGCGAAGAGCGCGCGCTCGCCGTAGTTGAGCGCCTCGAGGCGCGAGAGCACCAGCGACTCCACGCGCGTGAGCTGCATCGGCTCGCTCGGGATAACGATGCGCTCCTCCTTCGCCTCGCGCGGCGCCACCTCCACCCCGACGAGCGTCAGGTCCTCGTCCTGTTCCGCCCCGCCCATGTGGCGCGAGAAGTCCTCGGCGACCCGCTCCACCATCGCGCCGATTTCCAGGCCTCGGTTCGCTTTCAGCAGCTTGTGCAGGCGGCGGTCCGGGTACGCCTGGTTCCGGGCGTTGCACATGCGCACCAGGCCGCGGGTGTAGAGGAGCAGGTGGTCGCCGGCCTGGAGCTGGATCTCCTTCTCCTCGCAGCGCGGCTCCTCGAACATGCCGCAACAGAGGCCTTCCGTGTCGAGCAGCTCGAAGCGCTTCGGGCCGTAGAGGATCGGGCAGCAGTGCGACGCGTTCGCGAACTTCAGGCGCAGCGTCTCCAGGTCCAGGATGCCCAGGAACGCGGTGAGGAACTGGTCCTCCAGCGTGTTCCGGACGATGTGCTGGTTCATCCTCTCGAGAATGACTTTCGGGGAATATTCGTTCTGGCGGAAGGTGTCGAAGTCGATCTTGGCGATGGCGGTGATGAGCGCGGCGCTGAGGCCGTTGCCGGCGGCGTCGGCCACGAGGAAGCCGACGCAACTGTTGCCCATGTCGCAGACGTCGTAGAGGTCGCCGCCGACGCGCGGCGACGGCTGGTACTTCACCGCGAAGCGCACCTGCGGGAACGCCGGCAGCGCCGGCGGCATGAACAGGCGCTGGAACTGCCGCGCCACGGCCAGTTGCTGCTCCATCCGCAGGGTCCGGTTCTGCAGCTCCTGGCTGAGCCGGGCGATGGCGCTTTTGGCGTGCTCGCCGTCCTGCGCCCGGCGCGCCAGTTCGTCGCCCTGCCGGCAGAGCTGCTCGATCCGGGCGTTCGCGTGGTCGAGGTCCGCTCGAAGAGCGAGGACTTCCGCCGGCGCGGGCGAACTCCGGGCATGCCGGGCCGGCTCACCCGTCTTGCGGGGCTTGCCCGGCTTGCGCTTCGCCTGCGGCGCGCGTCGCTTTTCGACCATCCGGAGTAGACCTCCTGCCCCGTGAACGGGACGGGTGGATTGGCGATGGGTCCGGTCAAGAGACGCCAGTATATCGCCGGATCGCGTTGGGAGTCAATTGCATTTCGCCGCGCGCGGGCTTACAGTAAGCGCCCGGACGGTGCGCTCCCAGCCTTCAGCCGTCAAAGGGTACGGTTGCGCCATGAACGCGCCTGACGCGAAACGGGCTCCTTTCGGAAGCCGCTGGCCGCGGATCATCGCCGGCCTCGCCGCGCTCGTGGTCTGCCTGCTGCTCGCGAAGCAGTACTGGCTCCAGGACCGATGCCTCGCCATCAGCGTGATCCTCGTGGACCGGCTGAGCCTGCTCGGATGGACGGCACTGATTCTCCTCTCGGCGATGAGCTTCGGCGCCGCGCTGCTGCGCTGGCTCAAGCTGCGGCCGGCGGGCGACGGCGCCACGGCGCTCTTCGGCGTCGGACTCGGGCTGGCCGTGCTGGCGACCCTGGTGCTCATGCTGGGCACGCTGGGCTTCATGGAGAAGGTCAGTTGGGTCGTCGCGCTCCTGGCGCTGCTCTTCATGGGCCTGCGCGACCTCGGCGTGCTCCTGCGCGCCGCCATCGCCGCCGGGCGCCGGGCGCGCCGTGCCTCGTGGTTCCGCATGGCGCTCTGGGCGGTCCTCGCCTTCTTCCTGCTCCTGAACCTCGTCTGCGCGTTCGAGCCGCCCAGACAGTACGGCTGGCAGTACGACTCCCTCGAATATCACCTCGCCGCCCCGGCGGCGTACCGGGACGCCGGCCGCGTGTTCTTCATGCGCGACAACGCGTACGCCGGCTTCCCGCAGAACATGGAGATGCTGTACCTGCTGGCGATGAATCTCACCGGCTCGCCCGACCGCGGCGCGATCCTCAGCCAGATGCTCTGCGCCGCGCTGGGCTTCCTGGCCGCGATGGCGCTGCGCGGGCTGATCGCCGGCGTCGCGGGAAGGACCACCGGCGAGCTCGCCGCGGCCATCTTCTACACCTGGCCGGCGGTGACGCTGTACTCCGGCTCCGCCTACGTGGAGCTGCCGCTGATGTTCTACGGCACGCTGGCGCTCTGGGGGCTGGTATGGAGCTGGCGCCGCAAGCTCACGCGCCCGGGGCCGCGCGGCTGGGTGATCCTCGCCGCCGCCGCCACCGGCTTGGCGATGGGCGTCAAGTACACCGCCGCGCTCCTGGTCTTCATCCCGATCCTGGCCTGGCTCGCGGGAACCGGCTTCGCGGCGAGCGTCGCGCCGAGGGAAATCCTGCGCCGCGTCGGCCTCTTCGTCGCCGTCTCGCTCCTCTGCTTCAGCCCCTGGCTGATCCGCGACTTCGCCGACACGGGCAACCCGGTCTACCCGCTGCTCTACAAAGTCTTCGACGGCGCCCACTGGGACGCGCAGAAAGACGCCCGCTGGACGCAGGCGCACTCGGCGAAGGACGTTACTCCCGGCAACTTCATCGCCCAGGCCCGCGAGGCGCTGTTCGTGGACAGCCCCAATAACGAGGGCCTGACCGAGGCGTCGCTGTTGCTCTTCATCTTCGTCCCCTTCGCGCTGCTGACGCGCCGGTGGACGCGCCTGGTCGCGCTGCTGCTCGCCGGCAACCTGGCGCTCATCTACACCCTCTGGTTCTATTTCACGCAGCAGAACCTGCGTTTCCTGGAGGCCGGCGCGCCGGTGCTGGCGGGGCTTTCAGCCATCGGCCTCGGCGCGGTGCTCCCGAACCGCTACGCGTACGGGCTGCGGCACGTCGTCATCCTGCTCCTGCTCTTCGAGCCGTCGAGATGGAACAACTACGTCTACTTCGAGCGGCCCCTGGACAGCGCGCTGAGAGTTGATTCGGCCGACTATTTCAAGACGTACGCGCCGACGGCGATGAAGGCCCTCGACGATCCCGACCTGCTCCCGCGCAACGCCAAGGTCCTCTTCCTCGGCGAGGCGCGCATGTTCTACTGCCGGCGTGTCCACGTCGCGAGCACCGTCTTCGACACGAACGCGCTCGAGGAGATCGGCCGGGCGGCGCGCACGCCGGAGGACATCCGCGACGGCCTGCGGAAGCGGGGCATCACACACCTGTACGTGGACGCCGAGGAGCTCCACCGCCTGCAGACGACGTACCGCTATGTCTACAACGGGCGGCAACACCTGGGCATGCTCGACGGGTTCGACTGGGACCTCTTCGCCCGGTTCGCGACCGAGTATCTGCGCCCGGTCTGGGTGTATCCGGAGCAGATGCGCGAGGTTCCCTTCCACTGGGAGCGCTGGCCGAAATTACTCGAGCTGTCCGGCCAGTATGGCGTGAACTTCATCGCGATCTATGAATTGAAGGGAGGATGATGGACGAAGGGCGAAGCCGCCTTCACCCTTCGTCCTTATCCGTCTCCAGCCCGTACGCCTTGAGCTTGGCGTAGAGCGTGCTGCGGTCAATGCCCAGGACGCGAGCGGCTTCTTTTTTGTTGCCGGCGGTGCGCTGCATCACGCGCGCGATGTGGGCGCGCTCCAGGTCGCGCAGGGTGGCCGGCTCGTCTGCAGGCGCCGCCGGGGCCACCGCCTCCGCCGGACGCGCGGCCCCTTTGCCGCTGCGGATCTCGAACGGCACGTCCTCCAGCTTCAGCGCGTCGCCCTCGGCCATCACCACCATCCGCTCAATGGCGTTGCGCAGCTCGCGGACGTTCCCCGGCCACGGGTAGCCGTCGAAGACCGGCCAGACGTCGGCCTCGAACCGCAGCGCGGGCCGGCCGCATTTCTCGGCGAACTGCTTGAGGAAGTACTCGGCGAGCACGTGCGTGTCGCCGGGCCGTTCGCGCAGCGGCGGCAGCGAGACCTTCAGCACGTTGAGCCGGAAATACAGGTCCTCGCGGAAGCGCGCGCGGCCGACTTCCTCGGCGAGCTTCTTGTTCGTCGCCGCGATGACGCGCGCGTTCACCTTGCGATCCTTGATGTCGCCCACGCGCCGCAGCTCGCCGGTCTCGATCACGCGAAGGAGTTTCGACTGGCTGCCGTCGGGCAGCTCGCCGATCTCGTCGAGGAAGAGCGTGCCGCCGTCGGCGAGCTCGAAGCGCCCGGGCCGGTCGCGGTCCGCGCCGGTGAACGCGCCGCGGACGTGGCCGAAGAGCTCGCTCTCGAGCAGCGTCGGCGCCATCGCCGCGCAGTTGACCGCCTCGAACGGCTGGTGCCGGCGCGGGCTGTTCAGGTGGATTGCCCGCGCGACGAGTTCCTTGCCGGTGCCGCTCTCGCCCTCGATCAGCACGCCGGCGTCGGAGGGCGCGGCCTTGGCGATGAAGCGGAACACGCTCTCCATCGCCGGGCACTGGCCGACGATGTCGTAAGCGCCGCGCGCCTCGCGCTCGCGCACGTACCGCTCGCGCCCGATCTCCTCGCGCACGCGCACGTTCTCGATCGCCACCGCCGACTGCGCCGCGATGGCCACCAGCAGCTCCAGGTCCGCATTCGTGAAGCGCGCCGCGTCGCCGAACCGGTCCACGTAGAGTTCCCCGAGCAGCCGGTCGCCGATCTGGATCGGCGCGCACATCGCCGAGGTGATCCGGTGCGCGGCGATGGACTGCGCGTCGCGCAGGCGCGCGTCCTTCGCGGCCGCCTCGACCAGGATGGCCATGCGGTGCTCGCGGACGTAATTGACGATCGTGGAGCTGATCGGCATCTTCGAGAGGTGCTTGTCGAACTCGCCGCGCTGGCTGACCCACGGGCGCAGCAGGCCCTTCTGCTCGTCGAAGAGGATCGGCACCGTCCGGTGCGGCTGCAGGTCGCGCTCGATGGCCGAGACGACCGCGCCGAAGAGTTCCGGATAGCTCTTCGCCGACCCAGCGACCTGCGCCAGCTCGAGCAGCGCCAGCAGCCGCCGCTGAGGATGCGCGCCGACGGCGAGCGTCTGCCGCGCGCCCGCCGGTCGCTGCACGGCCGATTCGCTGCGCACGTCCAGGTCCGCCGCGCCGTCCGTGTCGGTGATCTCCAGCGTATCGAACTCGCGCTCGATGAAATTCAGCACCGCGTCGCCGAGGCGGATTTCATCGCCCGAGGAGAGCGCGGCGTTCTCGACGCGCGCGCCGTTGACGAGCACGCCGTTCTTGCTCTGCAGGTCCCGCACGGTCCAGGTCTCCGCCTCACCCTCGCCGCGCCGGACGATCTCCGCGTGCGTGCGGCTGATCGTCTCCGAAGGGAGTTGCACCGCGTTGCCCGGGTCGCGCCCGATCTTCGTGACGTCATCCACCAGCTCGTACGCCGTCCCACGCCCCGGCCCTTCGCGCACGATCAGCTTGGCCATGGCTCAGCGGGCCCTCACATGCTCAACCGCCTTCGAGAAAACGGCGTCAATTTTCTTCTCCGCCTCCGGCGGCAGGCGGTGCGCGCTGCGGGCGATCTCCTCCTTTGCGCGGGCCCAGGCTTCGCCGAGCACGGTCGGTTCCCGGTCCGCGCGCCAGCGCTCGACGTTCCAGCGGCGGAAGAGATCGGGGAAGGTGCAGAAGTCGCGGAAGTGCTCGACCGTGTCCGCGACGCCGGCAAAGCTGCCCTGCGCGACGCCCTCGGCGATCAGCGCCACCGCGTCCGTGTCGCGCTGGACCTCCATGCCGCGCAGGAGCCGCGCGACGTAGGCCAGGATCTCGCGATCAATCACTGCCTGCTGCGGGCTGAAGACCTCGTCCACGGAGAGCTGGCCGACCGCGCCGAAGCGCCGCGCGCCCAGCAGCGCCTGCCAGAGCACCGAGGCGGTCCGCTCGCACGCGGCCTGTTCGTCCGGCTGCTTGGCCGTGGAGCGGAAGGCGCCGCGGCGGACCGGCTGGCCGCCGTTGAGGAAGGCGCCCATCTGGACGGCGAGCGTCCGGTACAGGCACCACTCCGGCGAGCCGAAGACGATCAGGCCGTACTGGAAGTCGAAAGGGGAAACTCCCAGCTCGAAGCCGCTCTGCGGCAGGCCCAGCGCGTCGGAGGCCATGCTGTGGGCAAGTTCCTCGGCGACGGACTGGACCACCGCGCTGCGCGGATCGAGCGGGCAACTGGCGCCGGCCATCGGGATGAATCCCCACAGCGCCACCTCGACGTCCGGGTTATCCAGGAAGGCCAGCGCGGTCTCGATTCCCCGGTCGTTGAAGCGCAGCGGGCTGATGCAGATCTGCTCGGCCAGGACGTAGCGCCGTCCCGCGGCGAGGTCCATGTCTATGAGGTAGCGCGCTTCCTCCGCGTCCAGCACCGGCAGGCAGCCGCCGAGACGCCGGGAGTTCTTCAGGGCGATGCGTTCGGCGGCGAGGGTCTGAATCTCCGGCGGGACGTCGCCGGGCACGACCGGGACCACGCCGGCGATCTCTCGCGCGTCCCACAGGCGGCACATCTGCGCGCATTCGTCGCTGCGGGCCGGGCGGACGGCCTGGGTCTCCGGGTCGCAATAATTGATGCCCGCCCAGCAGCCGCCGAGGCTGAACTCGCCGTCGTCCGCGCCTTTCAGCGCCCGCCCGCGCGTCGCCTCCAGGTGCGCCCGAACGCGCTTAGGATCGAAGCGCACGCGCGGGTCCGCGTACGATCCGAACCGCGCCGACAGCCGCTCGACCATCACCGGCTGCCGGCACTCGACGCCGATCTCCGCCAGGACGCGCAGGGCGTCCTCCAGGACCCGTTCCATGTCCGGCCGGGTCCACGGGCTTGCCAGGCTGGGACGCCACAGTGCCATCGCTCCATCCTCTCAGGTGCGCTCAGTCGGCGAGAACAGCTTGGCGTATTCCTCCTGGGCGTAGCGGTCGGTCATCCCGGCCACGTAGTCGCACACGCCCTGGTGCAGCCCGGCCTGCTCGGCCCACTCCTGGTAATCGGGCGGGAGCTGCTTCGGCTCCCGGATGTACTCCTTGAAAATCTCCTTCACCAGCCGCCGCGCCTTGTTCGCCATGCGCGCCACGCGGTAGTGCAGGTACACCTGCTGGTGCAGGTGCTTCTGCAGGTCGTCCTTGAGCCGGTGCATGTCCGGCGAGAGCGCCACCAGGTTGCCCGGCGCGCGGCGGACGGCCTCGACGGAGGCGATGTTCATCTCCTGGAGCCGCTCCGCCGTCGTGCGGCACAGGTCGGTGACGAGCAGGTTGATGAGCGTGCGGACGGCCTCGTTGCGGTGATCGCGCGCGGAGAGATCGGCCTGCAGCGGGCTCACGTCGCGCGCGACGGCGGTGAGCAGCTCGACTTTCTCGAAGACGCTCGCGTCGAGGATCCCCGCGCCGAGGCCGTCGTCGAGGTCGTGCGAGACGTAGGCGATGCTGTCGGCCGCCTCGACGACCTGCGCCTCGAGCAGCGGCCGCAGGCCCGGATCGAAATCGCGCGTGCTGGGGTGGTCGTACGTCGTGACGTGCTTGGCGATGGACTCGCGCACTTCCCAGGTCAGGTTCAGGCCGCGGAACTGCGGGTAGCGGCGCTCGAGGACATCCACCACGCGCAGGCCGTGGAGGTTGTGCTCGAAGCCGCCGTGCCCCTCCATCAACTCGCGGAGCGCGTCCTCACCGGAGTGGCCGAACGGCGTGTGGCCGAGGTCGTGCGCCAGGGCGACGGCCTCGGCGAGGTCCTCGTTCAGGTTCAGGAAGCGCGCGATCGCGCGGGCGATCTGCGCCACCTCGATCGTGTGCGTCAGCCGCGTGCGGTAATGGTCTCCCTCGTGGTTGACGAAGACCTGCGTCTTGTACTGCAGGCGGCGGAAGGCGGTGGAGTGGATCACGCGCTCGCGGTCGCGCTGGTAGGCCGGGCGGAGCGGGTGCTCCGGCTCCTCGTGCGCGCGCCCGCGCGAGCGCCCGCTGCGCATCGCGTAGGGCGCCAACTCGCGCTCCTCGCGTCTCTCGATCTCCTCGCGGTTCAGCACGGCGATTCCTTCTTCCACTCCGCGTCCATCATCGCCCAGAGTTCGTCGAGCGCCTGCGGGATGACCTTCACCGAGCCGACGGTGGTCACGAAGTTCGTGTCGCCCGACCAGCGCGGGACGACGTGCAGGTGAAAATGCTCCTCCAGCCCGGCGCCCGCCGCGCGGCCGAGGTTGACGCCGATGTTGTATCCGTTCGGGTACATCAGGCGGTCGAGCAGTTTCTTCGACTCGATGGTCATCGAGAGAATCTCGGCGAGTTCTTCGCGCGAGAGCGACTCGATCTTGCCCTCGTGCCGGAAGGGCGAGATGAGCAGGTGCCCGTTGTTGTACGGGTACCGGTTGAGCATGCAGAACGCGGTGCGGCCGCGGCGGACGACCAGGTTCGCCCGGTCCTCGCTGGCCGCGGCGGCGTCGCAGATGAAGCAGCCGTCGGGCTTGCCGCCGAGCCCGCGAATGAACTCCATCCGCCACGGCGCCCAGAGACTTTCCACCGCCATGCTTGATCCCTTCCGACAATCCTGCCGCCGGCGCACGGCGCCAAGGATACCATAAGACCGTCGGCCCGGTAAACCGATCCGGGCCGGTTGATTTTCGCCCAGGACTTGCTACGCTGGCCGTCGGCGAGGTCATTCCGGGAAGGGAAACGGCCCATGTTTTTGCTCGTGCCCTACCGCGTGGATGTTCCGCTCTACCGGAGGCCGATCGCCAACTATGTCATCCTCGCGCTCCTGGTCGTCTGCTACATCATCGAGCAGACCCAGATGCCCTTCGGCGCGGTCAGCCTCTCGGAAGCTCCGGCCATCGCGCCGTTCGTGCTGAACGGGTGGAATCCCCTCGGGCTGATCGGCCACATCTTTCTCCACGGCGGCATCTTCCATCTCGCCGGCAACCTGATTTTCCTGTGGGTCTTCGGCAACGCCGTCTGCGAGAAGGTGGGGAACGCCGCGTACCCGTTCCTCTTCGTCGGGATGGGCATCGTGGCGGGCATGGCGCACGTGCTCTTCAGCGGCCATCCGGCCATCGGCGCAAGCGGCGCCATCAGCGGCGTCATGGCCATGTGCCTGGTGTGGTACCCGACCAATGAGCTGAGCTGCTTTTACTTCGCCTGGCTTCTCTTCTTCATCCGGTTCGGATGGTTCGAGGTGAGCAGCTACTGGATCATGCTGCTGGGGCTGGCGTTCGACGTTCTCGGCGTTGCGCTGGGGCTGGGCGGCGTGGCGTACTGGGCGCACATCGGGGGATTCGCGGCGAGATTAGCCCTGGCGATCGCGCTGATGCAGCGCCGGTGGGTTTCGATGGACGACACGGAGCGGACGCTGCTGGACATCTTCGGGCTGAGGACGGCGTGGCGCGACCGCGTGGCGCGGAGCGCTCTGGAGGCCGCGACGGCGGGCAGCACGGCGGTCCGCTATCCGGCGCCGCCGGGCAATCCCATGCCGATCCCGCAGGAGGACACGATCCCCGTCGTCTGCGCCTGCGGCAAGCTCCTCAAGGCGAAACGCGAATTCGCCGGCCGCAGGGGCCGTTGTCCCGCGTGCCTGGCGCCGATTCGGATCCCGCAGGAGTGACGAATCGGCCGGCCGGTCAGGCCTTCGCGATTTTCCCGCCGGCGCACTCGAGGAACGTCTCGTACGCCCAGCGGTCCCATTCCGGCTGGACGCCGATGCCCTTCAGGTCGCTGTAATTCCTGGCGATGAAGCCGCCGCGCCGGCCGCTGAAAAGCTGCGCCATGCGCCGCGCCTCCGCGACGATCCGCGCCCGGTCGCCGCTCGGCAGCACCTGCTGGATGTCCACCGGCGAGAAGAGGCAGAGCCGCAGCGCCTGGAGCCGCTCCGCCAGCGGTTCGAGCCCGTAGAGCGCCGGCTGGTCGAACTGCACGCAGTTCACGCCGGCCTCGGCCAGGTCGCCGAGGATGTCGCGCACGTTCCCGCACGAGTGCATGAGCACGTGCAGGCCGCGCTCATGGGCGGCGGCGCAGAGGCGCCGGAACAGCGGCTTGAAGATCTCGCGCCACATCGCGGGGCTGACCAGCAGCCGCTCCTGCGTGCCCCAGTCCTCGCAGAAGAAAACGCCGTCCGCGCCGGCCTGCGCGTACTGGGCGATCACGTCCACGAGGAGCGCCGTCACGCGGTCGTGCAGCTCGTCCACGCGCGCGCGCTCCAGCAGAAGGTCCTTGAAATAGTTTTCCATCTTGCGCAGGTAGCGGCAGATCGCGAACGGGAACCCGGGCAGCCCGCCGAGCCGGTAGCGCTCCTTCTCGGCCGCGAACTTCCGGCGCGCCGTGGAGTACCGTTCCGGCGCGGCCATGTCCGGCAGGCGATAGTCCTTCAACTGGTCCCACTCCGTCAGCGCGGGCTGATAAATCTCGCCGCCGCGGCCCATGCCCGCCATGCGGAACCAGGTGTTGCCCCACTCGTCGGTGTAGAACTCCTGCCGCCCCTCCGTCCAGCGGCGCTCGCGCCAGACCGGAGACGGACCGAGCCAGACCTCGCAGAAATCGTCGGCCCGGCCGTCGGTGAAGTTGAGGCCGATCCGGTCGGGGCCGGCGAATTCCAGATGGCGCTGGATGATCTCGCGGGACGTCATCACCATGGGAACTCTTTTCGAAACTTGCTTTTTGTATTCACCACCAAGGCACAAACACACCCGGAACGGCAAAAGCCTCCTTGCCGTTCAGCCACACATTACTTGGCGCCTTGGTGTCTTGGCGGTTAATAACAGCCGTTAAGTCGCTCGCGGATGCTGGTAATACCACTCGAGCTGCGCGGCGGGGACGCCTTCGTCCACATTTTCCAGCGCGACCATCTGGAGGCCCTTCGCGGGCGGCTCCACTTCCTTGAGCTTCCATTGATCGTCCAGCCGGCCGAACGTCCAGTACTGCTCGAACGGCGTGACGTACGGCTGCTCGCTGGCGACCTGGCCGCCGCGGCGGACGATCTGCTGCGCATGCGCGCTGATCCGCGCGGTGAACTCGTCCTGCGCCTTGTCGCTGTAATTGCGGACCAGGACCAGGTCCACCTTGCGCACGCAGAGATTGCGGAACTCGATGGAAGCGCCCTCCGCCTGGCGGCTGCGGAGTTCCTCCTTCAGGTGCAAGGCGATTTCGGGAAAAAGGTCCGCCGCCGGCACGCCTTCCGGATCGCCCTGCTCGCGCGCGAGGCAGACCTCGAGAAAGACCTTGCGCGCCCGCTCCGACATCGCCTGCTGGTCCCAGAGCTTGTCGTTCTCGGCGAGATAGTTCAGCAGCCGCTCGACGCGCGTGACCTTCAATTCCTCGCCGGCCGCAACCGACGGCCCGACCGGCCCTTCGCGCCCGGCCGTTTCCGCGTAGACCTGCTGGACGCCGTGATCGGTGAACGGCTCGAAGAAATTGTCCGTCTTGAGCGCGTCGGACTCCTTCGTCTGCTCGATCTCGCGCAGCAGCCAATGCCCGTCCACGAGGTGGAAGGTCCAGAACTCCTGGAACGGCGCCGGCTCCTGGTCGCCGCGCACGAAGCCGTGCGTCCGGTCGTCCACGTAGTAATCCTGCGCGCTGGCGCTGATCAGCGCGGTGAACTCGCGGCCGTTGGGGTCGTTCGGGTAGCGCACGTTCACCAGGTCCACCGCTCCGACGTTCAGGTCCTCGATGATGTTGATCTCGTGGTCGCGGACCATGCCCTGGATCTGCCCAAGGTGCTCGGCGTAGAGGTCGGGCATCAGCAGCGGCTTCATCGGCGTGTAATCGCGCGCCTGCCAGCACTTCTGGAGCTCCACGAACACGGCGCGCGCCGTGCCCGCCAGGAGGTCCGGCGCGAACTTGGGATCGCTCTTCGCGATGAACTCCAGCAGCTTCCGAGTCTTGTCCGCCTTGTTCGCAATCGCGGAGCGGCTGTACGAGAAATCCAGGTTCTCGCCGCGCTCCTTCAGTTTCTCCCTCATGACAGGCAGCAAAATGAAGACGGCGATGAAGCCGAACCAGATCAGGGCGGACGTGTTGTCCAGGGAACCGCCGCTGCCGTGGAACCCGCCGCCTCCGCCGAAACCTCCGCCGCCGCCCTTGTTGTGGACCACGAATCCGTCGGCGATGAACGTGTGCGGCTCGCCGACGCGCAGGTTGAACACCGGGCACGCCTCGCCGGTCGGGCGGCATTCGATGACCGATACGGACTCGACGCGGCCGTCGCGGAAAACGCAGATCCGGTCGCCGGGCTGCAACTCGCCGGCCGGTCGGAAAGAGCCGTCGGCCATCATCAGCGGATGCTCGGCGGTGGTCTTCAACTCGCCCGCCGTCGTGGAGACGACCGTGATCGGTGTGAAGGCGGTTTGGATCGCCTCGACCGGCGAATCCACCGCCTGGAAATCCGGCCCCACCGAGAGGACGATGTCGCCCGGCCGAAGCGTCTCGATCGCGGCGCTGCCGCCCGGCGTGCCGATCCGCGTGCCCGCAGGAAAACAGCCGCCTCCGCCGCCCTTGTTGTGCACCGCGATGCCGGAGGCGAAGTACGTGTGCGGCGCGTCGGTCTGAAGATTATAGACGAGCGTGCAGCCCCGGACGCGCTCGATGCTCCGAATCGGCTCCGCGCTCAGGCTCATTTCGCCGTCCCAGGCGAAAATCGAATCGCCGACTTTCAGCGCGGCAACGGTCTTGAATTGTCCATCGCCGACGTAGAACGGATGTTCGGCAGTGGTGCGCAGCGCGACCCGGTCCGTCGCAACCACGACATATTCGTCCACCTCGATCGCCAGCACGGCGGCGACGGTGGCGGTGGCGATCTCGCCGGCGGGAGTGAAGGCCAGCAGCTTCTCGCCCGGCTGCACGTCGGCGATGGCGATCTCGCCCCCGTCGGCGCGGAGGATCGGCGTGTCCGGCAGGAAGCAGCCTCCGCCGCCGCGCGCGAACGCCGCGCCGCCCGCGAGGAACGCCAGCGTCAGCGCGATGACGCAGCGCATGCCCTTCTTTCCGGTCTTGGAATCCGTCATCGGCTTGCCTTCCCGGCGATTACGAGGAAAGCACTGCGATAATGGCGCCGAGGATCGCCGCCGCCGCCACCACGCTCATGCCCAGGATGCTCGCGGCGACCACCCGGCCGAAATACTCCGCCGCCGCGACGTTGCCGCGCGCGATCTCCTTCTCCTCGTCCATCGCCGGCGTCATGCGGCCGATGAACCACGGCAGAAACGCCGACGAAACCAGCACCAGCGCGATGCCGACCAAGCCGCCCACCAGCGCGATCACCACCGTCCATCCGATGTATTGCACGTGGCTGCCCATGCTTCCCCTCCTTGAACCGCGAGTGCAACGTCATTGTAGTCTTGCCACGAAGTTTTGCAAGAAGGAATTCAGCCGCAAAGAGGCCCAGGACGCGCAAGAGAAGAATCCAGGAGCATTTTACTTCCTCCGCCTCTTGCGCCTCTTTGCGGCCAATGTTTCCTTTCCGCGAATGTTACGCCACGCGCGGATGCCGGCAGTACCATTCGATCTGCGCGGCGGGGACGCCTTCGTCCACATTTTCCTGGCCGACCCTCTCGAGGCCCTTCGCGGGCGGTTCCACTTCCTTGAGCTTCCACTGATCGTCCAGCCGGCCGAATGTCCAGTATTGCTCGAACCGCGTGATGTACGGCTGCTCGCTGGCGACCTGTCCGTTGCGGCAGACGATCTGCTGCGCGTGCGCGCTGATCCGCGCGGTGAACTCGTCCTGCGCCTTGTCGCTGTAATTGCGGACCAGTACCAGGTCCACCTTGAGCACGGAGAGATTGCGGAATTCGATGGACGCGCCCTCTTCTTTGCGGCTGCGGATTTCCTCCTTCAGATCAGCGGCGATTCCGGGGAAAAGATCCGCCGCGGGGACGCGCTCCGGATCGCCTTGCTCGCGCGCGAGGCAGACCTGAAGAAACTCCTTGCGCGCCAGCTCCGACATTGCCTGGCCGTCCCAGAGCTTGTCGTCCTGGACGAGATAGTTCAGCAGCCGCTCGACGCGCGTGACCTTCAGCTCCGTACGGGCGTCCACCTGGGAGCCGACCGGCCCTTCGCGGCCGGCTGCCTCCGCGTAAACCCGGTTGACGCCGTGATCGGTGAACGGCTCGAAGAAGTTCTCCGTCTTGAGCGCGTCGCCCTGCGCCGCCGGTTCGATCTCGCGCAGCAGCCACTTCCCGTCCACGAGGTGGAACGTCCAGAACTCCTGGAACACCCCGAGGTACTCTTCGGGGCGGGCGGAATCCCGCATCCGGTCGTCAACGTAGTAGTCGGCCGCGCTGGCGCTGAAAAGCGAGGTGAACTCGCGCCCGTTGGCGTCGTTCGGATAGCGCATGTTCACCAGGTCCACCGCGTCAACGAACAGGTCCAGGATGACGTTGACCTGGTGGTCGCGGATCATGTTCTGGATCTGCGAGACGTGCTCGGCGTAAAGCTCGGGCATCAGCAGCGGCTTCATCCGCGTGTAATCGCGCGCCTGCCAGCATTTCTGGCGCAGCAGGAACGTGGAGCGCGCCGTGCGCGCCAGAAGGTCCGGCGCGAACGCCGGGTCGCTCTTCGCGATGAACTCCAGCAACTTCCGGGTCTTGTCCGCCTTGTTTGCAATCGCGGAGCGGCCGTACAGGTAGCCCAAGCTCGACCCGCGCCGCAACCACGCCGACGCTTTGACGCTTGCGACAAACAGCGCCAAGGCGAAGACGACGACGCCGGCTAAGATAACATCCTGCTGGTCCGCGGAAGTGCCGAAGGCGCCGCCCGCGTCTTGGCCCCCGCCGCTCGAGGCGCCGCTGCCGTGGAACCCGCCGCCGAAGCCGTCACCGCCGAATCCGCCGCCGCCGCGCGCGAACGCCGCGCCGGCCCCGAGCAGCGCCAGCGTCAGCGCGATTGCCGCCGTCCGGCCGACGTATGGCGCATGACTGCCCAGGATTTCCCCTCCGCGAACCGGGAGCGCAACGTCATTCCAGCCCTGCGGTGAAGTTTTGCAAGCCCGGCGCCCGAAGCCGGCGTCCCGGAAGATGACCCAACGCCGGCATCGCGGGCGGCCGCTTAAAAAGCAGTCCGCCTTCCATCACCCGACGCGCGGCGGGCGATGGAAAGGCGGACCAAGACTGCGCGCGTTGAGATTACGCGCGAGTGCCTGACTTCGATGCGGCCGGCCCGCTCGGATGCACAGAGGCGGGCCGACTGGACTGCCGAATTACTTTTGGGCCGGAGCGGGAGCTTTTTCAGCCGGAGGCATCGGTGTGGTTGCAGGCATGCCGGCCGGATGCGACTTGGTGGTGGTATCATCTGAGGGCCCGCCGCAGCCCGCCGTCACCAGCGCCATTCCCACCACGACCATGAATGCCACTATCGCCCTTTTCATCGCGCGCTCCTTCTCAAAAAGAGATCTGCCAATGACGACGCCGAACCCAGTTCGATAACCCTGCACCGTCATCAACTCGATCTAAAATCGTTTCGAGTCGCAATTCTAGGCTTTCTTCCTGCTGCTTGTCAATAGCTTCCCGGTTGTCTTTGGAACATATTCCGATTAGGATGACGGAGACGACTCCGATGGCTTAAAGCGAAGGAGGCGGCCGATGAGACGGATTGCGCGCTACTTCTTCCAGGGACTGCTGTTCGCCGCGCCGGCGTGGATCACGATGCTGATCCTCTACTGGCTCTTCAACATGGTGGACGAGCCGGTCCGGAGCCTCCTCCACGTGCGGACGATCGGCGTCGGCTTCCTCGTCGCCGTCATCGTGGGCGTGCCGCTGCTGACGATTATCGGGTTCCTCTCGTCGAACCTGCTCACGCGCCCGCTGATGCAACTGGCCGACGAGCAATTCGACCGGTTCCCGCTGATCAAGCTGTTCCACTCGTCGCTCAAAGACCTGCTCGGCGCATTCGTGGGCAAGAAGAAGCGGTTCAACCGCCCGGTGCTCGTCAGCGCCATGCCCCAGAGCGACCTGAAGTTCGTCGGCTTCGTCACCTGCGCCACGATGGAGACCTGGGGCCTGAAGGACCAGGTCGCCGTCTACATCCCGGCCGCGTTCAACTTCGGCGGCAACCTGGTCGTCGTCCCGAAGGAATCCGTGCGGCCGGTGGACATGCCGACGCCCGAGGTCATGGCCTTCGTCTTCTCCGGCGGCATCGCCGGCGAGCGGAAACCGCTCCCCGCCGAGCCGGCAGCGCCGCCGCCCGCCGCTGCGCCGCCGCCCGCGGCGCCCGCGGCGAAATAGAAGGGAATCGGCGCTGTCGGAGGCTGGCCGTAGAGGCCGCTCTATTGTAATATATACCTACGGCGGTCAAATCCCCTGTTAGACGATTGACTTCCAATGCTCGACCACTATAAAACCCTGGGCGTGCCGTCGAACGCTTCCCGGCAGGAGATCAAAAAGGCGTTCCGGGCTCTGGCGAAGAAGTATCACCCGGACCGCAACGCCCACCGCACGCAATGGGCCACCGCGCAGATCAAGTCCCTGATCGAGGCGCACCGCGTGCTCTCGCACGCCGGCCTGCGCGAGGCGTACGACCGCCGCCATGCCGCCCTCCACGAGCGCGAGCGCCGCAAGTCCTCCGTCCGGCCCAAGCAGCGCCCCGAAGGCGAGCATCCCCGCGCGCAGGCGGAGCGCGTCCTCTACGACCTGCTCGGCGGCAACGTCGCCCAGGCGATGGAGCTGTACGAGCGCCTCGTCCGCGCCGACAGCGGCTATGACCTGAGCCATCACCTGGAGCTGCGCGACTGGGTGGACTGCAAGTTCCTCCTCGCCGAGGAGTACCAGCGGCGCTCCGACTTCGAGCGCGCGCTGGCGCTGTACGAGGACCTCTACCATTCCGAGGCGGCGCGGACCCGGTTCTCGTACTTCGCGCACGAGCTGCGCGACCGGATCCTGCACGTCTGCTGCCGCGACGCCGCGCCGACCAGCACGCCCGCCGCGGCCGCGCAATACTACCTGCGCGCGCTGGCCCTCGAACTCACCGCGCAGCGGAAAGCGTTCCTCCATAAAAAGGTCGCCGAATGCCATCTGACCATCGGCGACGCCGAAGGCGCCCGCCGCCACCTGGAGATCGCCTTCCGGCTGAGGCCCGGCCTCAAGGGCGCGGAGAAGATCTGCCGCAAGCTGTCGTTCGAGCCGAAGCCATCTCCTGATTGATAAGGACCCGATTTCGTGCCCGCCAGCCTCCACGCGCCGGGGTTCGTCAACTACGCCTGCCAGCTCTGCGGCTGGTGCTGCCACCAGTACGACATCAGCTTCTCGCGCGCCGACTTCGAGCGTCTCTCCAGGCTCGACTGGGCCGCGCTCGAGCCCGCCCTTGCCGGCAAGGACTGGGCCGCGCCGCTGCGCGAGTTCGGGAACCCCGACGCGTATCGCCTTCGCTACGCCGCCGACGGCGCCTGCGTCTTCCTCGACGGGAACAAGTGCCGCATGCACAAGCACGTCGGCGAGTTCGGCAAGACGCTCGGCTGCTCCGTGTACCCGTTCACGTTCGCCGAGACGCCCACCGGCGTCTACACCGGCTGCCGGTTCAGTTGCAAGGCGATGGCCTACGGGCTCGGCGAGCCGCTCGTGCGGCGGATGGACTGCCTGCAGAAGCAGCTCGCGCTCTGCGTCGAGGCCGGCCGCGTGCCGCGGTACGGCGACCAGGTCGCCTGGGACGCGCGGCGCCGGCTGCCGTGGGAGGATTACCTGGCGCTGGAGGAGGCGCTGATCCGCGTCTTCCTGCGCGACGACCTGCCGCTGGCGCGGCGGCTGTTCCTGGCGCAGAAGTTCGTGGACGTGCTCCATGAAGCGAACCTCGACCGCGTGCGCGGGCCGAAGTTCCGCGAGTTCATCGGGATCCTCGAGACCGGGCTGCTCCTCGAAGCCGAGACCGAGCCGATGCCCGGCCCGCCGAGCGCGCTATCGCGGATGCTGTTCCGGCAGTTCTGTTTCCTGTTCCAGCGCCGGCAGGGCGGTTCGTACCGCGAGATGAACCTGTTCGGGAAGCTCGGCGTGCGGCTGCGGACGTTCTGGACCGGCGTGCAGTTCACGTTCAACGCCGGCGCGCCGCCGCTGGTCGCCATGCCCGGCGCGGCGCCGCTGGCCAAAATCGCCGCTGCCGCCGGCAAGGGCGGCACGCTCGACGCCGAGGCCGAGATGGCCATCTCGCGCTTCCTCGCCGCGAAGCTCTACGGCAAGCAGCATTTCGGCAAGCTCTTCTTCGGCTATCCGCTGCGGTCGGGGCTGGAGTTCCTGCTGCTCTCGGCGGGCGCCGTAATGTGGTACGCGCGCGCGCGCAGCGTCGCGCGCGGGGATTCGCAGACCACCCTGGAAGACATCCTCGAGGCGATCCGCTACGTGGACTTCTGCTACGGCTTTTCCGCCGCGCCCGCGCTGATGATCGAGCGCCTCCGCATCCGCGTCCTCTCCCACGGCGACACCGTCATCCGGCTGGTCCTGGCGCAGTACGCGTGAGGAGGGAAAGGCGACGATGGACGATAGACGATAGACCATGGAACTTCGTCTATCGTCTATGGTCTATCGTCGCAGTTCTATCGTCCTGCGTCCCTCATTCCAGCCCATGTGCCTCCAGCAGCGCAACGTCGCCGAGAATCTTGCCCGGCTCGCCCTCGGCGACGGCCTGGCCCTTCGACAGCAGCACCGCGCGGTCGCACAGCGTCCGGACCAGGTCCAGGTCGTGCGAGGCGATGATCTGCGTGCCGCCGAGCCGCCGCAGCAGCCGGATGAGTTCCTTGCGCGACCGCGGGTCCAGGTTGCTCGTCGGCTCGTCGAGCGCGAGCACCTTGGGGTTCATCGAGAGCACCGTCGCGATGGCCACGCGCTTCTTCTCGCCGAAGCTCATGTGAAAGGCGCTGCGCGCCTCGAAGCCGCGCAGGCCGACCGCCGCCAGGCTCGCCTCCACGCGCGCGGCGACTTCCGCCTCCGGCAGCCGCAGTTGCCTCGGGCCGAAGGCCACGTCGTCGCCGACGGTCGGGCAGAAGAGCTGGTCGTCGGGGTTCTGGAAGACGAGGCCGACCGACTGCCGGACCGCCTTCAGGTTCGGCTTCTCCACTTTCATCCCGAGCACGCGCACGCGGCCGTCGCACGGCAGGATGCCGTTGAGGTGCAGCAGCAGCGTGGATTTCCCCGCGCCGTTCGGGCCGATCAGGCCGACCTTCTCGCCCTCGCGGACCGCCAGCGAAAGCCCGTCGAGCGCGCGCCGGCCGTCCGGATACGCGAAGGAGAGCGCCTCCACCTGGATGACGGCGCCATCCGCCGTCGCTGACTTGTCCGCCGAAGCCACGGCGCAGGAGGAAGCTATGGCGGACAAGTTGGACCCGCTCATGTCCAGACCCTTAGCGCCACGAAGAATCCCACCGACGCGGCGACGAACGCGCAGTCGGCCGCCGCCATGTGCGGCTCCGCTAGCGCGGCGATCCGGCCGTCGAACCCGCGCGAGGCCATCGCTACGTACACGCGCTCGGCGCGCTCGTAGCTGCGCAGGAAAAGCGTGCCGATCATCTGCCCGATCACCCGCGCGTGCCACAGCCATCGCCCGCCGTAGCAGCGCGAGTCCCGCGCGCGCTCCATCCGCTCCGCCTCGTCCACGAGCACGAAGATGTACCGGTACGCGAAGCTGGCGAGCATCACCATCACGCGCGGCGCCTTCAGCCGCTCGAACCCGCGCATCAGGCTCGGGAACGGCGTGGTGGAGGAAAGCAGGATCATCGAGAAGACCGCGATGCCGGATTTGATCAGCACGTTCCAGAAGATCATCAGCCCCGTCCGCGAAGCGCCCGCCGAGCCGGCGCCGTACCCGCCGCCCTTCATGAAGGGAATGAAGATCGCCGACATCGCGACGAACGGCGCGACGATCCACGCCCGCCGCAGAATGTGCCCGACCGGCAGGCACGAGGCCGCGGCCATCAGGACGAGGAACGCGCCGTATCCGAGGAACGCCGTCCAGGCCCCCGGCGGCGTGCTGACCGCGATCACGATGAGCGCGAGGAACGCGATGATCTTCGCCCGAGCGTCCAGCCGATGGACCGGGCTTTCGAGCGCGGAATATTGGTCGAGAAAGGCGTGTCTCACTTCTGCCCTCGAACGAACGACCGGACAGGATTACAGGATCGAAAGGATTTTTCTGTTCTCATATCCGGTCAATTCCGTTATCCCGTCAAAGCCGTTGCTGTCCTTCAGGAGCGGCGGGCCGCTTCCGGGAGATCAGCCTCGCCGCGCCGAAGGCGATGCCGAAGACCAGCAGCGTGCCGGCGATCCCGGCGAGCGCGGTGCCGACCGATTCGCTCCGGACGCCGGCGACCTTGTAGTCCGGCATCAGCGGATGCTGCCACGCGGCGCGGCCCTCGCCTTTGTCCGCGAACCGGTGGTCCTGGGCGAATTTCTCCAGCCCGTCGGGCGCCTGCGAGGCGAACGGCGAAACGAACGCGGCCAGCAGAACGCTGACCAGCAGCCCGGCGAAGACGAATCCCCAGACTCTCCGCGTCATGACCGGGCCTCCTCCAGCTTCGCCGGCCGGTCCCACGCCGCGACCAGGTCCGGCCGCACGGCCAGGACCGATGAGAGCGCCGCGACCGTGATCACGGCCTCGCCGATGCCGATGAGCGCGTGGACTCCGACCATGGCCGGCAGCGCCACCCGCAGCGGGAACGTCCCCGACCCGGCCAGCTCGCCGGCGCAGATGGCGGACGCGACGACCACCGCCACCCACGATGCCGCGCCCGCCGAGGCGAGGAATCCCCAGCGGCTCTTCGGCAGGACCGCCCGCAGCGCGCGGAACAGCAGCCAGCCGCCGATGGCGCCGACGATGCCCATGTTGAAGAGGTTCGCGCCGAGCGCCGTCAGCCCACCGTCTCCGAAGCCCAGGCACTGGATGATCAGGACGACCGCCATCACCAGGCAGGCGTTCAGCGGCCCCAGCAGCACCGCGGCGAAGGTCGAGCCGAGGAAATGTCCGCTCGTCCCGCCCGCCACGGGGAAATTGAGCATCTGGACGGCGAAGACGAACGCCGCGGTCATGCCGAGTAGCGGCACTTCGCGTTCGCCCAGGTTGCGGTTCGCGCGCGCGACCGCCAGCGCGCAGACCGCGCCGGAGACGGCGTATCCCGCCGCGTAAACCGGCCCGCTGAGGAATCCGTCCGGGATGTGCATGCGAGACCCCCGTCGAAAAATGAAGTGACTACGATTTCCAATTTCGTATTAACTTATTTTACGAAACGAGGCGGGGCGAGTCAATCACAAATCACGGCGCTTTTTACCACCAAGACACCAAGGCACCAAGAACGGCAGGAAGGGATTACGGCTTGGAGATTGGGAGATTGAGAAATTAAGCCCGGCGCTTTACCAAATCCCAATCACCTAGTTACCCAATCTCCGACGTTCTTGGTGTCTTGGTGCCTTGGTGGTAAGAAAGGAAGGTTAGATCCGCGCCCCGACGGTGCCGGGGATGAAACGGCCGTGCTTGACGCCGCGCAGGCTGATCAGCCGCTCGCCGAGCCGCTGGATCGTTTTGCCCGGGCCGCGCAGGACCAGGATCTCCAGGCAGTTCTCCGGGTCCATGTGGATGTGCAGGCCCGCCACGATCCGGCGGTACTGCTTGTGCTCCAGGTTCGCGAGCTTCTGCGAAAGCTCCATCGTGTCGTGCTCGTAGACGAGCAGCACGGTGGCCACCGTCTCGCCGGCGGGCGCGGCCCACTCGCGCTCGACGAGCTTCTCGCGGATCAGGTCGCGCACGGCCTCGGAGCGATTCGAATAGCCCTTTCCCGCCATCAGCCGGTCGAACCGGTCCAGCAGCTTCTTCTCGAGCGATATGGCGACGCGTTCCATCATGAACGGTATTAGACCGCGCGCGCCGGGCGGAGTCAAGAGGACGCGACCGGCCGGCCCAAGAATTCCTTGCATGCCCGCCGACGGAGTGATAGCATCGGAGATGCGGGCCGGCGCACTGGGGTGCGCGGGATTCAGGGACCACCAAAGGTGGCAAGGAGACCGATCATGAAGGTCCTCGTCGTCTATTACTCGCGGTATGGCCACGTGCTGCAACTGGCGCGCGCGGTGGAGAAGGGCGTGAAATCGGTCCAGGGCGTCGAGGCGTCGCTCCGGCGCGTGGCGGAGTTCGCCGACGAGGAGGCGGAGATCCAAAAGGGCAAGCACAGCAAGCCGGTCTGGGAGCAGCAGAAGGACATCCCGGTCTGCACGCTCGACGACCTGAAGTCCGCCGACGGAATCATCTGGGGCACGCCGACGCGCTACGGCAACATGATCGCGCAGATGAAGCGGCTGATTGACTCGACCGGCGGTCTTTGGCTGGAAGGCGCGTTCGAGGGGAAGCCGACGGGAGTTTTCAGCTCGACGGCCACGATGCACGGCGGACAGGAGACCACGATGCTCACCATGGTTCCGCCGCTGATCCACCTGGGAATGATCATCGTCGGCGTGCCCTACTCGACGCCGGGCCTGCTGCACACCGAAGGCCGCGGCGGAACGCCGTACGGGCCGACGACGGTGGCCGGTCCGGAGAACGCGCGAAAGCCGACGCCGGAGGAGCTGGGCGTCGCCGAGGCGCTGGGAAAACGAATCGCCGAAATAGCGAAAAAACTGAGAAGTTGACGCAGGGTGCGGAACGCCGCAGAATAGTTAGTGCTCGTAATCGTAATCGGCCTTTTTCTTTCCCGAACAGACTAACGGCGATTACGATTACTATTATGATACGACGCGCTGCAGGGAACCGCTTTTTCTTGTCGAGTGAGAAGCCATGGCCATCCTGAACCGAATGATCGTGCTGGCCGCGCGGCCGGAGGGCGTGCCGCAGGAGGCGAATTTCAAGCTGGTCGAGCGCCCGCTGCCGCCGCTGCACGAGGGGACGTTCCTCGCGCGGACGGAGTTCTTCTCCGTGGATCCGTACATGCGCATGCGAATCAGCGATGAATCGTACGCCGAGCCGACGAACATCGGCGACGTGATGCTCGGCGGCGCGGTCGGGACGGTCGTCGAGTCGAAGCATCCGGACTATCATCCCGGCGACGCCGTCGCGGGCGAGTGGGGCTGGCAGGAATACGGCGTGTCCGACGGCCAGGGCGTGCGGCGCGTGGACGCCTCCGTCGCGCCGGTCTCCACCGCGCTCGGCGTGCTGGGCATGCCGGGCATGACGGCGTATTTCGGCCTGCTGGAGATCGGCCGCCCGAAAGAGGGCGAGACGGTGTTCATCTCCGGCGCGGCCGGCGCGGTCGGCTCGCTGGTCGGCCAGATCGCCCGGCTGAAGGGCTGCCGCGTCTTCGGCTCGACCGGCTCCGACGAGAAGGTCGCCTACCTCGAGAAGGAGCTGCGCTTCGACGGCGCGTTCAATCACAAGGAGGTCCGCGACTACGCGGCGAAGCTCGAGGAGATGTGCCCGGACGGCCTGAACATCTTCTACGACAACGTAGGCGGCCCGGTGAGCGACGCGGCGTTCGGGAGCCTCAATGTCGGCGCGCGGGTCGTGGTGTGCGGGCAGATCTCGCAGTACAACAATCGCACGCTGGCGCGCGGGCCGCGGGTGCTCTGGCGGCTGTTGACGCAGCAGGCGCGCGCGGAGGGCTTCATGGTCTACCAGTTCACCGACCGCTTCCCCGAAGGCCTGCGGCAGATGGCGCAGTGGATCCGGGAAGGCCGCATCACGTACCGCGAGACGATCACCGAAGGCATCGAGAACGCGCCGAAGGCGTTCATCGGGCTGTTCACCGGGCAGAACATCGGGAAGCAAATCGTGCGAGTCGTTGCCCGCTCATAACCACCAAGGCACCAAGAACGCCAACTGATATAGCAACCACGGAACACACGGAAGACACTGAAGCTATTAAGGAAAGTCGTTCGGTGTGCTCCGTGTATTCCGTGGTAGAAGCCGTTGACTCTTTGTGCCTTGGTGTCTTGGTGGTGAAGGAGTCACCGTCGAGACCGCGTCGCCGGCGCCTTCGCCAGGTTGACCAGGTAGGTGCCGCTGCGCGGGTCCTCGCGCAGGAGGATCAGCTTGCGGTTCATCGCGTCCTCGAGCGCGGCGGTGAACGAATTGTAGCCGTACTCGCTCTCGCTGAACGACGGCTGCTTGCGCTTGATGGTGTCCTTGACGAGCGAGGCCTGGATCGGGTCGCGCCCCTCGCGCAGCAGGGCGGCCACCGTCTGCCCGATGAGCTCCATCAGCGACTCCTTGTCCACCGGCGCGCCCTCGGTCCCTTCCGGCTTGGGGACCGGCTGCGGCTCGAGCGATTCGTAGAAGATGAACTCGTCGCAGTTGGCCACGAGCAGCTCCGAGGTCGAGCCGCGCAGCCCGAGGCCGATCACGCGCTTGGCGTTCTCCCGCAGCTTGGAGACCAGCGGCGAGAAATCGCTGTCGCCGGAGACCAGCACGAAGGTGTCAATGTGCACCTTGGCGTAGCAGAGGTCCATCGCGTCCACGCACATGCGGATGTCGGCGGAGTTCTTTCCGGCGTCGCCGCGGCGCGGGATTTCGATCAACTCGATCGCCGCCTCGTGGAAGGGCTTGGTGTACGAGCCGAAGCGGGACCAGTCGGCGTAAGCGCGCTTGATGAGGATGTTGCCCTTCTCGAGCAGCCGCTGCAGCACGCGCTGGACGTGGAAGACCTGGTCCGTCCGCCCGCGCATGCCCAGCGCGATGTTCTCGAAATCAATGAAAACCGCCAGGTCGTGCCGCTCGCCGGTCGCCATTCGAGTCCCTCCAGGGCCTGCGCAGAATTTCCCGCTCCGCGCGATTATAGTCCGCCGCCGGGCGCACTACAAGGAGGAGCGGCGGATATTGATCTTCGCGTGAGAAAAGGAAAGGTCTCTCGCCAAGACGCCAAGAGCGCAAAGAACAACGCAGCCAGTTCGTTTTTCGCCCTTTGCGCTTTGGGCGCCTTGGCGAGAGAACACCTTTCTTTATGCGACCGTCAGCAGGTGAGCCTGTCAAATCCAGCTCGCCGGAAAAAGCGCACTGAAACCGCTGCGAAGCGCACTGAAGCGCACTCAAACCGCTCCCAACCGCACTGAACCCGCTGGCAAGCGCACTCACTTCTCCCGCCCGCTCTGCGGCGTAAATACGGACTTATAATATTACGGTAACGAATAAAGATTTTTAACCGCCGATGAACGCAGATGAACGCCGATAGGCAAATGTAAAACAATTCGTATCGGCGTCCATCGGCGGTTCCAAACGTTTTTGACTTTTCGTATCTGTGTCCATCTGTGGTTCCAAACGTTTTTAGGATCGGTTTTAGTGGAGGCAACGGCCATGGCTTCGACGGCACAGGTCGCAGCGAATCGGGAGAATGCGCTGAAGGCGGGCGTCAGGACGCCGGAAGGGAAAGCGATTTCGCGCTTGAACGCGCGCCGGCACGGCATCTTCGCCGCGGCGCTGACGCCGGAAGACTCGGAGGAACTCGGCGTCATCGAAGAGGACCTCGTCGCCGACCTGCAGCCGGCCGGCCGGGTGGAGGAAATGCTGGTCGAGACGCTGGCGATGACCTACCTGCGCATGCAGCGGTGCGCCCGGGCCGAGGCGGAATACCACGTCGCCACCTGGGAGGAACCGGCCCGCGAGGATCACCCGCTCGCGTGGGAAGAGCTGCGGAAGAGGCGCAAGCGCGGCGAGCGGGCCGTGGTGTTCCGAGAGGAGAAGTTCAAGCGCATGGTCGAGCTGATCGGTCTGTACAATGCGCGCCTCACGAACCAGTTTCTGAAAACCCTTCACGAGATCGAGCGTTGCCGGCGCCTGCGCCAGGGAGAGAACGTGCCGCCGCCGGTCGTCGCCGATGTGACCATCCAGGCGGATGCGGAAGAAGAGCCCGAAGCGGAACCCGCTTCGCCGGCGCCGCCGCAGGCGCCCGAGCCTGAGAAGCCGCAAGAGGCCGCCGGGCAAGGGGATAACGCGAAAAAGCGATTTGAAAAAACGAATCCAATTTCCGGCGAAAAGTCCGCTGAAACCGCTTCCGTCATTCCCTCGAAAGAGGGAATCCAGAACTCTTCTGCGGCGGGGAAGACCTCCGTCGGCGAGCAACCCGCACGCCGATCACTTGGATTCCTGCCTTCGCGGGAATGACGCGGAGATCGGTGCGCGCTCCGGCGGCGAACGTCGAACATCCAACGTCGAACTTCGAACGCCCAAGGAACCGGCTGCGACTGTCGCGCCCGGTTCGATGCAAGCATTCGGCATTCGGCAATCGCCCTTCGGCAATCCTTGAGTTGGGTTGCTTTCCGGCGGCCCTGTGCGTTATATTACCCCGTTTTACGCTCCCCGTTCTCCTCCGGAACCACCGGGCAGACTGAAGAAAGGACGACTGCAATGTTGCTGGAGAAGTTCCGCAAGGCGCGAAGGCAAACGTGGTTCATGGTGGCGATGCTGGTCTTCTTCGCCGGCCTGTGGATATACGGTCCGCTGCACGCGCAGCCCGCGATGACGGCGGCTCCGGCGGCGGCCGCGCCGGCGGCGCGCGAGTTCACCTGGTTCGCGCCGCTCGTGAGCGACACGTTCAACACCGGCGAGCGGGTGGCGCTGCTGTGCGTGCTCGCGGTGGCCTGCCTGGGGCTGGCCTACGCGGGGTTCCTGGTCAAGCAGGTCAAGTCGGCCGACGAGGGCACGGCCCGGATGCAGGAGATCGCCCAGGCGGTGCGCGAGGGCTCGCGCGCGTATCTCTCGGCGCAGTTCCGGAAGATCGGGCCGCTCATCGTGGTGATTACAATCGGGCTCTACCTGACGAAGATGGCGGAGCCGAAGTTCGCCTTCGGGCGCGCGGGCGCGTTCTTCATCGGCTCGCTCTTCAGTTGGACGGTCGGGTTCGTCGGCATGAAGATGGCGACCACGGGCAACCTTCGCGTGGCCGCGGCGGCCCGGCGCAGCTACGGCGAGGCGATGCAGCTCGGCTACCGCACCGGCACGATCACCGGCATGCTGACCGACGGCCTGGGCCTGCTCGGCGGCACGCTGATCTTCCTGATCTACGGCGAGCAGGCGTACGAGGCGCTGCTCGGCTTCGGATTCGGCGGCACGCTGCTGGCGCTGTTCATGCGCGTCGGCGGCGGCATCTACACCAAGGCCGCCGACGTCGGCGCGGACCTGGTCGGCAAGATCGAGAAGGGCATCCCGGAGGACGATCCGCGCAACGCGGCCACCATCGCGGACAACGTCGGCGACAACGTCGGCGATTGCGCGGGAATGGCCGCCGACATCTTCGAGAGCTACGAGGTGACCATCGTCGCGGCGATGATCCTGGGCCTGGCGAGCTTCGGCCACAAGGGCGTGATCTTCCCGCTGCTGGTGCGCGGCATCGGCGTCCTCGGCTCGATCATCAGCACGTACACCGTCAAGGCCGGCGCGCACGACACCTCCGACACGGCGCTCAAGAGCGTGCACCGCGGGTTCTGGATCGGCTCGGCGATTTCCGTCGCGGGGTTCTTCGTCCTGGGGTTCGTTTACCTGCACTTCAGCGCGGATTACCTGAGCCGGTACGCCATGAGCAAGGCCGGCTTCCCCGGCGGCGACCCGACGAGCCTGCCCTTCTGGGCGAACTTCGGCCAGGCCGGGCTCGACATGCGGCCGGCGCTGACCTGCCTGATCGGCGTGATCCTGGCGATCGTCCTCAACAAGGTCACCAGCTATTACACGCACACCTCGCACGCGCCGGTGAAATCCCTCGCGCGCGCCTGCCAGACCGGGCACGCCACGAACATCATCCAGGGCTTCGCGGTCGGGTACGAAAGCGCGGTGATGATGACGCTCGTGATGGCGACGGCCATCGCGCTCTCGGTGCTCTGCTATACCGGCGCGCCGGCGGTCTTCGTCGCGTACGGCGTGGCGATGACCGGCATCGGCATGCTGACCCTGACGGGCAACACCATCTCCATGGACGTCTTCGGCCCGGTGGCCGACAACGCCAACGGCATCGGCGAGATGGGCTACGACCGCGAGGAGATGGAGAAGTCGAGCCCCGGCTCCTACAAGCGCGCGCGGCAGGTGCTCGCCGACCTCGACGCGGTGGGCAACACGACGAAGGCGGAGACCAAGGGCATCGCGATCGGCTCGGCGGTGATCGCCGCCGTGTCGCTCTTCGCCAGCTTCATCGCCGTGATCGCCGTGGGCAGCGAGGACAAGCTCGGCATGATGAAGGAATCGCAATACAACCTCCTCGCCGGCCAGTTGACGGTCGCCAGCCCGATGGTGCTGATCGGGCTGCTGATCGGCGGGACCGTGCCGTTCCTCTTCAGCTCCATGCTGCTGCGCGCCGTGGGCCGCGCGGCGTTCTTCATCGTGAAGGAATGCCGCCGGCAGTTCCAGGACAAGGAGATCCTCGCGGGCACGAAGAAGCCCGACTACGGCAGCGTGGTTCAGATCTGCACCAACACCGCGCAGAAGGAACTCGTCGGCCCCGGGCTGCTGGCGCTCCTGGCGCCGATCGCCGTCGGCTTCCTGCTCGGGCCGTTCGCGCTCGGCGGCTTCCTGGCCGGCATGATCCTGACCGGCATCGTGCTGGCCATCTTCATGGCCAACGCCGGCGGCGCCTGGGACAACGCGAAGAAGATGATCGAGGACGGCCTCTACGGCGGCAAAGGCTCGGAGGCGCACAAGGCCAGCGTGACCGGCGACACGGTGGGCGATCCGCTGAAGGATACCGCCGGGCCGGCGATCAACCCGCTGGTCAAGGTGATGAACATGGTCTGCCTGCTCGGCCTGGGCCTGGTGCTTTCGAACAACCTGGCCGGCGTGAATCCCGACCCCGAGAAGGCCGCCGTCGGCGTGCTGGCGAACATGCCCACGCACTGGGCGGTCGGCCTTGTGGTCGCCGTCGTGGCCCTGGTCCTGATCGCCTGGGCGGTGATGAAGAGCAAGCGCGACAGCCCGGAGATGGAGGAGGCGTACCGGGAAACGCAGTGAGCGGAAGGCGGATCGAACGTTGAGGGCGGAAGGACGAATTCGTATTCGTCCTTCCGCCCTTGCATTATCCTGTCCCTTATCCCATCGAAGCCGACTTCCACCAGACGTGGTGCGTGTCGTCGAGCTCCTCGGGCGTCGGGAACGGGTAGAACTTCGCGCCGGTCTGGTCGCCGAGGTAGAACCCGCGGCGAACGGTGCGGTAGAAGAGGTTCATCGAGTGCTCGCGGTCCACGGTCTTGGTCTTCTTGCCCTTGCCCGACTCGAGCTCCTCGATGCACGCTTCGATGTGCTTCGGATGCGTGTACGGGAGCGTGCCGGCCAGGCGCCCGGCCGGGTCGCGGTCCACGCGCAGGTCGGCGAAGAAGATGCGCGGCACGTGGACGGCGTTCTTCGGGTCGGTGATGAACCGGCAGAAACCGCCCGGCGGCAGCGAGGAGACGATTAGCGGGCAGACAGGGCACAGTTCCTGGTACAGGTGCGTCTCCGACGTCTCATTCGCCGCCGGATATCCCTGCGCCTCGATTCCCATGACGCGGCCTTGCCGGGTGACCAGGTAGAGCGTGCCGTAGTCCGGCAGGCCGACATGTTCCATCGCCCGGTAAATGGAGATGTAGAGGCTGGCCTTCGGCCGGCCGTCCGGGTGCGCCACGCACTCCTTCCGGGCGCGGGCGAGGTCGAAGTAGTCGCTCTTCAGCTCGGGATTGATCTCGAAGAACGTCAACTGCCCCAGCGTCAGCTTCTGCGTGCCGACCGCCATGTACGTGCCGAAATCCTCCGGCTCTAACTGCGAGGCGATCAGCGCTTCAGAATGGGAGCATGTCAGATAGAGATGGTTTTTCATGGTGCAACCCCTTTCGCTCAAATCCCGGTGTTATGCCCATGCGCCCTCCTAACATCATAATAGCCCGCGACTTCGCGCGTTTCAAGGGGAATGCGGCAGGTTTCCGCGCGGCGGGAATCACTGCGCCGGAGCGGTCAGGACGCGGCTTCGGTCCCGGCGCCGGCCGCCGCGAGACCGGCGGCCCCGGCCGGCCGGAACGTGAGCCACTTGACGAGCGAGTCTATGAGGACGACGACGGCCAGGCAGGCCATGGCGCCGACGAGGAGGGCGTCAAGCCGGTAGGTCAGCGCGCTGGCGGGCTCCCGCTGGGCGTCCCGCAAGAACCGCGCGACGAGCTCGACCGATGCGGTCAGCGTGGTCGCGAACATGAACAGCATCGGCACGAGCGTGATCGGCGCGTAGCGCGCCTTGCCGAGCTTGATCAGGATCGTGGTCCCCACCGCCAGCGCCACCGCGGCGAGCAACTGGTTGGCGACGCCGAACATCGGCCAGATGGTGGAGATGCTGCCCGAGTAGATCAGCATCCCCCAGGCGCCGACGACCAGGAAGCTCGTCAGCAGAGTCCCGGGCAGCCAGTTGTGCCGCCCCAGCGGTTTGTAGGCGTGGCCGCCCATTTCCTGGATCAGGAACCGGCCGACGCGCGTGCCGGCGTCCACCGTCGTCAGAATGAAGAGCGCCTCGAACATCAGCGCGAAGTTGTACCAGTAGGCCATCAGGTGCTTCATGCCCGGCAGCTTCGCGAAGACCGAGGCCATGCCCACGGCCAGGCCGACGGCGCCGGAGGGCCGCTGGGTGACGTTCACGCCGACCATGGCGGAAAGCTCGTGAATCCGCTGCGGCGCAAAGCCGAGCTTCGTCAGCGCGTCGGCGCCGAGCGGCGAGGTGATCGCAAAGTAGTCGCCCGGGATCAGCACGCACGCGGCGATCAGCGCCATGATCGAGACGAAACCCTCGAGCAGCATCGCCCCGAAGCCGATCGCGCGCATCTCCGATTCGCGGCTGATCATCTTCGGCGTCGTGCCGGAGGCGACCAGCGCGTGGAACCCGCTGACCGCCCCGCACGCGATGGTGATGAACAGGAACGGGAAAATCGCGCCGGGCAGCACCGGGCCTTCACCGCCCGGGAAGTGGTTCACGGCGTTCATCTGCAGCGGCGGCGCCACGATCAGGATTCCCGCCGCCAGCAGCCCGATCGTCCCGATCTTCATGTACGTGCTCAGGTAATCGCGCGGGCAGAGCAGCATCCAGACCGGCAGCACCGACGCGGCGAAGCCGTAGACCGCCATCGCCAGCACCAGCTTGTTGTGCGAGAGCGTGAACCAGCCCGCCAGCGGCGACCCGGCGATGGCGTGCCCGCCGACGACCGCCCCGGCGAGCAGCAGCACGCCGATCACGGTCATCTCGCCGACTTTCCCGCGCCGGAAATGGTAGAGGTAAAAGCCCATCAGCAGCGCGATCGGGATCGTGCAGCCGATGGTGAACGTGCCCCACGGGCTGCCCGCCAGCGCGTTCACCACGTTGAGCCCCAGCCCCGCGAGCGCGACGGTGATGATGAACAGGATGGCGATGGAGGCGGAGACGGCCGCGACCGGCCCGACTTCCTTCTTGGCGATCTCCGCCAGCGAGCAGCCGTCGTGCCGAACCGAGGCCACCAGCACCACGAAGTCCTGCACCGCGCCGGCGAAGACCGCGCCGATCAGGATCCACAGCGCGCCGGGCAGGTAGCCGAACTGCGCCGCGAGCACCGGGCCGATGAGCGGGCCGGCCCCGGCGATCGCCGCGAAATGGTGGCCGAACAGCACCCACTTGTTCGTGGCGTCGAAATCGCGCCCGTCGGCGTGCGTGACCGCCGGAGTCGGCCTGCGGTCATCGAGCGCGAAGACCTTGGCGGCGAGGAACGCGCCGTAGAAACGGTAGGCCAGCAGATACGTGCACGCCGCGGCGACCACCAGCCAGAGGGCGTTGACCTGTTCGCTCGGACGGATCAGCCGCGTGATCACCGCATAGGCGAATGCGCCGCAGAGGGCGACCGCCGTCCAGAGGATGACTTTCACCGCTCGCATCGGGCCTTTTCCACTCCCTGTGCGCCGGCGCCCGGCGAAATGCCATTTGCCCCCGGCATGCGCGCCACCTTCTAAGATACCAGCCGAGGCGGCGCGATACAAGGGGCGTCCGGCGCTGGTAGTGCTTCACTTTGAGGTGAATCGTAATCGTCCTCGTCGTCGTCCTCGTCCTCGGCCGTGTGGAACGGCTGGGCGAGGACGAGCCGGCAGAGTGAACCACTGCCCCGGCGCTTGACACGCTAGTGTTTAGTTGCGTAAATTGGCGTACCAATTTACGCAACTAAACACGGTCCAACGGAACGCATAACTCGCTAACGTGACATGGCTTAGCGCGACCATGCTTCCTTGCGGAAATAGGACGCCTATTTCCGCAAGGAAGCACTAGGCGCAACTGCCTACTGTTAGGAGCGCCCCGGGCGCACGCTCGGCCGGCGACGCCCCGGCGGAAAGTTGGAGAAGCGACTTGCGACTGCCCGCTTCGTTCCGCGATCCGGATGGCTGGGTCTTCACGCGCGACGGGGAGCTTTATCGCCAGATTGACCGCGCGTATCAGCCGAATTACGACCGCCTGATGGGCTCAGGCCTGTATGAGGCGCTGGTCCGCGCCGATCTGTTGGTGCCGCACGAGGAAGTCCCCGTCGCGCCCGAGCGCCCCGAGACCTGCTACAAGGTGCTCAAGCCCGAGCGGCTCCGGTTCATCTCCTATCCGTACGAGTGGTGCTTCAGCCAGTTGAAGCACCAGGCGCTGGCGCTGCTCAGCGTGCAGAAGACGGCGCTGGAGCACGGCATGTCGCTGCGCGACGCGACGGCGTTCAACATGCAGTTCCGGCGCGGACGCCCGGCGTTGATGGATACGTCCTCCTTCGAGGAGTACGCCGAAGGCCGGCCGTGGCCGGCGTATCGCCAGTTCTGCCAGCACTTCCTGGCGCCGCTGCTGCTGGTCCGATACCGCCACGCCGACCTGGGCCGGCTGACCCGCATTCACCTCGACGGCGTGCCGCTCGACCTGGCGAGCCGGCTGCTGCCGCTGCGCGCCCGGCTGCGGCCGGGCGTGCTCGCGCACGTCGTCGCGCATGCCGCCCTGCAGAAAAGCTACGCGCGCCGGAAAGGCGTGCGCCTCGGCGCGATGAGCCGGCGGGCGATGCTCGCCCTGGTGGACAACCTGGAATCCGCGGTCGCCCGGCTGAACTGGCGGCCGAAGGAGACGGCGTGGTCGGGCTATTACGAGCACACGAATTACAGCGCCGAGGCGCTCGCGCAGAAGCGCGCGATCGTGGAGGAGTTCCTCGACCGGCTGAAGCCGGCGACCGTCTGGGACCTCGGCGGCGCCACCGGCCTGTTCAGCCGCATCGCCAGCGGGAAGGGCGTTTTCACCGTGTCGCTCGACGCGGACCCGGTCTCGATCGAGAGGAGCTACCTCGACGCCGTCGCGCAGCGCGACGAGAACCTGCTGCCGCTGGTGATGGACCTGATGAACCCAAGCGCCGCCTGCGGCTGGGCGAACCGCGAGCGGCAGTCGCTCTCCGAGCGCGGGCCCGCCGACGCGGCCCTGGCGCTGGCGCTGGTCCATCACCTGGCCATCGCCAACAACGTGCCGCTCGGGAACGTCGCCGCGTGGCTGGGCGATACCTGCCGGTCGCTGGTCATCGAGTTCGTCCCGAAAGAGGACTCGCAGGTGCAGACGCTGCTCGCGACGCGGAAGGACATCTTCGGCGGCTACACGCAGGCGGGATTCGAAGCGCAGTTCCGCGCGCACTTCCGCATCGTCGAGGCCCGGCCGATCGCCGGCTCGCTGCGGACTCTCTACCTGATGCAGAAGGGGAGCGAGAAGTGAAGCGGCGCTTTCCCTTCCACCCGTTGCTCTTCGCGGTCTATCCGGTCTTGCAGCTCTACGCCTGGAACCTGTCGGAGGTGCGCTTCGCCGACGTGCTGCCCGCCCTGGCGTGCGCGCTGGCGCTGGCCTGCCTGGCGGTGGCGGCGGCGTGGATTCTCCTGAGAGACCTGCCCAAGGCCGCGGTCATGGCCTCGCTTTTCCTGTGGCTGTTCCTCTCGTGGGGAAATATCCACCTGGGGCTGAAGGGCGCGCGGATCGGGCATTTCCACCTGGCCCAGTTCTGGGTCATCGGCGCGTTCTTCCTGGCGACGCTGGTTTGCGCAGGGACCGCGCTCCGGCGGGCGCGCGAGCTCTTCAACCTCACGCGTATCCTCAACGCCTTCGGCCTGTTCCTCGTCGTGTCGTGCCTGGTGCTGCTTTACGCCCGCCTGCCCAAACCGCAGATGCCGCCCGGCCTCGGAAGGCCGGCTCCGGCGCCGCGTGCGCGCCCGCTCGCCGGGCCGGGCGATCATCCCGACATCTACTTCATCCTCCTCGACCAGTATCCGCGCTCGGACTCGCTCAAGCTGATGTGCGGCGGCGACAACCGGCCGTTCCTGGACGCGCTTCGGAAGCTCGGCTTCTACGTGGCGGACCGCAGCGCGTCGAACTACCCGCGCACGGTGATGACGATCGCCTCGATGCTGAACATGGCCTACCTCGACGAGAAGCTCCTCGGCCCGGTGAAGGAGGATTGCCCGGACCTCGGCGTGCCGGCCAGGGCCGTCGCCCATAACGCCGTTTTCGACTTCATGCACGCGCACGGCTACCGGACCGTGTACCTGCCGCCCGAATACGGCGCGGGCCGGCCGGAGGAGGTGGACCTGCGGCTGGAGTCCGGCGCGAGCCTCTCGGAGTTCAACAAGACCGTTCTGGCGATGACGCCGATCGAGCCGATCGTGCAGTGGCTCGGGCTGGGCTATACGGCGGCGGAACTGCACCGCAGGCACCTGCTGTTCACGCTGGATTCGCTGCGGACGCTGCCGCGCACCGGCCCGTCGCCGTTCTTCGTTTACGCCCACCTGCTCTGCCCGCATACGCCCATCGTCTGGGGTCCGAACGGCGAGGAAATCTACTCCGATCCGCCGCTCTCCGAGCGCCAGGCCTGGCTGCGGAGCCCGGAGTCCAGGCGCCTCTACGCCGGCCAGGTGGCGTATCTTTCGAAACGGGTCGAGGAGACGGTAGCCGCGATCATCGCCGAATCGCGCGTCCCGCCGGTGATCATCGTCTGTTCGGACCACGGGACGGAATTCGAGGTGGACTGGTCGTCCGCGGAGAACTCCAACATGCCGGAGCGCATGGCCGATCTCGCCGCCTTCTATTTCCCCAGGGGCGGCGAGCGGCTGCTCTATCCCACGATCACGAACGTCAACTTCTTCCGCGTCGTGCTCGACGGCTTCTTCGGGACGAGCTACGGGCTACTGCCGGACCGCAGCTACTTCTCGACCGACGGCAAGCCCTACCGATTCATCCCCGTGCCGATGGACGGCCCGCTGGCGCACAAGGGCGCGTCGTGATAAAGTCCTGGAAGGGCCGATGCAGGTACGGTCAAGGGGTTGGAGGAGACCGATGCCGACCGGGTTGAAGATCAACTGCAGCGATGCGTCCGCGGCGAACATCGTGCTGCTGTGCGCCCCTTACGACCGCACCGCCTCGTATCGCAAGGGAACCGTCAAAGGCCCGGCGGCCATCGTCGAGAGCCTCAAATACCAGATGGAGACGTACGACCGGGTGGCGGAGTCCATGCCGTCGCCGTCGCGCAAGGTGGCGCTGCGCGAGCTGGCCAACCTCAACCGTTGCTCGCCGGCCGCCATGGTCGCGCGCGTGAAACGGGAGTATGAGAAGCACGTGGACCACGGGGCGTTCGTCCTGATGCTCGGGGGCGAGCACTCCGTCTCGACCGGCGCGTTCCAGGCGCTGGCCTCGCGGCACGACGCGCGGCAAATCACCGTCTGTCAGATTGACGCGCATTTCGACCTGCGGCACGACGATTCGGATTACAGCGACGCTCCGCACGGCATCTACGCGCACTGCACGGTGATGAGGCGCGCGCATGAGCTCGGTTTCAAGTGCGTCCACGTCGGCGTCCGCGCCTACGCGAAAGAGGAGATGGACTTCGCCCGCCGGAACAAGCTGGCGGTATTCGAGTGGGGCAAAGGGCCGGTCCCGGAGCCGAGCGCCATCGTCAAGGCGATCGCGACGGACCGGGTTTACCTGTCCGTGGACGTTGACGGCCTCGACCCGGCGTGCATGCCCGCCACGGGAACGCCGGTCCAGGGCGGCCTGGAGTGGTACTACGCGCTGGACCTGCTCCGGGAGCTTTTCCGGCGCAAGGACGTGATCGGCGCCGACGTGGTCGAAGTGGCGCCGCGCCCCTTCGACGTGCTGACCGAATACGGCGCGGCGCAGCTCTGCTATACGATGCTGGCGCTCCGCGAGGCCCGTTGAAAACAGGGAGAATCCATGGTTCCCAAGATGATGTTCCTGACCAAGGGCGTGGGCGTGGACAAGAACCGGCTCTCGTCGTTCGAGCTGGCCCTGCGCAGCGCCGGCATCGAGAAGTTCAACCTGGTGTACGTCTCCAGCATCCTGCCGCCGCTGTGCCAGATCGTCCCGCGCAGCGAAGGGCTCCAGCACCTGCAGGCGGGCGAGATCGTCTATTGCGTGATGGCTCGCAACGAGACCGACGAGCCCAACCGCCTGATCTCCGCCTCGATCGGCCTGGCCATGACCAAGGACCGGAAGCAGTACGGCTATCTCTCGGAGCACCATGCTTTCGGCCAGACGGAGAAGGTCGCCGGGGATTACGCCGAGGACCTCGCGGCGACCATGCTGGCTTCCACGCTGGGCATCCCCTTCATTGACCCGAACCAGGCGTGGGACAAGCGCAAGAAGGTCTATCGCGCCAGCGGCATGATTTTCAGGAGCACCCACATCTGCCAGTCGGTCGAGGGGAACAAGAACGGCCTGTGGACGACCGCGGTCGCCTCGGCGGTTTTCGTCCCATAGGTTCGTTTCCGCCGACTGGCGCCGAGCGCTCTCGACAGGCTTCCCACGACCGAGAGGACGCGGTGAGGGACGATCCGCGCAGTGACGAGCAATTGATTGCGGCGATCAATGCCGGCGATGCCGCCGCGTTCGAGGCGCTCTACCGCCGCTACCGCGACTGGGTGGCGGGCCTGGCGCTCCGGTTCACCGGGGATCACGGCCTGGCGCTGGACGTGCTGCAGGAGACGTTCATGTACCTGCTGCAGAAGCGGCCGGCGCTGCGTTTGACGGCGCGGCTGACGACGTTCCTGTACCCGGCGGTCAAGAACCTTTCGATTGCCGCGCGCCGGAAGCGCAATCGCCATGCGCCCGGCGAGGCGGGGCTGGGCGACCTGCCGGCGCGGGAAGGCCCTCCCGAGAGCGCGCGCGAGGAACTGGCGGCGGTCTTCTCCACGCTGCCGGAGGCGCAGCGCGAAGTCCTGCTGATGCGCTTCGCCGACGATATGGCGATCGAGGAGATCGCCGCCGCGCTGGGCATCCCCGCCGGGACGGTGAAATCGCGGCTGCACAACGCGCTGAAGGCGCTGCGCGATGACCCGAGGACCAGGGAGTTCTTCGCGAGCGAGTAACCGCACCATCCCGGCTTTCCTCTCGCCGATTTCCGGTGAACCTTCCGCGCCCTTCGCGCACTTAACCCTGTGGAGCGATGAGATGAGCGACGAGCGGGAAATCCAGCCGAAGGACGACCGGTTGGCCGCGGGTCTGCGGGCGCTTGGAAGGCCGCACATGACGGTCCCGCAGAGCGCGGACGACGCGATATTGGCCGCGGCGCGGGCGCGCTTGGGACGGAAGCGTGTCTCGGGAAGAGCGGCCGCCTGGGCGGTCGCCGCGGCGGTCGTTCTGGCGGTGTGCCTGGCGGTGCTCCTGCCGATCGGGCGGCGGCAGGCCGTTGCGCCGCCCGCGACTCCAGCCGTCACTATGGATGTCAACGGCGACGGCCGGGTGGACATCCTGGATGCCCTGGCGCTGGAGCGGAAAATCGAGGGCCGCGAGCGGTTGAGCCTGAAATGGGACATCAACGGCGACGGCCGCGTGGATCAGAAGGACGTCCGGGCCATCGCGATGTTCGCCGTTCAGCCGGTTGCGCTGACGCTGCTTCCCAGCGGAGCAGCCCGCGGAGCAAGTGCGCCCGGGGCGACGGCGCACTACTGGGCGATGGACGTCATCGTGGATGCGGACGGCCAGCGGCTGGCGGCGTATCAACTGGAGATGACCGACCCGACGGGCCGGTCGAAGATCGTCGGGATCGAAGGCGGCGAGCATGCCGCCTACAGCGAGCCGCCGTACTATGACCCGGCGGCGATGGCGCAGGAGGGCCGCGTGATCCTCGCGGCATTCAGCACGGGCAAGGAACTGCCCTCCGGCAAGACGCGCGTGGCGCGCCTGCGCGTCCGGACCGCCGGCGACGGCGAGCCGGACTTCCAGGCTAAGCTTATCGTCGCGGCGACCTCCGACGGCCGGACGTTCCCGGCGCAGGTCAACATCATTGCGGGAGAACCCAGCGGCGGCGAGTATTAGCCCATGAGCAGTTGACGGCGCTTTCGGCCATTTGATGCCTGACCGTCGCGTGAAGGGGGCCCTATGGCGAATCCCAGTTGAAACCAGTGTCACCTGATAATGAAACACCGATTGAAGCTTGGAATAGCCGCAGCCGTCCTGACGATTGCGGCTATTGTCGTTGCAGCGGTCCTCATGAAGTCCTCGGCCGACCGGCCCGCGGACGCGAACCTGCCGCAAGGGTCCGCTCCGGCTTCCACCGCCGCCGAATCCGAAGCGACCGTGGATCTGGCCGAGAGCCAGTTGAATGCGATCAAGATCGAGCCGGTGGGCGCCTACCTTTTCCCCGTCGAGAGAGCGGCGGTCGGCAGCATTGATTACGACGAGGACCTTTCCGTCCAGGTCTTCTCACCTTACGCGGGGAAGATCATCACGGCATTCGCCAACCTCGGCGACAAGGTTCAAAAGGGACAGCCGCTCTGCACGATTGACAGCCCGGACCTCCTTCAGGCCGAAGCGACGCTGATCGCCGCCGCGGCGACCGCCGACCTGACCGGCAAAGAGCTTGCGCGCGCGAAGGAGCTGTACGGAAGCAACGGCGTGTCCGAACGCGAACTGGAGCAGGCGGCCTCCGATCAGCAGACCGCGCAGGGCGCGCTGATGACAGCGCGCGAGGCGGTCCGCATCTTCGGCAAGAGCGAGGCCGAAATTGGCCAGATCATCGCCCAGCGCAAGAGCGATCCCGCGCTGGTGGTGGCCAGCCCGGTCACCGGCCGGGTCACGGCGCGAAACGCGCAGCCGGGCCTGCTGGTGCAGCCGGGAAACGCGCCGGCGCCTTACGCCGTCGCCGACCTCTCGTTGAAGTGGATGGTGGCGAACGTCACCGAGAGCGACAGCCCGCTGTTCCACGTCGGGCAGCCGGTCCAGGCCGGCGTGCTGGCCTGGCCCGGCCGCGCATTCGACGGCAAGATCTCCACGCTGGGCGCGACGGTTGACCCGAACACGCATCGGCTCATGGTGCGCTGCGAGATTGCGGACCCCAAGGACGAGCTGCGTCCCGGAATGGTCGCCAGCTTCACGATTCGAGTCCAGGACCCGGTGGAGTCCGTCGCGATACCGATGAATGGCGTGGTCCGGAACGGCGACGGCACGCTGGCGGCGTGGGTGACCACCGACCGGCGCAAGTTCACGCAGAGGATCATCAAGGTCGGGCTGCAGAAAGACGGCCGATACCAGGTGCTCGAGGGGCTGCAGTGCGGGGAACTGGCCGTCACCGACGGCGCCGTATTTCTCAGCAACATACTCTACGCCCCGCCGACCGACTGAACGAACTCAATAGAGACGCGCCATGCTTAAGTGGGTGATTGCCTTCTGCCTCAGCCGCCGCGCGATCATCGTGTTCGGCGTGCTGGCATTTGCCGGGGCGGGGTTCTTCGCCTTCCGGCAGCTCAACATCGAGGCGTATCCGAACCCGACGCCGGTCATCCTGGAAATCACCGCGCAGGCGGCGGGCCTGTCCGCCGAGGAGATGGAGCGTTACTACACGATCCCCATCGAGATCGGCCTTTACACCACGCCCGGCATCTCGGTCATCCGCTCCACCTCGTTCTACGGCCTGTCCTTCATCCGCGTCGTGTTCAAGTACGGGGTGGACTACAACTTTGCCTACGCCCAGGCGGACATAGCGATCCAGCAGAACGTCTCCCTGCCGGCGGGCCAGATCCCCCAGATCCAGCAGAACAGCGGCACGGGTGAAATCTATCGTTACCAGGTCGTCGGCCCGAAGCACTTCGGGCTGACCAACCTGCGCACGGTCCAGGATTGGATCGTACTGCGCCGGCTCTCGACCATTCCCGGCATCGTCCAGGTCAACAGTTGGGGCGGCACCACCAAGCAGTTCGAAGTCGAGGTCGAGCCTCCCAAGCTGGAGGCCTACAACGTCACGGTGCCGCAGATTCTGACCGCGCTGGGCAACGCGAACATCAACGTCGGCGGGCGCGAAATCCGCATCGGCCAGCAGTCCATCAACATCCGCGGCGTCGGTCTGATTGACGACGGCGGCAGCGACGACCTGACCCAGGGCTACAAGGTTGAGGACATCGAGAACGTGGTCCTCTCCCAATCCAACGGCGTTCCCGTGCTCGTGAAAGACGTCGCGAGGGTGACGGTGGGCTACGTGCCGAGGCTGGGCATTTTCGGACGCGACCAGGACGACGACGTGGTCGCGGCCATCGTGGTGATGACCCGAACGGAGCAGACCGCCCGAATGCTTCCCAAGATCAAGGCCGAAGTCGCCAAGATGAACAGCGACGGGAGCCTGCCGCCGGGCGTCAAGGTGGTCCCGTTCTACGATCGCGGCGCGCTGATGGCGCTGACGACGCACACCGTTCTGCACAACCTGGTCTTCGGCTGCCTGCTGGTGTTCCTGATCCAGTGGATTTTCCTGGGCGACCTGCGCAGCGCGATCGTCGTCGGGGTGAACATCCCGTTTGCGCTGCTCTTCGCCGTCATGCTGCTGGTGCTGCAGGGCGAAAGCGCCAACCTGCTCTCCGTCGGCGCCGTGGATTTCGGCATCATTGTGGATTCGGCGGTGATCCTCGTGGAGAACATCTTCCGGAATTTCCAAAGGCGCGCGGAAGACCGGCAGCTCATGCTCAGCCGCCTGGCGGAGAATTTCTACGGAGCGGACCCGACGAAGCCGCCGCACGCGGCACCCGCCGGCGGCTGGACCGAGCGCCTGCGGCTGATCCTGGTCAGCGCATTGCAGGTGGACAAGGCGATTTTCTTCTCGGCGGTCATCACCGTGGCCGGTTTCGTGCCGCTGTTCACCATGCAGGGAGTCGAAGGCCAGATCTTCAGCCCCATGGCGCGCACCTACGCCTACGCGCTGGCCGGCGCGCTGCTGGCCACCTTCACGGTCACGCCCGTGCTCGCCTCCATCTTCCTTCCGCAGAGCGTGAAGGAGGCCGAGACGGTGATCGTCCGCCTCCTGCACCGTTTCTACAATCCCGCGCTGCGCTTTGCGCTGACCCATCGCGCCGTCACGGTCGGCCTCGGGATGGTCTTCCTCGCCGTGGCCGCGGTCGTGGGGCTGCGGCTCGGAAGCGAGTTCCTCCCGCAGCTCGAAGAGGGCAATTTCTGGATTCGCGCCTCGATGCCCTCGACGCTCTCCCTGGAAGACGGCGAGGCGGCGACGCGCAAAATGCGGCTGATTCTCCTGAGACATCCGGAAGTCATCACCGTGACTTCCCAGCATGGCCGGCCCGACAACGGAACCGACGCCTCGCCGTTTTCGAACGTCGAGCTCTTCGCGCCGCTCAAGCCGTACGACGAATGGCCGAGCGGCCTGACCAAGGAGAAACTGACGGAGCGGATCCAGGCGGAATTCGAGAGCGAGCTGCCCGGAGTCGTCTTCAACTTCTCCCAGTACATCCAGGACAACATCGAGGAGGCGATCTCCGGCGTCAAAGGCGCCAACTCGGTCAAGATCCTCGGCCCGAATCTTGAAGTATTGACGAAGCTGGCCTCGCAAGTCCAGGACGAGATGAGCAAGGTCCGCGGGATCGAAGACCTGGGCATCTTCCCGGTCCTCGGCCAGCCGAACCTGAACATCAAGGTGGACCGCGCGAAGGCCGCGCGGTACGGCCTGAATACCGGCGACGTGAATACGGTCATCCAGGCGGCCCTCGGCGGAGCGTCGGCCACGACGGTGCTGGAGGGCGACCGGCAGTTCGGCCTCGTCGTCCGTTTCGCGGCCGACTACCGCGACAGCGTCGAGAAGATTCGGAACATCAAGGTGGCCTGCCCGACCAGCAGCGGCGCGAATGCCTATATCCCCTTGAGCGAGCTGGCGACGATCACGCTGGACAACGGGGCGGCCTGGATTTACCACGAGACCACGGAACGCTTCATCCCGGTCAAGTTCAGCGTGCGCGAGCGCGACCTCGGCAGCACCGTGGCGGAAGCGCAGGCGCGCATCGCGAAGAATGTGAAACTGCCGAGCGGGTATCGCATCATCTGGGCCGGCGAGTTCGAAGACCTTCAACTGGCCAAGGAGCGCCTGGCGATTATCGTGCCGGTCACGCTGGCGCTCATCGTCGGCCTGCTCTATTGCCTCTTCAACTCGCTGCTGGAATGCGTGCTGACGCTTTCCGGGATTCCCTTCGCGGTCGCCGGCGGCGTGCTGGCGCTCTACGTCTCCGGCCTCAATTTCAGCATCTCCGCCGCCATCGGCTTCGTCTCGCTGTTCGGCGTGTCCGTCATGAACGGGATTCTGCTCATCACTTATTATAACCAGGCGCGCCTGCACGGATGGACGCCCGTGGACGCCATGCTGCATGCCGGCACGACCCGGATGCGGCCGCTGCTGATGACCAGCCTCTCCGCGTGCATCGGCCTCTTCCCTGCGGCGATCTCCACCGGCATCGGAAGCCAGGTGCAGCGTCCGCTGGCCACCGTGATCGTCGGCGGCATGCTGGTCGGCCCGATCATGCTGCTCATCGTCGTGCCGGCGCTGAAGATCGTATTCCTGGGCCGCAGCGGCGAGAAGTCCCCAGCCGCAGGCTGAGTCGGCCGGATAGGAGTTTATGAAGATAACGCATGTACTCTTCGTGATCGTCAGCGCCAGCGCATTGACGCTCGGGTCGGGCTTTGCCGGCGCGCCAGCCAGGAATCGTCTGCCGGCTGTGAAGAAATCCGCGCCCGCTTTGAAAGATGGAATCGCTCCTAAGAGCATCGAGCCGCCGCGCCGCCAAGCCGCTTTCTCGCCGGCTCTCAGGCCGTCCGCCGCGCCGACGCCCAATCCGGCGCCGAGGCGAGGCTCCAGCCCGGCGAGCATCGGCGGCCCGGCGACCTCGCGCGCGAAGAGCACCGCGGTCATCAAAGGGACCGAGATGAGGCCCAGGCCTTGAAGACTATCCATTCCACCGCGTGCCTGGCCCTGGCCGCAGCGCTGCTCTCCGGCTGCGCCGTGGGGCCGAATTTCCAAAAACCGGCCGCTCCGGAGGTCAGCGGTTATACGCCGAGTCCGTCGGCGCCGACGAGCGGCGCGGCGAATGTCGCCGGCTTGCCTGGCGGCAGCCAAGGCGGCGAGCCGCAGCGCTTTCTCAGCGGAAAGGACATTCCGGGAGAATGGTGGACCCTCTTTCACTCGCAGCCGCTGGACGACCTGATCGAGCGCTCGCTCAAGGCCAACCCGGATATCAAGGCCGCGCAGGCCGCGTTGAGCGTGGCGCGGGAGAACGTGCTGGCGCAGAAGGGCGCCTACTATCCCAGCGTCGCGGCCGGTTTCTCCGCGAGCCGGCAGAAGACCTCGAGCGAGCTTGCGCCCATCCCCAACTCCAACCAGGTGTATTTCAATCTGTATACTCCGCAGGTCAGCGTGTCCTACGTGCCGGACGTGTTCGCCCTGAATCGGCGGACCGTGGAGTCGCTCCAGGCGCAGGCGGAACAGGCGCGCTTTGCCCTGGCGGCGACGCACATCACGCTGAGCGCCAACGTGGCCGCCGCGGCTATTCAGGAGGCGTCTCTGCGGGCGCAGGTTGCCGCGACGTGCGAGCTCATCACGATCAACACCGACATGCTCGAAATCCTGCGCAAGCAGTTCGCGAAGGGCTATGCCGACCGGCTCGACGTCGCGGCGCAGGAATCGCAACTCGCGCAGATCGCCGCCACGCTGCCGCCGCTGCTCAAGCAACTGGCCCAGCAGCGCGACCTGCTGGCCGCGCTCTCCGGCGGTTTCCCGAGCCAGCCGCCGGCCGAGGAGTTCGAGCTTTCCGGTTTGCAGTTGCCGCAGGAATTGCCGCTGAGCCTGCCCGCGCGGCTTGTGGAGCAGCGGCCGGACGTGCGCCAGGCCGAGGAGAACCTGCACGCCGCCAGCGCGCAGATCGGGATCGCCGTCGCGAACCGCCTGCCGAACATTACTCTGACCGCGGACGCCGGGATCGCGGCGCTGGAGGGCAGCCAACTGTTCACGGAGAGCGCCGGCTTCTGGACTTTGGCCGGAGCGGTGACGCAGCCCGTTTTCCAGGGCGGGACGTTGCTGCACCGGGAGCGCGCCGCCCGCGCGGCCTACGTTCTGGCCTCAGAGCAATACCGCAGCGCCGTCCTGGCCGCATTTCAGAATGTGGCCGACACGCTAAACGCGCTCGAACAGGACGCGGACGCGCTGAAAGCCGCCGCCGCCGCCAAGGACGCCGCCGGCGTGACCCTGGACCTGGCGCGGCGGCAGTGGAAATCCGGCTACGCGAGCTACCTCTCGCTGCTCAGCGCGGAGCAAGCGTACCAGCAAGCCGTAATCAACTTCGTTCAGGCCCAGGCGAATCGCTATGCTGACACGGCGGCGCTGTTTCAGGCTCTTGGCGGCGGATGGTGGAACCGCGCGGACCTGGCCGGCAACGGCTCCGGTTAGCGGCGGGCGCGGGCGGTTGCCGGCGAAGCGCGGCGCGCCGGGGAATCCAGTTCGCTCGGATATGGCTCGAAGAAAGTCTGGCGGGCCAGGAATTTATCGTCGGGGTTTTTCGCGATCCAGTCGCGGAGGATTCGCCGCGGGGCGCTGAGCGGCAGCTTGCCGGCGCGGTACTTCCCGAGCGCGGCCATGAACCGCGCCTTCTCTTTCGCAGCCGGCGGTTTCGAGAGCGACTCCATCGCGCGCAGCAGCGCCGCGACGTTCGAGCCGGTCATTCCCGGCCGCGCCAGCGCCTGCGCCAGCCGCGCGCGGTACTCGGGCAGCAGCGCGTCGAGCGAGCGCCGCTCGCGGTTCGCGACGATCCGGCGCAGCTCGGCGGCGTCCTTGCGCGAATGCGCCTCCAGCAGCATCTCGTTCGCAGCCTGGAACTGCACCAGCGCCTTGAGCAGGCGCGACCGGGCCACCTCCTCGAACGCCGCCCGGGTGAACAAGCGCGTAAGGAAATGCTCGCGCAGGCGCGGGTCCGCCAGGCGCGCCTCGTCCTCGATCGGCAGGTCGGGGAATATCCGCAGCGCAGCCGCGGCGAACATCCCGGCGCCCTGGCCGGCCGGATTTTTCGCGTCCGCGCGGGCGTAATGTTTCGCATCGCTGACGCCGCAGGAAGGCGAGCGGGACTTGAGGATGAATCCGTGGAGCCCGTTCGCGGAAGTCAGCCGCAACGCGGCGAAGTGCGTCATCGGGTTCGTCAGGTCGCGCCCGGTGGCCGGCTGGACGAGCCGCAGCGCCCGGCCCGCGCCGACGAGCCGGATCCGCTCGCGCGGCGCTCCGAGCCCGACGGCCATCTCCGGGCAGACGGCGCAGAACTCGACGTGCGGCCTCATCGCGGCGATCAGGTCGTCCCCGATCGCGACGCCGTCGTACCGGCACGCCGCGAAGCCGAGGCAGCGGCTCACGAACACGGCGGGTCTGGCAAAAGTCCTAGCGGCGGTTTCCAAGGGCTGACATCCAATGACCCAAGTTGCGTCCCGCGGCGCGACTGTCCGCTGCGCCGATTTTCATTATACTCTCTTTCTGGCCGAAAACTGTGATTTTATATGCGGTGCGCGCAGGCTGGGATGAGGTGGGAATCGAGAGGACTCGCAAAGCGGGCGGCGCGGTGGATACGCATGGAGCGACGCGAGCTTCGGGATGGCCCTGGACGCCACGTCGAAGTAATGCGGATCCTTCTCGACCCCGATGCTGCGATATCCGACCGCCTCCGCCGCCGCCAGCGTCGAGCCCGAGCCGGCGAACGGATCGAGCACGGTCCCGCGCCCGAGCGGAAGCGCCCCGTACACCAACTGCCGCATGAACGCCTGCGGCTTGAGGCTGGGATGCGGCGCCAGCGACCGCTCCTCTTTGCGCGTCGGCGACGAGCGAATGACGTCCCCGAACGGCCGCTGCGGCGACGGACGCCGAAAGCCCCCGGTCTGCCACTTCCGAAGATTGTCCTGCGCGCGCCCTTCCAGCGGCTTCCGGTAGATGAGCCACGGTTCCCACATGGAACGCGGCATGACGCTCACTTGTGAAAACTCCTCGTGCGCCGCTTTGGGCCGATCTCCTCCGCGCAGGGTCATGACCAACCGCACTAGTTCGCCGCGCCTTTCGAGGCCCGATTGCGACAGCCCGTCCGCCACGATGTGGGAAAGCAGCGGGTTCGATGCGACGAGGACGTTGGCGCCGGGCGTCAGCTTCGGCAGCAGCGCGCGGCCGAACCGGCGGAAGAACTCTCTCAGCTCTTCCAACTGGTCCGCCGTCAGCGTCGTGAAGCGCGGCAGCGGAGCGCGCCTGGTTCCGTCGAAGCTGGGCGGTATGCGCCAGACGCCGCCCTTGCCGTTTCTCAGCTTGGCCTGCTGTTCCGGGGTGTATTCATGGAGGCCGTAAGGCGGGTCGGTGACGACAGCGTGGATGCAGTTATCATCCTGGCGCGCCAGCCACTCGAAACAGTCATCGCAATAAAGCGTCGTGTTTCCGTACGTGAATGCCGGCCGCAGCGGCGTCGGCAGAGCCGCGCGCGGGACCGGCAACGCCGTCTGCATGTCGCGCAAGCGGTAGACGCCTCTCAGTTCCCGCACGAACATTCCCGGCGTATTGAGCCGGAGATAAGACCGCACGGAGGACGCGGCGACGCCGCCCATGCTCTCCGAGACATCCTGCGCCAGTTCCTTCGCCGAGCGCGCGCGCGAACTCGACCGCAAAGCGCGCACGATGGCGTCGCGCACCTCGCCCGGCCGGCATTTCAGGTGTTTTTTCTTCATCGCGCTGTTACTGTAGACGTCTAGACGTCATTTGTCAAGCGAGGTGTAAACACGACCGGCAGTTGCCTTGCCGCGTGCGGTTTCGTATCATAGCCGACGGGCATGGTTTTGCTGAAATTCACCCATGAAGAAAGGAATTCGCATGGCCAGGAACAAGGCGCCCCAGGTCGCCGTCATCGGCGGCGGGATGATCACGCAGATTCAGATTCTGCCGTCGCTCTACCAGCTCCAGCGGATCGGTCTGCTCGGGGATATCTCAATCTGCGCCTTGAACGGCGCGCCGCTGAAGGTGCTCGCGGAGGACCCGGCGCTGCTCGAGGCATTCCCCGGGCACGGCTTCACGCCGCACCCGGACTTCCGCAAGGTCGGGCTCGACGAGAAGTTCCCGGCGCTCTTCGAGGAAGTCCTCCGCAAAATGCCGGAGCGCAACATCGCCTTCGTCGCGGTGCCCGACCAGCTCCATTACGCCACCATCCTCAAGGCGCTCGAGGCGAACCAGCACGTCATCACCGTCAAGCCGCTGGTGCTGAAGTACGCGCAGGCGATTGAGATCGAGAAGCGCGCGCTCGAGCGCGGGCTGTTCGTCGGCATCGAGTACCACAAGCGCTTCGACGACCGCGCGCTGATGGCGCGCCAGCAGTACCGCTCCGGCAACCTCGGCGAGTTCAAGCTCGGCCACGCCTGGCTCAACGAGCCGTGGTACTACCGCGACAGCAATTTCCAGAATTGGTGCACCGTCGAGAACAGCGACATGTTCACCTACGTCGGCTGCCACTACGTGGACCAGCTCCATTTCATCACCGGCCTGATGCCGAGCGAGGTGTGCGTGTACGGCGGAAAGGACCGCTACCCGAACGGCCGCGAGGGGTTCCTCTGGTGCAACGCGATCGTGAGCTGGGAGAACGGCGCCACGCTGAGCGTGCTCGACGGCATGTGCTATCCCAACGCCGGCCCCGGCGGTAACACGCAGGGCCTGCACCTGTTCTGCAAAGGCTCGAAGGACGGCTGCCTGGTGCTGCACGACGACCAGTACCGCGGCGTGAAGGTGTGCACCGAGCGCCCGAGCGACGGGCGGACGTTCCAGGAGCCGAGCCCGGATTACTTCAAGCTGATCTATCGCGGCGGCCAGGGGCTGGAGCCGGTCGGATACGGCTACCGCTCCATCGAGGCGCTGGTAAAGGCGGCGCTGCGTGTCGAGACCGGCAAGGACCTGGCTGCGCGGCGCCAGATCCTCGGCGAGGTGGATGCCGAAGGCGTGCTCTCGACGCCGGCGAACAGCTCGTACAACGAACTGGTCATCGAGGCCGGCCGCATGTCCATCCTCAACGGCGGACGCCCGGTGGTGATCGAGTACGGGAAGAAGCCGGGGGTGAAGTTCAAGGAATATTAGAAATTGCCGCCGGCGGATTTCCGATTGGGATAAGCTCCCGGCATCGCCCGAACAAAGCGCTTCAGCGGCAGGGCGCAAAACTATGGCCGGCAAGGTTCTTTGCCGGTATAATGGACGAGGCCGGCGGAAAACCATCACGTGGGAGGTGAGCCGATGCGACAGGTGATCATCTATCCAGGCGAGGACGAATTCTGGATTGCCGAATGTCCCAGTCTGCCCGGTTGCGTCAGCCAGGGCAAGACCCGCGAAGAAGCGATCACGAACATCCGCGACGCGATCGAAGGATACGTCGCCGCTCTGAAAGAAGACGGCCTCCCAATCCCGGTAGAGCGCTTCGAGACGCTGGTCCTGGCCATATGAGCAAGTTGCCTCAGCTTTCCGGTCGAGAGTGCGTTCACGCTCTTGCGAAGCAGCGCTTCTACCTGAAGCGGCAGCAAAGCAGCCACATGATCCTGCGCCGCGACAACCCGTTTGCCCAACTGGTCGTCCCTGACCACAAGGTACTTGACCGTGGAACGCTGCGCGCCATCATCCGGCAAGCCGGCCTCAGCGTGGACGAGTTCATGGCGCTCTTGTGATGACGGCCGACGGAGATTGCCCTCGTTCGATGAGGTCTGACGGGGCGAAAATCTCATGCACGACGCGATTATTGTGGGGTGCGGACCTGCCGGAAACACGCTGGCCTGGCGGCTGGCCGGACGCGGTTTCAAGGCGCTGATGATCGAGAAGGCGAACCTGCCGCGCCCGAAGACCTGCGCGGGCGGCCTTTCCTGCAAGACGCTCCACGCGCTGCCGTTCCCCGTGGACGAGGTGATCGAGCGGCGCGTGACGGGCGCGTGGCTGACGTTCCGCGGCGAGTCTTTCCTCTACAAGCGGATGCCCGGCGCCGGAGCGACGGTGGACCGCGCCCGGCTGGACCAGTTCATGACCGGCCGCGCGGTGGCCGCCGGCGCGGAACTGCGCGAAGGCGTGCAATTCCAATCGTTCGAGCCGAACCGCGACGGCGTGCTCGTCCGCACGAGCGCGGGCGAATTCGCGGGGCGGTTCCTGATCGGGGCGGACGGCGCGGCGAGTCGCGTGCGGCGCCTGCTCCATCCGGCGGAGCGTCTGCGGACGGCGCAGGCGATCGAGACGGACCTCTTCCCGCCGGCCGAGGCGTTCGAGGCGCTCGGCGACAATGCGCTCTTCGACTTCGGCGGGCTGCCGGGCGGCTACGGATGGATTTTCCCCAAGCGCGACCGGTTCAGCGTCGGCCTGCTGCGGATCCGGCGGGTCGGCGACGCTCGAAAGCTGAGCGACCGCCTCGATGAATTCATCGCGCGCCACGCCGTGCTTCGCGGGAGCCGCGTCGCGCGCGCCTGCGCGTGGCCGATCCCCGTGCGCCCCGTCGCGCGGCGGCTCGCCGTCGGTCGCGCGCTGCTCGTCGGCGACGCCGCCGGCTTCGGCGAGGCCTTTTTCGGAGAGGGCGTCTTCAACGCCGTCCGCAGCGCGGACATGGCGTACGAAGCGCTGCGGGCCGCCCTGGAAGAGGGGCGCTCGGCCGAGGATTCCTACAACGCGTGCGCCGCGGCGATCCGGCGGGAACTCTTCTTCGCGCGACTCATGGCGCGGCTCTTCTATGCCGCGCCGAAGTTCGGCTACGAGCATCTCGTCCGGAACCGGTCGGTCAACGAACTCTTCTCGCGCCTGATCGCCGGCGGCGCCAGCCCCATGCGCTGCTTCCTCGAAACACTGTTCCTCTGCCCGCTTTGGGTCTTTCGCCCGCACGCGGAACTCGGCGCGGAGAACCCCTCTTCAGCGATCATCGCCCGGCCCCTCCGCTGAATCCCGCCCGCGCAGTTGTTCGCGCCGGCGTTTCAGCGTATAGTGGAGGCGGCAGTCGAATGTCGCGTCTCGCATGGAGAGGAGCGGCGGATGGGCGCTTGCCTGTACACGAATGCGTGGAAGAACTGCGCGACCTGCGCCTTCTGGCAGGGCACGCGCAAGCTCAGCGAGGACCGGAACGCCGTGACCGTGGACAACTGCGCGGAAGGGCAGTGCAACGGCTTCTGGAAGGGCAGCCGGAAGAACGCCAACTATAAATGCAGCGAATGGCGCAAGTGGGCCGATATCCGCGACTGGTCGGGCGTGGCGCGGGCGATCTATCCGTAACGAACGGAGCCTCCTGCCCGCCGTTCGGTCGCGGCCGCCGCCTTTTGCTGGAGGGTGCGACATGGCGCGGATGATCGTTTGCGCGGCCTTTCTCGCGGCGCTCGCGGGGACTTTTTGCGCGGCGCAGGATTACGCGCCTGCGCCTGCTGTACCTGCGCCGCCGCCCGCGCCCGCGCCCGCTCCGAAATCGCCCACCGGGCCGGTCTTCACGGAAATGCAGCTCCGACCGGGCGCCGGCCAGCCCGCGAACGGACTTCAGCTCACCCTCATCGCCGACAACCTCGTCCTGCCCGAAACCCCCTTCGCGTTCGGCGCGCCCTTGCTCGTCACGCCGACTACGCTCCACCTGCTCTTCAGGAACGTCGGCGAGCAGCCGCTGGTGCTCGACGCATACAACCTGGCGCTCACGCGGCTGACGATGATCGTGGTCGGGCCGGAGAAGGAAAGCGTGGTCGTCACGCGCCAGTCGCTGGTCGTCAAGACCCGCGACTCGTCGCCGATTGACTTCCCGCAGATCGAGCCGGGCAACCCGTTCTGGCCGCTGGCGGCGGTGGCGCCGCTCCAGTTCCCCGGCAACTTCAACCTGCTCGTCAACTACGCCCTGTACAAGCCGGGCGATTACAAGGTACAGGTGATTTACAGCCGGCCCGCGGCGGCCGGGCCCACCGCATGGTCGGGCACGGTGGTGAGCAACACGGTGGTCTTCCACATCGTAGGCCCGCCTGTGCCGGCTCCTCCGGAGAACGCGACGCCGGAGAAGCCGCCGGAGACCGCGCCGCAGCCGGCGCCCACCACGGTCGCTCCGCCAGCCGGGACGCCTCCGTAGTACATCATTTCGCAAGTCCCGGCGGACTTGAGAAATGGTGTACTTAGGCCATCTGGAACGGCAGGCAACGAAGCGGTGTGAATGATGAGGCGCTTCTTCGCTGCGGGAAAGCCCGCCTAACCCCGCAGCCGCTGCTGCCGCTTCCGCCGTTTCTCCTCGTACATCATCTCGTCCGCCCGGTTGATCAGCTCCTCGAGGGAGCAGGGCGATTCGGGGTCGTACTCCGCCAGGCCGATGCTGAGCGCCAGGCGAACGCGTTGGCCGCGCGTGCGGCGGCCGGCGATTTTCTTGCGCAGGCGCGGCAGAATCCGCGTCACGTCCGTGCCTTCGGTGGCGATCACCAGCGCCACGAACTCGTCTCCGCCGATGCGCGCGATGATGTCGCTCTCGCGGAACGTCTCGCGGAACACGCGCGCCGCGTCGCGGAGCAGTTGATCGCCGGCGGCATGGCCGAACGTGTCGTTCGCCAGCTTCAGCTCGTCCACGTCGGCGAAGATCAGGAACAGCCTGGCCTTGGCGCGGGCGGCGATCTTGATCTGCTGCCCGGCCAGCGCGAAAAAGCCGCGGCGGTTCGACAGGCCGGTCAGCTCGTCCACCAGCGAGAGCGCGCGCACCGATTCCTCCGCGCGCCGCCGCTCGGTGATGTCAATCGCGAACCCGATGACCCCGGTCAGGCGCCCCGCCTCGTCGCGGAACGGGATCTTGTCCGTCTGGATCCATCGCGTCCCGGCCTGCGTCACCAGCGGCTCGACGATGCCGCGCTTGGAGCGGCCGGACTTCATGACTTCCAGGTCGTCGTTCCAGTACTGCTCGGCCTGGTCGGGCCAGAGCTCGGAGCATCCCTTGCCCTCGATCTGCTCCTTCGGCAGGCCCATCGCCTCGGCGAACGCCTTGTTCACGCGGACCATGCGGTTTTCCCGGTCCTTGTAGAAGATCAGCGCGGGGACGGAATCGAGGATGATCTCGTACTGCGCGCGCGGGAGCGGCGGCGCGTTCGAGATGGCGGATCGCGGGTTCTGGAGCGCGGAGAGCAGTTCCGGATCAGGCGCCGGCGGCGTCTTCGGACTGCGCTTGAGTTTGCCCATTTGCGGTTCTCCGGTCGAGTCTCGAAGCCGCGCTTTATATCTCAAACACCCCCGTAGGTTCATATCGGCTCGCGGCGTAAAGTCTGTAGTCGCCGCCGGCGATTTTGCGGTGCGTCCTCAGCGCCAGGCCGGGCTGGTTGTTCTCCTCGGACAGATGCGCCAGGCAGACCCACTTCATCCGGCGGCCGCCGGCGCTCGCGCGGAGCAGCTCCGCCGCCTCGATGTTCGAGATGTGTCCGCGCGGCCCGCGGATGCGCGCCTTGAGGAACGCCGGATACCGGCCCGAATCGAGCATCTCCGGGTCGTAGTTGCTCTCGACGAACACCGCGTCGAGCGAGCCGACGAGCTCCTCGAGCCCGCTGAAGACGTGTCCCAAGTCGGTGAGGATGCCCAGCCGCTTCCCGCCGGCGGCGACGACGAACGCCACGCCCTCGGCCGCGTCGTGCGGCGTCGGCACCGTCTCCACCGTCACCGCGCCGAACCGCAGCGCGCAGCCCGGCTCGAAATGGTGGACCGCCTCGGACGCCTCGAAGCAGCCGCACCGCGCGATCGCCGCGTCGTAGGTTCGCCGGCTGATCCAGACCGGCAGGCGATATTTCCGGTGGTACACCCCGGCGCAGCGGACGTGGTCGGCGTGGTCGTGCGAGATGATGACGGCGTCCACCTTGCGGATGTCGCGGCCGTACTTCGCCAGCCGCCGCTCCGCCGCGATGCCGCTGATCCCCGCGTCGAAAAGCAGCCGCGTTTGGGCCGATTCGACGTAGATGCAGTTCCCGTTGCTGCCCGATTGAAGCGCGATCGCGAACATCTTCACCTTTCCAGTCACGCCCGACTTTTTACCACCAAGTCACCAAGGCACCAGGAACGTACGAGAAAATTTCTAACCACAGATGAACACAGATGGACACAGATACGGATTCCTTCTTCAGTCTCGTCTGTGAATATCGGTGACGATAGGCAGCGCTCGCCAGCTCGCGCTATCGTTCTGTGGTTCCAAAACCGCCGTCGTTCTTGGTGTCCTTGGTGTCTTGGTGGTCGGCGTTGCCGGTGTCTTGCTGGTCCGCTTTGCCGTCGCGGCGCGACTTGGCGCGGGCGAGCAGCGCCTCCAGCGCCTTCGCGTCGCCGGACTCGAGCGCCTGCTCGAAGTCGCTCAACCGGCCGCCGAGCGCCGCGAGCGCGGCCAGCAGCGCCTCGCGGTTGGCCAGGCAGATCCCGACCCACAGCGCCGGGTCGCTGGAGGCCACGCGCGTGGTGTCCAGGAAGCCGCTGGCGGCCAGGTCGAGCGCCTCGTCCGAAGCGGCATTGACCAGGCAGGCGGCGGCCAGGTGCGGCAGGTGGCTGATCTGCGCGATGAGCCGGTCGTGCGCCTCCGGCGGCATCACGTGCACGTGGCAGCCGACCGCCTTCCATAATTCGCGGACGATCTCCAGCGCCGCCCCGTCCGGATCGGTGCTCGGCGTGGGCGTCAGGATGCAGACCGCGCCCTTGAAAAGGTCCGCCCGCGCGAACCCGACTCCGCGCCGCTCGGACCCGGCCATCGGATGCCCGCCGACGAACCGCATCCTTTCCGCCGCCGAAGCGGCGGCGAAGGTTTCTGCGATGGAGCGGCAGATCGCCCCCTTGGCGCTGCCGACGTCCGTCAGCAGCGCACCCTTCCTCATGCGCGGCAGTGCCGCGGCCGCCTGCTCCGCGATCAACTCGACGCCCGTCGCGAGCACCACGAGGTCGGCCTCCGCAACCGCCGCTTCGAGGTCGAGCGACGTCTCGTCCACCGCCCCGAGTTCCACCGCCCGCGCCAGCGACTCCTGCCGCCGCCCGACCCCGACCACGCGCCGCGCCAGCCCCTCCTCGCGGACCGCCATCCCCAGCGACCCGCCGATCAGTCCCGGCCCGACGATTACGAGTTTGTCAAACATTTCCGCCGCATCCCTTGAAGCGGTGAAGAATCCGAACCCTAACACTAATAACGCTAAACTTGCGGAGACGAAGGAAACTTTCAGAATCCAAGTTCGCCATCTTCCTTGTCGAGTACGATAGCGAGCGCTAGCGCGTTCCTTAGCATGAAAGCTCCATAATTATTGGCCAGAGACACGACCGCGCGAGCGCCGTTGTCAGTCCAATCATGTGACCGGCAAAGGTCGCGCACTAGACGCTCAGCGCGCAGATGTTGTGACCTTTTGGTCCGCGGCGACGGTAGGATGCACTTGTACTCAGACACAGCGGACTCAAGAAGCATGCCTTGACGCATAGTGCAGCTCTCCAATATAGCCCATTCACTCTGAAAAGCGATTTAGACGGTGCCATTCAAGTCGGTCTGCATTTGGAAGAAACCGATTCGGTTTTCTAATTGGCCGATCATTGTAGGAGCAGAGCAAATCACGAGTCTTCGCATTGCGAGATTTCAGAATTCGAGATGATAGACGGATGGTGAGATCAGCGGTGATCGTCATAAGACCCGTGTCGAAGAGTCGGTCGAACGTAGCACTGAGACACAATCCATTCGACGGGTCCGTACGGAGGCTTTCGTCTTCGCTCCAAGGAACAATGTGGCTAGCGACCAAGCATTCGGGGATCGCTAGCCCCGTAATGCAGCAAGTGGTTTCGTAACTGCTCAAAACCGCGTCGCGGAAGAAGGCCTGATGAACTCTCTGCCGTGTCAGTCTCAACGTCTCAGAAGGTCCTTTCGGTGGTGTGAAGACGTCCCTTACGCGCTTCATTCGCGATAGTCTGTTGCGCAGCAGCGCGGCCTGCCAGACTAAGCCATTCCCATCCGCTCGAAACTCGTCCCAAATTTCTCGATCCAGTTTGCTTGTATGGGTCAAGCCCCTTATTTCCATACGTCGAAGCGTCGGATCGAAAGCGCCGAAATTCCCGAGTTTTCTCGCGACTGAAGCTGGGGTCCGTCCTAAGATGACAGCGAGTTCTTTCACGGCCGGGTTATTGGCCTTAGTCTTCTGAAACGGAATTCTACAGTAGAGCTCGAATGCTAATATGGACTCCGAACGGTTCCATAAGGCACCGTAGCGCGCACGACCAGAGGGGTGATTCATAATGAGCCTTCGGACTGCATTTTACCAAAGCCCCCTGACAAAGGCCACGCGCGATCACTGAACGTTTCCGGACAGTTTGTCACTTCTCACTCTGCACTTCAAACTCAATCTGATGCTTGAACGGGTCGTAGCGGAGGACTCGGACGGAGATGGTCTGGCCGACTTTGTACTCGCGGCGGCCGGGGCCGGTGAGCGAGCCTCGCTCGCGGTTGACGCGATAGTACCCGTCCGAGAAAGTGGACATGCGCACGATGCCGCCGAGGAGGTAGTCGCAGACCTGCACGCGCAGGCCGTAGTTCTCCGCGGCGGTGATGAGCGCTTTCATCGGCTCCTTCCGCTGCGCGACGAACTCCAGCAGCCGCCGCGTGGTGATCGCGCGCTCGGCCTCGTCGGCGGTCCGTTCCGTCTCCGTCGCGCGCGTCGTCCAGGCCGGCAGGTTCTGAGTCCACCAGTCGCGGCGCTTGGAATCGCGCAGGCGGCCGGACCAGGATTCCTGCAGGATGCGGTGCGCCAGCAGGTCCGGGTAGCGCCGGATCGGCGAGGTGAAGTGCGTATAGCAAGGGCTGGCCAGCGCAAAGTGCCCCTCGTTCTTCTCGCTGTAGCGCGCCTGCTTCAGCGAGCGCAGCATCAGATAGCTCAGGATGCGCTCCTCCGGCTTGCCCGCGACCTTCGCCGTCAGCAGCTGATACATCCGCGGCGTCACCGGAATCGCCTCCGCAATATCGTGCGTCCTTACTTCGCGTCCGCGGCCTCCTCCGCCCGCACCACGCCGCGCATCGCGCCGGTCCGCCTTCATGGTCATCTGTTTCACCGGCAGGCTCGCAAAACCCAGCGAATAGCCAAACCCGCTCGCCGTCTCCTCAAAGTCGAGAATGCGCTTTGGGTCGGGCATCTCGTGGATGCGATACAAACTCGGAATCGCATTCTTCTC
>JBKQWE010000013.1:0-91781 GCA_052139675.1 Candidatus Brocadiia bacterium
CAGGCGTACGCCGACGACCTGTTCGTGCCGGACGAGAACTTCGCGAACGAGGAGTCGCTGGCGCTCAAGCGCGCCGCCGTCGTCTGCAACTTCCTGCACGGCAAGGCGCGGCTGCCGATGGAGCATCTCTCCGTCGCGACGACGGTGCTGCCGCACGCCGCGGCGTGGACGCCCGAGCGGCGCTCGCAGGTGACGATTACCGTGCTCCCGATTTCAAGGAAGAACGCGTCGTGAGCCGAGGAATTAAAACCCACGAGCACGAACCGCATGGCGCACCACGCTGGTACGTGGGGTTCTCGACCCTGACGACCATCCTCATGACCTTCTTCATCATCTTGACGGTCAACGGCGCGAGCATGAACTCGAAGCGCAACCTCGGTTACGCCGGCCCCGGCAGCGGGATATTCAGGCAGGGCTTCACTGACCATGGCACGCCCGGCCTCCTGCGCGGCGCACGGCGCGTCGCCGAATTCTTCAGCTGGGGCGACAAGTTCCTTCCGGAAGATACGCCGGAAGGGCAGGGCGAAGTCTACACCGGCCGGCTGATCGAGATGCCCGACCGCGACCTGAAGCAGGCGCTGAGCCACCTGGTGAAGTCCGTCAACGACGTGGTCCTGCCGCTGCCGCTGAGCCTGCCCGCCGGCCTTGCGACGGGGCGCCCGGAGCCGCTCAACGAGCCGGCGCGCGCGGAACTGGCTGCGGCCGCGCGCCTGATCCGCCAGACCGACCACTCCGTCATGGTCTGCGCGACGCTGCCGGCGGAAAACTCCGGCCAGCCTCCGGACGAGGCGCTGCGCCGCGCCGCCGAGTGGGCGCTGCTGATCGGGCGATACCTGGCGGAGACCGAGAAAATTCCGGCTGACCGCCTCATGGCGATCGGCCGCGTCGCCACGCCCGATTCCAAGGGCGGGGCCGCCGAAGCTTCCGTGACGCTCGTTATGCGCCCCAAGGTGGTCTACGGCTCTTCGCCGCTTCCAGAAGCCGATCCGCTGCGCAGGAAACCCGTGACGCAGTACGAAGTGGTCCGCTAGAAATGGAGTCCAGTCATGGCTGAGAAGGACGAGAAAAAGAACGCCGCTCCGCAGGCCGAGGCGCCCGCGGAAAAACCGGCCCGTACACCCGCGAACGCCGGGGACGCCAAGGCGCCGGCCGAGAAAACCGCCAAGGCGGGCTCCTCGCCGCTGATGGCGGCGGCCTTGCTGGTCGGGATGGTGATCGGCTCCGCAAGCGCGGCGCTGGTGGTCGCCTCGCTGCTGCTGCGCAACACGCCCGCTCCAGCCGCGGCTGAACCGGCCGCGTCCGCCGAAAAGGCCCCTGTCAGCGAGAAAGACCAGAAACCCTGCGAGTACACGATTGACAACCCCCTGATCGTCAACGTCTACCAGACCCAGGAACGCCGCTACCTTTCCGTCAAGCCGGTGTTCGTCCTGACCGGCGCCACGATGCTGGAGAAGGTCAAGGCGAACCAGGCGGAACTGCAGCACATCCTCATCGGCATCCTCAAAGGCAAGACGCTCGATCAACTCGACGACCCGGACGCGGGTAACGTGCTCGGCCGGGAGATCCAGGAGACGGCGAACACCAAGCTCGATCTGGATCAGGGCATCACGCGCGTATATTTCACGCAGTTTGTGGTTCAGTGACCCGGCTTGCAGTTCGAATTGCAAGGTAAAGAAATGACCGAGACGACCCAGGAAGTGAAGACCGAAGTCCAGGCGCCGGCCGCCGGTTCGGCCGCCGTCAACCCGTCCGCCTCGGCTCCCGAGGCCAAGGCTGCGGAGGACAAGCCTGCGAAGGTGGATCGGCCGTCGGCCTTGAAGAAGGGCGTCCGCGCCTACGACTTCCGCCGGCCGAAGTACCTCTCCGCCGAGCAGATGAAGAACATCAACCGCATCCACTCCGGCGTGGCCGACCTGGTCCAGGAGCGGCTGACCCGTCTCATGGGCGCGGACGTGGACGTGCGGATGGAGGGCGGCGAGGAACTGGCGTTCGGGCTCCTGGCCGAGGGCATTCCCGAACACACCTACACGGTGCTGCTCGACCTGGCGCCGCTGCAGGACCGCGGACTGCTGATGCTCGACTCGCAGCTTTGCCTGGGGTTCGTGGACCGCATCCTCGGCGGCCGCTCGAAGACGCCGCCCGCGCCGCGCGCGCTCACCTCGATTGACCAGGCCGCTGCGGAAGGCGTGATCGAAGCGATCCTCCGCTGCTTCCGCGAAGGATGGAAGGACTTCTGCCCCGTGAAGATGGCGGCGATGGACCGCCGGCCGGAGTTCGACCAGGTGCAGTTCGTCACCACGGGCGAGCCGGTGCTCACCGCGGCGCTTTCGCTGAAGGGCGACCTGGGCGAGGGCCGGATCCGGCTCTGCGTCCCCGTCGGCAGTCTGAGAGCGATGGTCGGCGGCGATTCCCTCCGCATGGCGGTGCGCCCGGGCCCGGAGAAGGCCGCCGCCATCCGCAACGCGCTGAACCAAACGCTCGAGCAGGCCACTCTTCCGATCACGATCACGATCGGGAGCGCCGACGTGCCGGTGCGCAACCTGAAGAAGCTCAGCGTGGGCGATATCGTCCGCCTCGACCAGCCGGCCGAAGGGCCCGTGCTCCTCTCCATCGGGGGAAGGCCGGCGTTCCTGGCGCGGATGGGACTTCGCGGCCGCATGAAGGCCGTGCAGATCGTGGAACGCGTGGAGAAGTCGAACAGGGACGGCTGACAGATCATTTTCAAGGAGGAACAGGCGATGGCACCGGAAACCGCAGGGCAACCTCAGAGCACGAATGACGCGGCGGCCGCCGCTCCGAAGACGGAACCCGCCGCGCCCGGCTACGAGCGCCCCAAGGCGGCCGTGCGGCCGCACGACCTGGCGCCGCTGAACCCCGCCGCGGCGGCGGGCGAGACCGGGAACATGGACCTGCTCATGGACGTGCCGGTGCCGGTCGTCGCGCAACTCGGCTCCACGGAAATGCGGATCCGCGAAATCCTCCGGCTGACGCCCGGCTCGGTCGTCGCACTCGACAAGCTGGCCGGCGAGCCGGTGGACCTCCTCGTCCGCGGCCAGCTTTTCGCCCAGGGCGAAGTGGTCATCGTGGACGAAAGTTTCGGAATCCGCGTGACGAAGATCGTCAGCCGCAACGACAACGAGAAATAGCGCCGGCGTGCCCGCCGAAGCCTTCGCGAAGGCGGGTGCTGTGAACCACGGAAGGAGCGCGAAAGTGAAACGCATCGCCGCCCAATGCCGATGGCTGCCTGTCGCGATGACCGTTGCCGTTTTGCTGTGCGCCGGGGCGCCGGCCGCCGCAGATCCCGCTGCCGGCTCGACCGTCGCCGCGACCGCCGGTTCGGCCGCGGACACAGTATCCAATGCCGCCGCGAATCCGTCCGTCAAGCCGGAGGCGTCGTTCATGGATTCGCCCGAAGGCGCCGCCGACACGGCCGGCTCGGCCGTGCCCCACGTGGGCGTGACGCTGGCGCGCCTGGTCGGCGCGTTGGTGCTCATCGGTGCGCTGCTGCTCGGCGGCCTGGTCCTCTTCAAGCGGCTCGCCGGCCGCACACTGAAGTTCGCGCGCGGCGGAACCGAGAAACCGCTGCGCATCGTGGAAAAAATCTCGCTCGGCGCCAAGACCCATCTCTGCCTCCTCAACGCCTGCGGGCGCTACCTGGTGATCGGCGTCACGGAGAAAGAGATCAACGTGCTCATGGAAGTCACGCTTCCCGGCGATGAAAGCGCGCCCAGGGATTTCGCTGCACTGCTGGCGGGCGCCGCAACGGGCGGCCCGTCCGCCGCGCCGGAGAAGAGGAGCGCCAACTGAGATGATGACCCTGTCCTCGAAACCGATGGTTCGGCGAATGCCCTTGCTGCGGCCGGGCGCGGCGAAACGCCTGTGCGCTGCGCTGCTGATCCTGGCGGCGCTGGCCGCCGCGCCGTGCGGCGCGCAGACCGCGCCGTCCGCGGCGACCACGACACCGGCCGCCGCGGCGCCGGCGGATATCAAGTTCAATCTGAACCTGAACACGGGCGCCGGCAGCACGCAGCTTTCGGACCTGATGAAAATCGTCCTGGTGCTCTCCGTCCTGACGCTCGTCCCGTCGCTGCTGCTGACGATGACGGCGTTCACGCGGATCGTCATCGTCCTGTCGTTCGTCCGCCGCGCGCTGGCGGTGCAGGGCCTGCCGCCGAACCAGATCCTCATCGGCATCTCGCTGTTCCTGACGCTCTTCGTCATGGCCCCGGTCTTCGGCAAAATCAATGACGTGGCGATCCAACCGGACATCCGGGGCGAGATCACCGACATGCAGGCGTTCCAGAAATCCCTGGGGCCGCTGCGCGAGTTCATGTTCAAGCAGACCCGGAAAAAAGACCTGGCGCTCTTTCTGCGCGTGGCGAAGATGGAAAAGCCCCGGACGCGCGACGACGTGCCCACGCACGTCCTGCTGCCGGCCTTTGCGCTGAGCGAAATCAAGACCTCCTTCCAGATGGGATTCATCATCTATTTGCCCATGCTGGTCGTGGACATGGTCGTGGCGACGCTGCTGACCTCGATGGGCATGTTCATGCTGCCGCCGGCGACGGTCTCGGTGCCCTTGAAGATATTGCTTTTCGTCCTCGTGGACGGCTGGCACCTGGTGATCGGCTCGCTCGCGCAGAGCTTCTCGTAGGACAGGCCATGAACGAACAAGTCATCATGCAACTCGGGCGCGATACGCTGGCGGTCACGGCGATGCTCACGGCGCCGCTGCTCCTCGTCGCGGTCGTCGTCGGCCTGCTGGTGAGCATCGTCCAGACGATCACGAGCGTCCAGGAGCAGACGCTGACCTTCGTCGCGAAGGTGAGCGCCGTCCTGATCACCCTGGCGGTGCTGATGCCCTGGATGCTCCAGACGATCTGCCAGTACACCACGACGCTCCTGACGAACCTGGCGAAACTTTCCATGTGAGCGCCGTCCCGCCCGCGCGCGGGGAGGGCGCAAGGAACGGACTTCGTGAACGATTTGCTGGGAATGGCGCTGAGCCTGCCGGTCTTCGTCCTGGTGCTGTGCCGGGCGAGCGGCATCATGCTGACCGCGCCGATCCTCAGCAGCGTTGAGATTCCCGACCGGGTGAAGGTGGGCCTGACATGCCTGTTGTCGCTGATCATGTATCCGCTGGCGGCGCAGCACGCGGGCGTCCTGCCGGGCGCCGTGCTCGGCTATGCGCCGCTGGTTCTGAGGGAACTCGGGCTCGGCCTGCTCATGGGATTCGCCGGCGGCCTGGTGCTCGGCGCGATGCGCGCGGCAGGCAGCCTGGCGGCGCAGACGATCGGACTGGGAATGAGCGACGTGTCCCTGCCCGACGAAGAGGACACCGCCGACGAGATTTCCACGTTCTTCGACATCTTCTGTCTGCTCGTCTTCCTGGCGGTGGACGGCCACCACTGGTTCATCCAGGCGTTGGCGATCAGCTATCGCGACATCCCGCTGGGCCAGGTGCATTTCTCGCCCGCGATCGCCGTGGCCATGGAGACCAGTTTCTCCAACCTGTTCCTCTACGCCTTGCGCGGCGTCGCGCCGCTGATGGGAATCATGTTCCTGGTGAACGTGATGCTCGCCCTGATGGCCAAGGCCGTGCCGCAGATGAACATCCTGGTCGTCGGCTATCCGGTCAAAGTGTTCGTCGGCGTGCTGGCCCTGGCGCTGACGTTCCCGCTGACCTGGCCGGTGATGCACGACGCCTTCAGCGATCTGCACACGCAACTGATCGCCCTGTCGCGCGCCCTGTGAACGGATGAGGCATGGATAACAAGACCGAAACCGCAACGCCGCGCCGCCGCAGCGAGGCGCGCAAGAAGGGCAAAGTGGTGCGGAGCGCGGAGATCGAGCACGCCGCCGTGCTGCTCGGATCGCTGCTGATCCTCTGGGCGGCCGGCCCCAGCCTGATGGAAGCGCTGCTGGGCGTCTACCGTCGCAGTTTCGGCGGGCTGGTCCATCCCGAATTCAGCATCTCCTCAGCAACGCAGTTGCTCAGCAGCATCATGATCAGCATCCTGGTGCCGGCGGCGCCGATCCTGGTCGGCATGGCCGCGGTCTCGGCCTTCGCCGGCTACGGGCAGGTCGGGCTGCAGATCACGGGCGAGGTCCTCGACTTCAATATCGAAAGGCTCGACCCGTCTAACGGCATGATGCGGCTCTTCTCGTTGCGCTCCGTCACGAACTTGATCGTGTCGTCGCTGAAGATCATCGCCATCCTCGGCATCGGGTACCTGACGATCCGCTCGCACCTGCCGAGCATCCTCGGCCTGCACCATGCGACTCCGATGATCATGTTCGGCACGCTGTGCACGGCGACGCTGGACCTCGGCCTGCGGGTGGGGATTCTGCTCGCGCTGATCGCGGCGGCCGACTACGGCTACCAGCGCTGGCAGTACGAGCGCGACCTGCGCATGAGCAAGGACGAGGTGAAGGAGGAGCAGAAGCTCCTGGAAGGAAACCCCGAGGTCGAGGCGCGCATCCGGCGCATGCAGATCACCCTCTCGCGAAGCCGCATGCTCCGCAACGTGAAGAAGGCCGACGTGGTCGTCCGCAACCCGACGCACTACGCCGTGGCGCTGAAGTACGACCCGGCCAAGGCCTCCGCGCCGATCGTCCTGGCGAAGGGCGCGGATTACCTGGCGCTGCGGATCGTCGAGCTGGCGCGCGAACACGGCGTCCACACGGTCCACGACGCGCCGCTGGCCCAGGCGCTCTACAAGACGGTTGAGGTCGGCGAAGTGATCCCGGAGAAGCTGTACCGCGCCGTGGCCCGGCTGCTGCTGTACGTGTACAAGCTTCGCGGACAGAATCCGCCGGCCGCGCGCTGACGGCGGCCTGGACAATGCCCTTTCTGCGGAGGTGAACGATGGCGCCTGAGATGAACATCGGGAGGATGGCGCGGAACAGCGATGTGATGCTGGCCCTCGCCGTGGTCGGCGTGCTGCTCGTGTTGATCGTGCCGATCCCCACCTTCATGGTGGACATACTGCTGAGCCTGAACATCGCGATTTCACTGCTGCTGCTGATGGTGGCCCTGAGCGCCTCGAAGGCGCTGGAGTTCTCCACGTTCCCGTCTCTGCTGCTGTTCACCACGCTGTTCCGGCTGGCGCTGAACGTGGCCTCCACGCGGCTGGTGCTGCTGAACGGCTACGCCGGCCAGGTCATCAACGCATTCGGCCACTTCGTCGTCGGCGGCAACATGGTCGTCGGGCTGGTGGTGTTCATGATCCTGTGCATCATCCAGTTCGTCGTCATCATCAAGGGCGCGGGCCGCATTTCCGAAGTGGCGGCGCGGTTCACGCTCGACGCGATGCCGGGCAAGCAGATGGCGATTGACGCCGATCTGAACGCGGGGCTGATCAACGAGCACGAGGCCCGCAACCGCCGCCAGAAGATCGCGCAGGAGGCGGAGTTCTACGGCGCGATGGACGGCGCGAGCAAATTCGTCCGCGGCGACGCGGTGGCCGGCATGATCATCATCGCCGTCAACCTGATCGGCGGCATCATCATGGGCAAGCTCCGCGGCATGGCCATCGGCGACGCGGTCCAGACCTATTCGATCCTGACGGTCGGCGACGGCCTGGTCACGCAGATCCCCTCGCTCATCATCGCGACGACGTCGGGCATCATCACGACCAAGGCTTCCTCCTCCACAAACCTCGCGCGCGACGTGGGCAGCGAACTGCTGACGCACCCGCGCGCGCTGGCCATCGGCGCGGGCATCATGGCGCTGTTCGCGCTCGTTCCCGGCCTGCCGACGGTTCCTTTCCTGGTCATCGCCGTCCTGTTCATGGGCCTCTCCTGGGTGATGCGCCGCTCCGCCGAGCAGGCCGCCAAGCCGCAGCCGAAGACCGCCGCCCAGGCGAAGGCGATGGACGAGAATGCCGAGCTGCACAAGGCCCTGCGCGTGGACCGCATGTCCATCGAGGTCGGATATCAACTGATCCCGCTGCTTGACCCCAGCCAGAACGACGAGATGCTCCGCAAGATCCGCGCGGTGCGCAAGCAGATGGCGCAAAAGCTCGGCATCATCGTGCCGCCGATCCGCATCCACGACAACCTGCAGGTGAAGCCGAACGAATACCTCGTCCGCCTCCGCGGCAACGAGCTGGCGCGCGGCACGCTGCTGGCCAACAACCTGCTGGCGATTGACTCCGGCATGGTCCAGAAGCCGGTCAAGGGGCAGGAGACGCACGAGCCGGCGTTCGGCCTGCCCGCGCTCTGGATCACGCCCACGCAGAAGGACGAGGCGGAGGCCGCCGGCTACACGGTGGCCGACCCGCGCTCGGTCCTCATCACGCACCTGACCGAAATCATCCGCAAGCAGGCGCCGGAAATCCTCAGCCGCGATGACGTCAAGACGCTGGTGGACGGCCTGAAGGAGACCTGTCCGACCGTGATCGAGGAGCTGACGCCGGCGGTCATCGGCCTCGGCGGCGTGCAGAAGGTCTTGCAGAACCTGCTCGCGGAGGGAATTCCGATCACCGATCTCGGCGGCATCCTCGAAGCGATCGCCGACCATGCCGCCACGACGAAGGACCCGGTGCAGCTCACGGAACTCGTGCGCAAATCCATCGCGCGGACGATCTGCGCGACGGTCGAGAGCCGCGGCAACGTCGGCGCCATTACGCTCGACCCGTCGCTGGAACGGCTCATCGCGCAGTGCATCCACGAAGGCGGCAGCGGCGCGGCGGTCATTCTCGAGCCGAGCCGGGCGGAGCAACTGATCCGCAAGGTCGCCTCCGCGGTCCGCGATACGGTCGCCGGCGGGTTCGAGGCCGTGCTGCTGACTTCCAGTCCCATCCGCCGGCACGTTCGGCGCATGGTGCAGAACGCGGTGCCCGAGCTGCCGGTGCTGGCGTACGACGAACTGGTTCCCGCAATGCGGCTCGAGGGTCGCGCGACGGTATCGCTCGACGAGTGACGGCAAGGCTTGGCTATTTGAGGTGACCGCATGAATCTGGAATTGATTCCGCCGGTGTTCGCAGTCCTTTTGTCGGTCGGCGCGTTCGCCGTCGCATGGATGGTCGGGTTGGCCTCCGACGTGCCGGCCCACGCCATAGCGCTTCGCGCGACGGCCGCCGCGGCGGCGTTCTGGCTGCTCGGACTGCTCGCGGGAAAGTTCTTCCTCAACTGCGTGTACGCGGCCGTCGGCGAACAGATGGCGCAGCGTCAGGCCAAGAATCAGCAAGGCGGAAACGGCAACGGCGCTGCCGCGCGGCGCCCGAAGGCTTGAGTGCGAAACGAAACTCCCTGAGTCTGCGGAGGTGAACGATGGGCTCGAAAGCAGCGACTCGCGCGCAGCATGGCGCGCTCCCGAGAAACGAAGCGCGCGCCGACGCCGTCAACCCCTCCTCGGCAGCCGCCGGCGGGCGCGCGGCGGGCGGGAGCGTCGAAAACCTCGTGGAGCGCAATGTGCCGCTGGTCAAGTACGTGCTCAGCAAAGTCGCGCGCAACCTGCCGCCGCACGTGGACCGCGACGACCTGCTCGCGGCCGGCTTGCTGGGGCTCACCGAGGCTGCGCAGAGGTTCGACGCCGGCCGGAAAGTTCCGTTTCACAGCTATGCGATCCCGCGCATCTGGGGCGCGATGCTCGACGAACTGCGCCGCTATGACTGGCTCTCCTCGGACCTGCGCGGCCAGGTGAAGCGCCTCCGGAAGAGCGTGGACGACGCGCGGCAAACGGGCCAGGCGGCGACCGCGGAGGAACTGGCCGAGGGTCTCCACGTATCGGCGGCTCGGCTGACGTGGCTCCTCGCGCTGTCGAAGGCGGATCACCGGAGCTCCAGCGAAGGGCAGACGCTGAACGCGGAAGTCAGCCTTCTCTCCTCCGAGCTGGGCCTGCGCGCGCCTCGGAATCCGTATGAGCAGGCCGAATTCACCGACCAGAAACGCGTCCTGGCCGAGGCGATCCGAAACTTGCCGGAGCGCGAAGGCCAGGTCATCGTCCTGCGCTATCACGAGAACCTGATGCTGCAGGAAATCGGCAAAGTGCTCGACGTGACCGCGTCGCGCGCATGCCAGCTCCACACGCAGGCCCTCCAGCGGCTCAAGCGCAGCCTGAGCCGCGCCGGGGTCAGTTCGCCCTGAGCGGAGTTTGCGAGGTTGCCATGGACGGCGATATTTCGATTCCGAGGAACCTGCAGGCCGACCGCGTCGTCGCCCCGGCGGCGAAACGGGAACGGGGTTCCGGCAACCCGCGCCGCTTCGAGGCGCAGCTCTCGAAAGAGCGGAAATCTTCTGAGGATCCCGATCACAAGGCCGAGGCCGAAGAACAACCCGCCGATGCCAGGGAAGAGACGCAACCCGAATCCACCGCCTCACCCGCTGCGGCCGCCGACGGCGGATTGCTGGACTTCGAGGCCTGAGAGCGGCGCCCCTTGCGCTTTTTGCGGGTCGCCCCGGAATTCCCCGCCCTCTGCTAAAGTTCATTGCCTTCTCCACGAATATCCCATTAGCCGGGTTGCTGCGATCTCCTGTGACGCAACGGCGGTGATCATCCAGGACGTGGAGACTTCATATCGAAAAGGCGGCCGGAATCATGCTGCAGCTTCCCAGATCGGCATCGGAGCGCAAGAACGGACTTTGGCACATACTGGTCGTGGATCATGAGGCGGACACCTCGGAGCACTGCATCTCGGCGCTGAAGGAGGCCGGTTACGCCGTGCGCGCGGCCCAGTCGGGCGCCGAGGCGCTCGAACTGATGCGCGAGCGCGCCTCCGACCTCGTCCTGACCGAGATGGCCATGCCGCGGATGGACGGCATGCAGCTCCTGGCGAACCTCAAGGAGATGTATCCGGACACCTGCGTCGTGGTGATGTCCTCCGGCGGGACGATCGGCGACGCCATGGAGGCCATGCGCCGCGGCGCCGCCGATTTCATACCCCTGCCGTTCGAGGCGCGCGCCCTGCAGCGAACCGTCGCCTCCTGCCTTGGCGCCATCAACTCGCAGCGCTGCGGCGTATTCCTGAACGAGACCTCCGCGCTGCTGGAGCTGGCGCGGAACCTGTCGAAAACCACCGACCCGCACGCCTTGCCCCAGAAGGCCCTCGAACTGGCCTGCCGGAACTTCGGCGCGGAGAGCGGCATCCTCTTCCACTATGAGCCGGCGCAGGAGACGCTTTCCGTCGCGGCGCATTCCGGCCGCTCCCTGTCGCGGCGGTGCCGCACCGATTCGCTGACCGAGCAGTGCCTGGAAGCCCTCCGGCGGAAAACTGTTCTCCTCGACGCCGACGTCCCGTCCGGCGACTGCTACGCTTTCATGCCGCTGTTCGTGTCCGACCGTCCGCTCGGCGCCCTGTGCCTGCGCCGAGCGGACGGCCCGGGGTTCCAGGAGAATTCCATCGAGTTGATGGAGATGTTCTCCGCGCACCTGGCAGTGACCCTCGAGAGCGCCCGGCTCTACGAGACCGCCGCCGAGCAGGTGGCCGAGCTGGAGGAACTGGTCACGGTCAGCCGCAGCCTTTCGCTCAACGCGGACCGCGACCGGATGTGCCGGCAGCTCCTCAGCAGTGCGGCGCGCCTGACCGCCGCCGAGATCTGCGCCGTGCTGCTGGTGACGGAGAACGCGCCCGAACTCCGGACCTCGCCGGCCATCCCTGCGGGCTCGCCGATTCTCGAAGCGATCCAGGGCAAGATGGCGGCGTCGCTGGGCGTGGACGGCGCCGCCGAGGCGGGAGCGCTTTCGCCCGTGGCGCTGACGCCCGGCCGCTTTGCGTTTGAGGCGCACCGCGCGCTGGTCTCCTGCCTGAGCGCGCCCCTGATCGCCGGCGAAAAACCGTTCGGCCTCGTGGCGGCGTTCTCCTCCAAGCCGCACGCCTTCTCCGCCGAGGACGCGAGGAGGCTCTCGGCCCTGGCCGAAGGCGCTTCCGCGGCCGCCGACAACGCCGAGGCGCTCTCGCGCATCTCCCGCGCGTACCAGGAGACCCTGGAATTCTTCGCCGGCATGGTGGAAGCGCGCAGCCCGGATACGCATGGCCATTCGCGCCAGGTCCGCACCTACGCCGGAGAGCTCGCGCGCACGCTGAACGTCGCCTCGAGGGACATCTTCGTCGTCGAGGACGCGGCCCTCCTGCATGACGTGGGGAAAATCTGCATCCCGGACACGCTGCTCTGCAAGCCCGGCCCGCTGACCGTGGAGGAGTCCGGGATCGTGGCGGCGCATCCGGTGATCGGCGCGGACATGTTCGGGCGCACGGTCCACCTGCGCGAACTCGCCCCCATCGTCCGCCATCACCATGAGCGCTTCGACGGCCAGGGATACCCGGACCGCCTCTGCGGCGAGGCGATCCCGCTCGGGGCGCGCATCGTGGCCATCTGCGACATGTTCGACGCGTTGGTTTCCCACCGCATCTACCGCGCGGCGATGGATTTCGCCGCGGCCCGGAGCCTGATGGCCGAGTGGGCCGGATCGCGCTGCGACCCCGCCCTGGTCAGCGCGTTCCTGGGCCTGAGCCTGGAGAAAATGACCGAGCACTGATCCGCGCGCCGCGCACGTCCGGCGATAATCTTTCTTGACGGTTGACGGCGGCGGCGGTATATTGACGCCCGCAACGACTTCATGCCGGGACCCTCAGGAAGCGGGCGGTCGAATGGCGGACGACTCGGCCGTTACTATCGAGGCTCTTCAAGGTCAGAACGCGCTCCTTCGGCAAATCCTCGAAGGCGCGATGGACTCCATCCTGACGGTGGACGAGCGCGGCCGGACGGCGCTCATCAACGCCACCGCGTCGCGCGCTTTCGGATACTCGCCTGACGAGTTCCACCAGTTGACCGCGGCCGCGCTTTTTCCTCCGAAGGGGCCCGAAGGCGCGGAGCAGGAGGTGGTCCGGGCGCTCGCGAGCCGTAAGACCTGGTTCGGCGAAGGCGTCGCCCGGCGGAAGGACGGCTCGACCTTCCCGGTGCTGCTGCTCCTCTCGTGCGCCGAGTTCGGCAAGGTCACAGGCCAGGTCGCGCGGCCGGAAGACGGTTCCGGCAGAGCCGGCGCCTATTCCATCCTTCACGTCCGCGATATGGCCGAGCAGCAGCGGCTGGTGGACCGGCTGAAGTACCTTTCGATCACCGACGACCTGACCGGCATCTACAACGTCCGTTACTTCTGGGCGCGGCTGCGGTACGAATACGTCCGGAGCGTCCGTTACGCGCAGCCGCTCGCCTGCCTCATGGCGGACCTGGACCGGTTCAAGGACGTGAATGACAAGTACGGCCACCGCACGGGCGACGAGGTTTTGCAGCGGGTGGCCAAGACGATGTTCTCCAGCGTGCGCGAAGTGGATATCCTGGCGCGATACGGCGGCGAGGAGTTCGGCATCATCCTGCCGAATACCGGCGCGGCCGGCGCGCTCAAGTGCGCCGAGAACGTCCGCAACGCCGTGGCCGCCTCCGGCTTCCGCAACGCCCAGGCGGAAATCCGCGTCACCGTGAGCATCGGGGCGGCGGTCCTGACGCCGGAGGTGCCGAGCGAGGAACAACTGGCCGTGCGCGCCGATGAAGGGCTCATTTGTGCCAAACGGCAGGGCCGCAACCGCGTCTGCCTCTGGTCCCCCGCCGCGTCCGACGCCGGCATTCACTCTCCGCCGGCGCTTACCACGAAGGGCACGAAGGGCGCGAAGAAAGACCGGGAGTTTTAGCGCGTTTCAACTCCGCCCGTCGTGAGCCTCGTGGTGAGACATCGTTTTAACAAACGCGACGCCGAATCTCACCACGACGACACGACGGTCACGACGGACGGAGTTGAAATGGATTCAGTCTCTTGGCCGTACGTCGTGCTCGCCGTGTCGTCGTGGTGAGGTCGCCGTCTCGTGGTATCTGTGGCCGTGCTCGCGGCGGAAGGCGGCGTAGGTCTTGCGGTCCAGCCGCAAGTTGCTCCGGTAGGAGAAGTTGGCCACCGTGGTGACGAACGGCTTGCGCCATCGCACCAGGTTGCCCCATATCCGGGCCAGGATGTGGCCGACGGAATAGAATTTCTCGCCGCAGCGGAGCATCTCGCCAATGCTCTCATCCAGCGACAAATGGGTGTAGCGGGCCATCGGAAAGGTCAGCGTGTAGTATTGCCAATCGTGCGGAAAGGTGTCGAGGGTCACGCGGTCTTCGGCCTTCATCTTGTCCCACAGGCGAGTGCCGGGCAGGGGCGTCAGGAACAGGACGTTGACGTTGTCCACGCCGTACTCGGCGGCCACCTCCGCGATACGATTGCCGATTCCCGGTTGGTCGACGTCCAGACCGATGATGAAGGACCCCACGATCTGTATCTTGTGCCGCTGAATTCGCCTCACCGACGCGGGAAAGTCGCGGCCGCGCAATAGGTTGAACTTCTTGCCGAGTTCCCGCAGCCCTTCCGGCGACAAGGTCTCGAAGCCGATGAACACGCCTCTGCAGCCCGCTTTCGCCGCGAGGGCCAGCATTTCTTCGTCGTCGGCAAAATTGATCGTCGCCTGCGCAATCCATTCCTTGCGCAGGTCCGCCCGGATCATGGCGCGGAACAGGTCCTTGGCCCGCGCAATGTGATCGGCGCTGATGCCGATGAGATTGTCATCCACGACGAGCACGCGTTTCTCCCGGATCGTCTGGAACTCTCGGATCACGTCGGCGATGGGGCGCTGGCGGTAATGAGTGCCGTTGAACGCCGAGACGCTGCAGAAGTTGCAGTTGAGCGGACAGCCGCGGGTGGTCTGGATCGCGCCGAGGGCGTATCCGGCCTCCAGGAGATCGTGCCGGGCGGGCGCGATCCCGGCGATGTCGGCCAGTCCGCCCTCATACCGGCGCTGGAGCGCGCCGCGCCGGGCATCCTCCAGGACCTGCCCCCAGACTTTTTCCGCTTCGCCCGTAACGACCGCGTCCACGCGCTCGAGAGCTTCATCGAGGCACATCGTGGCGTGAATGCCGCCCATGACGACCGGCACGCCCAGTCGCCGGAAATGCGCGGCCACCTCGTACGCGCGGCAGGCCTGCGAGGTGAAGGCCGTAATGCCCACCAGGTCCGGCCGCGGCAGCGCATCGTAGTCCGGCGCGCCCAGGTTCTCGTCGAGGATAGTGACCTCCCAGTCCGGCGGAGTCAGCCCGGCGAGGGTCATCAGGCTCAGCGGCTTCCACACGCGGTACCGGTTCCAGCGGCTCTCCCGGACGTGTACGATGCTGACCAGCGGATTGGACGGATTGATGAGCAACAGGCGCATGGATTGGTTTTCCGTAGGAATTTGATTGGAGTTGTGTGAAGAATCCGACTTGCAGCGGCTTCTTCCCCTCCATAACCATTCTACCTTATCGGCGGGCTGAAGAACAACGTGCATGCAGCGAAAGCGGCATGGCACGTCTGCTCGGTCAAAAGGTTGGCACGGCCCCGATTCTAACGGAGGACAGGCGGATTAGAAACTCGTTCCGTGGGGAGCGCAAGACATTTGTCATAAGCGGCGTACGGGTTGCCATTTGCAGACGTATCTTGCTGAGGGGCAGCGAGTTGTGAGCCTCGGCGAAGTGTCGGCGAGTGACGCGGAGAGACGGCTGAAAACGTCCAATTCTGCAAAGTGTCATATCACAATCGTATCACGAACAATATGAGGTGTGGTGCGTTCACCGCGGCATTTCCTTCGTCGCCTTGGCTTCACGAACCAATTCCTGCTGCGTACATTTTACGAACGTGCTGACTTGTGCTGTGAGCACCGAAAACGTCGGAAGATTATAGTATTTGACAATGGGGCTACCGTTTTCATCCCGTGCCATTGTTCGGTGGATCTTGTAGTTGAATTTGCCAGCAAGGTGATTCCACATCGATTTGGCCGCGTGCTTCCATGTGCCGAGCCGCCAGCGCTTCGCAATATATCCCTGAGAATACAACGAGAGACACGCAAACTGCTTGGCTGGGTCTTTCAGCATCAGCAGTATGGCTTTAGAGTGCGGGTCTAGTTGATAAGATTTGAAGCCAAACTCGGCTAACATTCCCTTCGCGAACTCCCCGGAAACTGCGCGCTTGCCTTGGGTGAGGGGAACTGGAATGTTCACAGTCCCATGGCCACTAGGGGCCATGAATTCCAAGGACAGGCTAACGTCATGCAGTGAAATGCCCGTGTTCTTGATAATCAAGGTAAATGTGTTAAATGGCTTGCGTTGGTTCTCATCGAGGGAGTGCGTGGTCGTGGTGCCACAATGCTGTATCTTGAGCATGACTTCATTGGCTCGCCGAGCTTCCCGAAGCGCAATATACAGGGCGACGACGGCGACTGCGCCGGAGAGCGGGTCCAGTCCGGATATGTCAATGTTCATTGAGCGTTTCCTGTAGACTCGACGGCGCGCAATAGGAAGTCGGCTACGCTGAGAACAGCGACTTCAGATTGCTTTGTTCATGTCGACGGGAAGCCCTGCGGCTTTGAGTTCCTTGGCAAGTTTGAGCTTCCACGCTCCCTCGGCGTCTATCTTGACGTAGTCAACGCCGCGATAATCGGAAGGTAGTTCTACACTCTCGTCATACAGAGCCGCGACATTTGGCCTGCCGAGCTTGCCCAAGAAGTACCCGAGTTCGAGGACTACGTTCTGTCGAGCGCGCGGGTGGAGCTCGTCTCCCTTTTTGGCGGCACGCCCGATATCGTCCGGCGTGAGCAACACTATCGCAAAAGGAACGTCGCTATTGGATTCGAGCTTCTCAATGACGGTCTGACCCTTGCCTGGTACTTCGAAGAGAATGACCGGCTTGATGTCGAGTTTTTCGACGAATCGGGCGACTTGCTGTAGCAAGGCTTGGTCGTGACCGTGGACAATAAAGAGGGCTCTGGTTGCTGCGGTTCTGTCTGAATCTTGCTTTGGCACAACCGCTGCTTCTGCCGGGCCAGCTGACTGGCGTTGCGCGATCGCCAGAGCGGCTTTGAGGACACCGAGGACTCGCGCAAGTGAGGAATCGTAGAAGTATGATCCCTTCTTGTCACTATCGATTTCCTTAAGCAGTGGCTGCGCTTGCTTGCCGAGTTCATTGATAGCACTTATTGCCTGTAGTCGCCACGAAACATAGTCAGGTTGCATGTTACCATTGTATCCCCGCACGAGGCTGCCGGCATGTGGCAAAAGCTCTTTGCCGCGTTCGACGAGTTCTTTCAGGGTGTCGACCAAAGACATCGCGTACCTCACGGCCTTTTGGCGTTTGGCTGGCCTGTCAGCGCTCGTATCGAATGCCGCGTGCTTCTTGGCGTCGGCACCATTATCGTACCTGCCTCGCCCATGTCAAGCCAGTTCTGCCGGTCGCCGTTGCTGTGGGGTGGCAGCTCTGCCGTTGTAGGGGCTGGGTAATGGGGAGTGAGCCTGGTTTCGGGGCCGTCAAGATGAAGTATCCTGACCCGCCGCCAGAGGCAGAGCCGGAAGCCGTCCGCGCACAAAGTGCTAAGAAAGTCCGGTAACTGACTTACCTTTCCGCTGGCATTCTACGCAGTTTTTGCCCGCCATTACTCGTTCCCTGCATGAAACTGAATTACATTTTGAATTCCCGCCCTGGCGCCTTATCTTCACTGCGCTCAGTCTTAATCCTCAATGGGAATTGGAGCCCAGAGCATGGACGCGATTCGGAAAGCGGAGAAGGCCCTTGTACGGCTAATCGAGGCCGCCGAGGATTTCTCCAAGACCTTATACGCTCCGCGCTGCCGGAGTCCGCCAGTGTGCCATGCGGATGGGCGGGGCGAAACGAAAGGCCCGGAAAAGCGCGGCCCGACTCTCCTTCATTCGCCTTCGTCATTCGGCAATTGGCAATCGGCAATCCACCTTCCCCCCTTCGGCTGCGCTCAGGGCTTCGGCGGACAAGTCGGCAACCAAGCTTGCTGTCAAATTCAACCGGCCGAAAAAAGCGCACTCAAACCGCTGCGAAGCGCACCGAAGCGCACTCAAGCCGCTCCCAACCGCACTGAACCCGCTGTGAAGCGCACTGACTTTCCCCGTCCGCTCGGCGACGAAAATCCCATGTTATAATACGTGGCGATTTTTTTGAGAAAGAAAAGTGTCTCACGCGAAGGCGTAAAGACGCTGAGAACAACAGAATCGGTCGCCACGGATTTCACGGATGGCCACGGATTACCGAAGGCAAAGGGGAGAGCAAAGAAAAGCCAGAGGCCGTTTTCGGCCTTGCGGTTCGTCGCCGGTAATCCGTGGAAATCCGTGAAATCCGTGGCAAAAAAGTTCGTCGTCGTAGTTTGCGTGAAACCCGTTGTTAGGTGGTACGAGGATTGCGCGCGAGAAGCGATTTGAAAAAGCGAACCCAGCGTGTAGTAACGCCCATTGGCGAAATGGGTTATATGCCTTGAGGCGGTTCCGGCGAAGGTTGCCGTCCGTTGCGGCTTTGGGTGAAACCCGTCGTTGACGGACAGGAGGGTTGCGCCCGAAAGGCGAGTTGAAAAACGAACCCAGCGTGTAGTAACGGCTGATCTGGCAACGCTTTATGCGCTACCTGTCATTCCCGTTTAAGGTTCATCATCCCTTGCGGTTCGAGTTCTCTATCATTTTGGCCCGGTAGTGTTCGACTTCCCAGTTCAAGATGAACTCCACCTCGCGCGCGCCGAGGGGCTGCAGTTCTCCTGCGGCCAGGAGCGATGAGGCTACGGCGGAGGCGAAGAGCTCTTGTGACGCGGCGATCTTCTTTTCGTTCTCGCCCGCGACCCATATCCCTTTCGCGCCGAGCGATAGGATCCGCGGCACGGTCTTGTGGTCGCGGCGGAAGCTTTCGACCGCCGCGCGAAGCTGGGGTTCGTTCGCGGGCTCTTCCACGACGCAGACCCTCGGACCGGAGAACACCACGTGATCGGGCGTGATCGCGCCGGAGAAGATGGCCGAATGGGCGCGCGGGTCAAGGGTCTGCTGCGGGAATGCGAATCGGCGCGCCTGCATCGCTGCGCCGGCGGCCTCTCCGACGACGCGCGCGACCATCTGCGCGACCGGGTCCGGCTGCGTTGCGTCTTTCTTCGAGAACGCGCTTTCAATCTTGTCAATGACCGACGCATGCAGTTGAAGGGCGTCAGTGGCGGATTCCGCCGAGCAGATGAGGCCGTGATTCTGCAAGAGAATGACCCTGGGCAACGCTCCATAGCGGCGGCGATAGCCGTCAATGAGCTCGCGCACGCGGAATGCAAGCATGACGCCCGGGTCGGCGTACGGGACCCACAGCGGCTGCTCTTCGTCCTTGCGCCACAGGCTCTCCAGCAGTTCCTTGGAGCGGCGATGACAGGTCAGCGCGTTGACCGCCGGCGGATGACTGTGGATGACGACCTTGCCCAGGAGCGCATGGAGCGGGGCTTCCACCGACGGCCGCGCGCCGGCGGGGGCGATCACGCTCTCATTCAGCATCCGCAGGACTTCGGCCTCGCGCTCCGACGACGGCGCGGTGAGCAGGCGGCGCTGCTCGAAGATCTGCATCACCTTGCCGGCGTCCACGAGCGCCCAGCCGCGGCGCACATCCATGCCGGCGAGCGGCGTGCCGCTGGCCTTGATGAACATGAGAGTTCCATCCGCGGACTTGACGGAGGTGTTCCCGCCGCCGGCCTGGACGAACCGTGTATTCGCGCCCACCGCGTGCGACACGTGCAGGAGCTCCTCGAGCGAGCGCGAATGGTTCGCCGGGAGCGCCGCCCGAGCCCTGGGCGCCAGCACGGATCGCTCGTGCCGCTGCACTTCCTCGAGAAGGCCGCGTTCCGTCGGCACGTTGCTCATGAGGCACACATGTTCCCACACGGCGCCCAGCGGCAGCATTGCGGCCTCTTCAAGCAGCATCAGCCGTCCCGTGAAATCGCCGTCCGCCTCGTGTTTGCGCAGGAGGGCGGCGGGTTCGCAGAGCGCGCGAAGGAGCGCCTTCTGCGTCGCCCGCGCGCCGATGGCCCATGCGCCGATCCGGTTGATGGAGGCATCGAAGAAGTCGGTGGCGATCTTGACTCGCGGCAGGAAGCCGCCGCGCACGATCTCGGACATGAGCCGGTTCAGCGGATCGTCGGTCACGACCACGTGGTCGCTGTCCCAGCGCACGCCCCGGCTCACGTGCAACAGGAGGCCTTCGAGGTAGAGCATCAGCGACGAAATCTTGTCGCCTACGTCTTCGGTCGGATGGAAATGCCCCATGTCCAGGCACATGAGCAGGTTCTTTGAGAGGGCATACGCCAGGTAGAACTCCTGCGAACCGGCGACGTAGCTTTCGCTGGCGAGACCGAAGAGCTTTCCCTCGACGGCGTCGAGGCACTCCTTGCGCGAAATCGGCTCGGCCATGATCCGGTCCAGCGAGTCTTTGAGCAGGCTGCGATGGATGGCGCGGTCGGCCGGCATGTCTTTGTAGCCGTCGGGGATCCAGATGTTATTGACGGACGGGCTGCCGAGCGCCCGGCCCATAGCCGCCGCGATCTTGCGGCACGCGATGGCGTGGTTGATCCAGAACGTGCGGACCGCCTCGTCGCGGCTGGCGAGCGTGAACCCGCTGGCGGCCTTGGGATGCGAAAAGAAAGTGGGGTTCATGTCGAGGCCGGAGGTGTGCGCGCGCGCCCAGTCAATCCATCGGCTGAAGTGCGCCGGTTCCAGTTGATCGCGCTCGACCCGCACGCCGCCGGTCTCGGCATACATGGCGTGGAGATTGACGCGGTTCTTGCCGGGGAGAAGCTTCAGCGCCTGCTCGAGATCGGCGCGAAGCTCGTCGCCGCCGGACGCGCGGCCCATGTAGTTGCCGGTCGCCAGGATGCCGCCCGAGAGCACCGAGTCGCCCTCGAAGCCGGCGACATCATCGCCTTGCCAGCAGTGCAATGAGATCGGCGTGGCGAGCAGCACGCGGATGGCTTCGTCGGTATTAACCCCGAGCGCGCCGTACCGTTCGCGCGCCAGGGCATACGCAGCTTCGGTTGAGGTTCCCATGATCGCCATTCCCCTTGCTTCGTGGTTTCGGAGATTCAGGCCAACTGCCGCACGGTGCGGAAGCAGAATATTACCCGCATTCGCGCGACGCGTCAAGCAGCCGTGCGCCGCCGGTCCGCGGCGGCGGGAAACTATTGCCCGGAAACTAAAGAGGCAACGACCGCCCTGGTAGACGATCGTTGCCTGCTTGCGATTCGACTGAGGCCGGCCGGGATTTTGCGCTTCGGCACGATGCCGGCGGGCCTGTGGATTACTGGTGCTCCCAGGTGACCGAGAAGGTCTCGCCGGTCGTTCCCAAGACCGAAGGCAGGGCCTTGGTGACTGCCTTGCTGGTCTCCATGGTCAGCATGTCATCCGGCCAAGTGGTGATCGGCCCGGTGACTCCGTCGAGCGTGGCCTCGCAGCCGGAGAAAGAGATGGTTCCAAAATCGCTCAACGGCAGCACGCTGGACTCCGACGGGGCTTCCATGACCCATTCCGCCGACTGCAGTTCCGCGCCCTGAATTTGCTCATCAATCGAGAAGGTGACGTCCTTGGTGACGTTGGTGAGCGTCAGTTGGAAGGTCTGGACGACCTCGGTGGTCTTCCGGCCCCAGTCATCGTTGCGCCCGTGCTCCCAGCCGTGGCCGCGCCGGCCCCAGGCATCCTTGACCTCGACAGTCTCGCTGCCGAGATATTGGACCTGAGCGGTGATCGTGTCTCCTTGATCTACGGGGAAGCCCACGATCTCGTAAGCGTAGTTCGGATACAGTTCGAACCACGCGTAGTAACTCGCCGCGCGCCCCGTCCAGTCCTGCTCTGTGCCGATTTGCTCGACGGTGTCGTCCGAGTACCCGTCAATTCCGACCCAGGCGGAGGAATACGTGTCCTTGCTCGGCGTGCTTGCCAGGACGCCCGGAACGGTCCAGCTTCCGACGACGTTGCTCACCGCGTTGGATGCCGGCTTCGAGAGGTTCGTCTCGACGGCGTACCCGCTCCAGTTGAGGCTGGTGCCGTCGCGGAGGTGAATGTGAGGCGCCTGGAGGTGGTGCACCGCGCTCGAAGGAATCGCTCTCAGATAGAATTGGCCGTGCGCGACGACGCCGGCCGGCGCCGGCCCGCGAAGCAGGCACAACCCAAGAACGGCAATCCCCGCCATGCCCCGGACGATAATCTTCATGGCTTCCATTCCTCCTGCGTTGCTGAGGTCGCGCCTGGAAATCTCACGGCCATGGAGCCCCCGCGCGACCGACGAAGACCCACACCCATTTGCGGTATGTTACACTACCCGAGCGGACTTGTCAAGAAAGTTTGTGGCGGAGACTGCTCCTGACGATTTCCCGTACTCGGATCGCAGAAAGTCTTCGCGCTATCCCGCCGGCATTGCTTCAGCCGAGGAGTGGCGCGTGCAGCAGAACCAGACAGTGAACGGTCTGAAAAGACGCCAGGCTCAGGCGCCTGCTTCGCGGGCGGCGCTGACTTCCCCAAAGCTTTTCTGCGCCCAATGCACGGCGTGCAGATAGATCGCCGGGATGCCGGACTCGTCGCGCAGCCCCAGGCCGGCGGCCATTTCACTCACGCGGTCCCAGTCCCCTTTTTCGTACGCCAGGACGTAGTCGAAGACGGCGCGCAGGCGGTTCGGCTTTCCACAGAGCGCGTCCTTGATGTCATCGGAAAGCGGCAGGTCCTTGAGGATCTCTTCGAGCGGGCGGTCGAGGATCGCGTCAATCACGGAGAACATTCCCATGAGGAAAAGTTCCTGCGCCCGCTGCTTCATGCCGAGCATCGGAGCGAGCGATTCGCAGAACCTTCCGCGGATGAGCGCCTGGACGACGAGTTCGTCGGGCTTGTCGCTGCCCATGCTGGCCATGACGACGAGCGAGGCCCATTGTTTGAATTCCCGCGCTCCCAGCAGCGTGATGGCATGCATGATGGAACTGACTTTGTTGCTCAGGCCGAAATACGCGGAGTTGATGTATCGCAGCAGCTTGAAAGAGAGCGCCATGTCGCGCTTGATAATCGCTTCCAGGTGATCGAAGTTGACGCCGGGCAACTGGATCTCCTGGAGCATCTGCAGGTAGTTGAGCTTGAAGCCCGGCACGTCTCGGGACGAGATGATGACGGGCTTGCTGAAGAAGTACCCCTGAAAATAACTGTATCCCAGGCCCACCGCCTCGTTGAAGACTTCGTGCGTCTCGACTTTCTCGGCCAGGAAACGGACGTTGGGGGCCGTGAAGCGCGACAGAACCTGCCGGCGCTCCTCCGCCGGAGTGGTCAGGAAATCCACCTTGACGATGTCCGCCAGGTTCATGAGGTCGTCGTACTGCTCGCTGTAGACGAAGTCGTCCAGGACGATCATGTAGCCGGCCTTCTTGAGCCTGCTGCACGCGCCGACGACCTCCACATCCGGCGCGATGGTCTCCAGAATCTCCGCCGCGGTCTGATCCCTCGGCAGAAGGCTGATATAGTCGTTAAGGAGGATGTCGTGCGTGACGTTGATGAAGACGAGCTTGCCTCCGCTGAGGGCTTCCATGCCGAGGATCAGAGTGCCGTCGGTCATGACTTTGGCGCTGGCCTGGTCAGGGGCCGTGTGTTTGAAGACGTTGTCGAGGCCGGAGCGGAAGAGGAGCTCGTAGCCGTAGACCTTCTGCTGCAGGTCGAAGATGGGCTGCCGGGCGATGAAGATCCTGGCCAGGGATACGCCGGCGCCCTTTGCGGGCTTTGCAGCGTTTGCAGCGCCGGCGGCGCTGGCGACTCCCGGCGTGGTCGTTGCGATAAGACTGCCCATAGCGTCTCACTCGAAACTTCCGCAGTATGGCGACAAACTCTACAAGGATTATCGTAAAAAAGCGGGCGTTCTTTAGCTCAAGTCGGCCGAAGGGAGCGGGACGCGGATGAAGTATCGTCCGGTTGGAGGGGCCGCTGAGGACGCGCAGCCGATCATTTGGGGGTCGCCGGCTAGTGCGGCGTTTCAGAAATAAGTTCCGTTATACGCGGTCATTCCGAGCTTAGCGAGGAATCTCACACGCGGTGCGCTGCAACGGTTTATGGTATGAGACCCTTCGCTGCGCTCAGGGTGACGCCGTCTGGACTTATGCGTGTTACTGCCGGAACACGATACTAGATGGTGGCGTACCGCGTGCAGTTTCGGCCGTCGCGCTTGGCCTGGTACATGCACTTGTCCGCCTGCTCAAGGATGACGGCCTCATCGAAGGAGGGCGAGTTGTATCGAGAGTGGACCGCGCCGACGCTGACGGTGATGCCGGGCACACTCTGAGTCCATCCCTTTGACGACGCCGCGATGCCGAAACGCAGCTTTTCGGCGGCGGTGATTGCGCCGTCCAGGTCCGTCTCGGGCAGCAGCACCACGAACTCATCCCCGCCCACGCGCGCGGCCACGTCCGACTTGCGGCTTTCGGCTTGCAGGAAAGCGCCCAGGTGCTTCAGCGTTTCGTCGCCGGCCGCGTGACCGCGGGTGTCGTTGACCGACTTGAAGTCGTCAATGTCCACCATCACGAGCGCCAGCTCGTGCTCATGGCGGCGGCAGCGGGCGATCTCGGCCACGAACCTCTTCAGGAACTCCCGGCGATTGAGCAAAAGAGTCAGGTCGTCGAGAGAGATGAGCCTTCTCAGTTCATCGCTTTCCTGCTTGAGCTGGCGCAACTCCTCGGCACGCTGGTCGGCGAGGTTCTCGGCCGACCGCGCCTCTTGCCCCAGTTCGGCGGCCAGCCGGGCCACTTCGTGCGTGGCCCGCATCCGGATATCCTCATAAGCGGGCAGCGAGCGCGGGTCAACCTGGAACAGGTCGCAAGTGCTCCGCACGGCCGTTTCGATCTTCCCGAACATCTGCTCGACGGTTTCCGGCGCCAGCCCGAATTGGCGCTGCGCCGTGTCAATGACCCGTTTATAAGTGATGCCTTTGGTTTTGCCCTGGAAGAGCGCCGCCACCAGGGTCCCCAAGGCGAGCGTCCGCGCCACCTGGATCAGCTCGGGCGAAAGGCCGTCCGCCGCCGCCTGTTCCAGGGCGTGGTGGTAGCGGATCGGCGCGTAGACCTCTTCGGGGAGGCTCCACTGCCGCAGAAGCCGGCTGCCCACTTCCGCGTGCGTCACGCCCAGCAGCCGCTTCTCAATGTCGTGGATCTCCACCGTGGGATGGAGCCGGTGTTCGGCCAGGACTTTCGCATACTCTTCCGGCAGCGCGCACTGGAAAGCCACCATCCCCATGTCCTGGAGGATTCCAGCGGAAAAACACTCGTCGCGCTGAGCCGGGCAGACCGTCTCCGCAATGATGCGCGCGGCGCTGGCGGTCGTCAGCGAGTAGCGCCAGAACCGGTCAATCTTGAACTCCTCGGGCACCTTGTCGTTGATTTCCGCCTCCAGGCTGAACCCGAGAACCGCGATGCGCGTCACCTTCAGCCCCATTCGCACAACCGCCGCGTTGACGGAAAGGACTCTCTGGGAACCGGCGAAAAACGCGGAGTTGGACATCCGCAGGAGCTTGGCCACGAGCGCCGCGTCGGCCGAGGTCATTTTCGCCAGCTTCGCAAAATCCACGTCCGGGTCTTTGCAGAGCGTCAGGATATTGGCCGCCACAACCGGAACCGACGGCAGCGTCTTGCTGCTGCAGACCTTCTCCAGCAACGCATGCGCGTCCTGGGTTTCCCGATGGACTTCGTGGCTTGCCATTCTTGCGGCGCCTCCTGCTCGCCTCCGAACTTGCCAGGTCAGCGACCGGCGCGGATTCCCACAGCGCCGGGATTATGCCACAATCAAAGGCTTTGCTGCAAGAGCAGGAAATGCCCCACGTGAATGCCGGCAACGCCGGCGCCCGAACGTCAGGAATTCTTGGAGCCCTTGCTCAACATTGCGCCTGGACCACTGCGTACGTGTTGTCGAGGATAAAGCGCATTTCCCGCTCCCGGACGCACAAAGGCAGGAACAGGTAAAAGATGTGCCCGAGCGGCCGCAGGACCAGGTTTCTCTTCAGCCCCTCGCGGTAGATTTTCAACCCGATGCGCTCCCGCGCGCCGAAGGGCTCCTTCGTGCGGCGGTCCTTGACCAGTTCGATCGCCCCGATCAACCCGATCTGCCGGACGTCTCCGACGATCGGCAGAGAGCGAAACCGCTCCAGCCCGTCGCGGAACTGCGGCAGCAGCCCGCGCACGCGCGCGAGGGTGTTCTCTTCCTCGAAGACGCGCAGGCTCGCCAGCGCGGCGGCGCAGGCGATGGGATTCGCCGTGTACGTGTGCCCGTGGTAGAAGGTTTTGCGTTGCGCGTCGTCGGCACAGAACGCCCGGTAGACGCGCTCCGTCGTCAGCGTCGCGCCCAGCGGCAGCGCTCCGGAGGTGATGCCCTTCGAGAGGCAGATGAAGTCCGGCCGGACGTGCGCGTGCTCGCAGGCGAACATCTTCCCGGTGCGGCCGAAGCCCGTGGCGACCTCATCCAGGATGAGGTGCACGCCGTGCTTCGCCGCCAGCTTTCCCACGCGGTCCAGATACTTCGGCGGGTAGATGATCATCCCGCCTGCCGCCATGACCAGCGGCTCGAGGATGATCCCGGCGATCTCCCGGCTGCGTTTCTTGAGGAGCCTTTCCAGCGGGCGCGCGCACTCGACTGCGCAGTTCTCCGGTTCCTGGCCTGCCGGGCAGCGATAGCAGTAAGGCGAGGGCATCTTGTACGTCCGGAACATCAGCGGCGCGAATCGCTCGTTGAACAGGCTGACGCCGCTGACGCTCATCGCGCCGACCGTGTCGCCGTGGTAGCCCCGGTCCAGCGCGACGAACCGCCGCTTCTCCGGCCGGCCGACGTTCTGCCAGTACTGGAAAGACATCTTCAGCGCGACCTCGACGGCGGTCGAGCCGTTGTCGGAAAAGAAGAGCTTCGTCAGCCGGCGCGGCGCCAGGGCGGTGAGCTTCTCGGCCAGGAGGACGGCCGGCCTGTGCGTGAACCCGGCGAAGAGGACGTGGTCGAGCGAGGCGGCCTGCCGGCGGATCGCCTCGCGGATGCGCGGATGGTTGTGTCCGTGGACGTTGCACCACCAGCTGGAGATGGTGTCGTAATACCACTGTCCGCCGGCGCCGTAGAGTTTGAGACCGCGGGCCTTTTCGATGAGGATCGGCGGCAGGCGCCGGCAGTCCTTCATCTGCGTGTACGGATGCCAGTTATGCTTCAGGTCTCTTGCGATCCAGCCGTTCATAGGCGGCCAGCACTTTCTCCGCTACGGGCGCGAAGCGTTTTATCAGCGTGCCCGGACGCCGCGTCCGGGGCAGCACGCCGAGCGCGCGTTGCCCGCTCAGCGACTCGATGACCTTCGGATTGTCGCGCAGGACGAGCGTCTTCTCCGTGCCCGGCAGATTGTTGAAGACGACTCCGAGAATCTTCATCTTCCGCGCCTTCAGCGCTTCCAGACTGAGCAGCGTGTGATTGATTGCGCCGAGCCGATTGCCGGCCACCAGCAACACCGGCAGATCGAGTTCCTGCGCCAGGTCAATCAGCAGTCGCTTCCGGCTGAACGGGACCATCAGGCCGCCGGTGCCCTCGACGATCACGAAATCGAAATGCCGCGAGAGGCGCAGGAAGGCGCGGCGGATCCGGCTCGCGGCGATCCGCGCGCCGGCCAGTTCCGCGGCCAGGTGCGGCGACGCCGGCGCCGCGTACGCCGCTGGGACCATCGCGCGCAGGAAGCCCCGGAACTCGTTTCGGCTGCGGCCCATCCAGCGCAGGTGCTCGTCCAGGTCGCTCGCGCCGCCTGTCTGAACCCATTTCTGAGTCGCTACGCGGTATCCGCGCAGCGACAGACTGCGCGCCAGCAGGCCGGTGACCACGGTCTTGCCCACGCCGGTGTCCGTCCCGGCCACGAAGATGGCGCTCATCGTTCCGCCAGGAAAAGGAATGCCTGATACGTCGCCTCAACGCGGCCGAACTCCGCCTCGAAGAGCTTCTCCACTCGTCCGAGCAGCCTCGGTTGCGCGAGCGAACCGCCCGGCAGCCCGCCACACGAATGGCGGGCAAGCCCGCCGCCGCGCGCGCCGGTGTATTTGATTTTTTCCAGCAGGGCGTGGAGCGATGGGTACTCTTCGTGCAGGGTTGCGTCGCGGACGGTCACCCGGCCGAAAGAGGCGCGCAGCATCTCGGCGATGCGCTCCTTCTCCAGAAATGTCCTCGAGCGGACCAGGTTGCCTTCCGCGCGGCCGAGCGCCAGGCGCAGGCAATGGTCCAGCTCGCGGAACGTCTCCGGGCCGAAGATGGAGAAGGCGAGCAGGCCGCCGTCGTTGAGGGCGTTGCCGCACTGCTTCAGCGCAGCCTCCAGGTCCTCGAACCACTGCAGGGTCGCGTTCGAGGTAACCAGGTCGAACCGCTCGTCCAACACCAGCGTCTCGGCGTCGGCGACGAGGAACTCGATCGCTTCGTCCCGCAGTTTCTCCCGCGCGACCTCGACCATGCGCGCGGAGATGTCGCAGGCTTTCAGGCGTGCCGTCCGGTACCGCTCCCGGAGCAGGCGCGTGTAGTAGCCCGTGCCGCAGCCGATCTCGAAGATGCTCGTCCCGCTCCGCCACGCGGAGCGGGGCAATTCCGCGAGCAGCGCATCGGCGACCCTGAACTGGACGTTCGCGTACCGGTCGTAGAGCGGCGCGGAGCGCGAGAAGTCGCGGACCATCTTCGCCTTATCCAAGGAGGGCATGGAACACCTTCTTGAACTCCGGGTTCAGGAACGCCGCGTGGCCCGCGTTCTCCATGCAGACCAGCCGCGCGCCCGGCAGCCGCTCCTTCATCGCCAGCATCTCCCCGATCGGCGCGATGCGGTCCTCGCGCCCGTGGATGAACCGGACCTTCGCATCGGCCGGCGACGTCGAGGCGAGATAGTCGAGCCCGGCCAGCAGCGGCTCCAATTCCATCTGGTCCAGGTAGCCCCCGAGCAACTCCCGCTCGAACCAGCCGCGCGCCTGGCGCTCGCCGGAGGAAAAGCACGCCTCGTAGAACCGGCGCAGATACGCGGCTTTATTCCGCGCCAACCGTCCCTTGATCGCCTCGATCGCCTCCGGCTCATAACGTTCCCGCATGCCGACGGCAAAGAGCGCCCCCTCGATCACCCGCTCCGGATGCGCGCGCGCGAATTCCAGCGCCAGGTATCCGCCCAGCGACCAGCCCAGCACGGCGACCCGGTCGAGCCGATGTCTCCGCAGTGCGGAGAGAAGGCCCTCCTGGAAATCGCGCGGCGAAAAGGACACCGCCGCGAGGTAATTGAACTCCAGGTCCAGCGGCCTGAAGATCCGGTGATCGGTCGCCCAGCCGGGGACGAGGAGGAGCGTCTCCGCAAAACCGCGCGGGAAAAACTCAAATTGCGACGCCGGACATGTCATCGGCAAGCTTCCGCAGGGCATCCCATGGGTGCAGGGCCGTCAGCGAGAACCGAAGGCGCGCCTGGCCCGGCGGCACGGTCGGCGGACGCACCGCCACGACCCAGTAGCCTTTCTCCTGCAGCGCCTTCGCGAACGCGAGCGCCCGGCGGTTCTCGCCGAGAACCACCGGCACGATCTGAGAAGCGCCGGCGGCTGCGAATCCCCGCTCCCGGAGCAGTTCGCGGAACTTGGTGGAACGGTCCAGGACCGTTTCGCGCCGCCAGGGCTCCTCGGCCACAAGGTCGAGGCTGACGCGGTTGCACGCGATGACCGCCGGCGGCAATGCCGTGGAGTAGATGAAGCTCCGGCAGGTGTTGACCAGGTAGTCCACGATCGGCCGCGACGCAGCGAGGTACGCGCCGAAGCTCCCGAGGGCCTTGCTGAAAGTCCCCAGGACCAGCTCGATCCGCCCGGCCAGCCCGTCCGCCTCGACCACGCCCGAGCCGGTCGCGCCGAAGACGCCGGTCGCGTGCGCCTCGTCCACGAGCATCCGGCAGCCGTGGCGCTCCTTCAGCTCGACGAGTTCGCGCAGCGGCGCGCGGTCACCGTCCATGCTGAAGATCGTCTCCGTCGCGATCAGCGCGTTCTTGAACCTGGCGCGCTCCTTCTTCAGGAGCGATTCGAGATGCGCCGGATCGTTGTGCCGGAACCGGAAGAGCCGCGCGCCGGAGAGGCGGATGCCGTCCAGGATGCTGGCATGGCTGGCGCGGTCGGCGAAGGCGGCGTCTCCGCGGCCCAGCAGCGCGCTGAAGATGCCGACGTTGGCCTGGTAGCCGGAGTTGAAGACCAGCGCGCTTTCCGTGGATTTGAATTGAGCGACGCGCTCTTCGAGGCGGTGGAAGATGTCGAGGTCGCCGCCCATCAGGCGCGAGGCGCACGCGCCGGCGCCGAACTCGTCGAGGGCTTCCTTCGCCGCCTGCGCCATTCGCGGATGGCCCGTCAGGCCCAGGTAGTCGTTCGAGGAGAGATCGAGGTATTCGCGCGCGCCGATGCGGACGCGGCCCTCGCGGCGCGCGGAGATCGGCCGCAGCTCGCGCAGCAGGCCCTCGGTGCGCCGCGCGCTCAGGAATTCCTCTATCGCCGCCATGCCTTCTTCACTTCCTCGAGCAGCCCGCGGTCCTCCTGCGCCTCCCGGCCGCGCAAGGTCAGGTAGCCGCCGATCAGCATCCCGTTGGCGCCGGCCATGAACGCCATCGCCTGGAAATCCTTCAGCACGGACTCGCGGCCGGCGGCGATCTTGATGATCCGGTCGCGCAGGATGCACCGGAACAGCGCGATGGTGCGGATCGCGTCCACGCAGGAGACCGGCGCGAGGCTCTCGAACGGCGTGCCGGGGATGCGCACGAGCAGGTTGATCGGCACCGAGGTCACACCGAGTTCCTTCAGCAGGAGCGCCATCTCGATGCGGTCGGACCAGCTCTCGCCCAGGCCGATGATGCCGCCGCTGCAGACTTCGAGCCCGGCGCGCTGCGCGGCGCGGATCGTCTCGATCCGCTCCTCGAAGCGGTGCGTGGTGACCACACGCGAGTAGAAGGCGGGCGACGTCTCGATGTTGTGGTGGTAACGCGAGAGGCCCGCCTGCTTCAGGAGCGCGAGGCTTTCCTCGCTGAGCCGGCCGAGCGAGGCGCACATGGCGATGCCCACGGTCGAGGTGATCTCCGACACGGCCTCCGCGATGCGGGCGATCTCATCGCCGGTGAGCCGGTTGCCGCTGGTCACGATGTCGAACCGCGCGGCGCCGATCTCTTTGGCCTGGCGCGCCGCGTGCAGCATCTCGGCGCGGCTCTTGAGCGGGTACTCGGCCGCGCCGGTGGCGTGGCGGGCCGACTGCGCGCAGAACTTGCAGTCCTCGCCGCACCGGCCCGACTTGGCGTTCATAATGTTGCAGAGCTCAATGCCGTCGCCGGCCTCGTTGTGCCGCACCGCGTCGGCCCGGCTCAGCAACTCGGCCAGCGGCAGAGCCAGCAGCGCCTCGATTTCACCTCGGTCCATCCCGCCCTCGCTCGCAAAGGAACGCCCGGAAAGCCTTCCCATGTTACGGCCTTACCGCGCCGCGCGCAAGCGGGTTGCGGACGCACGATGTAGCGGCACGCGACCCGGAACATTGAAGCCAAAATCTGGCACGGGATTCGCAACGTCAGCAAGTTGGATCAAGTTAGGCGCACCCGGGTTAATGGAAAGCGAGTTCCTTATACGCATCGAGGCAGAGAACGCTATACGCAAGTCATTATCATCATGCATCTTGGGACTGTGATCTATATACTCTCGGCCATCGTGGCCGGAAGTATGCAGAAGCAAGGCGGACGTTCCGAACTATGACACGTGCGAATCAGATGCGCCAGATTGCGACGGACAACTCAAGAGTAAAGGGAATGCCATGAACACGCAAGATCGCAGGAAGCGCTACGCGAGAGCCTTCTCGCTGGTTGAGCTTCTGGTCGTACTCGGTGTGATCGCCGCGGTGTCGGCGATCTCGGCGGGAGTCATTATCCGAGCCCGGCAGGTGTCGCGCGGGATGACGTGCTCGAACAACCTGCGTCAGATCGCAACCGGGTTGCTGACGTACTACACGGAGTACGAGCAAACGCCGTCGTTCGCCGAGGCCACGCTGCCGACGCTGCTGGCCGACGTGATCTCCGAGCCGCAGGTGTTCGTCTGTCCGTCCGCTCCTTATCCGACCACCGACAGCTACTCGGCGTACTATGTGCCGCGCGAGCCGACGACGGCGACCGGTTTTCTCCTCGGTTGTCCGAACCATACCGTGGAGAATTCGACGTTCGGCGCCTTCGGCGCGGGATTGACCCTGAAGGGAAAGACCGAGCCGGTGCTCTGGAACAGTCAACCCGTCGCGGCCGGAAGCCAGGTCACCGGCGGCACGCTGACCTTCGCCGACGGGACCACCGTCTCCATCAACTCCGGCGTGAACGTGATCGTGCTGGTCTCATTCGACGAAGGACAGGGCCGGATCTACAGCGCGGTGAAACTTCCGATCGGCTCGTTGGGCACCATCGAGGTGAAGGCGGCGCATGGGACGCACTTCGACGTGGCCACGCCGGCCTGCACCGCCGGTGTGCGCGGCACGCAGTTCACCGTCACCACCTCGAAGCCTTCCGGCGAATACCAGACGGAGGTCGCGGTGACGGAAGGCACGGTCTGGGTGGACACGGTCTGGCCGGGGCCGAGCACCATGGTGCTCCCGGCAGGCAGCTCGCACACTTTCCTTATGACACAGCCCGCCACGCAACCGAACCCTGGCCCGATCGTCGTCACAGGGCCGACCATCGGCTACGGCTACGTCACCTGGACGCTGTCGAACGTCAGCCAGCAGGCGTTCACGCTCAACCGGATTTCAATGACCGGGCCCGGCAACAACACGTGGAACATGATCACGCTGAACGGCAGCTTGATCTACGCCAGCGCCAGTCCGCTGCCGGTCAATACGACCATTTCTTCCGGCTGGCTGGGAACTCCATCGCAGCTCACCATCGGTGCAGGGCAGGAGGAGGCGCTGACGGTGCAGGTGGCGCCGCTGACGGAAGGCTCGAGCTACTCGCTGAGCGTGCAGTAAGCACGGACGATGGACGCCGGACGTAAGACCACGGGCGATGGGCGACTGAAGAGGGTCGCCTATCGCCCGTGGTCTATCGTCCGTAGTTCGCCAGCGCCTGAAGGATGGCCTGCGGTGGGACAGGGATCGAGGCGCGTTTGCTGAGCGCCTTGATGAAGTATTCCGCCAACTGGGGGTCGAACTGCGTGCCGCTGCAGCGCGCGATCTCCTCCAACCCCTCTTCCAGGCTCTTCGCTTTGTGATAGTAGCGCTTCGAGGTCATCGCGTCGAAGGAGTCCGCCACGCAGATGATGCGCGCGTGCAGCGGAATGGCGTGGCCGGCGAGCTGATCCGGGTAGCCCTTGCCATCGAACCGCTCGTGATGGTGGCGGATGCCCGGCCGCAGCGGCCGGAGTTCTTCGAGCGGCGCCAGGATGGCCTCGCCGCGCGCCGGGTGAGTGCGGACCACGTCGAGTTCCTCCAGCGTGAGCCGGCCCGGCTTGTGCAGGATCTTGTCCGGGATCGCGATTTTCCCGATGTCGTGCAGCACGGCGGCCATCTTGACGCTCTCCACGTCCTGCGGGGGCAGGTTCATCGCGCGGGCGAGCTGCTCGCTGTAGTTGAGCACGCGCTCGGAATGGCCGCGCGTGTAGGGGTCCTTCGCGTCCACCGCGTTGGCCAGCGCGAGCGTGGCGCTCATGAAGATGCCGCGCATCCCTTCGTAGAGCGAGGCGTTCTCCAGCCCGACCATCGTCTGCTGCGCCATGATGGCGACCAGCCGCAGGTCGGCCGGCGTGAAGCGCTCGCCTGACGAAGCCTCAGTCGCGTGCTTGCCGTAGAGGTGCACCGCACCCAGGACCTTGCCGTCGAATGAGAGCGGCATCGCCAGCAGCGTATTCGGGACGGGTGCGGCGCCGAAGGCCAGGTCGCGCGCGGGATCGCTGCTGGCGAAAGCGCCTCCGCCCTGGAACAGGCGCTGGTTGACCCGGTCGGCGAACCCGGTCGTCGGGAGCGGTCCGTCGCCGGCGAGCGCCGCGATGCGCGTCAGGCCCGGTCCCGGCTCCCGAGAAATGAACAGCGCCCCTTGCCGTGCGCCGACGGCCTGCGCGATCGTCTGCAGCAGCACCTGCGGCGTCTGGCCCGGCAGCACGAAGGACTGGCTAACGTCCGGCCGCTTGCCGGTGACGATCGAGGGCAGGCCCGAGGACGAGATGAGCGTTTCACTGAGCTGGCGGAGGATCTCCATCGCGCGCGCGTCCTGCACCAGCTCATGGCCGGCGCGGCGCAGCGAGCGGACCATGCCGACGGCCAGCGAACCGACAACCGCCGCCGTCAGCGGCGCCGGCTCGAGCACGAGACCGTGCCGCACGACCGCGAAAAAGAAAAACGCCCAGATGAACGCCAGCAGGCAGAGGTGCGCGCCGAGTCCGAGCAGCGCGTGGCGCGGGTAGAACAGGAACGCGCCGCTCAGGGCGAGCATCAGCACCAGCAGGCAGGTCCATGCCTTCGGCGCGGGGACCAGGCCGCGGCCGTCCAGGATCTGCTGCGTGACCTCGGACAGAAGGACCACGCCGAACTTCCGGCCGCGGGCCGTCTCCCACGTATCCGCGTAGCCGCCGCCCACGATGACCTGCCCGATGAGCACGATCTTGCCGCGGACCTGCTCGGGCTTGAAAAGCCCGTTCTCGATGTTTCGGAACGAAATGTAGTTCTCCTCGAAGTAATCGGCTGTATCCGGCAGGTCCACCAGGAACGCGCCCGAGCCGTCCGGCTGAGTCTCCAGCGGCAGCCGGACGTCGCCGATCCGCAGCACGTTCTGCTCGGCGCGGACCTCTTCCGGCTGGACGCCGAAATGGCGCGCCGCCAGCGCCACGGGCATGAAGAGGAAACGTTCGGCCAGCGTGTGCCGCTCCCACGGCACGCGGCGCACTTGTCCGTCCGAGTCCGCGATGACGTTGACGTGGGCTTCGCGAATTGCGTCCTGGACCAGGCGGCTGTTGCTGCGGGTGACCTTGACGCGCGGTTTATCCTCCGCGAAACAAAGCCCGACGAATACGTTGCCCGCCTGTTGCGCCGCCTGCCTCAGCGCGTCGTCGGCGGCGGGATCGTCCGCTTCGGGGAACCACATGTCCAGCGCTATGGATTCCGCTCCGGCCGCGCTCAGTTCCCGGATCGCCTTCGCGTAGCGCGTCCGCGGCCAGGGAAGCTGGCCGAACCGGCTCAGCGACGCGTCATCAATGCCCACCACCACGACGTTCGGACAGGGCGGAACCGTCCGCGCCCTGGTTCCCAGGTTCATCACGTCCAGTTGCAGCCAGCCGAAGGCGTTCAGCCACCACACCGCCAGCACCAGCGCGGCGATCGCCAGGCCGGCCGCCAGTCTCCGAACCAGGTCGTCCATCCGCCAGAACTGTCTCAGGAACCTCGCGCCGCGGAGAACGGCCAGGCCGCGGAGCAAGGATTTGAAAGCGTTGATGATCATCGCCGTTCTTCGCCTGAAATATCCCGGGACATCGGTTACGCAATCTCAGCAGCCGGCTCCAGGGAGACCGTGGCGGAGCCATGCGACAACGGGAGCGCGACCGGTCCGCCGAGGACCGGAGCGGGCGCAATTAATAGAATCCGGGCGCTCCACGGTTTCCGCTGCTATTATTATCGTAGATTTTCGCGGTTTCCTGAGCGCGAAACGCGGGTCAGGCGGGGTTCGCCGGCTGGCGGAGGATTGCGCGCACCTCGTCGTCGGTGAGGTCGTGGAAGTCCTCGTAGAACGACGCGACCGCGAAGGGCGGGTGCGCCTGCTCGATGAGGCAGTAAAGATCGTCGAAATACGGCTCCACCGCGCGCAGCGAATCGTGCGGCGAGACGGGCACGCAGAGCGTCATCCGGCTCGGCGCGCACGCCTTGACCATCCGAGCGGCGGCGATCATGGTGAAGCCCGTGGCGAGCCCGTCATCCACCAGGCAGACCTGCTTCCCGCGCACCTCCGGCGGGCGGTCGCGGCCGGTGTACTCCCGGGCGCGGCGCCGCACTTCGGCGAGCACTTCCTGTACAATCGACTCGATGCGCTCCGGCGAAAGATCAAGTTCCCGGACGAGCGGCTCGTTGAGGACGACCTGGCCGTCGAGCGCCACGGCGCCGAAGCCGGCTTCGGGAGAGTGCGGCATCGGGAGTTTCCGGACGAACATCAGTTCGAGCGGCGCGCCGAGCGCCTCCGCCAGCGGCGCGGCCACCGCCACGCCGCCTCGCGGCACCGCCAGCACCACCGTATCCGCGCCGGGTAGAAGCCGAATCGCCCGCGACAGCGCGCGCCCGGCGTCGGCCCGATCCCGAAACGCGGCGAACGGCCGCGTCACTTTCCGCAAGACGGTCCGCATCGGATGGGTTCACCAGGAAAACGCGAGGAGGCGAAAATGTTTTGCCGCAAAGAGGCGCAAAAGGAACGGCTTAAGGAATGATCAAGCTGCCGTTATTTCCTGCGCCTCTTTGCGGCTATCCGGGCCTTCAGGTTTTCTTCGTTCCTCTTCGCGGCGCGCCCCGATTACTTCAGCGCGACCACCGACGACGGCTGCAGCAGGCGCAGCGCCAGGCTCTCGGAAACCGTCAGCTCGTAGTCGCGCCCGGCGGGCCCGACGAACCCGGCCATCAAGTCCTGGCCGAGCACGATGGAGGAATATTGCGCGCCCCAGGCCAGCAGCACACCGCCGGCGCGGATGGCCGCCGCCTTGGAAACGCCTTCCGTCGCGATCAGGCGAAGGTGCTCGAGCTCCGTTCCGGCCCCCTGCGGATAGCGGCGCAGCAGCAGGTTGTACCGCTCCGGCGCCAGCGCCAGAGAGTACGGCCCATGGAAGCCGGCGGCATCGAGCTTGGTCACCGCCTCGATGATATCGGTCGCAGCCGTCCCGACCTGCGCCCAGTCCTTGAGCTTGGCCTGGTGGACTCCCTTCGCCGTCAGGAGTCCGTCCGCGCCGAAATCCTTCGCCCCGTTGAAGAGCAGCGCGTCCTCCTGGAACGCCACGGAGATCGCCGCGCGGGCCGGTTCGCCCAGGTCGAGCAGCGCGCCGCGTTCCTCGAACGCCGCGATGTCGCGCGCGGCCAGCCGGAACCCGCTGGCGATGCTGACCACCGGCGGCGGCACCGCGCCGGTCATGGTCGCGCTGTCGGGCGCCAGCGGCTCCACCGCCGGCGCGTCGCGGACCGGCAGCGACTTGAGGCCGAGGCCGTACGGGCCTTCGACCGGCAGCACGCGCCGCGCGCCCAGTTGGCTCTTGGCCGCCCCGACGACGGCGGCGTCAATCGCCGCCCAAACCTTGTCGCTGAACGGCGCATCGCCGCGATTGAGAAGTTCTGTGGCCATGGTTCGTCTCCTCTAAAAATGAACTCGCTGACGACCGCTCTCGACGTTCGCGCCGCGACGGCGCCTCACGACTTCAGGCTCCCGACCGAGGGCGGCGCGCTCTCGGCTGCGGGCTGGGCCTTGACCTTCGAGACCAGATCATTCACCTCGGCCGCGCCCTGGGCGAGATAGTTCGCCTCGTCCGGGAGCAGGATATTGAGCAGCCGCTGGAACTCGCCCTTGTGGACGCGTTCCTCGTCGGCGATCTCGTTGAGCAGCGCCTTCGCCAGCGGGTCGTCCGTCGCGTCGGCCACCGCCTGGTATTGATGCACCGCTTCCTCCTCCGCCGAGAGCGCCATACGGACCGCGCGGGTGAGTTCGCGCGGCGTCAGCTTGCGCCCCGGCGCTACGCCGGTGAACGGATTGACGAATTCAGGCATTGCACACCTCCCTCACTGAAGATATCCCGCGTCTGCGCGTCCGTTGATCATCGTTGCGGGGGAACTGGGGGCAATTATTCAGAAAGTCTCCATCGCGTTCAGCGCCGTTTCCGGCGCCGCGCCGATTGCCCAAGTCGCCCCGCCGAAATGCCCGACAGGCGTTCACTGCCCACTATTCCAATATAGAGAGGGATGGCGGCGGAAGTCAAGGGCTGAAACGGCGAAACTGGATGAGATTCCGGGAAGGGCACCCATCACTCGAAGAGCGCGTCCACGAACCGGTCCGGGTCGAACGGCTCGATGTCGTCGGCTTTCTCGCCGAGGCCGACGAACTTGACGGGCAGGTCAATCTGGTCGCGCATGCCGACGACGATGCCGCCCTTGGCGGTGCCGTCGAGCTTCGCGAGGAAGATGCCGGTCAGCTTGATGGATTCGTGGAAGAGCTTCGCCTGCTGAACGGCATTCTGGCCGGTGGTGGCGTCGAGGACGAGCAACACTTCGTGCGGCGCGCCGGGCAGGCGGCGGCGGATCACCGTCTCGATCTTGGCCAGCTCGCGCATCAGGTGGTCCTTGGTATGCAGGCGGCCGGCGGTATCCACGATCAGTAAATCTATCTTCCGCGCGACGGCCGCCTCGATCGCGTCGAAGGCCACCGCGGCCGGGTCGCCGCCGTGCTGGTGCTTGACCAGGTCCACGCCGACGCGCTGGCTCCAGATCTCGAGTTGCTCGACCGCGGCGGCGCGATAGGTGTCGCCGGCGGCGATCAGCACGCGCTTCTTCCGCCCGGTGTAGAAACGGGCGAGCTTCGCGATGGAGGTGGTCTTGCCCACGCCATTGACGCCGGCGACCAGCCAGACCGTCGGCCCGGATTCGCTCCAGTGGAGCGAGGTGTCCCAGCCGCGCAGCGAGGACTTGATGTCCTCTTTCAGGAACTCGATCGCGTCCTCCGGCTTCTTGAACTTGCCGGCGCGGAAGGCTTCCTGGACGTCGCGCGCCATGCGTTCGGCGGAGCGCGGGCCGACATCGCCGGCGATCAGCGCGTCGGACAATTCGTCCATCGCCGCGGCGTCGAGTTTGCGGCCGAGGGTGAGGACGGAGCGGACGCTCGACGAGAACTTGGCGCGCGTCTTGGCCAGGCCCGCTTTCAGCCGCCCGAAGAACGAGGTCTTGCCTTCACCCATGCCGCGGCTCCCGGTAAGTTGCGGCGCGCGCGCGGAGCGCCTCGACCTGGTCCTCATCGAGCCGCACTTTGCCGATGAGAATGCGGCCGTTGCGGTCTCCGTGGCAATCCGAACCGGCGCCGGCGAGCAGGCCGTGCTGTGCGGCGAGCTTGAGGTAATGGAGTTCCTGCGAGGCGGAGTGGTCCGGGCAATAGACCTCGAGCGCGTCCAGGCCGGCCTCGGCGAGCGCGGGGATTTCGCCGTCGCGCAGGGTCTTGCCGGGATGCGCCATGATCGCCAGTCCGCCGGCGCAATGGATCAGCGCAATGACCTCGGCGGCGGGCACGCCTGACCGCGGCACGAAGGCCGGCATGCCGGGCCTCAGCCAGCGCTTGAACGCCGTGCGGACGGACCGCACGCGGCCCGCCTGGACCAGCGCGCGCGCCAGGTGCAGGCGCGTCACGTTGCCCGGCGCGGCGAGCTTGAGGACTTCGTCGGTCCGCAGGGTCACGCCGATGCGGTTGAGCTTCTCGATCATCTCCATCACGCGCTGCCTGCGCTGCGCGCGGTTCCGCTCGAGACCATCGCGGAGCGCGGGAGATTCCACGTCGAGGAAGAGGCCGACGAGATGGATTTCCTCATCGCCCTCATCGAAGACCGGCACGCCGAACTCGGCGCCGGCGATCACGGTGAGGCCGTCGTCGCGGGCCGCGCGGCGGGTCGGCTCGACGCCGTCCACCGAATCGTGATCCGTCAGGGCGATCGCGCGCAGGTCGTGCTCGCGCGCGGCGGCGACGAGCGTCTCGGGTGTGTAAATGCCGTCGCTGTACACGGTGTGGAGGTGCAGGTCGGCGCCGTGAGGCTTCCGGACAATCATTTCTTCTTCCCCTCGGCCGCGCCGGGGCGGGCGCGCGCCATGACGCGGTCGAGGATGCCGTTGACGAAGGCGCCGGACTCGGCGGTGCTGAATTTCTGGGCGATGCGGATCGCCTCGTCAATGGCCACCTTGGGCGGGACGTCCGGCCGGTGCAGAAGCTCGTACGCGCCGAGGCGCAGGATCGCGCGGTCCACCGCCGCCATGCGCCCGAGGTCGTAATGCTCGGCCGAAGCGCCGAGGCTTGCATCAATCTCCTCGCTGTGTTCCGCGCAGCCGTGGAACAGCTCCTCCGCCAGGGCGATCACCTCGGCGTCCTCGGAGGAACCTCGGAGGAAGTCCGGCAACTCCTTGAGAAAGTGGGCGCCGCGGACGTCCCACTGATAGAGCGCCTGGACAGCCAGAATTCTTCCTGCAGTCCTTTTTCGCATGGTTATGGCTCAAAAAGACGGACGAATGACGACAGACGATAGACGATGGTTTTTACCGCGTGGCCGCGCGGAGGCCTTTACTTCTTCGCCGGGGCTTTGGGCAGCTTTCCGAAGAGGTTGGCCATTTCGATGGCGGAGGCGGCCGCATCGGCGCCCTTGTTGCCGGCCTTGGTGCCGGCGCGCTCGACGGCCTGCTCGATCGTGTCGGCGGTGATGACGCCGAAGATCGTCGGAACGCCGGAGGCCATGGCGACCTGCGCCACGCCTTTGGAGACCTCGGCGGCGATGTAATCGAAGTGCGGCGTCTGGCCGCGGATCACCGCGCCCAGGCAGACGACCGCGTCGTACCGGTGCGTCTGGGCAATGCGCAGGGCGGTGACCGGGACCTCGAACGAGCCCGGCACCCAGACGACGTCAACGTCCTTAACCGCCACGCCGTGCCGCTCGAAGCAATCCTGCGCGCCGGAGAGCAGCCGCGAGGTGATGAATTCGTTGAAACGGCTGATGACGATCGCGAATTTTTTCCCCTGGCCGAGGAGTTCGCCCTGGATCACATTGCCCATGGTTCATGCCTTCTTGAAGGGCTCGGATGGTTTCTCAATGATCCGCAATTATATCAACCGTTCGGCGGGGCTGTCAAAGAGGCGACGGCGTTTGTGTTCTTCGCGGTGAAGCGCCGCTTATGCCGCCGTTTTAATCCAGCTTCAGCAGCCGCGCGGCGTTTCCGCCCATGATCTTCTCGTGCGCGGCGCGGGAGATCTTGCCGGCGGCGCCGGCGTCGCGCATGAATTCCACCAGCGGCGTCTTGTCGCTCGGCCTGCAGATGTCGAGGCCGAAGCAGAGGCGGTCCTGGAATTCCTCCAGGAACCGGTATCCCCATTCCGGATCGCGGCTGACGGCGTTGAAGCCGCTGCCGGCGGAGAGATCGCCCCAGAGGTTCGGATGCTCGCGCAGCAGCCGCGGCACGGCGCCGCCGGGCAGGACTTTCCCCGGCGGATAGCCGCTGCGCTCCGGCTCGCTCACCGGGCCGACTTCGGACCAGAACGCCTGGGAGTGGCCGACGAGCTGGAGCTTCGGGAATTTCTTCAGCGCGCGTTCGAGGCCGCCCAGGCCCGGTTCGCTGATCAGCCCGTACGTGCGGAACTCCCGCGTTGCCACATGGAAGAGCACCGGGAAACTGATGCGCTCGCACGCCGACAGGAGTTGATGCACGCGCGGATCGTCCCACCAGAGGTTCGCCACCAGCTCGCCCAGCCCGCGCGCGCCGCAGCTTTGGTAATATTCGAGGATGGGCGTGAAGTCGGTCTCCGGGCTGTTGTACTGGAGCCGCGGGTCCACGCTGCAGAACTTGATGAACCGGCCGGGGAACTGGTCGCACGCCTCGAACACCTCCTCATTGGACTGCTGGAAATGGAGCGCCTCCGGCGAAGCCAGCGGCAGCGCGACCATGCGGTCAATGCCGCAGCGGTCCTGGATCTGCACCAGCTCGGCCGCCGTCGCGGCCGTCTCGCCCCGGCTGTCCAGTAAACCGCGGCGCAGGACGACGTGTGTGTGGATGTCGGTCACTTTCACGCGCAGGCTCCTTTCAATCCGAGAGCACCATCACACGCAAGTCCCATGCGCCGCTACGGTCTCAGCCGCGCGGCGTGAGCAGCAGCTTGAACGCGGCCAGCGCGGCGAGGAGCAGCACGGCGCGGTTGAACCATTTCTGCGGGATCAGGCGGAAGGTCAAAAGCCCGATCACCGCGCCGATGAGAATGACGGGCGCGGTCTCGAGGTCGAACATGAGCGACCGCGCCGTGATGAGGCCGAGCCCGGCGCTGAACGGCACTTTTGCGAGGTTGCCGATCAGGTAGTACCACGCGCCGGTGCCCATGAATTCGCGCTTCTCCAGGCCCATGCTCAGCAGGTACACCGTCGCGATCGGCCCGCCGAGGTTGCCGACCATCGTCGTGAATCCCGCGATCGTGCCCATGAGCGCGGAGAACCACCAGACATGCGGCAGGCGCTCCTCGAGCCACTCGCCGCCGCGCTCACGCACGAGCTGGAAGGCGATCAGCAGCAGGATCAGCCAGCCCATCACATGCCCGAGCGCGTCGCTGGACGTGTATTTCAGCGTAATCGTCCCCAGCACCAGCCCGGGCAGGACCCAGGGAAGGATTCTCGCCAGGATGCGCCACTGCGCGTGCTGCCGGTACCAGGCCACTGCGAAGAGGTCGCCGAAGATGAGCATCGGCAGCAGCGCGCCGGTGGAGGCTTTGGCCGGGAAGACGCCCGCCATGAGCGGCACGATCAGCACACCGAGCCCGACCATACCGGTCTTCGAGAAGCCGGTCAGGAAGGCGGCGGCCGCGCCCTGAATGATCTGGCTGACGGTCAGTTCCATGCCGCATATCTATGACAGAACCGGCCGTTGGGGTCAAATTACGGGGTGGGCGACTTCGGCGCCGGGGATTCCGGCAGGTTCAGCAGCCACCGCTCGCGGAGACGACGGGTCAGAGTCCGCCATTTTGCCTGCTGTTCGGGCGTGAGGATTTTCGCGACCTCCTCGTTCGTTTTCTTCAGGCGGTCGAGGATGCGCGGACGGACCTCGGTGCGGATGCCGGCGAACTCCGCGTTCTGCTCGGTGAGGATGTCCCGGACCTGCTCGAACTGCTGATCGGTCAGATTGAGGCGGCTCTTCAGCCAGCGCGCGCCGCGCTCGGGATGGCCCTCCGGGTGCAGGATCGCGTGGCGGACGATACGGACGGCGGCGACGGCGGTGGCGCCCGCGCCGCAGACGATGCCGCACAGGAATACGGCGACGAGCAGCAGCGCGACCAGCCACTGGCGCTTGCGGCGCGGCGGCGGCACCGCGGATGCGGGCGGTTGAACGGTTTCTGATTCGCTCATAGCGCTCCCCAGTTCGAAAGTTCCGAAAGCCAGCTCGTCCAAGGCGCGGCCAGTTCAACCCATGCGGCGTATCCGACGACGGCGGCGAGGACGGCCGCGCAGCCGGCGACGGCGGAGGCCGCCCATATCCAGGCGCCCGGCCCGGCCGGCGACTCGGCGTCCAAGTGCCGGAGTCGCGCCAGCACGGCCGGCGCCGCGTCCGGTTCCGGAGATCGTTCTTCCCGGGCGCGGACCGCCCAGCGCTCGAATCGTTTCAGTTCATCCATGTCGGGCCTCCTTCATCCTTCCCACAGATCTCTGCGCGCGAGCAGCGCCTTCTTCAGCCGGGCCCGCGCGCGCCACAACTGGACTTTCACCATCGCGACGCTCCATCCGCTGAGTTCGGCGATCTCCGCGACGGAGCGTTCCTCGAGGTACATCAGCGTCAGGACCAGTCGGTCGCGCGGCGGCAGTCCGGCCAGGACCAGGTGCACCAGTTCGCCGGCCTCCCGCGCGCCATGGCCGGCGGGGTCGTCGGCCGGCAGCCGCGCCGCCTGTTCGTCGAGGGACTGCTCCAGGCGCGCGCGCTTCGACCGGCGCCAGTACGCATAGCCGGCGCGGACCGCGATTTTCCGCAACCAGTGCAGGAACGGCGCGGCGCCGCGATAGCTCCGCAGACTGGTGTACGCATTCACGAAAACGTCCTGCACGAGTTCCGCGTGCCGGTCCGGATCGCGCGTGAAGCGCCACATCTGCTGCGCGATCGGCCCGCGGTATCGTTCGATCAGGCGCGCATACGCATCGCCGTCACCCGACCGCGCCCGCTCGACTTCCTCCACGTCCGGGAATTGCAGGACGGCGGCGGACGGGAGCTTCGTCGGTTCGGTTTCCCGCGCTCTCAATGTCCGCGCCTCCCGGTACCGCGCCGTGCGATCCTGTGCGCCAACCGTCCGATAGTATAGGCGGAAAGCCGCCCTGGGGGAACAGCTTTCAACCCGCGGCTCCGGTGCGCAGGATGCGGCGGCCATCATGGGTTCGCCAGGCCGTTGAGCGCGTCGGTGACCGACCGGCTGACCCGGTCGAGCGCCTGGTCCACCTGGCTGCACTGGTCCGGCGTGAGGACGGCGCGGATTTCCAGCCGGATCTTCGCGCGCAGAATGGAGGCCTCGCCGATGGCGTCGCCCATCTCCCGGCCCGCCGTGCGGATGGCCGCCTCGTTGACGGCGCCGGCGCGGACCGCATTCAGTAGCGCCTCATGCTTTGCGTGAAGCGCTTGCAGCGCGCCGACGATTTCCGCTTTGTGCGACTTGAGGATCGCGCCGATCTGCGCCTTCTGGTCCGGCGCCAGGTTCAGCCCCTTGAACGCCTCACTGAGCTGGCGGAAGTTGTCGAAGAACAGCCGGCGCAGCGGATGTTGCGCCGGCGCCGCCTGGTCCGCCGGCGCGGGCGGCGTCTGGTCGGCGGCCCACGCGGCGCTCCCCGCGAACATCACCGCCGCGATTGCGCAACCGACTACGGACTTCCTGTTCATCGCCGCGCCCTCCGCAAAGTTGGTTTCTCAAGCCCGGCAGGCCGATGCGCCGGCCTCGCCGCCACTTTGATAGTGGTCCGGCGCAGCAGGGCGGTTACACGGCGGATGCCGCGAGTAAAAAGTTCTTGACGGGGGCGTCCTTTCTCGCCAGAATAAGATGTTTGACGGCCGACCATCGTGCGATGGGGCGAGAGTTAACAGGACGCGCGAATCAGGAGTCGGTATGCGCAACCTTGCCGAAGCCGTCGCCGAATCCCCGATCGCGGGCGCACTTCCCGCGGAGCGGCGAAAGGTGGTCCCCGCGAATCCCTTCGTCCGATTTGAAAGGACGGAGATCGAGCAGTCCGTCTGCGAGCGTTTCGAGAAGCAAGTCGGCAAATACCCGGACCGAATGGCGGTCAAGAGCAAGAACTGCCGCTTGACGTACGACGAGTTGAACCGGGCGGCCAATCGCGTTGCGCGGGCGATCCTGGCGGTCTGCGGCGAGCGGGAGGAGCAGATTGCGCTGCTCTTCGAACATGGCGCGGGCGCCGTCATCGGCATGATGGGCGTGCTGAAGGCCGGCAAATGCTACGTGGCGGTGGACCCTTCGTACCCGAGAGCGCGGATCCAATATATCCTGGAGGATTCGCAGCCTTCGGTCATTGTGACCAACAGCAGGAACCGCGCCCTGGCCGGCGAACTCGCCGGCGCGGCGGCGATCATCAACATAGACGAGTTGGACGCGGGAGTTTCCGACGCCGATCTCAAGCTTCACATATCGCCCGGTTCCCGGTATGCGATCTATTACACTTCCGGCACGACGGGCCAGCCGAAAGGAGTGATCTACGCCCATCGAAATGCGCTTCATCACGCCATGAACCAGACGAACGCCTACCACACCGGCGCGGAGGACCGCATCTGCCTCACGGCGTCGCAATGTTTTGCGGCAGCGGCGACGGACACCTTCGCAGCGCTCCTCAACGGCGGGTGCCTGTTGCCGTTCGACGTGAACGCCGAAGGTCTGAAAAACCTGGCCGAATGGCTGGCCGGGCAGGAGATTACGATTTTCGATCCGGTTCCCACCCTGTTTCGCAACTTCATCGCCTGCCTGCCCGAAGGCCGGAGATTTCCCAAGGTCCGCTTGATCCTGTTGGGCAGCGAGACGATCTACAAGCGGGATATCCAGCTTTACAAGGAGCACTTTTCCGAGCGTTGCCTGCTGCGCTTCGGCTACGGTGTCACGGAGGCCAACGGGTGGCCGGCGTTCATGCTCATTGACCAGCGCACTGAGATCGCCGGGAACATTGTGCCCGCCGGATATGCCCTGTCCGATGACGAGATATGGATCCTCGACGAGAACGGGAACCGGGCCGGCCGCAACCAGGTGGGCGAAATCGCCGTGAGGAGCCGATATCTTTCTCCCGGATACTGGAGGAAGCCGGAACTCACCGGCGCCGTTTTCCTGTCCGATCCGGAAGGAGGAGACGCCCGGATCTATCTGACCGGCGACCTGGGGCGCCTGTCCGCGGACGGATGCCTCGAGCACCTCGGGCGCAAAGACTTGCAGGTGAAAGTCAGAGGTCTCAGGATCGAACTGGTGGAGATCGAAGCGGCTTTGCTTGAAATTCCGGAGGTCAAGGAGGCCGTGGTCGTCGCGCGCGAGGACGCGCACGGCGAGAAACGGCTGGCGGCCTACCTGGTGGCCCGGCAAGAGCTCCTGTCGGTCGGAAAATTGCGTGCGGCTCTGCTGAAATCGCTGCCGGCCCACATGATGCCGTCCGCGTTCGTGTTCCTGGATTCATTGCCGACGACGCCGAACGGAAAAGTGGATCGCCTGGCGCTTCCCGACCCTCCGGCCGAGCGGCCCCTGCTGGATCATGAGTGCACGGCGCCCCGGAACGCCGTGGAAGAGCGGCTGACGCGGATATGGGCAGAGGTTCTCGGTGTGGAACCGATCGGGGTTCAGGACAACTTCTTCGAGCTGGGCGGACACTCCCTTTCGGCGGCGCGGCTGTTCGCGCGGATTGAAGAAGTTTTCGGGAAGAGCCTGCCGCTGCCCTGGCTGCTGCAAGCGCCCACGATCGAGCAACTCGCCCCGGCTCTTGAACAGGATCGCTGGGATCAGGGCGGGGCGTTCCTCGTGGAGATACAGCCGAAGGGATCGCAACCTCCGCTTTTCTGCGTACCCGCGATCAACGCGCGCGTCTTCCTCCACCTGGCGCGCCGGCTGGGGCCGGACCAACCCTGCTACGGGCTGCACCCGTTCGGGCTGGCCCCCGCGCGGAAGCCGCGCGTGGAGTTCAAGTCTCTGGCATCCCGCTATCTCGAAGAGGTGCGAAAGGTCCAGCCCGAGGGGCCGTATTTCCTGTGCGGCTTGTGCGCAGGCGGCGCGGTGGCCTTCGAGATGGCGCAGCAGCTCCAGGCGCAGGGAGACGAGGTCGCCTTCCTGGCGCTGCTGGACACCTTCAGCACAAGGCCTCGCCGGCTCGGCTGCGATGCCTTCCGCGCCCTCGACGCGATGCGGGAGTGGTCGAACCGCGAGCTTCTCCGGCCCGCCGGGGAATTCTTCGCGCACCAGCTTCGTCGGAGCGCGAAACATCTGCGCAACCTTTCGCAGCTCTCCCTCGACGGCCAGGTGGCCTATATCCGGCAGTTGGCCGCGCGGCGGGCCGCGCGCATTCAGGCCGCGTCCGGTCCCGGCTGGAGCGCGGAATCCGAAAGACGACAGAACAAGTACGTGCAGCAGTTGAACCGATACACCGCGGCCCTGATGCGCGCCAGCGGAAGCGCCAGCCGGCGCTACAACCCGAGGCCCTATCGCGGCCGCCTAGTCCTCTTCCTGGCGAGCGACACCGTCGAGGCGCCGAAATATGGAGCCAGGCTGGCCTGGCGCGAACTCGCCATGAGCGGCGCAGAGGTGCACACGGTCCCGGGGATGCACGAGCGCATGCTGAGCGAGCCGAACGTGCGCGTGCTCGCGGCCTATTTCAAGGCCCATCTCGAGGACGCGCGAAAGTCCGCGCCCGGCCCGAGACCATGAGCACGCGCCCATCAGGAGCCGGTATGCGCAACGTTCCCGAAGCTGCCGCCGAATCCCCGACCGAGGGCGCGCCTCCCACCGAGCGGCGAAAGGTCGTCCCCGCGAACCCCTTCGTCCTGTTTGAAAGGACGGAGATCGAGCAGTCCATTTCCGAACGCTTCGAGAAGCAAGTCGGCAAGCACCGGGAGCGACTGGCGCTCGAGAGCAGAAGCTGCCGGTTGACCTACGACGAGTTGAACCGGGCGGCCAATCGCGTCGGCCGCGCGATCCTGGCGCTCCGCGGCGAGCGGGAGGATCAGATTGCGCTGCTCTTCGAACACGGCGCGGGCGCGGTCATCGCCCTGATGGGCGTCCTGAAGGCCGGCAAATGCTACGTGCCGATGGACCCGTTGTATCCCAGGGCGCGAATCCACGACATCCTGGAGGATTCGCAGTCTTCGGTCATCGTGACCGACAGCAGGAACCGCGCCCTGGCCGGCGAAGTGGCGGGCGCCGGGGCGGGGATCATTAACATAGATGAGATGGACGCGGGAATTTCCGACGCCGATCTCGGTCTTTCCATATCGCCCGGTTCCCCGAACGCGATCTATTACACTTCCGGCTCAACGGGCCAGCCCAAGGGCGTGATCCGTGTCCATCGAAACTCGCTTCATGGAATCATGAATCAGACCAACGCCTATCACATCTGCGCGGAGGACCGCATCTGCCTTACCGCGTCGCAATGTTATGCGGCCTCGGCGACGGACACCTTCGGAGCGCTCCTCAACGGCGCGTGCCTGCTGCCGTTCGACGTGAGGGCTGAAGGGTTGGGCAACCTGGCCGAATGGCTGGCCGGCCAGGAAATCACGATTTCCCATCTGGTTCCTACTGTGTTTCGCAGTTTTGTAACCTGCCTGCCCAAGGTCCGGAGATTCCCAAAGCTTCGCTTGCTCCTCTTCGGCGGCGAGACGGTCTGCAAGCGGGATATCCAGCTTTGCAAGGAACACTTTTCCGAGCATTGCCTCTTGCGGTGCGGTTTCAGCGCCACGGAGGCCCACGGCGGGGCGACGCTGATGCTCATGGATCAGCAGATGGAGATTGCTGGAAGCATCGTCCCCGCCGGATATGCCATGTCGGACAAAGAGATTTGGATCCTCGATGAGGACAGGAACCGGCTCGGTTGCAACGAGGCGGGTGAAATCGCCGTGAGGAGCCGATATCTTTCTCCCGGATACTGGAGGAAGCCCGAATTGACCCGCGCTTCTTTCCTGCCGGACCCGGAAGGAGGGGACGCCCGAATCTACCTGACCGGCGACCTGGGGCGCCTGTCCGCGGACGGATGCCTCGAACACCTCGGACGCAAAGACATGCAGGTCAAAGTCAGAGGCGTCAAGATTGAACTGATGGAGGTCGAAGCGGCCCTGCTGGAAATCCCGGAAGTCAAGGAGTCCGCCGTCGTCGCGCGTGAAGACGCACACGGCGACAAACGGCTGGTCGCCTATGTGGTCGCGGCCCAGGGAGAGCGTTTCTCGTCCGTCGGGAAGTTGCGTGCCGCCTTGATGAAATCGCTGCCGGCCCAGGCCGTGCCTTCCGCGTTCGTGTTCCTGGATTCATTGCCGGCGACGCCCAACGGAAAAGTGGACCGGCTGGCGCTTCCTGACCCTTCGACCGCGCGGCCCCTGTTGGACGGTGAGTGCCGGGCGCCCCGGAACCCGGTGGAAGAGCGTCTGACCCGGCTGTGGGAAGACGTTCTCGGAGTACACCCGATCGGGGTGCAGGACGACTTCTTCGAGCTGGGCGGGCATTCCCTCGCGGCGGCGCGGCTCTTCGCCGAGATTGAAGAGGTTTTCGGGAAAAGCCTGCCGCTGCCGCTGCTGCTGCAGGCGCCCACGATCGAGCAACTTGCCGCGGCTCTTGAACAGGACGGCTGGGACCAGCGGGGGGCCTTCCTGGTTGAGATTCAGCCCAAGGGATCTCAACCCCCGCTTTTCTGCGTGCACGCGGTCAACGCGCGGATCTTCGTACACCTGGCTCGCCACCTGGGACCGGAACAGCCCTGCTACGGGTTGCAAGCATTCGGTCTGGCGCCTGCGCGGAGGCCGCGCGTCGGGATCAAGCGTCTGGCATCCCGCTATCTTGAAGAGGTGCGAAAGGTCCAGCCCGAGGGGCCGTATTTTCTGTGCGGACTATGCGCAGGAGGAGTGGTGGCCTTCGAAATGGCGCAACAACTCAAAGCGCAGGGCGACGAGGTTGCGTTCCTGGCTCTGCTGGATACCTACAGCCCAATGCCGCGGCGGTTCGGCTACAACCCCTTCCACGCCCTGCCGGCCGCCCTCAGCGCGATAGGGCAGAGGTCGAACGACAAGCTCTTCCGCCCCGCCGGGGAATTCATCGCGTACCAACTCCGGCGGAGCGCAAAGCATGTGCGCAACCTTTCGCAACTCGCGCTCGACGGTCAGATGGCCTACATCCGGCAGTTGGCCGCGAGGCGGACTGCGCACATTCAGGCCGCGCCCGGCCTTGCCAGGCGCGCGGAATTCGAGAGTCTTCAGAACAAGTACCTGCAGCAGTTGAATGGCTACACCGTGGCTCTCTTGCATGCCGTCGGAAGCGCGGGTCGGCGCTACAGGGCGAGGCCGTATCCAGGCCGGCTGATCCTCTTCCTGGCGAGTGAGACTACCGAGGGTCCGAAACATGGAGCGAGGTTGGCCTGGCGCGAACACGCCACGAGCGGCGCAGAAGTGCACACGGTCCCGGGGGTGCACCATCACATCCTGAGCGAGCCGAATGTGCGCGTCCTCGCGCGGCATTTCAAGGCCCACCTCGAGGAGGCGCAATCATCCGCCCGCGTCCCCGGGACATGAGCGACACCTCGTCGCGCTACCAGTGGCCTCCGCCGCCCGATACCCTGGTTCTGGGCGCGGGCGATGTCCACGTCTGGCGCGCCTCGCTCGGCCGCGAAGCGTCGAAAATCCCCGGCCTCCTGCAAATCCTGTCGGAGGACGAGCGGAGGAAGGCGGCGCAGTTTTCCCTTCAGGAAGCCCGGGAGCAATACGTCGTGGGGCGCGCGATCCTGCGGGGGATTCTCGGCCGATATCTCCACGTGGACCCCGAGCGGCTGCAATTCAGTTACGGGCCTCACGGAAAACCCGCCGTCGCGCCCGAATGCGGCGGAGAGGAGATCAGCTTCAACATGTCGGACTCACACGGGCTGGCGATCTACGCCGTGGCGCGCGGGAGGCAGCTCGGCATTGACCTGGAACGCATGCGCTCCGATGTGCCGTGCGAAAGGCTGGCGAAGCGATACTTCGCGGAAGCCGAATTGAAAGCATTCCTGGCCCTTCCCGCGGACCAGCGGCAGGAGGGCTTTTTCAACTGCTGGACGCGGAAGGAGGCGTACCTGAAGGCGATCGGCAGAGGGCTTTCCTTCCCGTTGAAGAACGTCGCCGTGTCGCTGGCGCCGGGCGAACCCGCGGCGGTCCTCGCAATTGAGGGTGATCCCGGGCAGGCCGGGCCGTGGTCGCTCGTCGCGCTTTACCCTGACCCCGTCTACTGCGCGGCGCTGGCCGCGCAAGGGGATGAATGCCGGCTCAGCTTGTGGCAGTGGGACCGCTATTGAGCCTGGTCTTGATAACTTCAGGACGGCGCGGCTAGAATTACTCGTTTCAGTTGACCGCTTTATTCGCTGGACTGAGGGAGACCGATTCGGTGCTTCAGGTTCGGGACATTCCGCTCATTCTCTGCGCCTACCTGCTCGGCTCGGTGCCGTTCGCGTATCTCATCGCGAAGGCCGTGCGCGGGATAGACATTCGCGAGGTCGGCAGCGGCAACGTGGGCGCGACGAACGTCGGCCGCGCGCTCGGTCGCAAGTGGGGAATCCTCGTCTTCGCGCTGGACGTGCTGAAGGGGTTCCTGCCGACGCTTGCCGCTCTCCTGTTGCACGGCTGCCGCATCGCTGAGCCAACAGTTCCGCTTGGAGTCGCGCTGACCGGCTTCGCCGCCGTGGCCGGGCACAACTGGCCGATCTTTCTGAAATTCAAAGGCGGCAAGGGCATGGCGACAAGCTGCGGCGTGTTCCTCGCCGTCTTCCCGCTCGGGCTGCTGATCGCGATGGGCGTGTGGGCCGCGGTGGTGGCGCTCACGCGCTACGTCTCGGCCGGCTCGATGGTCGCCGCCGCGGCGCTGCTCGCCTGCGCGCTGCTCCTCGGGCGCGATCCGTTCGGAGCCGGCAAATTCCTCACCGCGCTCGCCGCCGTCGCCGCCGTCCTGAGCATCGTCCGCCACCGCGCGAACATCGGACGGCTCGTCCAGGGTACGGAGAATCGGATCGGGCGGAAGAAGGATTAGAGGTCGGCGCGCCGCCGCCCCTACGCCGCCGACTCGCCTTTTTCCGGCTTGTGGACTTTGGGCGGGGCGGCGGTTTCGGTGAAGCAGTCGCGCAGGAGGTCTTTCTCGCCGCTGACGACCTCGGGGGTGATGAGGAAACGGCCCGATTTCTTGAGCGAGGGGAGATGGAACATCGGGTCGAGCATGAGCGCTTCGAAGATGGAGCGCAGGGCGCGCGCGCCGGTGTCGCGCTTGAGGGCTTTCTGCGCGACGAGCCTCAGCGCCTCGGGCGTGAACGCCAGTTCGCAGTTCTCCAGCTTGAAGAATTCCTGGTACTGGCTGACGAGGGCGTTGCGCGGCTCGGTGATGATGCGGATGAGGTCGTCCTCGGTCAGCGGCAGCAGCGGCGCGACGATCGGGACGCGGCCGACGAATTCCGGGATCATGCCGTACTCAATCAGGTCGTCTTCGGTGACCTGCTGGAGGAGTTCGGCGAGCTGTTGCTGCTCGTCCTTGCCGACGGCGTGCGGGTTGAAGCCGACGGGTTTGCGGCCGATGCGGTTGGCGACGAGGTGCTCAATGCCGTCGAAGGTGCCCCCGCAGATGAAGAGGATGTGCGTCGTGTCCACCGGGATGTACGCCTGCTCGGGATGCTTGCGGCCGCCCTGCGGCGGGACGTTGGAGATGGTGCCTTCGAGCATTTTCAGCAGCGCCTGCTGGACGCCTTCGCCGGAGACGTCGCGGGTGATGGAGACGTTCATGAACGTCTTGCCGATTTTGTCAATCTCGTCAATGTAGATGATGCCCTGCTCGGCGCGGCGGACGTCCATGTCGGCGTTCTGCAGGAGCTTGAGGAGCACGTTCTCGACGTCCTCGCCGACGTAGCCGGCCTCGGTGAGGGTGGTGGCGTCGGCGATGGCGAAAGGGACGTGGAGGATCTTGGCCAGGATGCGCGCGAGGAGCGTTTTGCCGGAGCCGGTGGGGCCCATGAGCAGGATGTTGGACTTCTCGATCTCGACGCCGCCCTGGTCGTAATCGCGCTGGATGCGTTTGTAATGGTTGTGGACGGCGACGGAGAGGACCTTCTTGGCGCGCTCCTGGCCGATGACGTATTCGTCGAGCTGCGCTTTGATCTCGATGGGCGCGGGGACTTCCTTCATCGCCGGGCGGCCGCGCTGGCGGCGGCGCGTGTCGGCCTTGAGGACGTCCTGGCAGCGGTCAATGCACTCGTTGCAGATGAAAAGCTCGCCCGGCCCGCGGACGAGGACGCTGACGGATGCGGGGCCGCGGCCGCAGAAGGAGCAGGCTTCTATCGGCGGTTTCTTGCCGGTCTTCTTTTCGCTCATGACATTTTCCCGACAGCCGCGCGCGCTACGTTGAGGCTCAAAACGAAATCCTTCTTCGCGGCCGAAATCATTTCGGCTTGAGCGTCGTCAGCACTTCATCCACGAGCCCGTAAGCCTTGGCTTCCTGCGCGCCCATGTAGAAATCGCGGTCGGTGTCCGCCTCGATGCGCTCGAGCTGCTGGCCGGTGTGGCTCGCCAGGATCTCGTTGAGGTGCTTCTTCAGGCGCATGATCTCCTCGGCCTGGATGCTGATGTCGGCGGCGGTTCCGCGCGTGCCGCCCCAGGGCTGATGGAGCATGATGCGGCTGTGCGGCAGGGCGTAGCGCTTGCCCTTCGAGCCGGCGGCGAGCAGGATGGCCGCCAGGCTGACGGCCTGGCCGATGCAGTAGGTGGCCACGTCGCACTGGACGAACTGCATGGTGTCGTAGATCGCCAGGCCGGCGGTGACCGAGCCGCCGAAGGAGTTCACGTAGAGGCTGATCTCGGAGGTCTTGTTCTCGTTCTGGAGGAAGAGCATCTGCGCCACGATGAGGTTGGCGTCAATGTCGTCAATCACCGAGCCGATGAAGATGATGCGGTCCTTGAGGAGGCGGCTGAAGATGTCGTACGCGCGCTCGCCGCGGCCGGTGCGCTCGATGACGGTGGGCACGAGCGAGGACTGGAGCGCCTCGCGCTCGGCGCGCTCGCGGAGGATCTGCTCGATGTTCATCATTTCGCCTCCTCGATCTTGGCGCTCTTGAGGAGGAAGTCCACCACCTTGTTTTCGCGCAGGCCGCCGCGGAGTTCGGAGAGGGAGCCTTCCTGCTCGATCTGCGCGCGCATGCGCTGCGGCGTCAGGTTGTAACCGCCGGCCATGGCGGCGATGCGGGCCTCGACCTCGTCCTCGGTCACGAAGATTTTTTCCTTCTCGGCGATGCGGTCGAGGATGAAGTAGATCTTGAGATTGCGCGCGGCGGACTCCTCGGAGGCGTTGCGCAGGTCGTCCATGTGTTTCTCGATTTCCTCGGCCGGCACGCCGCGCTGGCGCAGCCGGTACTGCTGGCGCAGCATGATGTTGCGCGCCTGGGCCTTGAGCACCCCCTGCGGCAACTCGAACGGGGCCGCCGCCAGGAGCCGGTCGAAGGCCTGCTGCTCCAGCGCGAGGGCGGCTTCGCGCTCTTTGCTCTGCGTGATGCTGTGCAGGACGGCCTTCTTCAAGTCTTCGAGCGAGTCGAAATCCATCGCCTTGGCGAATTCCTCGTTGAGCTCCGGCGCGACGGGGCGGCGGATTTCCTTGATTTCTACAGTGAGCGTGCCATCCTTGCCGCGCCATTTCTCGACCGGGTAGCTATCGCCGAACTTCGCCTTGATCTCGCGGCTCTCGCCGAACTTGGCGCCGGCGAGCGCCTCGGAGAGGTCCTGTTCCATCTCCAGGCCGCCGGAGCGGCGGCCGTGGACATGGAGCTCGGCGTCTTTCTGATCGGCGACGGTCTCGCCCTCGCTGACGATTTTCCAGTCGCAGACGATCGCGTCGTCGGCGGCGACGGGCGTACCGGCGGGCATCAGGTCGAGCCGCGCGCGCTGCATGCGCAGGGCATCGAGGCCGCGCGTGATCTCCTCGTCGTCCACCCACACCCGCGCGCGCGTGAGCTCCAGGCCCTTGTAGACGGGCAGGTCGAAATCGGGCTCGACTTCGAGGGTGATCTCGAAGACGCAGTCCTTGTTGAGCTCGAAGGCGACGTTGTCGAAGGAGGGATCGCCGATGGGCTTGAGGCCCTTTTCCTCGACGGCTTTCTGCGAGGCCTCGCTGAGGATGGACTGCTTGACATCCTCGAGCACATCGTCGCTGAAGCGGCGCTCGAGCAGTTTGCGCGGCACGCGGCCCTTGCGGAAGCCGGCGACTGCGGCGCTGCCGGCGAGGCGCTTGTAATTCTCCTCGACCTTTTTCTCGATGTCTTCCTTCGGGATGGTGATCTTGAGATGTTTCTTGCACGGTCCGACATCTTCGACAATGACGTTAGCCAACGGCGTTCACCTCCGGGAAAATCGCGCGGGTGGAAAAAATGGAGCGGGCGATGGGGCTCGAACCCACGGCAACGACGTTGGCAACGTCGTGCTCTACCACTGAGCTACGCCCGCTCGATCTGCCGCCAAAACCGTATTATTGCGGAAAATGCCCCCCAATGCAAGCGAGTTTCTCGCAGTACGGAATGCGGAGGGCAGAGCCGGGAGCGCAGGGTCAACAGCGCCCCATCGCGCCTTTCACCTTCTCAGGCGCGTCCCCGCAAAGCCTTTCCCCGACTTCGCCCGGGGAAAGGGAGTTCAATTCCCAGCACAGCCGGTTCGAATAATGCTTCGAAGAATCCCATTGAGATCGTCTATCAATATCGCCATAAGCCACTGTGCAGCGGCATGTTATGATAATACTGCCGCAACGCCTTCAGCATCAGTATGTTGTGGCAAATTGGATTCGTTTTTTCAAATCAACGCTGGAGTCGCAACTGCTGTATCACACCCAACTTACGACGATGCATTATACCATATACAACGTGTCCGTGTCAAGCGCTATTTCTTCCAGAACCCCTGATTCAGGCAGGCCGACCGCGCGCCGCGTGAGGCACATTTTGTCTTTGGAAAAACTTCTTGACTTCAAGACCACGGTGTGATATATGTACTAGTAGTACTGGTACACATGAAAGGCTGCTGATGCGATTTGAGGTCAACCCATCTTCGACCGAACCGGCTTACGCGCAGATCGTCCGCCAGGTGCGCGAAGGGGTGGCGCGCGGCGCGCTGCGCGCGGGTGAGCGTCTTCCTTCGGTCCGAGACCTGGCGCTTCAGCTCGTCATCAACCCGAACACGATCGCGGCGGCGTACCGTGAGATGGAGCACGCCGGACTCGTCTACTCGCAACGCGGCCGGGGAACCTTCGTCGCGGAAATCAGCAACCTGTCCTCAATGGCGGAGCGCCGGCGGCTGCTCCAGAAGCAGGTGGACGCGCTGCTGACCGAGGCCACTCACCTGGGGTTCAGCGAAGAGGAGTGCCTGGAGATGGTTCGCGCTGCGGCGAAGCGCTATCGGCTGAGGGAGCCCGAACATGAATGAGATTGTGATTCAAGCCGAAGGGCTGACACGGTACTTCGGACGGAAGAAAGCGGTGGACTCGCTGAGCCTGTCGGTCCGGCGCGGATGCGTCTATGGCTTCCTCGGCCGCAACGGCTCGGGGAAGACCACGACCATTCGAATGCTTCTGGGCATGCTCCACTCCACGCGCGGGCGCAGTGCGGTGCTGGGCTGCGACTCGGAGAGCCTGACGCCCGAGGTCAAAGCGCGGGTGGGATATTTGTCCGAGGGCCATCCGCTGTTCACCGGAATGCGGATTGACGAGCACGCCGAGTTCCTTCGCAACTATTATCCGACCTGGGACCGGCCATGGTTCAACGCCGCGCTGGCCCGGTTCCGGCTCGAACCGAGGCGGCGGATCGGCACGCTCAGCCGCGGCGAGCGCGCGCAAGTGGCGCTGGCCCTGTGCCTGGCCCCACAGCCGGAGTTGCTCATCCTCGACGACCCGGCGATGGGACTCGACCCGGTCGTCCGGCGCGACTTCCTGGAATCCATCGTGGAGATGATCCAGCAGGAAGGCCGGACGATCTTCTACAGCTCCCACATCCTGGGCGACGTCGAGCGCGTGGCGGACGGCATCGGCATCATCGAGGAAGGCGTGCTGCGGGCGGACTGCGGATTGGACACGTTCAAGGAAAACGTCCGGCGCGTGCGGTGCCGCTTCCGCGACGGGCAGCGGCCGGAGATCAGCCTGCCGGGTCTCCTGCGCGTGCGCTGGCTGGAGAACGAGGCGACGCTCACGCTGGCATCTTTCGCTGAAGCCCGCCTGGACCAACTGCGCGAGCTGGGAGCGGAAGAGGTCGAACCGCTCGACGCGGGGCTCGAGGACCTGTTCATTGATTACACGGCGCCTTTGAGCGGGAGAAAGTAGCCATGTGGCCGATCATCAAGAAGGAAGTGCGCGAGAACGCCGCTTATCTGCTTGGGGCATTCGCTATTTTTTTATTCTTTCTGGACATGGAAGCCTTCGACAGAGGTTGGATTCTTCTCGGCATTCCGAAACTGCTGAATGATCGGCAAGTTTCGTGGGCGAACATCATCTACTACGCGGGCGCTGGCGGGATTGAGGGTTTATGGAACAGCGGATGCCTGCTCCTGGCGGGGGCAATTGCATGGGGTCAGGTCTATCAGGAGCGGCGGCGCAAGACCTGGCCGTTGCTGGCGCACTTGCCCATCCCGAGGAGCCGCACGATTTTCGCCAAGGTGCTGGCCGGCCTTCTGATGTACCTCATCGTCTGCCTTCCTCTCGCGCTGCTGATCATCGCGCGGTTGAACACGCCAGGAACGTGGCCCGGGCCGATATACGCCTACATGTTTTTCCCGCTGCTGACCTATTTCCTCGCCGGGGCCATGTTCTATCTGGCGACTTTTCTCTCCGCGTTCCGACTTGCGCGTTGGTATGCGACAAAGTGGCTTCCCCTGATGGCCGCCATTCCCGTTTACATTGTTGCCGAGAGCCTGAACCGGCCTTTCTCCTTCTGGGAGATCAGCACGGGAACCGCTTACATGTTGCTGACCGTGCTGGTCTTGGCTCCTTTGAGCCTGGTGGTTGTTCCCTGGGCCATTCGCGAACAGGCGCGGACGCGAGAATACTGAAAGGTTACCATGAAACCATCAGTGAAGTCGTCGCTGCCGACAGCCGCAATCCTGTTCTCCGCCGTCCTGTTCATCCTCGTTTTTATTCAGCTCCGGCTGTACTGGAGTAATGACTACAGTAATTCAGCTCGCCTGCGTAACCAGCGCCCGTTCGTTGCCCAATCCGTATACATGTCCGATGGCTCAATGGTCCATGTCGTCGCTTTTCCAGACCCGCCTGTCGAGGGACTTCCAGCCTGGCATCGCGAGATTTACGACGAAACTTTGTCAGAGAAAAATTCTAACCGTGGACCCGAAAGTATTCGATAAGGAACACAGGCTCAGGGTTATGTCAATGTCCATCACGCGTGTCAACGAGAAGAAGACGGACTGGTGGTCGCAGACTGTGTGGAAAGGATCGCCTGCTTTATTATGGTGGAACGGCCCTGAGGGGCAATTTGACAGCTATAATACGCAGACGCGCCTTCGCTCAGCGTCCATCGGCCCCGACGGAACTGTGACGCGCGCTCCCGCTCGTCCCCAGGGACGTTTCAGTCTCGCCGACGAGCCGATTCCATTCGACCTCGGCTACCTTTTGATCACGGAGGATGGCGTCCTGCGACTGAATCCGGACCCGCAAAAGTTGGGCGTCGAACACCTTTTCGATGGAACAGTGAAGGGATGGGGGTCTCGGAAAGATCAAGACGGCAAAGTCGTGCGCTTGGATATAATCTCGGGAGGGGCGCTGTGGCAACTCGATCTTAAGGGCCCGCCGGTGCGAAAGGTTCCACTGCCCGACCAATTGTCACAGGGCATTTTAGCCGCGGACGAAAATCACATTGTGCCGCTGGATAACGGCCGGTTCTCCATCGAGACTGATTACCGCGCCGGCAATTGGCGGCGAAAGACTCTGTTCCTCGTGAGCAGCGACGGGAGCGTGCAGCGCCGTGTGGAGCTTGACCGGGACGAGTTGAATGCTCAAATCGGCGGTGTTGCTAGCAAATTTCGCATGACTAACCCGACGATAGTCATCATTCCGTGGATACGGTGGGAACGGACAACGGCCGACTTTATTCAGTACGCGGTCCTGTCACTGGTGCTGGCTGGCCTGGTGACCTGGCATCAGGCGAGGACGGGCCGGCGCGGATGGCGGGCGTTCGGCTGGCCAGCATTCACATTTGTGACGGGACTGGCCGGCGCGGGGGCCTACGTAATCGCGCAATGGGACAAACGGACCGAAGCCTGCCCCGGCTGCGGGAAGCGGCGGCCCATCGCGCAGGATACGTGCCCGCATTGCAGCATTCCCTGGCCCAAGCCGGCGAAGTCGGGATTTGAGGTGCTGGAGGCGGACGATATTTCCGATTGCCGAATGCCGATTGCCGAATGAGAATGCGGATCGGGTTGCGCCCGTACCATGCGCGCCGGCGCGCGCTGTTGGCGGCCACTCGCCGTTCCTTTTCACATCGCCGTCATAACTTGGCAATCGGAAATCGGCGATCGGAAATTTCGTCGGCCGTTCACTTCTCCGCCTCGGTCTTCTGCGGCACGGTTCTGGAGCGGGATATGAGCAGCAGGCCTTCGGGTTGCACCACGGCGCAGAAGACGTTCGGCGACAGGTGCTTGGTGATGTCGGCCGCGTCGGGCAGAAGCGTCAGGTCAAACTCGTCCAGGAATTCGGCCATGTGCGGTTGGCTGCGCAGGCTTGCGGCCACGGCGGCGAAGTCGCCGTCCTTGATCGCCTGGAGGATGTACTCCACCTGCCGCGAGCGGTCCTCGAAGCCGAACATCACGCGCCCGTCGGTCGGGATCGTCTTGAGCGCTTCCTGGAAAGTCGGCTGGTCGGCCAGCGTCGGGCCGCCGGCGTTCATCCGCCGCAGGTGCGCCTGGAGCGCCTCGACGCTCGGCGAGTAAATGAACTCGCGGTCGGTCACCATGAACGCCGGCGTCGCCTGGCCTTCCGCCGGCGGTTGTGGCTGGCCCAGCGGCGCGACCACGTAGATCTGCTGCCCGAGGTACTCGCGCGGCTGGACCTGCGCGAAGATCTGCGGCGCGACCTTGTTCAGCTTGTCCCACATCCCCGTGAACGCCGCCTTGTTGACGATGTCCACCATGAAGATCACCTGCTGTTTCGCGTCCGGTGCGGCCGGCTGCTCATAACGCGAGTACGCCGCCAGCCGCGGGCCGAAGATCGAGAGGACGTCGTTGCGCAGGTCGAACGGCTGGCCGAGCGTCTTGGACATCGCGCCCATCTCCGCGTTCAGGACCGCCAGCGCCTGCGGCGACGCGACGCTGAGGATTTTCTGAACCTGCTCGAAGATATCGGCGGGATCGAACCGGACGGACATGAACGTCACCGCGTCGGCGGGCGCCTCGGCGCCGGAATGCAGTTCGCCCGGCGCCGGCGTGAGGATCTTCAGGATCCCCTTGCGTTCGCCCACGGTCTGCGCGAAGGCCCGGACCGTCCGGAAGTCCGGCCCGAAAGTCACGCTCAGGCCGACTCCGCCCAGGCCGGTCAGGCCGAACGCATCGAGCATCTGCGGCAACTGCGGGCCCTGGCCGTCGTTCGGGGCCGCGGCGTGTTTCTGGGTCAGTGCGATGATCTGCGCGATGTTCCCGAAAGCGAGCACGTCCGCCTCGGGCGAGAGCTTTTCGAGGACCGCCTGGTACGCCGCCGTGGTCGCCAGGCTCTTCTCCGGCGGCGCCTTGAGGAAGCTGACCGTGCGCTTGACCGCCTCATCGGAATCGCACAGGATGAGCACGTCGCCGGCGACGCCGTACGTGTCGTGCCGCGGGCCGCTCTGGGCGGCCTTGTCGTCCACGGGCTGCACGTGGATGAGCTTCACGCCCTCGTACGTCTCCTCGACCGCCGTCACTTTCGGCGCTTCGGGTGCTTTGTTCGACGCCGCCTCGATCAGCGCCATCAACTGCATCGCGCGGTCGCCGTCATTGCCGACGTCCACCAGCAGCATCACGTCCGGCTTATCGGAGTCGTTCGGATCAATCGTCACCGCCAGCGCCACCTGGCCGTGGAAGAGCGACCAGATCTCGTCGAACTTGATCCCCGCCTTGCCCTCGGCCTCCGTCATGTTCCGCCGCAGGCTCTCGACCGGCTTCTCGAGGAACTTCTGCAGCGAAGGCTCCTGCCAGATGGCGTAGAGCGGGTCCGCCTTGAGGTGCTGCTGGAAGGCCGGCATGCTGCGCACGGTGGCGAAGGCGATCGTGTCCTCGGGCAGCGCCTTCTCGAACTCCGGCGCGGCCCAGCTCCACGCGGCCGCGACCAGAAGGCCCAGCACGGCGGCGACGGCGCAGCGGGTCTTCATGCGAATCTTCCTTTCTCTAAGACGAAAAACGGCCACGAATTTTTGCCGCGAAGAGGCGCAAGGAACGCAAGAAGCAAAGGCAGTTTTTTCTTCCTTAAGCCGTACCTCTTGCGCCTCTTTGCGGCAAAACTCCCGGTCGTTTATTGCGCCGCCTCGCGGCCTACTCCGCCGGTTTCGCGGCCGGCTTTCGCGGAGGCGGAAGATATCGGTAGCCGTTATTGGGGTTGTCCTTGTCGAACGCGTAGACATCGCGGTCGCGCAGGAAGGATTTCAGCGTATCCACCGGAATGGCGAAGCCGAGCCCCTCGCTGAAGAGGCCGGCCTTCATGCTCGTCACGCCGATCACCTCGCCGCGCAGGTCGAAGAGCGGCCCGCCCGAATTGCCCGGGTTGAGCGCCGCGGTCATCTGCAGAAACGGCTGCCCCTCGAACGAACGCCGCCGCGCGCTGACGATCCCCTGCGAGACCGTGCGTTCCAGGCCGAGCGGGCTGCCGATGGCGAAGACGGTCTGCCCGTTCTGGATCGAATCGCTGAACCCCAGCGGAAGCGCGCGCAGGTGCACGTCCGGCGGAATCGCCGCCTTCAGCAGCGCCAGGTCCATGAACGGGCTCATCGCCACGATCTGCACGTTGTCAATCTTCAGCGTATCCGAGCCGGCCATCCCTTTGCGGAAGAGCTTGATGCTGATCTCCTGCTCGCCCTGGATCACGTGGCAGTTCGTCACGAAGTAGCCGCGCTCGTCAATCGCGAAGCACGAGCCGAGCGCCGCCGGAGTCTGGACCACCGCCACGGACCCGCCGAGCTCGTCGGCGAGCGCCTTCACCGGCCGCTCCGGCTGCGCGCGCGGGTCCACCTCGGTGTAGATGCGGTCCGGGCCGCCCTCGAGTTTCAGGTCCGCCGCCTGCGACTCCAGCCGCCGCTCCTGGATATCCTCCATCGGCACCGTCAGGACCGCGAATCCCAGGTCGAGCACGATCGAGTCGGCCTTCTCCCTGAGCACGTCGCCTGAGAGCCGATTGCCGTTCTTCAGCACGATCAGCGTCCGGCCGCCCGCAGCGGGCGCAGGCGCGCCGCCGGCGCGGGGACTTGCGGCGGCCTTCTCGGCTCCCGCCGCGTGCGTCCGCTGGATCACCGTGGCGCCGACCGCTAGCGCCAACCCGACGACCACGACAATGAAAACCGCTCGAGCCATTTCGGGACCGCACTCCTTCCGCGCGAGAAGCCGACAAAACTCCCTCCGCCCATTTTCCGACATTCCGCCGGGCAAAGCAAATAAGCTCTCAACGCAAGAAACAGAGACGACCTTGCTTCACCACGAAGCGCACGAAGAACACGAAGAAGGGCCAATGAATGAAGGGCTTTCAGGTGAGTCCTTTGCCGGGCCTCGTTCGTTCCCGCTCCTGGAGCGTGCGCCGCAGGACCGGCAGCATCGCAAGGTCCTTTTCCCGGCCCAGCTCCTCCTTGAGCCGGATCAGCGTCGGAAGGTCCAGCACGCGGACGGACTTGCCCGGCGCAAGCTGAATCGGAAAAGCATGCCCGATCAATTCCGCGTAACTGCGCCCGCCGACGACCGCGCCGAGCAGGTCGAGCGGGCCGGGCCGCGTCATCAGCAGATGACGGCCGGGGCCGGCCAGGTCGGCGGCGGAAGGCGTCAGACGCTTTCCGGGTCGCTCGCGATAGAAAGCCTCGAGCGCACGCAAGGCGCGGAGGAGTCGCTTCACATTCTGCGCCTCGCGCGAGTGGACCAGATCGAGATCGAGCGTCGTCACCGGCGCGCCCTGGAGCGCCGCGCCGACGCCGCCGATGACGATGAAATCCACGGCCTGCGCCGTGAGTTCTTCGAGGATCGCCAGAAAATCAGGAGCCGGATCGGGCATGGCGCAACCTTAGAATGGCGCGCGCCGCCGCCTGCGTCGCGAGCAGCCGCTCGCGCGGCGACTTCGCCAGCATCCAGCGGATCAGCGTCACGTCCACGCCATCCGGACTTTCGGCGGGCGTCTGCCGATTTCCGCCGCCGGATTCCGGCCGCGCCTCATCGTTGCCTCGACGATCTTTAATCGTCCGCCCTCCAGCCTCGTTTCAAGGAGCCGATTGCGCAGGCCGCCGGCGAAGATAGCACCGCAGGCCGCCATGGTCAAGCCGGAGAACGGCGAGTGCGGCTTGCCCTCCGTAGCCCTGAACGCAGCCGAATGGGCGAAGGAGGGATCGCGGAACGAACGCTCGCTTTGCCGCGAAGAGGCGCAAGAGGCATGACTTTATGAACGATTAAGATTGCCTTTGTTTCTTGCGCCTCTTCGCGGTAAAAACGTCTTTAAGCCGTGCCTTTTGCGGCCTCGACGCCGGCGAAGACTTCCTCCGGCGCATGGGCGAGGTCGGGCGCGGTCCAGTCGGCGCCGGCGGCTCGGAGGGTGGCGGCGTCGAACTTGGTGGTAATGCCCAGGCAGACGGCGCCGGCGGTCTTGCCGGCGCGGAGGCCGTTCACGGCGTCTTCGATGACCAGGCAGTTCTCCGCCCGCAGCCCCAGGCGCGCCGCGGCGGCGAGGAAGATTTCGGGGTCCGGCTTTTTCCGCCGCACGTCGTTCCCGGTGAGGATGGCGTCGAACGTCTCCGCGGTGAGGCCGATCTGGTGCAGATTGCCGTTGACCTTGACGGCGTCTGCGGCGGAGGCGACGGCGATCTTCAGCCGGCGCTCGCGGCATCGGCGGACGAATTCGCCCACACCCGGCAGCGGCTTGAGGCGGCCGCGGATGATCTCCAGGTAGATGACGTATGTCCGAGCCTTGTCGCGCGCCGCGTCGAGGCGGATGCCGTACTTCTCCGCCACGCCGCCGATGAACCGGTCCTCGCCCGCGCCGACGAACGGAAAAAAGTCCTCCGCTTTCGGGTTGATGCCGTACGTCTCCACGAACATCCGCCGCGAGGCCTCGTAGATGAACGGCTCCGAGTCGCACAGCACGCCGTCCATGTCGAAGATCACGCCTTCTAATTTCATAGCGGGTCTATCCAATGGGAAGAAATCGGGAGGACTGAGATTAACATCCGCGGCCGGATAAGGCAAGCGAGCTGATGAAGCGCGGGTTGTCCCTGGCCGGCCTTTGTGCTAGACTCTCGCTGTGCCAAGCCGGCGCGCTCGCAGATAATCCAGGCCTGATACGGCGCCACGAATTTACTGAATCGGCGGAAGAATGAGAATCGCAATTGTCGGCCTGCCGTACAGCGGGAAGACGACGCTTTTCGAGGCGATCACCGGCGCGCACGGCACGGCGGTGGACCGCGGCGCCGCCGCGCACCTGGCGACCGTGGCGGTCCCGGACGAGCGGCTCGACGCGCTGGCGAAGGCGTTCAAGCCCGAGAAGGTGACGCCTGCGCACGTGGATTTCCTGGACGTGGCCGGCGTGGATTCGGACATGGAGCGCGAACGCGTCACCGACGTCCTCGCCGCCTGCCGCGAGGCCGACGGGATCGTCAACGTCGTGCGGCATTTCAATTCGCCCAGCGCGCCGCCGCACCCGCGCGGCTCGCTCGACGCGAAGCGCGACACCGCCGAACTGGAGGCGGAGCTGATCGTCGCCGACCTCGACGTCGTCGAGCGCCGCATCGCGCGCGTCGAGAAACAGGTCGCCAAGCACGCCGCGACGATGGAGCGCGATAAGAAGGAACTCGCCGCGCTGCAGCGGCTCAAGGAAGGCCTGGAGAGCGGCCAGCGGGCGTCCGCGGTAAAATTCTCCACCGAGGAGAACGCGCTCCTCAAGGAGATGCAGTTCCTCAGCGTGAAGCCGATGCTCACGGTGCTGAACGTCGCGGAGGACGGGCTGTCGTCCGAGGCGACGCGCGCGGCGGCGCAGGGCCTCGGGCCGGAGACGGAGGCGATCTGCGCGCAGGCGGAGAAGGAGATCGCGGAGCTGGCGCCGGAGGAGCGCGGGGAGTTCCTCGAAGGGCTGGGCATCCGCGAGCCGGCCGCGCGCCGGATCATCCGCGCCTGCTATCACGCGCTGGGGCAGCGCTCATTCTTCACCGCCGGCGAGCCGGGCGTGAACGCCTGGACGATCCGGGACGGCGACAACGCGCTGACCGCCGCCGGAAAAATCCACAGCGACCTCGCCCGCGGCTTCATCCGCGCCGAGATCATCGCCTACGAGGACTTCGTTAAATACGGCGGCGTCAAAGAGGCCAAGAACGCCGGGCGGATGCACCTCGAGGGGAAAGATTACGCCGTCCAGGACGGCGACATCCTGCTTATCCGGTTCAAGGTGTGACGACCGATGATATGTGATCAGCGCTGATTCGTCGCGGCCCGACATTTATCTGCTGTGTGGAATTCCCAACCCGCACGGTCAACATCTCTTCCTTGCCGTTTCGGATAATGTCGAGCTGCACCTCCGTGTCCGGGGCAGTGGCGGCGACCATGTCGCGCAGTTGCGTCGCGCTCTCCACCTCGTGGCCTTCGTACCGCAGGATCACGTCGCCGGCCTTGACGCCGGCCTTGGCGGCTGGGGAATCCGCGTTGACTTGCGTAACGAGCGCGCCCTTGAGGCTGAGCGGATCGTCCTGGATCACAATGCCTAGCATGCCGCGCGCAACCTTCGTCGCGCCGGGCGAAGACGGGACCGGCGCAACCGGCGGGTTTATCTCGCGTGACATGGCTTCATCATAAATGGGGCCGAGGTCAGTGGCGTTTTTTTCGATCAGCGTTATGACGGCGGGTCGGTGCGGATCGGCCTCAAAAGGAATGCTCCAGCAGAGTACCTTGTCGCCCGAAATGACAGCCTTTGTCACCAACCACCTCTTGCCAGCCGGCAAGTTAGAACCTATCAATTTCCGCGATCCTGAAGTCAGCAGGGAAACCTCGTTACCTGGCGTATCCCGAAAACCGAAGTCCCACGCAACTTCCATTTGACCGCCTTGGGCCCTGGCACTGCCGAATTCACCTTTTCCTTCCGCCAATAGTTGCAAGTACAAGTCGCGCATTCGCGAAACTTGGTTCCTGAATGCAGGAACAGGGTCTCTCTCGAAGATGGCGAACTGCACCGCGGGAGGACGAAGATTGGGGAAGTCCAGAATGAGTAGGACGTTCCAATACTCCGACGAGGTTGGTTGGGCAGTTTCATTTGGTCTTCGCGTCAGATAAAGAGCGGTCAGCACGTTGTGAACGGCGAATATTCTGATGCCCTTGTCGCGGCGCGCGTAATAGCATACGCCACTCCCGCCGTTTTCCCGGATTTGCGCATCCCTGTACAGCACGCCGTCCTCGAACCCGATCACGCCGCCTTCGACCGTGCGGTCGGGAGGCCCCATCACCTTCAGGGCTTCATCGAGCGTCGAGCCGACGCGCAACGTTCCGTGGAAGGCGTAATCGCCTCTCTCCTCGAAACGCACTTCCTTAACCTGTCCCGAGAGCATTACGACGCTGAACGCCCTTGAATAGAACATGATGTAGCGATCCGGCAGATTGTCCTTGGCGAACGTCGCATTTCCCCAAATGTAAGATGCCGGCTCTCCGAATAGCGCGATGACATCGTCGCGGGTGGCGGTCTCCAGGTTCAGTCGCGCGACTTTCGCGTTGATGTCCTTGATCTCGATGGCCCGCGGAAGTGGGGAAGTTGACGGTGGCGAGTCGGCGGACTCGGTCGGAGTTCCTGCTTTGCTATTACTCTGGGGAGACAGTTCCGCTTCCTTCGCCAGAATCGCGCGAATCTTATCTTCCTTCAGGAGTCGTTCTCTAACCGCGCCTTTGGTCGCGCAGCCCTCCAACGACACCGCGAACTGCCTGACCTTCGGCTCGCGACCTGACGAAATCAGGAAGACTCTGCCTTGCGAGAGCATGTACTTGGTTCCGTTGACCTCCAAAGCGGTCCCATCGCAACGATACGAGATTCGCGGACTCCCGGGTGCCTTTGGCAGGAATTCACCGTTCCACCGGTTCAAGACAAACAGTGTATTCGAACAGCCATGTTCGCCCTCGGCGTCGTCGCTCAGGATAAAGAAGATAACTTGGCGTTTATGCGTGCCATACTGCCCGGACCAATTCCCAATGTTTTCGGTGTAAACGCTTGCCAGCGAAGGCGCTGCAATGAGAGGCTCGGACGCTCGCGCCTGCTCCTCCGCCGAAAGAGGGACGACCGAAGTCTGCGTCGCATTTTCCGCCGACGCGGTGAGCGAAGAACTTGTCGGCTCCGCGAGCCTTGTGGTTGCGGGCAGCGTTGCTTTTCGCTGGACACACGTAACGCCCGGCAGGGCGAGGATTGCAACCGCGAGCAGCACGAGCCTGGCCTTCCGCGAAAGAGCGGCGCGAGGCCGTCTTTCGTCCGCAATGGACTTGAGCCGCCGCTCGAGGTTCTGGCCGGACTCCAGAAGGACCGGAGCGCAGGAGAGGCGCGCGGCGGCGGGACGGGTCAAGGCGGTTGCCGAAAGCAAGGCCCGCGCATAGACGGCGCGCGGCGCCTGGGCGAGCGCCAGGACCTGCTCGTCGCAGGCCCGCTCGCGCTCGAGGATGATCGCGCGCTTGACCAGGTGAACGACCGGGTTGAAGAAGTAGATGACGTCGGAGCACGCCAGCACCCAGCCGACGAGCGCATCGCGCCGGCGCACGTGCGCGAATTCATGCGCGAGCACCGCCCGCAGTTCATCCGCTGAGACATGGTCGGCAAGCTCGGCCGGCAGGACAACCACGGGACGGAAGAAGCCGAGCACAAATGGCGATATGCCTTCCGCCGCCGTCATGATCCTGGGTATATTCCGCAGGCCGAGCATGACCGCCGCCTCACGGGCGCAGTCGCGGACGCGCCCGTCGCTGTTCTCCCGCGCCTGTCCGGCAATTCCCTTCATCCTCAGCCAGCCTCGCGCGAGCCGCAGCGCGAAGAAGCCGGCGCCCGCAAACCAGCCGGCCATGAGCCACGCCCAGATGCTCGGGCGGACCTGCCTTTGGACCGCGATCGAAGGCGGCTCCGCTGGCGACATCGGCTGCGCTGTCAAATCAAGCGCCGGCGCCTCTGCGGGCGCTTGCGACGTGAAGGAGGATGGCGCGGCGGCGGGTTGCGAATGAGCGGCGGGCGGGTTCGCCAAGACCGGAAGAGTGATCACAATGAGCGGCATGACCAGCAGCCGCATCGGCACGAGCATCCAGAGCCAGAACCGCAGCGCCGGCGACATGCGGCGCGCGCTGAGGACGATCAGGCCGACGACCGCCGCCAGCGCCGCCGTCTGCCAGAGCACCGGCCACATTCCGCGCGCCCAATGCGTGGCGAGGCCATTGGCCCATTCGATGGCCGCGTTCATCGCTTGCCCTCCTTCTTCTCGAGGTCGCGCACGATCCCCTCAAGGACCGCCCTCTGCTCCGGCGTGATGTTCCGCGCTTCGGTCAGGTAGGCCACGAACGGCGCCGGAGAACCGTCGAGGAAATTCTCCACGAACCTTGCGATGAGCCGCGAGAGGACCTGCTCGCGCGGCTGCGTCGCGGAATAGCGGTAAATGCCCGCCTCCTTGCGGCGCCGCAGGAGGCCCTTGGCGTGGAGACGCTGAATGACCGTGAGCACGGTCGTCCGGGCGTACTGCCGGCGCGAAAGGCGTTCCGCCACCTCGGCCACCGTGCACGCCGGGGATTCCCAGATGGTCTTGAGGACTTCCAGCTCCAGTGCGCCGAGACGGTGAGCGGCCCTTGCAGCCATCGCGTTGCCTCCCTCAATGTCCAGTTGGACTACAATCGTAGTCTTACGGGATAATACTACACGCGTAGTCGCGTGTCAAGGAAAAATTCAGGAGTTTTTGTCCGGCCCGTTCCGGCGGGGATTTTACGAGGCGGCGCGGCGGCCCTCAGCCGGCTCTCGGGATCAGCCTTCGCGGTCTTTCGGCGCCGGCGGGCCATTCGCGGCGGCGGGCGCCTTTCGGAAGATCATCTCCTTGATCCAGAGGACGATCCCGGAGAACACGTATCCGCCGATGACGAGCGCCAGGCTGAACGGCCAGGTCAGCACCGCCAGGATGGCCAGCAGGATCAGCTTCACCAGGTAGTCCAGCGGCTCCTGGCCGCGCAGCATCTTGTTCAATACGTGAACGTAGCGGACCCGGCTGATCATCAGGAGCGCCAGGACCAGCGCGACGAACGGGACGGCGGCCAGCAGGCCGTCCATGACCGGCAGCAGCGTCCGGGCGACGGCGGCGAACTCGTGCGTCGCGCCGGCCTCCAGGCGGATCTCGGAGATGTTGACCGCCAGGGCGGCGATGAACCCCGCCGCGGCGGGACTCGGCAGGCCTTTGAAGTACCAGTGCGATTCCTCCGCGGCCTCGGTCTCGATGTTGAACCGCGCCAGCCGCAGCGCCGCGCACATGACGAAGAGCGCGCTGGCCGCCCAGCCCAGGCGCGGCAGGTAGTTCTGATACGACGCCAGGGTCTTGACGATGACCGCCGGGGCGACGCCGAACGAGATCACGTCGCAGAGCGAATCCAGCTCGCGGCCCAGGTCGCTCGTCGCGTGCGCCAGGCGGGCGACCTTTCCGTCGAGCGCGTCGAACACCATGGCCACCAGGATCATCGCGCCCGACCAGCCGATCCAGTGGTAGAACCGGTGCAGATCGGCGCCGGCGCGCATGGCGTAGTCAATGGCCGTGAAGCCGCAGAACGCGTTCCCCAGCGTCACCAGCGTCGGCAGGATGGGCACCCGTTTCGGGTTCATCGCCAGTTCCCGAGCACCGTTCGGCCCGCGCGCACGCGTTGGCCGAGCCGCACGGCCGGCTCGAATTTCTCCGACCGCGGCAGGAAGATCTCGACGCGCGAGCCGAATTGGATCATGCCCAGCCGCTGCCCGCGCCGGAGCGGGTCGCCCGGCTCGAGCGGGCAGACGATGCGCCGCGCGACCAGGCCGGCAATCAGCTTCAGCAGCAGCGGCTTGCCGGCCTTTTCAGGCCGGCCCTGAGCATCGGTCGAAGGGCCGCCCGTTCGAGCTTCCTCAGAGCGGCTGCGCCGCAGCGCGACGAGCACGCGCTCGTTCTCGACGCTCGCCTGCGGGCCCATCGCGTTGAGGAATTTTCCGTCCTCGCGGCGCGTCCAGTCCACGCTCGCGTCGCACGGCGAGCGGTTGACGTGCACGTCGAAGACCGACATGAAGATGGCGATCTTGTGCGCCGGTCCGCCGAGGAACTGCGGCTCCTCCGCCGCGCCGATCTCCACCACCCTGCCGTCGGCCGGCGAGAGCAGCGCCTCCGGCGGGGCGTCGCTGCGGCGCTCGGGATCGCGAAAGAACCAGAGCGTGAAGAGCAGGCCCAGGACGAAAATGGGGCTGATCCAGGGCGCATACAATGCGCTCAGCACCGACGCCGCAATCAGCGCCAGGCCCAGCGACAGCCAGGTTTTCCGGCCGTAGGAGGCGAGAATGGTTCGTTTCTCCAACTGCGGAATTTCCGGCATCTAATCAACTGCGCCGCGCAAAGTCAAGGAATGGCGCCTTGGGGCGAGTCCCGCTGAGCCGAGGCGGCTTTGGCGATCACGCTCGACCAGCGCTTGTCGAGCATGAAGACCCAATCGGCGGGCGACTCGCGGATGCTCTTCTCGAAATACGCGGCCCAGCGCTGCGTCGCGGCGACGGCGTCCGGCTCGATGAACGGCTCGTCGCAGCTCAGGACGATCCGGCCGCCGGAGACGCGGATGTAGCCGGGCAGGATGGGAATCTTGCGCCGCGCGCTGAAACGCGCCGGCCACGCCGGCAGCGTGACGGGCTGGCCGAAGAACTTCACCTCGACCGTGTCCGCCCCGTTGCGCGCCAGGTCGGTGGTGCCGATCACGAACTTCTTCTCGTGCAGCGCTCTGAGGATCCCGCGGGCCACGGCCGAGGGGTCGGTGTGGCGGACGAAGAGCAGTTCCTGTCCGAGTTTGTCGAAGTATCGCCTCATCACAAGCTGGCGGCGCACGCTCCGCGACTCGCGGACGAGCACCAGCGCCGGGTACCGCCTGCCGAATCCCGCCGCCGATAGCACCGAGGCGGCGCAATGCGGGACCACCAGAATTCCGGCGCCGTACTTCGCTCGGACCGCCTCCGCCCGCACGGCGCTCGGCTCGTCGAACGTCACCATGTTCACTACCGAGTCGGTCCCGTCGGACATCAGCCGGCTGAACGCGGATGCGGCGAACAGGAGGTTGTCCACCATCCGGAAATAGATGTCCCGGGAATCGGAGCGGCCGGTCATGCGGCAAAAATTGTCCATCGTCCGGCGCGCGTGGTTCCAGGGCGTGAAATAGTAGGCCTTCCCCAGAAGCCCGAAGCTCCTGAAGTAAGGCTGGCGAAGCGATTCCGGCAACCGCCCGCCGGCGGAGATGAGCCAGTGCGTCGGATGAATGGCCACGTCCTTGATGTGCCGGAATCGAATATGCATATCGGTTTCAGTGTCCCTCCAAGTACATCATTTCGCAAGTCCGACGGGACTTGCGAAATGATGTACGCCACAGGGGCTTCGCCCCTATGGCGCTCCAAGACGCTCCTTCCCGTCGCGTCTTTCCGCTGTAACCCCTTGGAGGGCCTTCCGCGGCCCTCCAAACCTCCCGCGACGTACAGTATTTCAGAAGTCCAGACGGACTTCTGAAATGCGGTACTAAGCCTGCCCGTTGAGGAGAAACGCGGCGCCCCAAAACCTATCCTATCCCAGAAGGGGGCCGGCCGCAAATTTAATCGGGAATGGACGACCGCCGGCGAGCGCTTAATAAAAGCGCCGGACGGCGCTCCGCGTCAGCGGCCGGTTCTCAGAACGCCCCGCTCGGCGTCACTCTTTGTAGTGCGGCTTCAGATCGCCGGCGTTGAACATCTGGCGCTTGAGCTTCAGGTAGAACTTGTAGTTCTCCAGCGTCACGTCGGCCGGGCAGCGGTGGTCCACGTGCGGGACGAAGCCGCCGTCCTCGACCAGCGGCTTGAGGCGGAGCAGTTCCTGCTCGATCCCTTTCGGCCCCTTCAGCAGCGCTATCTTGTCCACGCCGCCCTGGAGGAGCACCCTGCGGCCGTATTTCTCGCGGATCGCCACCGGGTCGGTGCCGCCGGCCACCTCCAGCGGGAACATACAGTTGATCCCGCCGGCGAGGAACTGGTCGAGGATCGGCATCAGGTTGCCGTCGCAGTCGGTCCAGACCACGTCCACGCCGTGCTTCAGGAGCAGGTCGGTGATGCGCTTGTAGCGCGGGACGATCCACTTGTCGAACATCTTCGGGCTGATGATCGGGCCGTTCTTGAAGCAGATGTCCTCCCAGCCGGCGCCGAAATCGGGCGTCACGTCCTTCAGCGTGCGTTCGATCACCGCGCAGCCGCAAACGCAGATCGTCTCGATGATCTCCTCGAACAGCGCCGGGTCGTCGTAGGCGAGCACGCCGATGTTCTCGAACCCCGCCCAGTTGCGCGGCCGGCCGATCAGGCTGCCGATGTGGATGCACAGCGGGTAATCGCGCGTCTGGAACGCCTTCACGCGCTTCTCCCAGTCGGCGGGAAACCGCCCCGGCGTATCCGGATTGAGCCGAGCCTTGAAGAGCTTCCAGTCCTCGCGGTTCTTCAGCCCGTAGTCCATGAAATGCGGGATCGTCTTGATGTCTTTCTTCGATTCCTTCTTGACCGCCCGCTCCTCGTCGCGCCAGATGATGTAATCCTCGGTCTCCTCGATCGTCTCCCTCTCGAAGCCCGGGCAGAGACCGTCGGTGTTGACGCCCTCATCGCGCCAGTCCTCAATCCCGAAATAGGCGTATGCCTGCGCCTCGGTCCGGACCGTGCGCGGCAGGCCCTGTTCGTGCCAGAGCGGGAGCGTCTCGTCCCAGTAGCCGAACTCCATCATCGGCAGCCGGTCGGCCTTCTTATAATGCATCGTGCGGACCCAGCGCTCGCGGAGCGTCATCTTGCTCAGCCCGGCGGGGATCGGAGTCCACTTGCTCGCGGCGGAGGATTTGGCCATGGCATTGTCCTTTCATGGAAAAGCGCGAACAGCATGGCCACACATGTTACCGGAGGCCCCGAGGGAAATCAATGCCGTTGGCGGCATGGAGCCTGTTTGCTCTTCGTAATCGTAATCCTAATCGTGATCGTACTCGGTCTTCGTCTTGGCGGCACGGAAAACGCCGATTCCGAGCAGGATTACGATTACGAGGTTCCGAAACCGATCATTCGGCGCGCAGTTTTCTCACCGCGTCCCCGACCCGAATGAAGCCGGGCTTCACGACTCTTGCGTGGACGCCGCGCAGTTGCAGGGGCTTCCACCTGGGCCCGTTGACGAACGCCACCGCATCCGCGCCGAACCGCTCCGTGAACTTCTTGCAGCCGGTGTGAGGCGGGGCGGTCACTTCGATTACCGCCGAGCCGATCTCCAGCCGAGTTCCCGGCGGCACGTTCGCCGCGCTCAAGTCCAGGTCCACGAACAGTTGATCGCCGGCCAGCGGCCAGCGCTCCTTCGTCTGAGCCAGCAGCGCGATCACGCGCGCATTCATCAGCGCAAGCTGCCGGTCGAGGCTCGCCGGCGCGCCGTTCGCGCTGCCGCGCGGCCCCCAATTATCGCCCACGAGACCGCGCGCCAGGTCCAATTCGCCCTCATCGAGCACCTCCCGCTCATCCGTCTGCGGCCGCCGCACGATCAACTCCAGCACGCCCTGGTCTTTGGGCGACTGAAGGATCGCCTCCAACCCCGCCTCAAGCTCCGCCGTCGTCAAATGTCTTGCGTCGGTCATCACGATCTCCGTGTCAAACGGAATTTCCGCTGCCCGGAGTTCCGTGGACGACAGACATAAACTAATTTCCGAAGACCCAAGTCAAAACTAAGTGTGGCGCCTCGGGAATTCATGAATAACACTTGCCTCACGTGACATTTTCAGAGAAACTTGACCCGCCCGCGAGCAGGATTGGTTTCCGCTTGAGCCGCCGTGGCTGCGAAGGCGCGCAGGATATCGCCCACGCGGTGATACTTGCCGGGGACCCAGAAGATCAAACCGGAGAATTCCATCCCATCGCGCTGGCGTCGCGCGGCGATCTTGAGCATGTCCTGATCGTTGCTCACCAGCAGGCGGCCCGTCTCGGCGGCTGAGTTGAAGTGGACCACATCCGAAGTGCCCACGGGATGGACGTCAATCGCGCGCACCACGTCCCATCCGAGTCTTCGGAGGCCGCGAACAACGGCGCCATCAACGCCCTCGTCCGTATAAAGCGGAGGGTAGGCCATAGAAACTCAGCGCACCAGGCCGGGATGTTTCGCCTTGAAGCGCTCGGCAAAACGCCGGGCCTGATTGAATTCCTGTTCGATCTCGTCCTCATGGTCGTAGTAGTAGGCCAAGGCCGAATGGACTTGGGCAAGGCTGAGGTGATCATAAGAATCGAGAATCTCGGCGGGCGACAATCCGCGTTTGTGAAGGGCCACAACGTCCATGACCCTGATGCGCGTGCCCTCGACATGCGGAAAGCCCCCGCAAATCCGTGCCTTCCGCACGATATGAGCGTAAGTGGTCAGTGTACTCATCCGCTTTCTCCTGAATAACAACGCATGATGATGATACGTCGGCCGCATCGTGGCTGTCAAGACCTATACCACTTGTGATAATGAGAAAAAGCCTCAAATGGATCATGATCTGTGTCAGCAAGCGTTAGCTCGTTAAGGATGCTCATTGGAACACATCCATACCGCAAAGACTTGGAACGTATGGCAACCTCGTTCCTATCGCCACAGTTCGGGTTAAATAACATCGTGGGCAGAATATCTTCCAAGGCGCATGGGGCACTCAATATCCATTCCCGTGCTTCCAGTGGCAGTCTGTCAAAGGGTGTAGGCGTCAGATATTTTGCGAGAATCCGGTTTCGGGCGGACAACTGATACACTTGGGTATTCTCTGCAAGCGTGTGTGCTGCAATTCGCAGTCTACCGTCGGCTGTTGGACGCTGCCAACGCGCGCCATTATGTCTTAGTCGTCACCGAGGTGAACTCCACCGCCAGCCCCGTCAGGTCGTCCTTCTGCGGTGTGTTGCCGCGGTAGGCGGTTACGCGGCTCAGGATGCCGGCCAGCATCTGGGTCAGCGGCCTGGCGCGCAGGTCCACCAGGTCGGCGAGGAGGCGGTCTCGGCCGTATGCCTCGCCGGCGGGATTCTTGGTCTGGACCAGGCCGTTCGTCAGCATGATGAGGCGGTCGCCCGGCTCCACGCTCAGAGTGCGGCCCTCCCAGGTCGAAGGCGACTGGACGCCGATCGGGAATCCGGTCGCCTTCAGGTCCTCCGTCGGGCCGGCCGAATGGACCAGGAAGACCGGCTCGTGCCCGGCGCTGGCGTAGGCGGCGGTCGGACTGCCGGGCTTGAAATGGAGCAGCGCCATCGTCGCGAAGTCCTCCGGCAGCGTCACGCGGCAGAACGCGGCGTTGAGCACGGCGAGGAGTTTCGGCGGGTCGCTCTCGTGCTCGGCGCCGTTCAGGAGCAGCGTCTTGAGCATCGCCGCGCCCATCGCGGCGGGCACGCCGTGACCGCTCACGTCGGCGACGCACAGGACTACGCCGCCGTCGCCGGAGGGCAGCACGTCGTAGTAGTCGCCGGCGACCTCGGCGGCAGGCTGGTTGATGCACGCAAACCGCGCCCCGGCGATCTCTTTCAGGTTCGGGCGCAGACAATCCTGGATCGCGCAGGCGCGCTCCATCTGGCTGCGGCGATCCGCCTCGGTGCGCTCGAGGATCGCGGCCATCGCGTTGAACTCGTCCGCGAGCAGGCCGAGTTCCCGGCTGTGGCCGGGCGGCATCCGCGCGCGCAGGTCGCCGCGGCCGAACTGCTGAACCGTGTCCACCATCCGGCCGAGCGGCCGCACGAGCCAGAGCTGGAGCATGACGTTGAGCGCGGCGGCGATCCCGAGGCCGGTAAGCGTGTTGGCCGCGGCGCGGCGCAGGATCAGGAGGCGGATCGCCTGCTCGGTCTGCGAGAAGGGTTCGAGGATGTAGGCGGCCACGTCGCCGCGCACGGCGCCGCCGACAATGACCGGCTCGCCGTCCACCACGCCGCGATGGTCTGGCGCGGCTGCGGCGGCCGCCGCGTCGTCGAGCGCCTCGGGGCCGGAAAGGTCATCGCGGTGCGCTTCGAGCTTCCTCTTGCCCACCCGCACGAGAATGCGGTGCGGGCTGTCGGCGGCGCGCACCGGCTGCATCGAGACGTTGGTGTCGTCGAGGAAATCCTGCACGGCCGGCAAACCGCGGCGGCTCAGGCGCGTGACCGACGTCAGCAGCAGCGTGGCGTTCTCCTGCAGGTCGGTGATTTCCCGGTTCATCAGGTTGCGGCGCGCGAGGTAGACGTCGAGCGAGACGAGGAGTCCCAGGAACCCGGCCAGCGTCAGGTTGACGCCCAGGACCAGCCGCCGCACGAGTCTGCCGCGATCGCCGCTCGAAAACATGCGCTCTCCTGAACCGGCGGCCGACGCCTTCGGTTTTTGGCGACGCCTTGTTGCGCGGCATCGCGGACCTGCCGGTATTGTACATTTCCCGGAGGAATTGTGAAATGATGGATCGTCGCGCAAGAAAAAGAAAGGCTCACGCGAAGCCGCAAAGACGCCAAGGGCGGCTGTTTGACCGCGAAAGTGCAAAAGCGCGAAAGCAGCCGTGCGGCAGGCCATCCCGACTTAGGCAAACGCGCCGGCCCGGCAAAATAAAGATTGACTTCAGCCGGGGATCAGCGTATGGTGCAATTGACTCAGGGCGCAACGCAGGAGCGGTGAAGCGCAGATTTGCGCAGAACCGGCGTCGAGACAGTCGCAGATGCCCGCGCACTTGGGCGTGTCCTGCCTCTCTTTCCCACCGGCAACGATTTGCCTTTCAGGTTCTCCGGGCCGCCAGGCTCGCTGTGCCGGATGTCGGCGGACAGTCGAACACAGCAGTTCGTCGAATGTTAGGCCGACGCCCAGGATAAGGAGGCAGCACGATGGCCATGCAGTACGTGAAGCACAACCCGCTTTTCATGAGCGCGCCGCGGAACATGACCGCTCTTCAGCGCATGCAGCGGAACAAGGCCTATCAATATAACCCGCTGATATGCTCCAAGTGCCGCAAGGAGAAGGCGATCATCAGAAACTTGTGCCGGGGATGCCTTCTGCTGTTCGGCTAAGTCGCTCCTTGATGTTGGCGGCGGTTTGGGTGAGACGCGACAGGGTGCATAGTCGGAAAGGAGGCGGACCGATGGCGGAGAATGATGCACGAGCCGGTGCTCAAATGAACGACCAGGTCCGCCGCATGCCGCTCTACCGGGTGCTGCTCCATGACGACGGTCTTCACCTCGCCCGCTATGTGGCGCAGGTCCTTCAGGAGGTCTTCTACTTCAGCCGGCGCGCCGCCGAGGAGATCACGTCGGAGGCCATCTGCAGCGGCATGGCGCTCTGCGCCATCGAGACGCTGGAGCAGGCGAACGGTCACGCCGAGAAACTGACCTCGGCAAAGCTCACCGCGACGATCGAGCCGGAAGCTTGAGCGGTTAGATATCCGCGGCACGCTGGGAGGGATCGGAATGAAAACGCAGATGACGCTGGAGCCGAAACCCCGAATCGCACACGTCGTGCAGATCGGCGTCCTGCAACGACGGCTCGCACTGACCAAGGTCCCGACCGGACGCAAGGCGATTCAAACAAAAATCGCCTACATGGTCGGCGCGCTGGGCGGCTGGGTGCAGGACGGGCAGATATCGTCGCAACAGGTCAGGGACGGATTCGCAGCCGAGGGCGTGGACGTCGGAGCGTTGGACGCCCGGTTCGCGCGGATGTTGAGAGATAAGAACGAGAGAAAGGCGGCGGCTGCCGCTCGCAGCCATTCCACCTAACTGCACTCCACGCGGGATCGCGTCTCCTGACTCGGCGCTTCCAGCAAGAGTCAGGAACTTCCCGATCAATAAATGACTACGGGCGCAGTTAGGTAGATTATTCCCTGGGCCCACTGCTCGCGGGACTTGTCAAGCAGGAACACGGAATCCCATTTCAGCGGGAAATGGATTGCACCGTCGGCGACGCCGCCCCAATGATCTGTGGCGGGACTTAGGTCGAATTCCACGAAGCGCCAACCGGTCCAGTTGATGTCATCTCCGACGGGTTGCCAGCACTGCCCATTGGAATCGGTCACGCGCAGGCGCGGGCTGGCCTGTCCGCCGTTGCCGTAAATCCAAATACCAAATGCCTTCGGCTCGCCGGCGATCGCCCGTAATTCCGCGCGTTCCGGGGCGAGCCGCAGGAATTTCCAGCCGATGTCCATCCGATAGGTGACCTTGAGCACCGGAGATCCCGAGCCGGGCAGCGGTTCCGGCGCGGGCGCGACAGCCACGGAAAGTTCGGAGCCGACCTTGGCGTCGCCGTCAGCGACAATCCGGCAGTCGGCGAGGAGTTCATCCGGAGCGGCGATGTAGCGGCGCACCGGAAGGTCGAGAATCCTGCCCCCGTCCGCGCTCTCGATGCGCAGACCGAAGCGATAGGCGCGCGACGGTTTCGAGACGATGGGAAAACGGAGAATCGCTTCCGCTTGTCCGGCCGCAAACTCCAACGGTTGCTCCGCGGCGGCCGGTTCCAGCCCGTCGGTCTCGACGAGCCGGGCGCGGCCTTTGAAGGCGGTGTTAGCGAGGTTCTCGACGCGGACGACCAGCGTTGTCCCCAGGACCGGCTCCAGGTCGACCCGCATGAGGTGAATCGCCGGGGCGTCGGCGAGCGCGGGGTTCGGTCCGTCAAAGAGGAGATACAGCGGCCTATCGGTGACGGCGAGCGTGAAGCTGTCGCTTGGCACGGAGACGGTCCAGCGCTCATCGCGGCCGCGCGAGATGATCCTGAACGAGCCAGGGCTGGAGGGCAACGTCACCTCGTGCGGTTGGCGCGACGTGGTCCAGAGGGCTAGCCGCAATCGGCCGCCTTGTTCGAAGAGCATGGCGAAATCGTCTGGACGGCCGGTATTCAGTTGCTTTGCAAAACGGCAGCCGCCCAGGACAACGGTCAGCGTTTTCGCGGCGCGCCAGGCGGGCTTCGGATCGTAAACCGGCTCGCGGTCCGGATCATAGGGCTCGGCGACCGTGCCGTAGTGGTCTTCGTCGTTATTTGGGTCCGCGCCGTCGTCGTGCCAGTCGTACCAGATCGAGAGCGGGATTCGGTTGGCCAGGTTGGTCAGCCATTCGCGCGCGAGCATTTTGTCCTGCTCGAAGCCTTTCCACGTGGAGGAATAGCCCCACTCGCTGGAGAGGATCGGGATCGTCCTGTCCTTGGGCGCGTACCGGGCGATCAAGCGCTGCAGCTTCGCGTAGTCGTTGGCGACGCTTTCGGGATCGGACCGGCGGTACGGATGCACCGACACGGCGTCCCACCATTCGAGCAGACCGGCCTTGAAACACTCCTCGAGAAAACGGAAATCCATACCCGAGGCAGCCGGCCCGATAATCGCCTCGCCAGGCGCGGCTGCGCGGATGGCCTTGGCGGCCGCGAGCGCGAGGGCGGCGTACTGCCGGACATCGGCCGCGGGTTTCCAGAAGACATCAATGTTCGGCTCGTTCCAGATTTCCCAGAGAATGCTGCGGCCCTTGAAATGCGCCGCGGCGGCCGCGGCCCATCGCGCGAAGGCTTGCCGGCCCGCGTCGGTCGCGACGGCGTTCTCCGGTTCGTACAGCGCGTTGCCGTAATCGAGGATGAACAGCGCTCGCAGGCCGTGAGAGTCGAGCGCCTGCATCAGCCGGTCGTATGCCGCGAAATCGTATCGCCCGCGTTCGCGCTCGGTCGCCGCCCAGGCGAAATCCATCCGCACCCAGCGGAACCCGGTCGAGGCGAGCATATCCATTTCGCCCGGCTGCGCGTCGGTGAAATGGATGTTCACGCCCACGCCGTCGGGGACTGTCGGACCCGGCAACGACGGATGCGACGGTTCGGCGGCGGCCAGCGTGGCGGTGAGAACCAACAGGGCGAGAATCTTCATGCGCGACATGATCGGCTCCCAAAGAGTCTATCCAATATCATGAGATTATAGGAGCGAGTTGCGGCTGTCAAGTTTTTGGCAGACCGCCGAAGAACTGCTTGACGCGGGCGACTTCAGCCGTGAGAATATGACACTTGATGTCTGACCGTCGTCAGGCGAGACGATGACAGGAGGTCTCAAATGCGCGTTTTTTACAATATTCTCTGGTTGATGTTGACGCTGGGCATTGCACTTCCCACTTGGGCGCAGGAACCGACTTGTACCGGCAATGCGGCCGTTCATTACTGGTGCGCGGCCGCCGTAATGACGCGGCCTGCTGATGAGAAGGAGGAAAAGGTTCTCGATGACATTGAAGCCAGGACGTTCCTGGCGCCGAAGCTCTTCATCGAAAACCATGATGATGTGACATTCCTGGAGCAAGATCTTCGGCCCGGCGCTGCGATGGACATGCTTCACATCGGCGCCGCCTGTACTCAATGCGACTTCGACGTGGCGGCCATGGATGGTGGGGCGATCCCTCCGATGAAGATGCTTCGCGCCCTGGGCAAACGCGCCTGGGCGATGGCGACCATGCTGGAGGGACAGGGACAACTCGAGCGCGCGGCGCAAGTGCACGCGGACGCCGTCCAGTTCTCCGTGCACCTCTGCCAATGCCCTGACGTAATGTACGCTCTTACCGGGACCGCTGTAATGCAGGGTAGCTTGGCAGGAATGAACGAGTTCCTGGCTCGAAAGCCCGGAAAGGCGCCCATCCGCGCGCTTATGCTTCGGCTTATCACGATGCCTTCGCGGCCGATCTCGTTTTCCGCCTGCATGGCCGACGAGGGAAAGACCGTGCCTCTCATGCTCAAACGTGAGGCGCGGCTTTCCGATGCGGACCTCGACCGGTCTCTTCAGGCAATGGACAACGATTTCTTCGGGCGATTCGAGATTTTGGCGAAAATGGGCGTAAACTACAAGACGCTCTTCGGGCAACTCCGCAGCCTCAAGCCTGATGAACGCGCGACGGCCTATGGCAAATGGGCGGACCAGGTCGGCAACGAGCTCTCCGAGCTGGCGAAAGCCGGCGAAGGGAGCTTCGCTGAAGCCCGGCCGCGTGTCATGGCCCGGATCGAACACATGGAGAAACTGGGCAAGCCCGCCAAAGGGCAGACATATCCGGAAAACCCGCTTTTGGGTGAGTTTCTTTCCGCCGGGAACCCGCATGAGATGTTCGCGGTGAGTAATGCTCGCCTCGCCATGAGCAAGTTAATGGTCGCCGCTGCGCTTCACGAGGCCGAAACGGGACAATATCCAACCTCTCTCGAAACCCTGCGCGGGTATTTCCCGCAGGGACTGCCGAAAGACCCCTTCACGGAATCGGACTTCGATTATAAGATCGAAGAAGGCTCGCCGGTCGTGTCAGCGCATCCGCCCGACGATGTCCGCCAGGGGCGCATTTGGGACTTCCGAATCAGCCTGGCCGGAATCCTCAAGAAGCAGGCCGAGAGTCTGGAGCGTTATCGGAAAGAGACAAGCAGTTCCCCCGCGGACACCCACTAGCCTTTTCGCGGGACTGCAAGGTCAGTGATTCCAGTTATGAACAGAGGCGATCACTTGACCAAAGCGAAGCCGGCTGTTATAGGCTCAAGACCGGTGGACTGCCGAGGAACCTGATAACGGCCGATAGGCAGATTTATCTTGAAAAGGTGCGTGACATGAAGAAAAAATGGAAAGTTGGGCTGGTCGGACTTTCGCGCGGGCGGGGGTTCGTGGATGTTTTCAGCGCGCATCCCGCCGTCGAGGTGAGCGCGCTCTGCGACGCTGCGCCGGCCACCCTCGAGGAGGTCGGCAAGGCGTTCCATCTGCCGGACCAGCGCCTATACGCCGACTACGATTCGTTCCTCAACGCGCCGATGGACATCGTGCTCATCGCCACGCCGATCGCCTTTCATGCGGAGCAGGCGATCCAGGCGCTGCAGAGCGGGCGGCACGTCCTCTGCGAACAGACGGCCGCTTACACCGTCGCCGACTGCGCGCGCATCGTCGAGACCGTCCGAAAGACCGGGCTCGCGTATATGATGGCGGAGAATTACTGCTACTTCCACTACGTCCGCGAATGGCAGAAGATCGTCGCGGCGGGCAAGCTGGGCAAGATCTATTACGCCGAGGGAGAATACATCCACGAGATCATTGACCGGCTCGTGGACGAGAAGACCGGCCGGTTCCACTGGCGGCACAACCGGCCGCCCATCTGGTACTGCGCGCACACGCTCGGGCCGATCCTGATGCTGATGAACGACCGCATCGTCCGCGGCTGCGGGCTGACGACCGGGTTCAACAAGATGCCCGAATACAAGGAGCATCCGGGGTTCCTCGATTTCGAGACCGGCCTCTTCCAGACCGAGAAAGGCGCGGTGGTCAAGATCCTCCGCAGCCAGGTGGCGGCGCGGCCGCACATGGTCTGGTACTCGCTCTACGGCACGGCCGGGCACCTGGAGAACCAGCGCGACCGGGGCGAAGGGCTCTACTTCAGCCTGAAGGAGGACCCGGCCAACCGAACGCGCGCCATCCCGTGCGAGGTCTCCGACCCGAATGCTCCCGCCGAGGCGCGCCAGGGTGGACATGGGACATCGGAATACTACATGATCCGCGACTTCCTCGCGGCCATCGAGCGGAATGCGCGCCCGCCGATTGACGTGATCCGCTCCATGGACTTCACCGTGCCGGGCATCATCGCCCATGAGTCCGCCATGAAGGGCGGCGCCTGGATGGACGTGCCCCAGTTCAACTGGTAGGAGACCCTATGGATTCTGAACTGCTCATGGCAGGCGCGGCCGAGGTGGATATCACGCCGCCGGTCGGCACCGCGCTGGCCGGCGACCTTAAGCCGCGCAAGTCCCAGGGCGTGCAGGACCCGCTCACGATCAAGGCCATCGTCCTGTCGTGCGGCGGGGTCAAGCTGGCGTACGTGCTGCTGGACCTGATCGCGCTCGAACGCAGGGAAGGCGACGCGGCCGTGTCGCTGGCCGCGCGGCGGACCGGCATCCCGGAGCAGAACATCGTCTGGGCCGCCAGCCACACGCACACCGGGCCGTACACGGTCCGGCTCTTCGAGGACGCGTTTCCGATTGACGAGGCCTGGCTCGCGGGCATTCCCGGCAAATTCGCCGACGCGGTCGAGGCCGCCTGCCGCTCCATGCGCCCCGCGCGGATGACCCGCGAGCGAGCCTACTGCCAGCACGTCCTCCAGAACCGCCGATACAAGTACAAGGACGGCCGCGAGATCAACATCTGGCTCCTGCATGCGGGCGAAGAGGAGGTCCAGTGCCTCGGCTCCGCCGCGCCCGTTGACCCGGAGGTGGGCATCCTCTGCTTCGACGACGCCGCCGGCCCGTTCGATGGAACTCAGGGCCGCCCTGAGCAACGTCGAACGGGCGGGACGCCCATCGCCGTCCTGTGGCATTACTCCCTCCACACGAACGCGAACTTCGGGCCCTGCTTCAGCGCCGACTATCCCGCCGTCGTCGCGTCGCGGCTGCGCGAGCGGTTCGGGCCGGGCGTGGTGCCGATCTTCGTGCCCGGCACGTTCGGCGACATCAACCCGGCCCTGCAGCAGTACCGCGAGGTGGGCGACGCGCTGGCGCGCGCCATCATCCAGAGGCTGGAGAAGCGCAAGCCCGGCCTCGAGTCTGTTCCGCTGGGAGCGCTCAAGCAGGAGATCACGGTCCCCTGGCGCGACCTGGCGGCGGACCCGGAAGCGCGAATCCGCGCCTCGCAATGGTCTCCGGAGGCGCAGGAGGTTTTCCGCCGGGAGGTCGCGCGCATGCGCCGCGCGGGCAGGACGGAGGACCGCACGGTCCTGCAGGCGTGGCGGATCGGCGACGTCGCATTCGCCAGCCTGCCGGGCGAAGTATTCGTCGAGTGGGGCCTGAAGATCAAGGCCGAAAGCCCGTTCCCCTGGACGTTCTGCGTGGAACTCGGCGGCGATTACCTGGGCTACATGGTCACCGAGCAAGCCTGGCGCGCCGGCGGCTACGAGTCGCTGACCGCCCACAGCGCCCGGCCGAGCGTGGCCGGAGTGGCGAGCATGGTGGAGGCCGACCTCGCGCTGCTCCGCAAGCTGTGGGGAAAATGACACAGGCCAGGCGCCTGTGCCACACCCAAGAGGAATGTGAAGCCATGACGCGGGTTCCTTACCAGGATATGCTCAACGAGTTTCTGCGCGTGCTGCTCAAGTACGAATTCCGAAAGGACCGCGCCGAACTCTGCGCGCGGCTGTTCGCCGACTCCAGCCTCGACGGCGTGCCCTCTCACGGGCTGAACCGGTTCCCCGTTTTCATTAATGATGTCCGGAAGGGAACCGTCAAGATCCACGCGGAGCCGGTCCTGGTGGAAAGCTTCGGCGCGCTGGAACGGTGGGACGGCCGGCACGGGCCGGGGCCGCTCAACGCGCATTTCTGCATGGGCCGGGCCATCGAGCTGGCGCGGCAGGGCGGCATGGGCTGCGTCGCGCTGAAGAACACGAACCACTGGCAGCGCGCGGGCAACTACGGCTGGCAGGCGGCCGAGGCGGGATGCGTCGGGATTTGCTGGACGAACACGATGGCGCTGATGCCGCCCTGGGGCGCCAGAGAGCGCCGCCTGGGGAACAATCCGCTGGTCATCGCGGTCCCACGGCCCGGCGGGCACGTGGTGCTGGACATGGCGATATCGCAGTTCTCCGGCGGCAAGGTGCAAATCCACCGGACGAGCGGCGAGCCGCTGCCGGCGGAGGGCGGATATAACCGCGAGGGGCGCCTCACGCGCGATGCGAACGAGATCGCGGAATCGCAGCGCCCGTTGCCGATCGGCTACTGGAAAGGCTCGGGCCTGGCGCTGATGCTCGACCTGGTCGTCGCGCTCCTGTCCGGCGGGCTGGCGACGCACCAGATCGGCAAACTGACCGAGACGAGCGTGTCGCAGATTTTCATGGCCTTCGACCTCGCGCGGCTGGCGCCGGGCTCTCTCGCGGCGCAGGTGGTCAACGAGGTCGTGGACGATTTCCATGCCGCCGAGCCGGTCGGTGAAGGCAGCAAAGTCCTCTACCCGGGCGAGCGGTCTCTGGCCGCGCGGCGCGAAAACCTGGAGCGCGGCATCCCGGTCGAGCCTTCGCTGTGGCGTAAAGTGAAAGAACTGTGAGAGGGCGACGATGCTGATGCGCCTGTTTCTGGCCGGCAGCCTGGCGATGACGGCGGCGGGGTTGCGCACTTCGTCGGCCGCCGAAGTCCCTGCGGCTGACCCGCTGGATTACGCCAGCGACGCAGCCGCGCGGGCGGCGTGGGAGCCGATGGCCGGGACGGCGCCGGTCTCCGTCGTGCGCGCGCCCGACGCCGCGAAGGCGCTGAGGATGCCGTGCAACTTCCAGGGCACGCGAATCGAGCGCGCCTCCTGGGACCATCCGGTGAAGCTGGACCTCTCCGACGCGACCGCGCTGCAATTCGAAGCGGCCTGCGACGACCCCGCGCCGGTCGCCGGCTTCAGCTTCTACCTGCACAGCGGCGACGGCTGGTACACCGGGCATTTCTCCGCCGCCTCAGCCGCGTTCGCGACGGTGACGGTCAGGAAGTCGGACATGGAGATCGAGGGCAAGCCCGCAGGCTGGGCCGGGATTGATACGCTGCGGATATCCGCCTGGCGCGGCCTGGATAAAGACACGGCGCTGCGCATCCGCAACCTCCGCGTCGTCCGGGGCGGCGGCGTAATCGCCGTCGTCCGCGCGGAATCCGCCGCCTTCGCGGCTAAAGATGAATGGCCCGGGGCGCGGCAGTTCACCGGGTCGCTCTGCGGGAGGCTGGACGAACTGGGCCTGGATTACACGCTCCTCAGCGACCTGGACCTGACGCCCGCGCGGCTGGCGGGCAAGCGGCTCGTCATCCTTCCCTACAGCCCGGACATGCCGGACGACGCGGTCGCCGCGCTGGAGAAATTCATGGCCGGCGGAGGGAAGATGCTCGCGTTCTACACCCTGCCCGGACCGCTCCAACAGGCCGCGGGTCTGAGCCTGGGACGTAACGTGTCAGCCGAGGGGCGCTTCAGTTCCATCCGGCCGGCGGCGGACGGCTCGCTGCCGGGCATGCCGCCGGTGGTCAAGCAGGCTTCCTGGAACATCGAGGAATGCCAGCCGATCGCGGGTCGCAGCAGGGTGGTGGCGGAGTGGTACGACAGCGGCGGCAAGCCCACCGGCGAGGCGGCCATCGTCGCCTCGGACAATTGCGTGATGATGACGCACGTCATGCTGGACGACGACGCGCCCGGCAAGCGGCGCCTGCTGATGGCCATGGCCGGGGCGATGGCGCCGGACCTGTGGCCGGCGGCGGCGCGGGCAAGCCTCGACCGGGCGCTGACGGCCGGGGATCACAAGGACTTGTCCGAGGTCCAGCGTCTTGCGGCGCAGGCGGCAGGCGAGCCGGCGCAGATGGCCGGCAAGCCGGCGCAGATGGCCGGCAAGCCGGCGCAGATGGCCGGCAAGCCGGCGCAGATGGCCGGCAAGCCGGCGCAGATGGCCGGCAAGCCGGCGCAGATGGCCGGCAAGCCGGCGCGCGCCGCCTTCGCGGCCGCCCTGGCCGGCCGGCAGCGCGCTGTGGAACTGATCGCCCAGGGCCAGTCCATAGCGGCGATGGACCTCGTCGAGCAAGTGCATCAACAGGCGGTCAGAGGCTGGTGTCTCCTGGAGCAACCGGCGCGTGGCGAACGCCGGGCCTTCTGGTGCCACAACGCGTTCGGCGTCGAGGGCATGGACTGGGACGCCGCGATCAAGAACCTTGCCGACAACGGCTTCACCGCGATCCAGCCGAACATGCTCTGGGGCGACACGGCGTTCTACAACAGCTCCGTCCTTTCCGTGAACCCGCTCGTCAAGGAGAAGGGCGACCAGATCGCTTTGTGCCTGGCGGCCTGCAGAAAGTACGGGCTTCAATGCCACGTCTGGAAGGTCAACTGGCGAATGCGCGAAGCGGGAGAATTCGCCGCGCGGATGAAGCAGGAAGGGCGGACGCAGGTCGGCCCCGACGGCAAGCCGATCGAGGGCGGGCTGTGGCTCTGCCCCAGCAATCCGGCGAACCAGAAGCTCGAGACCGACGCCATGATCGAGGTCGCCACGCGATACGACGTGGACGGCATCCACTACGATTACATCCGCTACCCGGGCCCCGAGGGCTGCTTCTGCGCCGGCTGCCGCGAGCGGTTCGAGAAATCCATCGGCCGCAAGGTCGCCAACTGGCCCGAGGACGTGCAGGGCGGCCCGCTGCGGGACCGGTGGCTGGACTTCCGGCGGGACAACATTACCGCCGTCGTCGCCGCCGTCAGCCGCGAGGTGCGGAAGGCCAGGCCGAACGTCAGGATTTCGGCGGCGGTGTTCCCCAACTGGCCCGTGGACCGCGACAACGTCGGGCAGGACTGGAAGCTCTGGTGCGAGCGCGGCTACCTGGATTTCGTCTGCCCGATGGACTACACGCCCGACTGCGCCGAGTTCCAGGGCCTGGTGCAGCGGCAGATCCAGTGGGCGGGCAAGGCGGGTTGTTACCCGGGGATCGGTTACAGTTGCTGGGGCGCGCAGGGCGACATCTTCTCGCTGTTCCGGATGATACAGATCACCCGCCGGGCCGGCACGGGAGGATTCACCCTCTTCAACTATTCATCCGCCGAGGCCAGGGAGATCGTGCCTTTGTGCGGACTGGGGATCACGCGCAGAGATTAACCTCGTAATCGTAATCTTACTCGTAATCGTAATCGTCGTATTTCGTTTGGGCCGAACAAAGGCCGAGTACGATTAGGATTACGATTACGAGGAACCGGAAGGGAGCATCCATGATTTCGCCCGCAGCGCGATTGGCCGTCGGACTGGGATACAGCCTGGAGACCTTTTTCGCCGACTCGCCCGTCCCGCGCCGGGACCGGATTCAGTTGAGCGGGCTGCGAGGCGAGGTGCTCTCTTTCCAGGTGGTCCACCGCTCGGACCGGCAGGGCGAACTGGGCCTGGATATCTCCGGGCCGCTGGCGGCTTCGGCCGCGGCGCGCCGAATTGACCTGGCGCACGTCGAGCATCCGACCTACCGCGAGAGACCGGAAAACCGCATCGGCCGGGCTCCGGGATTCTATCCCGACCCGCTCATTCCAAATGTCCCTTGGAGAACCTATCCGGGCCAGACGCGCGGCATTTGGGTTACGCTGCGCATTCCCAGGCAGGCGCCGGCGGGGCGCAGCCGGTTGAGAATCCGCCTCCGCAGCGGCGGCCGGCGCGCGGCCGAGCTGGCCGTGGACGTGGCAGTCGTCGCCGCGATGCTGCCGGCGCAGCGGCTCAAAGTCACCCACTGGTTCCACAATGACTGCCTGCAGTCTTACTACCGCTTCGAGGCATGGTCGGCGGAACACTGGCGCATCGCGGAACGGTACCTGCGCAACGCCGCCGAGCATGGCGTGAATACGATCCTGACGCCGATCTTCACGCCGCCGCTGGATACCGCCGTCGGCACGGAACGGCCCACGATGCAACTGGTGGAGGTCGAAGTGACCGGCCGCGACGAGTACCGCTTCGGCTTCCGCAACCTGGAGAAGTGGATGGACCTCTGCCGGCGGTGCGGGATGACGGATTTCGAGATATCGCATCTTTCCACGCAGTGGGGCGCGAAGGCCGCGCCCAAGATCGTCGCGAAGGTCAACGGGCGGATGCGCCGCATCTTCGGATGGGAGACGCGCTCGGCCGGGCCGGAGTATCGCAAGTTCCTCCTTCAATTTCTGCCCGGGCTCGTCGCGGTCCTGCGGCGCAAGAATGCGCTGGCGCGCGCGTTCCTGCACGTCTCCGACGAGCCGGACGTGGCGCACCTGGCCGACTACCGGGCCGTGCGCGACATCCTGCGCCGGGGCGCGCCCGAACTGCCCGTGCTCGACGCCCTGTCGAACATCGAGTTCTATCGCGAGGGCGCGGTGGACCGGCCCTGCCCGGCGACGAACCACGCGCAGGCGTTCCTGGACGCCCGCGTCCCGCACCTGTGGACCTATTACTGCTGCGGACAGACCGACCGCGTCTCGAACCGGTTCCTGGATTTCCCCGGCGCGCGCAATCGAATCCTGGGGTGGCAGTTGCACAAGTTCGGGTTCGAGGGCTTCCTGCAGTGGGGCTTCAATCACTGGTACGCGGGCCTGACGGGCGAGCTGCTGGACCCTTATACCGCCGCCGACGGCGGGCGGCTGCTGCCTCCGGGCGACGCGTACGTCGTCTACCCCGGCAAGGACGGCCCCGTGGATTCCATCCGCTGGGAAGTTTTCCGCGAGGGGCTTCAGGATATGCGCGCGCTGGAGTTGCTGGCGAGGCTGGCCGGGCGCACGCCTCCGCGCGACGCAGCGCGGTTGCCGGCCCTTGCGCCAATCAAGGATATGTTCACCTATCCGCGGTCCATGGGCTGGATCCTGCGGCAGCGCGAGAGGGTGAACGCGGCGATTGGGCGGCGGGCTTGACTTGGTGCCGCAGCGTGATGTAATCTGAATTTGTTCGGGGCTGGGCTCTTCGCCGGTGGCGCGGAGAGCCGGCCGTCCGGGGCTTTTTGTCCGCGCTCTTAAGGGTCATGCGCCATGAGAGAAATTCCCAGCAACGCCGGATATTCCCGCATCGCCTTCACCGTACTCTGCGCCGCGGTAATCGTCCTTATTGCCGGAGGTGTCGCCCGCGCGCAGGTCTCCTGGCCTGTGAATGCTTCGTCAGGGGGCAGCGGTTCCATCAGTCCGGCCGGCACAGTGTATGTTCCCGACGGCGCCGCCGCATCGTTCACGTTCATTCCGGACCCGGGCTTTATGGTGTACCAGGTGTTCGTTGACGGGAACGCCGTTGGCGGCAACACTCCGGCCTTCACGCTTTCGGGCATCCATTCGGCGCACAGTATCAGCGTCACATTCGTCCCGGTCTCGGGCGTTCCATACGACGCCGGGGTGATCGTTACGGGGCCTGATCTGTATCTTTTCGGCGGCGGCTTCGACCGGGGACGCGACGCGCGCGATTTCAGCCGTCGCGGAGCTGAAAGCCGCGGAGAGGCTCATCCCGGCGGGCAGGCGCATCCCGGTGGGGAAGCGCATCCGGGCGGGGAGGCGCATCCTGGCGGCGGCGCGCCAGGCGGAAAGCACTGAACCGCGCAACTCATTGGCGCATGGGCATAAACAGACCTGAGGGACCTATGAAACTTTCAAATCAACGGGCGCGTTTGGCCGGCCTTTCGACCCTGGCGCTGCTGGTTGCCCTGGCTGGATGCACGGCGGCGCCGCCGGAAGCGCAACCGCAAGCCGCAGTGGTGCAACGGTCGTTCGCCTCGCCGGATGAGGCCGTCAAAGCCTTGCAGACGGCCGTCGAGTCCCAGGATAGAGCGGCCCTGCGCGAAGTTTACGGGACGGGGATTGATGAACTCGTGACCGGCGACAAAGTGCAGGACGCGAACAACTCGAAGCGGTTCGCCGCCCTCATGGCGCAGGGCTGCGTGCAGGCGAAAGAAGGCGACGACAAAATCATTCTCGAGGTGGGCCCGAACTCCTGGCCGATGCCGATTCCGCTGGTGAAGGCGGACGGGCAATGGCGTTTCGACACGGCGGCGGGCAAAGAGGAGATCATCAACCGGCACATCGGGAAGGACGAGCTCAACGCGATCGGCGTCTGCCGGGCTTACGTGACCGCGCAACGGCAGTACTCCGCCGCGAACGCGGAGGCGGGCGGAGGCGCGAAGTACGCGCTGAAATTCAAGAGCTCGCCCGGAAAGAAGGACGGCCTCTACTGGCCGGCGGCGGGGGAAGAACCGGCCAGCCCGTTCGGGCCGCTGGTGGCGCAGGCTCACGCCGAGGGATACGGCCAGGAGAAGAGCGCGGGACCGAAGCCGTTCCACGGTTATTGTTTCAGAATCCTGACCCGGCAAGGCAAGGACGCGCCCGGCGGGGAAATGGACTACATGAGCGGCGGCAACCTGACGGGCGGATTCGCGCTGGTGGCTTATCCGGCGCTCTGGGACCAGTCGGGCATCATGACGTTCATCGTCAATCAGGATGGCAAAGTCTGCCAGCGCAACCTGGGGGAAAAGACTTTCCAAATCGCGAAGGCGATGACGGAATACAATCCGGGCAGCGATTGGACGCTGGTGCAGGATGAGGGCGTATCCGGCGCGGCAGCCGAGAAGTAACGCCGGCCGGCCGGAACAGGTTTCAACACTTCGCAATCGTAATCTTACTCGTAATCGTAATCGCCGATTTCTGTCCAGGCCCGATGACGGCCGAGTACGATTAGGATTACGATTACGAAAGAGAAAGCGCACCGGGCTTTTCGGGGGTTATGAAAAAAGGCTCTGCAGAAGAGCCACGGGCGCATCGCGGCAAAATGCACAAGCTTCCCATAATGACCCGCAGCACTCTTTGGCTGGTGATCTTCTCGTCAATGACGGTTCTGATGGGCATTGTCGCCGCTCTTCTCGTCCCGCTTGCCATGAGTCGCGGAATTCCACCCGCCGCAGAGACCAACGCCATCATGTCGTCCATCGGGCAGGCGGTGGATGCCCGCCGGCAGATAACTGTCGCGCGCTTCCGCCGAAGAATTACTTGACGACGGCATCCCCAGTCGTCAGAATACCACGCGTGCCGCCCGATTCCCGTTTAGGTTCCGTGCACCGGGTCTAATCCCACCGGCTTTCAGCCGGTTGACTTTCAGTAGGTCTTTTCTTCGTTAGCGCATTTCTTGCGAAAGGCCTGAGATGGGTGCTCGTCATGCTGAACGAAGTGAAGCATCTCACACGCAGCGCGTGAGCGGCGCACGGGGTGTG